>NZ_CAJPHE010000001.1:0-719134 GCF_905339875.1 Burkholderia sp. BCC1998
GCCAGAAACCCCCGCCCGAAAGGCGGGGGTTTTTGCATTTGCAGCGCAGAAATGCGCGGTCACCGGCCTCGAATCTGCCCCGTTTGTTGCTCAAGCCGCAACGCATACCCACTTTCCATCGTCCAGGACCATTCGCCCTATCTTCGGTCGATGATCGACTCGCGCGAACTCGGCGAAGCCGCGGGCCCGGCACCGTTCACACCCGCACCACACTTGTATCGTCGCACCGACTTTTCAAAGTTCGTCCCGTATCGATATTAGCCATCCGCCGCCACCGCTTTTTCGCCAAATAGGCCGGAAACTCGTGCGAAATGACGCCTTATTCGGCGCGGCCACGTAGAATTTGCGAATCTCCATCCCAGTAGCATCCAGAACGATGAACGCCGCCACTCAGATAGCTCGGGCCGTATGCCCGCACGATTGTCCGGACACGTGCGCAATGCGTGTGACCGTCGAAAACGGTCGGGCGATCAAGGTCGCGGGCGATCCCGACCATCCGCCGACGCAAGGCGTGCTGTGTACGAAAGTCAGCCGATACGCCGACCGCGTTCATCATCCCGACCGACTCACTGTGCCCCTCAAGCGCGTGGGCGCGAAGGGAGAAGGGCGCTTCGTGCCGATCAGCTGGAGCGAAGCATTCGACGAGATCGGTCGTCGTCTCGGCGAAATCGCCGCGCGCGCGCCGGAGGCGATCCTGCCGTACAGCTACGCGGGAACGATGGGGCTCGTGCAGGGCGAAGGCATCGCCCAGCGGTTCTTCCATAAACTCGGTGCGTCCCGGCTCGAGCGGGCCATCTGCGCGGCGGCCGGCGCAGCAGGGTTGCGCTATACGTATGGCGGAAGCGTCGGCATGCATCTCGAGCATTTCGATGAAAGCGAGTTGATCCTGATCTGGGGCGCCAACCCGATCGCCTCCAGCCTGCATTTCTGGACCCGTGCGCAGGAAGCCAAGCGTCGCGGTGCCCGTCTCGTCGCAATCGATCCCTACCGCTCGCTGACGGCAGAAAAATGCCATCAGCACATCGCATTGAAACCGGGCACCGACGGAGCGTTCGCGCTCGGCATGATGCATGTGCTGATCACCGAGGATCTGCTCGATCACGACTACATCGCACGCCATACGCTCGGCTTCGATGCGCTCAAGGCGCGAGCCCTGTCCTATCCGCCGGAGCGTGTCGCGCAAATCTGCGGCATCGAGGCGTCGGAACTGATCGAACTCGCACGTCGTTACGGCGCGACCCGCAAGGCATCGATCCGCCTCAATTACGGCATGCAGCGCGTGCGCGGGGGCGGCAACGCCGTGCGCGCGATTGCGAGCCTGCCTGCGCTGACGGGCGCGTGGCGCGACCGGGCCGGCGGACTGCTGCTGTCGTCGTCGGAATCTGCACCGGTCAATCAGGCGGCGCTGCTGCGCCCCGATCTGATGCCCGGCTGGCCGCAGAAACTGCCGCGCATCATCAACATGAATGCCATCGGCGATGCACTGCTGCATCCGGGCGACGCGACTTTCGGGCCGAAGGTCGAAGCAGTGATCGTCTACAACTCGAATCCGGTTGCGGTTGCCCCCGACTCGTCGAAAGTCGCCGCCGGGTTCGCGCGCGAAGACCTGTTCACGGTCGTTCTCGAGCACTTCAAGACAGATACCGTCGACTTCGCCGACATTGTGTTGCCGGCCACGACGCAGCTCGAGCATCTCGACGTCCACAAGTCGTACGGCCACACCTATGTGATGGCGAATCTGCCGGCGATTCCGCCGGTCGGCGACGCACGACCGAACACCGAAATCTTTCGCGGCATCGCGCGCAGCATGGGGCTGGACGAGCCCGCGCTTTATCACAGCGACGAAGAGGTCGCGCAGGCGGCGCTTCGCTGGGACGATCCGGCACTCGACAGCGACTGGGAGACGTTGAAGCGTGCCGGCTGGCTGAAGCTCAAGGTTGCGGACGCGCCTTTCGCGAATGGCGGCTTTCGCACACCGTCCGGCAAATGCGAGTTCTACAGCGCGCGACTCGAGCAGATGGGCATGGACCCGGTGCCCGATTACCTGCCGCCGTTCGAATCGGCGGAGGCGGCGCCTGAGCTTGCCGCCCGCTACCCGCTCGCGATGATTTCGCCGCCGGCCCGGCACTTCCTGAACAGCACGTTCGTGAACGTGGACAGCCTGCGCAGCACGGAAGGCCAGCCGCATCTCGATATTCACCCGGCCGACGCCGATGCGCGCGGCATCGCGGAGGGCGACGTCGTACGCATATTCAACGACCGCGGATCGATGCAGGCGGTCGCAAGAGTGACCGATCGTGCGCGGGCGGGGCTCGTCGTCGGACTGTCGATCTGGTGGAAGAAATTGTCGGTGGACGGTCGGAACGCGAACGAAGTGACGAGCCAGGCGCTGACCGACCTCGGCAACTCGGCGACCTTTTACGATTGTTTGGTGGAAGTTGAGCGGACTTGACGGAACTTCCAGATATGATCGGACGAATGCGTTCGAAAGTTCGAAGTGGACATCTAACCCTGTTGTCTCAGGACGGGCGAGCCGCTACGATGCGTTTTAGCACGACCATTCGAAAATCAGTGAGGAGACGCGCGGTATGGACAAAATTTGGCTGAAATCGTACCCACCCGGCGTTCCAGCCGAAATCGACGCGTCTCCATATCCTTCCGTCCCGGATCTCCTCGACGAGAGCTTCAGGCAGTATCGCGACCGCAAGGCGTTCGTCTGCATGGGCAAGAGCATCACGTACGGCGAACTCGATGCACTGTCGCGCCGGTTCGGCGCGTGGCTGCAGTCGCGTGGCCTGAAGCGCGGCGCACGGGTCGCGCTCATGATGCCGAACGTGCTGCAGTACCCGGTGGCGATCGTTGCCGTGCTCCGCGCGGGCTACACCGTCGTCAACGTCAACCCGCTCTATACGCCGCGCGAGCTCGAACATCAGCTGAAGGACAGCGGGGCCGAGGCGATCGTCATTCTCGAGAATTTCGCGTCGACGTTGCAGGCCGTTATCGCCAATACCGCCGTCAAGCATGTCGTGGTCGCGTCGATGGGCGACCTGCTGGGCATCAAGGGCTGGCTCGTCAATTACGTCGTACGCAACGTGAAGAAGATGGTGCCGGCCTGGCAGCTCCCGTCGTTCACGCGCTTCAAGGCCGCGCTGTCCGAAGGGGCGCGGCAGACCTTCAAACCGCCGAAGCTCGGCCCAGACGACGTCGCGTTCCTCCAGTACACGGGCGGTACGACCGGTGTCGCGAAGGGCGCGACGCTGCTGCACCGGAACATCGTGTCGAACGTGCTGCAGGCCGGCGCCTGGCACCATCCCGCGCACGCGAAGTACCCGGAGGTGAAGCAATTCGTGACGGTTGTCGCGCTGCCGCTCTATCACGTGTTCGCGCTGACGGTCTGCGGCTTCCTGACGATGCGCACGGGCGGCATGGGCATCCTGATTCCGAATCCGCGCGACATCGGCGGCATGATCAAGGAACTGAAGGGATACCAGATCTCGACGATTCCCGCCGTCAACACGCTGTACAACGCACTGCTGAACCATCCCGAATTCAACCAGCTCGACCTGTCGAAGCTCGTGATCGCCAACGGCGGTGGCATGGCGATCCAGGAAGGCGTCGCGAAGCGCTGGTACGAGAAGACCCAAACGGCGATCATCGAAGGGTACGGCCTGTCCGAAACGTCGCCGGTCGCGACCTGCAACCCCGTGACGGCGACCGAGTACAGCGGGACGATCGGCCTGCCGCTGCCGTCGACCGAAATTGCCATCCGCGACGACGCCGGCAACGACGTCGCGCTCGGCGAGCCGGGCGAGATCTGCATCCGCGGGCCGCAGGTCATGGCCGGCTACTGGAACCGCCCGGAAGAAACCGCGAAGGTCATGTTCGCGGACGGTTTCTTCAAGACCGGTGACGTCGGCGTGATGGACGCGCGCGGTTACGTGAAGATCGTCGACCGGAAGAAGGACATGATCCTGGTATCCGGTTTCAACGTGTATCCGAACGAGGTCGAGGACGTGGTGGCGTCGCATCCGGGGGTGTTCGAGGTGGCGGCGGTCGGTGTTCCGGACGAGCACTCGGGCGAAGCCGTGAAGCTGTTCGTCGTGAAGAAGGATCCGGCGCTGACCGACAAGGACATCCTCGCGTACTGCAAGGAGCGGCTCACCGGTTACAAGCGGCCGAAACTCGTCGAGTTCCGCACGGAGCTGCCTAAGACGAACGTCGGCAAGATCCTGCGGCGCGAGCTGCGCGACGGACGCGCGTAACACTCAAGTCGAACGAAGGAGCCCGGTCTGTGCCGGGCTCCTTTGTTTGTGGTGCGGCATCGGGGCTGCCGCGCCATATCGGAACGGCGCGCGTTCGTCCGGGCACGCCGCGGCGGGCGGAGCGCTCCGGTCTGGCTGTCCGCAGCCGATTCGATTCGAACGGGGCGGCACCTCGTTGCATGCCGGATCGGCAAACGGCGGCGTTCGTGTCGAGTCAGCATCGCGAACGATTCGTCGCCAAGAGCGCGTTACCCGTCGATCATTCCGCGCACACCGCACACCGCACACCGCACACCGCACACCGCACACCGCACACCGCACACCGCACACCGCACACCGCACACCGCACACCGCACACCGCACACCGCACACCGCACACCGCACACCGCACACCGCTTCGCAGCCCCAAAAGAAAAGGCGCCCGAAGGCGCCTTCAAGATGCTGCGGCTTGTCAGGCAAGCTGATTAGAACTTGTGACGGATACCGACACGCGCTGCGACCTGGTTGCTGGTCGTCGACGGATCGAGACCGTTGATCGAAGCATGTGCCTGAACGACGTTGCCTGCCGAGTCGAGCGTGTTGCCCGATGCATGCTGGTACACGCCGATCACGTAGACGTCCGTACGCTTCGACAGGAAGTAGTCGACGCCCAGCGAGCCCTGGTGGTACTTGGCTGCCGAGTTGCCGTCGATCTTGCTGCCTTGCGTGTAGTCGTACGCCGCGCCGACGATCAATGCCGGGGTCAGCTGATACTTGAAGTTGATTTCGCCGTTGTTGAAGGTCGCGGTCTGGTTCACGAACGGACCGACCGAGAAGCCCTTGAACTTCGTGTTCGAGTACGTCGCGCCGATCGTCGCTGCGCCGAACGTGTATGCGCCGCCCGCACCGATGACCTGGTACGTGTTCGCGCTGTTCGCATACGCGCCGTAGACCGGCGACGACACGGCCGTCGCCGCAGCCGACGCGCCCGTGTTGAACATGCCGCCGAAGTTCGCCGGCGTACGTGCGTTCAAGTAGCCGACACCCAACACCAGCGGGCCGTTGTTGTAACCGGCGCCGAGCGACCAGACCTGGTTCTTCGAGAACTGGCCGGCTTGACCGCCGAAGCTGTACAGGCCGCCGAACGAGAAGCCGCCGTAGGTCGGGCTCGTGTACTTGACCGCGTTGTTCACACGGTAAGCGTTGTTGAAGTTGTCGAGGTCGCCCGGGTGAGCGGCGATGTAGCCGCCCCACTGGTCGCCTGCCTCGAGCGGGCCGACGAAGTCGACGACGGAGTCGTACTGGCGACCCAGCGTGACCGTACCGTACTGGCTCGACAGGCCGACGTAAGCCTGGCGGCCGAACATCAGGCCGCCCTGGCCGAGCTTGCCGGAGTTGACGTCAAAACCGTTCTCGAGCACGAAGATCGCCTTCAGGCCGCTGCCCAGATCTTCGGTGCCGCGCAGGCCGAAGCGGCTGCCTTGCATCACGCCGCTTGCCAGGCCGTACAGGTGGCCGCCCTTGGCGTTGTTGTTGAAGATGAAGCCTTCATCGATGATGCCGTAAAGCGTCACGCTGCTTTGCGCATGTGCAGCGCCAGCAAACGCGCCCAGCGCGACGAGCGCGAGAAGCGACTTTTTCATTAACGGATCTCCAAGAATCACTGAATTTTTTTGGCGGGGCGGATAGTTATGGTGTGTTGACGGGCCCCATCAACTTCGCAAGAAGTCGCACGTAATGTAGCAAAGCCGATTTTTCCGACAAAGCGAAATGCCGTGGCTCAAGGTTGCCATGTTTCCTTTATGCAACAATGGTTAAAATCACGGGTTAACCGCAATTTCCGCTGAATAATCAAGTCGGTTACGTAGCGGAGCACGTGCCGTTGCCGCTCGCGGCAGCGCACGCAGCCAGGAGAACAGGATGGTGTTGGACGAACTGATCAGCGAATTCGATCGCGGCCTGCGATCGCTGACCGGCATTAGCCGGATGAGCCGCCCGGTGCCCGCGCCGGCGGAGCCGCCGGCCGGCGAACTGACGCCCGCGGAGCGCACGCATGCCGCCGGGCTGATGCGCGTGAACCACGTCGGCGAGGTTTGTGCGCAGGCGCTTTATCAGGCGCAGAAGCTGACCGCGCGCTCGTCGTCGTCGAAGGCGATGTTCGAGGAAGCCGCCCGCGAGGAGGAGGATCATCTCGCGTGGACCGCGCATCGGCTGAAGGAACTCGATTCGCGTCCGAGCCTGCTCAACCCGCTGTGGTACGCCGGCGCGCTCGCGATCGGCGTCGTCGCCGGCACGCTGGGCGACAAGGTCAGCCTCGGCTTCATGGCGGAGACGGAGCGTCAGGTCGAGAGCCACCTCGACGGGCACCTGTCCGAGCTGCCGGCGACCGACACGGCGTCGCGCGCGATCGTCGAGCAGATGCGGCTCGACGAGGTGAAGCACGGCAAGGCCGCGACCGATGCCGGCGGGATCGAACTGCCGCTGCCCGCGCGGATGCTGATGCGCGCCGCGTCGAAAGTCATGACGCGGACTGCATACTATCTGTGACATTCGGAGGTGGGCGGCGCATGACGCCGCCCACCTCCGTCACCCATCGATACCGCCCGTTTTTTCCGCGTTTTCCCGCCCCCGAAAGCCCCGTCCGCACGCCAGTCTGGCCCGCCTTTCTCACGTATCACCTTCACAAGTTGCACTAGCTCATTCATTTATAACGGTTTTTGGTATGAGGGGCCGCATGAGCATGTGCGCGTAAGTCCTTGTTCTAACTAACAAAATTCGTCAAAAAACCGGGCCGCTCCCTTGACCGTGCCAAACCCTTCCTCTAAAGTGGGAGACAGTGTGAGAAAGTGTATTTTTGTGTGATTTGGCGGGCTATTCGGGCTAAATTCTTGAGCGTTGAGCGGGTGCTTCGGTGCCCTGAACGGGAGAGCGGAAAGTGTTCCAAGGGGCGTCGGCGCTGACGCTCGATGCGAAAGGGCGGATGTCGGTGCCGGCTCGCTATCGCGAAGCGCTGCAAGGACAGGCAGAAGGACGGGTGACTGTGACCAAGCACCCGGACGGCTGCCTGTTGCTGTTTCCGCGCCCCGAATGGGAGGTATTCCGCGCCAAGATCGCCGCGCTGCCGATGGATGCACATTGGTGGCGGCGGATCTTTCTCGGCAATGCAATGGATGTCGATCTCGACAGCGCGGGCCGGATTCTCGTATCGCCCGAGCTGCGGATGGCGGCCGGACTGGAAAAGGAAGTCATGTTGTTGGGAATGGGTAGTCACTTCGAGCTGTGGGATTCACAGACCTACATCGCGAAGGAGCAGGCAGCGATGGCGCAGGGCATGCCCGACGCGCTGAAGAATTTCACGTTCTGATTGCGGTGACGGAGACGCCCGCGATGGGAAACGAATTGCAGCATCGGACCGTGCTTCTGGACGAAGCGGTCGATTCGCTCGTGACGCGGCCGGACGGCATTTATGTCGACGGTACGTTCGGGCGCGGCGGTCACAGCCGCGCGGTGCTCGCGCGGCTGGCGGCGGCCGGCCGGCTGATCGCGTTCGACAAGGATCCGAGGGCGATCGAGACGGCGCAGCGCATCGAGGATGCGCGCTTCTCGATCGTGCATGACAGCTTTGCATCGATGCGCGACGCGCTTGCGGCGCGCGGCGTCGAGAAGGTGTCGGGTGTGTTGCTGGACCTGGGCGTGTCCTCGCCGCAGGTGGACGATCCGGCGCGCGGCTTCAGCTTTCGCGCGGATGGCCCGCTGGACATGCGAATGGATCCGACGCGCGGCGAGTCGGCGGCCGAGTGGCTCGCGCGGGCTTCGGTGCAGGAATTGACGGAGGTGATACGGGATTATGGGGAAGAACGGTTTGCTTTTCAGATTGCAAAGGCGCTTGTTGCTCGCCGGGCAGAGTCCGACCGTCTTGGGCCTCTCGACACCACGGGCGAGCTTGCCCAAATCGTGGGTAACGTCGTCAAAACCCGTGAGAAGGGCAAGGATCCGGCAACCCGCACCTTTCAGGCTATACGGATTCACGTCAATCAAGAGCTTGCGGACCTGCAAGTCGTACTAGACGCGGCATTGTCGTTGCTGGAGCAAGGGGGGCGGCTGGTGGTCATCAGCTTTCATTCACTCGAGGACCGGATCGTCAAGCGATTCATGCAGGCGCACGCGAGCGCGCCTGCGGTCGATCGTCGCCTGCCGATCCGTGCCGTCGACCTCCCGAGCCCGCCGCTCAAGATCATCAGCCGCCAGTTTCCGAGCGAAGCGGAAGTTGCCGCGAATCCGCGCGCCCGGTCGGCCGTGATGCGCATCGCGGAGCGCGTCACGCCATGAGCCGCTTCAATATCTTCCTGCTGATCATCGTGATGGGCTGCGCGCTGTCGGTCGTCAACTCGACGAACCAGCAGCGCCAGATCTTCATCCAGCTGCAGCGCGCGCAGTCGCAGGAGCGTCAGCTCCAGCAGGACTACGCGCAGCTTCAATATCAGCAGAGCGCGCTGTCGAAGACGTCGCGTATCGAGCAACTCGCGAACGATTCGCTGAAGATGCAGGCGATCACGACGGGTCGCACCCAATACCTGACGCTGCCGCCGGGCGCCGTGAAGGCGATCGACGCACCGATTCCGGCTTCGGCCGAGACGGCCGCCAAGGGCGGGGGAGGCGCGCGATGAAGCCGGCACAAAAGCGTCAGGACGTGAAATTCTCGTCGAGCCCCGTGCTCGGCGTGCACCTGCCGATGTGGCGCTCGAAATTCGTCGTGTTCCTGCTGTTCATGGCGTTCGTCGCGCTGGCCGCGCGGGCGTTCTGGATCCAGGGGCCCGGCAACGCGTTCTATCAGAAGCAGGGCGAAAGCCGCTACCAGCGCACGATCGAGCTGCCGGCCACGCGCGGCAAGATCCTCGACCGTAACGGGCTCGTGCTCGCGACGAGCCTGCCCGTGCGCGCGATCTGGGCGATTCCGGATGCGGTGCCGGACGATCTCGGCGCGGACAAGGTCAATCAGCTCGGAAAGCTCCTCGGCATGACGCCGAAGGAACTGCGCGTGAAGCTGTCGGAAGACAAGGGTTTCGTCTACGTGAAGCGCCAGGTGCCGATCGACATCGCGGACAAGGTCGCCGCGCTCGACATCCCCGGCGTCTATCAGCGCAACGAATACAAGCGCTTCTATCCGGAAGGCGAGATCACCGCTCACCTGATCGGCTTCACGAACGTCGAGGATGAAGGGCAGGAAGGCGTCGAGCTCGGCGACCAGAAGATGCTGTCCGGCACGTCCGGCGTGCGCCGCGTGATCAAGGACCGGATGGGGCACATCGTCGAGGACGTCGCCGAGCAGATTCCGCCGCACAACGGGACAGACGTCGACCTGTCGATCGACAGCAAGATCCAGTACATCGCGTATGCGAACCTGAAGGCCGCCGTCGAGAAGTTCAAGGCGAAGGCCGGCGCGGCGATGGTGGTCGACGTGCGTACCGGCGAGGTGCTCGCGCTCGTCAACTATCCGACGTACAACCCGAACGACCGTTCGCGCATGACGGGCGAGCAGTTGCGCAACCGGATCATGACCGACGTGTTCGAGCCGGGCTCGATCATGAAGCCGTTTACGGTGTCGCTCGCGCTCGACCTGCACCGCGTGACGCCGAACACGCTCGTCGAAACGGGCAACGGGCATTTCGTGCTCGACGGCGCGCCGATCACCGACGACGCGGGTTTCGGCACGCTGACGGTCGGCGGCGTGATCCAGAAGTCGAGCAACATCGGCGCGACGAAGATCGCGATGACGATGCGGCCCGAGGAAATGTGGAATATGTATACGAGCATCGGCCTCGGTCAGGCGCCGAAGGTCGGGTTCCCGGGCGCGGTGGCCGGCCGCCTGCGTCCGTGGAAGAACTGGCGGCGCATCGAGCAGGCGACGATGTCGTACGGCTACGGCCTGTCGGTGTCGCTGTTCCAGCTCGCGCGCGCCTACACGGCGATCGCGCACGACGGCGAGCTGATGCCCGTGACCATTTTCAAGACCGACCCCAATCAGCCGATCGTGGGCACGCAGGTGTTCAACCCGACCACCGCGCGCGAAGTGCGCGCGATGCTCGAGACGGTGGTCGCGCCGGGCGGCACGTCGCCGGATGCGGCCGTGCCGGGTTATCGGGTCGGCGGCAAGAGCGGTACCGCGTACAAGCATGAAGGTCACGGCTACACGCGCAAGTACCGCGCGTCGTTCGTCGGGATGGCGCCGATGCCGAATCCGCGCGTCGTGATCGCGGTGTCGGTCGACGAGCCGACCGCCGGCAGCCACTTCGGCGGCCAGGTGTCGGGCCCCGTATTCTCGGCGATCGCGGGCGACACGATGCGTGCGCTGAACGTGCCGCCGAACATGCCGATCAAGCAACTGGTCGTGTCCGACGACACGCCGGGCACGCCCGCCAAGACGGGCCCGCAAAAGCTCGCCGCCGGCGGCGGTGCGAAGCATATGATCGTATCCAGCACGACACGTAATTCACCAGGAGTTGTTCGATGAGCGCCGCTCGCAGTTCCCATCCGGCGCATCAGCAGATCGCGGCCGCGCTTGCGTGGCTGCGCCAGCATGTGGCCCCCGCGGCGCAACTGCATGCCGACACGCGCAGCCTGCAGGCAGGCGACGTGTTTCTCGGCTATGCGGTCGACGGGGCAGACAATCGCGCCTTCATTGCCGAGGCCGTTTCCCGCGGTGCGGCCGCCGTGCTGTATCAGCCGGAAGGCCTCGCAGCTGCGCCGGCCGCACCCGTCGCACTCGCGGTGCCGGCGCTCGACCAGCTGGCCGGCGAGATCGCCAGCGGCTGGTACGGCGACCCGAGCGACAGCCTGCTCGCCATCGGCGTGACCGGCACCAACGGCAAGACGTCGTGCACGCACTGGATCGCGGCCGCGCTGACGGCGCTGCACCAGCCGTGCGCGCTGATCGGCACGCTCGGCAGCGGCATGCCGGGGCAGCTGGTGCCGACCGGCTTCACGACGCCGGACGCGCCGCAGCTGCAGCGCAGCCTCGCGCAACTGCACGACGCGGGCGCAAAGGCCGTCGCGATGGAAGTGTCGTCGCACGCGCTGCACCAGGGCCGCGTGAACGGCACGGCATTCGACATCGCCGTGTTCACGAACCTCACGCAGGATCACCTCGACTATCACGGCACGTTCGATGCGTACGAAGCCTCGAAGTCGAAACTGTTCGCATGGCGCGGCCTGCGCGCGGCGGTCGTCAATCGCGACGACGCAGCCGGCCGCCGCCTGCTCGAGAAGCTGGCCGGCCGCGTGCGCACGATCGCCTACGGGATCGGCGACGTGCACGCGGCCGACGCCGATCGCGAGTTGGTCGCGCTCGACGTGCGCGCGACCGCTACCGGCACGGCATTCCGCCTGCGCTCGTCGTGGGGCGACGCGGACATCGAGGTCGGCACGCTCGGCACGTTCAACGTCAGCAACCTGCTCGCAGTGCTCGGCTCGCTGCTCGCGGCCGACCTGCCGTTCGACGCGGCGGTCGCGGAGATTGCGCGGCTCGAGTCCGTCAACGGCCGCATGCAGCGCCTTGGCGGCCGGCTGGCGAACGATGAACCGCTGGTCGTGATCGACTATGCACATACGCCCGACGCGCTCGAGAAGACGCTCGACGCGTTGCGCCCGATCGCGGCGGCGCGCGGCGGCCGGCTCGTCTGCATGTTCGGCTGCGGCGGCGATCGCGATGCGACCAAGCGTCCGCTGATGGGCGCGATCGCCGAGCGGCTCGCCGACGAAGTCGTCGTCACGAGCGACAACCCGCGCAGCGAGGATCCGCAGCGCATCATCGACCAGGTCATCGCGGGCATGACCGCGCCCGATCGCGCACGCCGCATCGAGGATCGCGCGAGCGCGATCCTGCAGGCCGTGCGCGGCGCCGCCCGCGAGGATGTCGTCGTGCTGGCCGGCAAGGGGCACGAGGCAACGCAGGAAATCATGGGCAAGAAGCGCACGTTCTCCGATCAGGATCACGCGCGGCTCGCACTCGCGGCACGCGCGACGCACGGCAAGGGAGGCGGCGAATGACGATGCTCAGTCTGGGCGAAGCCGCCCGCCTGATTCCCGGCGCCACCGTCCACGGCGATCCGGACACCACGTTCGAGCGCGTGTCGACGGACAGCCGCACGGTCGGCCCCGGCGACCTGTTCGTCGCGCTGAAGGGCGAGCGCTTCGACGCGCACGACTTCCTCGGCGACGTGGCCGCGCGCGGCGCGTCGGCGGCGCTCGTCGCACGCGTGCCAGCGGGCCTCGCGATGCCGGCGATCGAAGGCGGTGAAACGCGTGCCGCGCTCGGCGCGCTCGCGCACGGCTGGCGCAAACGATTCGCGCTGCCGCTCGTCGCGGTGACGGGCAGCAACGGCAAGACGACCGTCAAGGAAATGATCGCGTCGATCTTCGCCGCGGCGGTCGGTACCGACGCGCGACTCGCGACGGCCGGCAACCTGAACAACGACGTCGGGCTGCCGCTGACGTTGCTGCGCCTGTCGACCGCGCATCGCCTCGCGGTGATCGAGATCGGCATGAACCACCCGGGCGAGACCGAAGTTCTGGCGCGCCTCACCGCGCCGACGGTCGCGCTCGTCAACAACGCGCAGCGCGAACACCAGGAATTCATGGCGACGGTCGAAGCCGTCGCGCTCGAACACGCGGCCGTGATCCACGCGCTGCCGCCGGACGGCGTCGCGGTGTTCCCGGCCGACGATGCGTACGCGGGCATCTGGCGCGTCGCGGCGACCGGCAACCGGATCCTCGATTTCGCACTGCACGACGCCGAACGGCAGAACGATGCACAGGTCGTCGGTCGCCTTCACGGCGGCGAACTCGCGATCGACACGCCGGCTGGCGCCGTCACGGTGCGGTTGCGTGCGCTCGGCGAGCACAACGCGCGCAACGCGCTGGCCGCGACGGCCGCGGCGCTGGGCGCGGGTGTCGAACTGTCGGCGATCAAGCAGGGCCTCGAGTCGTTCGAACCGGTCAAGGGCCGGCTCCAGGTGAAGCAGGCGATCGCCGGCAGCCTCGCGGGCGCGACGGTCGTCGACGATACGTACAACGCGAACCCCGATTCGATGCGTGCGGCGATCGACGTGCTTGCTGCCCATCCGGCGCCGCGCGTGCTGGTGATCGGCGACATGGGTGAAGTCGGCGACGAAGGCCCGGCGTTTCACCGGGAGATCGGTGCGTATGCGCGCGAGCGCGGCATCGATGCGCTGTTCGCGCTCGGCGATGCGTCGCGCGATGCGTGCACGGCGTACGGCGAGACGGCCCGCCACTTCGGCGACGTCGGCGCGCTGGTGACGGCGCTGCTCGCGACGGGCTATGGCGCGCGGGCGACGGTGCTCGTGAAGGGCTCGCGGTACATGAAGATGGAGCGCGTGGTCGACGCGCTGACGAACCAACCCGCGGCGGGCACGGTGCCCGCCGCACACTGAGTAGAAGGAAGGAAGCATGCTGCTGGCGCTGGCGCAATGGCTGCAGGGAGACGCAAGCTTTTTGCGCTTGTTCACGTACCTGACGTTCCGTGCGGTGATGGCTACCATCACCGCGCTCGGTATCGGGCTCGTGTGCGGACCGTGGGTGATCCGCAAGCTGACGCAAATGAAGGTCGGGCAGGCCGTGCGCAAGGACGGCCCGCAAAGCCATCTCGTCAAGTCCGGCACGCCGACGATGGGCGGCGTGCTGATCCTGATCGGCATCGCGGTCGCGACGCTGCTGTGGGGCGACCTGACGAACCGTTTCATCTGGATCGTGATGCTCGTCACGTTCGGCTTCGGCGTGATCGGCTGGGTCGACGACTACCGCAAGGTCGTCTACAAGGACCCGCGCGGGATGTCGTCGCGCGAAAAGTATTTCTGGCAGTCGGTGATCGGGCTGTTCGCGGCGGTCTACCTCGCATTCAGCGTGTCCGAGGCGAACAACGTGCGCGTGTTCGACCTGTTCATGGCGTGGGTGAGGAGCGGCCTGTCGATGGGGCTGCCGGCGCGGGCCGACCTGATGCTGCCGTTCCTGAAGTCGATCAGCTATCCGCTGGGCGTCTGGGGCTTCATCGTGCTGACGTATTTCGTGATCGTCGGCGCGAGCAACGCGGTGAACCTGACCGACGGCCTCGACGGGCTCGTGATCATGCCGGTCGTGCTGGTCGGCGGGTCGCTCGGCGTGTTCGCGTACGTGATGGGCAGCTCGGTCTATTCGAAATACCTGCTGTTCCCGCACATCCCGGGCGCCGGTGAACTGCTGATCTTCTGTTCGGCGATGGGCGGGGCAGGGCTCGCGTTCCTCTGGTACAACACGCACCCCGCGCAGGTGTTCATGGGCGACGTCGGCGCGCTGGCGCTCGGCGGCGCGCTCGGCACGGTCGCGGTGATCGTGCGCCAGGAAATCGTGCTGTTCATCATGGGCGGCATCTTCGTCGCGGAAACGCTGTCGGTGATGCTGCAGGTGTCGTGGTTCAAGTACACGAAGAAGCGTTACGGCGAAGGGCGGCGCCTGCTGAAGATGGCGCCGCTGCATCACCATTTCGAATTGTCCGGCTGGAAGGAAACGCAGGTGGTGGTGCGTTTCTGGATCATCACGCTGATGCTGTGCCTGTTCGGTCTGTCCACCCTCAAGCTGCGGTAAAGGAAAGGTAACAAGGATGTCTGGCGAGATGTTTGGAGATCGGCAGCGGCCGATGGTGCTCGTACTGGGGCTCGGTGAATCGGGTCTCGCGATCGCGCGGTGGTGCGCGAGGCACGGGTGCCGGCTGCGTATTGCCGATACCCGCGAGGCGCCGCCGAACCTTGCCGCGCTGCAGGCCGAAGGCATCGATGCGGAGTTCGTCGGCGGGCCGTTCACGCCCGCGCTGCTCGACGGCGGCGTCGAGATCGTCGGGCTGAGCCCCGGCCTGTCGCCGCTCGAACCGGCGCTGGCGGCGCTGATCGCAGCCGCGAGCGAGCGCGCGATCGCGGTCTGGGGCGAACTGGAATTCTTCGCGCAGGCGCTGCGCGCGCTCGGCACGAGCGGCTACCAGCCGAAGGTGCTCGCGATCACCGGTACCAACGGCAAGACCACGACGACGAGCCTCACGGGCCTGCTGTGCCGGCGTTCGGGCAAGAAGGTCGCCGTCGCCGGCAACATCAGCCCGGCGATGCTCGACCGGCTCGCGGGCGCGATCGACGAGACCGCGCTGCCCGACGTCTGGGTGCTCGAACTGTCGAGCTTCCAGCTCGAGACGGCGCGCACGTTCGCACCCGACGCGGCCGCGATTCTCAACATCACGCAGGATCACCTCGACTGGCACGGCAGCTTCGACGCGTATGCGGCCGCGAAGGGCCGGATCTTCGGCGCGACGACGACGCGCGTGCTCAACCGCGACGACGCGGCCGTGATGAAGTTCGCGCCGGCCGCCGGCGCGGCCGATGCGGCGCGCACGGTCACGTTCGGCCTGAACGAACCGGTGCAGGACGGCGACTACGGGCTGTCGCGCGACAACGGCATCGCGTGGCTGGTCGAAGCGGTCGACCGCGACGCGCCGGACGAAACGACGACGACCCGCCGGCGCAAGCGCGACGGCGCGCATACGCCCGACATCGCGCAGAAGCGCCTGATGCCGGTCGACGCGCTGCGCATCCGCGGGCTGCACAACGCGGCGAACGCGCTGGCCGCGTTCGCGCTCGCGCGTGCGATCGACTTGGCCGCAGCGCCGCTGCTGCACGCGCTGCGCGAATACCGCGGCGAGGCGCATCGCGTCGAAGTGATCGCGACGATCGACGACGTGGACTACGTCGACGACAGCAAGGGCACGAACGTCGGCGCGACGGTGGCCGCGCTCGACGGGCTCGCGCAGAAGATCGTGCTGATCGCCGGCGGCGACGGCAAGGGGCAGGATTTCGCGCCGCTGGTCGCGCCGGTCGCACGCTGGTGTCGTGCGGTGATGCTGATCGGCCGCGACGCGCCGGCGATTCGCGACACGCTCGCCGAAACCGGCGTGCCGCTCGCGGACCACGCGACGCTCGAAGGCGCGGTGCGTGCCGCCGCCGAGCTCGCCGAGCCGGGCGATGCGGTGCTGCTGTCGCCCGCGTGCGCGAGCCTCGACATGTTCAGGAACTACGCCCATCGCGCGGAGGTGTTCCGCGCGGCGGTGGATGAAGTCGCCATCGACAAAGGAGCGACGCCATGAGCTGGTCCGATCGCCTCGTCTCCCGTTTCAACGACCGGCGCGACACCGGCGGCAATGCCGCCGGCGGCCGCGTCGCGTCCGCTACGCGCGCTGCGACCGGCGGCCTCGCGAGCGTCGTCAACGGCGTGCGGCCGAGCCGCTCCCGGATGCTCGACTTCGACTACTCGCTGCTGTGGGTCGCGATCGCGCTGCTCGGGCTCGGCGTCGTGATGGTGTATTCGGCGTCGATCGCGATGCCCGATTCGCCGAAATACGCGTCGTATCACGATTACGCGTTCCTGATGCGCCACTGCGTGTCGCTCGTCGTCGCGTTCATCGCGGCGGTGATCGCGTTCCGCGTGCCGGTGTCGACCTGGGACAAATACGCGCCGCATCTCTTCCTGATCGCGCTGGTCGGCCTCGTGATCGTGCTGATCCCGCACGTCGGCAAGGGCGTGAACGGCGCGCGCCGCTGGATTCCGCTCGGCATCACGAACATGCAGCCGTCGGAAATCATGAAGCTCGCGGTGACGATCTACGCGGCGAACTACACGGTGCGCAAGCAGGAGTACATGCAGAGCTTCGCGAAAGGCTTTCTGCCGATGGCGTTCGCGGTCGGTCTCGTCGGCGCGCTGCTGCTGCTCGAGCCGGACATGGGCGCGTTCATGGTGGTCGCCGCGATCGCGATGGGCGTGCTGTTCCTCGGCGGCGTGAACGGCAAGCTGTTCGGCGGCCTGGTTGCGACGGCGGTCGGCACCTTCACGATGCTCGTATGGCTGTCGCCGTGGCGTCGCGAGCGGATCTTCGCGTATCTCGATCCGTGGGACGAACGGTATGCGCAGGGCAAGGCGTACCAGCTCACGCATTCGCTGATCGCGTTCGGGCGCGGCGAGTGGTTCGGCGTCGGCCTCGGCGGCAGCGTCGAGAAGCTGAACTACCTGCCCGAAGCGCATACCGACTTCATCCTCGCGGTGATCGGCGAGGAACTCGGCTTCGTCGGCGTGATGGTCGTGATCCTGCTGTTCTACTGGATCGTGCGCCGCGCGTTCGAGATCGGCCGCCAGGCGCTCGCGCTCGATCGCACGTTCGCGGGCCTGACGGCGAAGGGCATCGGTATCTGGTTCGGCGCGCAGACGTTCATCAACATGGGCGTGAACCTCGGCCTGCTGCCGACCAAAGGCCTGACGCTGCCGCTCGTGAGCTATGGCGGTTCGGGCATCCTGCTGAACTGTGTCGCGCTCGCGGTGCTGCTGCGGGTCGATTATGAAAATCGCGTCCTGATGCGGGGAGGGAAGGTATGACCGCGTCGCGACGCACGCTGATGGTGATGGCAGGCGGCACCGGGGGCCACGTGTTCCCGGGGCTCGCGGTCGCGCACCGGATGGAAGCGGCGGGCTGGCGCGTCGTGTGGCTCGGCAATCCGGCCGGGATGGAAGCGACGCTCGTGCCGAAGCACGGCATTCCGATGGAATACGTGCGCTTCGGCGGACTGCGCGGCAAGGGCCTGAAGACCAAGCTGACGCTGCCGTTCAACCTGCTGCGCGCATGCTGGCAGAGCCTCGGCGCACTGCGCCGCGTGCGGCCCGACGTCGTGCTCGGGATGGGCGGCTACATCACGTTCCCGGCGGGCGTGATGGCCGCGCTGTCGGGTCGTCCGCTCGTGCTGCACGAACAGAATTCGATCGCGGGCCTGACTAACAAGGTGCTCGCGAAACTGGCCAAACGCGTGCTCGTCGCGTTTCCCGGCGCGCTGCCGCACGCGGAATGGACGGGCAACCCGATTCGTGCGGAACTTGCGCACACGGAACCGCCCAAAGCACGCTATGCGTCGCGCAGCGGCCCGCTGAACGTGCTGGTCGTCGGCGGCAGCCTCGGTGCGGCCGCGCTGAACGAAGTCGTGCCGCGCGCGCTGGCGCTGCTGACGCCGGACGAGCGCCCGCGCGTCGTGCACCAGGCCGGCGCGAAGCACATCGACGCGCTGAAGGCGAATTACGAAGCGGCCGGTTTCGCGGCCGGCGAAGACGTGCGGCTCGTGCCGTTCATCGACGACATGGCGAGCGCGTACGCGGCGGCGGATCTGGTGATCTGCCGTTCCGGCGCGATGACGGTGTCGGAGATCGCGGCGGTGGGCGTGGCGGCGCTGTTCGTGCCGTTCCCGTACGCGGTCGACGACCACCAGACGACCAACGCCGCGTTCCTCGCCGATGCGGGCGCGGCCGTGCTGGTGCAACAACGCGACCTGTCGGCGGAACTGCTCGCCGACTGGCTGCGCGGCCAGTCGCGGGTGTCGCTCGCGGACATGGCGGAGCGTTCGCGCTCGCTGGCGAAGCCCGAGGCCACCGACGAAGTCGCGCGTGTCTGCGCGAAGGCGGCCGGCGCGAACCTGGAAAAACTGCAATGAAACACATCGTCAAACACATTCATTTCGTCGGGATCGGCGGCGCGGGCATGAGCGGCATCGCCGAAGTGCTCGTCAACCTCGGCTACGAGGTCAGCGGCTCCGACCTGTCGCGCAACGCGGTGACCGATCGTCTCGAGGCGCTCGGCGCGCGGATCGCGATCGGCCACGACGCGGCGAACATCGAGGGCGCGAACGCAGTCGTCGTATCGACGGCCGTGCGCTCGGACAACCCCGAGGTGCTGGCCGCGCGTAGCCAGCGCGTGCCGATCGTGCAGCGCGCGGTGATGCTCGCGGAACTGATGCGCCTGAAGCAGGGCATCGCGATCGCCGGCACGCACGGCAAGACCACGACGACGAGCCTCGTCGCGAGCGTGCTCGCGGCAGGCGGGCTGGACCCGACCTTCGTGATCGGCGGCCGGCTGATCAGCGCCGGCGCGAACGCGCGGCTCGGCACGGGCGACTTCATCGTCGCCGAGGCCGACGAGTCGGACGCGTCGTTCCTGAACCTGTATCCGGTGATCGAAGTCATCACGAACATCGACGCCGATCACATGGACACTTACGGCCACGATTTCGCGCGGCTCAAGCAGGCGTTCATCGAGTTCACGCAGCGCCTGCCGTTCTACGGCAGCGCGGTGGTGTGCGTCGACGATCCGAACGTGCGGCAGATCATCCCGTTCATCTCGAAGCCGGTCGTGCGCTACGGGCTGTCGCCGGACGCGCAGGTGCGCGCGGAAGACATCGACGCGCGCGACGGCCGCATGCACTTCACGGTGATCCGCGAAGGCCGTGCGCCGCTCGCGGTGGTGCTGAACCTGCCGGGCCTGCACAACGTGCAGAACGCGCTCGCGGCGATCGCGATCGCGACCGATCTCGGCGTGGCGGACGACGCGATCCAGCTGGCGCTCGCGGAATTCAACGGCGTCGGCCGGCGCTTCCAGCGCTACGGCGAGGTGCCGAGCGCGGACGGCGGCCAGTACACGCTGATCGACGACTACGGTCACCACCCGGTCGAGATGGCCGCGACGATCGCGGCCGCGCGCGGCGCGTTCCCGGGCCGCCGCCTCGTGCTGGCGTTCCAGCCGCACCGCTACACGCGCACGCGCGACTGCTTCGACGATTTCGTCAACGTGCTGTCGACGGTCGACGCGCTGGTGCTGACGGAAGTCTATGCCGCGGGCGAAGCGGCGATCGCGACGGCCAACGGCGACGCGCTGTCGCGTGCGCTGCGCGCGGTGGGGAAGGTTGACCCGGTGTTCGTCGCGACGGTCGACGACGTGCCGGATGCATTGGCGAAGGTCGCGCAGAACGGCGACGTGGTGATCACGATGGGCGCGGGTTCGATCGGCGGCGTGCCGGCGAAGCTCGTGCAACACACTCAACAGAAGGCATGACATGAGCGGGATCGATCCGAAACGTTTCGGCAAGGTGGCGGTGTTGTTCGGCGGCGAATCCGCCGAGCGCGAGGTGTCGCTCACCTCGGGCCGCCTCGTGCTGCAGGGCCTGCGCGACGCGGGCGTCGACGCGCATCCGTTCGACCCGGCCGAGCGGCCGCTGTCGGCGCTGAAGGACGAAGGCTTCGTGCGCGCGTTCAACGCGCTGCACGGCGGCTACGGCGAGAACGGCCAGATCCAGGGCGCACTCGATTTCTACGGGATCCGCTACACGGGCAGCGGCGTGCTCGGCTCGGCGCTCGGCCTCGACAAGTTCCGCACGAAGCTCGTGTGGCAGCAGACGGGCGTGCCGACGCCGCCGTTCGAGACGGTGATGCGCGGCGACGACTACGCGGCGCGCGCGACGGACATCGTCGCGAAGCTCGGCCTGCCGCTGTTCGTGAAGCCGGCGAGCGAAGGCTCGAGCGTCGCGGTGCTGAAGGTGAAGACGGCCGACGCGTTGCCCGCCGCACTGTCGGAAGCGGCGACGCACGACAAGATCGTGATCGTCGAGAAGAGCATCGAAGGCGGCGGCGAATATACCGCGTGCATCGCCGGCGATCTCGACCTGCCGCTGATCAAGATCGTGCCGGCCGGCGAGTTCTACGACTACCACGCGAAGTATGTCGCCGACGACACGCAGTACCTGATTCCGTGCGGGCTGCCCGCCGAACAGGAAGCGGAACTGAAGCGCATCGCGCGCCGCGCGTTCGACGTGCTCGGCTGCACCGACTGGGGCCGGGCGGACTTCATGCTCGACGCCGCCGGCAACGCGTATTTCCTGGAAGTGAACACGGCCCCCGGGATGACCGACCACTCGCTGCCGCCGAAGGCCGCGCGCTCGATCGGCATCAGCTATTCGGAGCTGGTCGTGAAGGTGCTGTCGCTTACGCTCAACGACTGACGCAGGAACGGAACGACGTATGTGGAACAACGTTCGCCAACTCAACCTTGCCGCCAGCGCGCTGTACGCGCTGTTGCTGCTCGTGTTGGCGGCGGCCGGCTGCTACTGGCTGATCCAGCGTCCGACGTTCGCGCTGCGCGAAATCCGGATCGATGGCGACACCGAGCACATCAACTCGCCGACGGTGCGTGCGGGCGTGGTCGGCCGGCTGAAGGGCAATTTCTTCACGGTCGATCTCGACGCGGCGCGGGCCGCGTTCGAGCAGATGCCGTGGGTGCGCCACGCGAGCGTGCGCCGGGTGTGGCCGAATGCGCTGGCTGTCACGCTCGAGGAGTACAAACCGCTCGGGACCTGGGGCAGTGCGCAGCTCGTGAGCGTCGACGGCGAGCTGTTCACCGCGAACCAGGGCGAACTGGATCAGGAATTGCCCGCGTTCGACGGCCCGGAGGGCAGTGCGAAGGAAGTCGTCACGCGGTATCACGACTTCGCGAACTGGTTTGCGCCGCTGAAGGCGGCGCCGGAAGAAGTGACGCTGTCGGCGCGCTACGCGTGGACGGTGAAGCTGTCGAACGGCATGCAGGTCGAGCTGGGCAAGGAACGCAACAGCGAGTCGCTGCATGACCGGAGCCAGCGCCTCGTCGCCGCGTGGCCGGCTGTCACGGAGCGTTGGGGCAACGACATCGAGTACGCGGACCTGCGTTATCCGAACGGATTCGCGATTCGTGCGGCAGGCATGCGGTTCCTGACCGATACTGACAAGCGCAAGAAGTAACGAGAGATCACACGCAAGAGCACTTTATGAGCAAAGACTACAAGGATCTGCTGGTTTCCCTCGACATCGGCACGTCGAAGGTGGTGGCCATCGTCGCCGAGCTGAAGGGCGAAGGCCATTACGAGGTGATCGGCCTCGGCCAGAGCGAGTCGAAAGGTCTGAAGAAGGGCGTGGTGGTCAACATCGAGGCCACCGTGCAGTCGATCCAGCGCGCGCTCGAGGAAGCCGAGCTGATGGCCGACTGCAAGATCACCAACGTGTTCACGGGGATCGCCGGCAGCCACATCCGCAGCTTCAACTCGAGCGGGATGGTCGCGATCAAGGACAAGGAAGTCACGCAGACCGACGTCGCGCGCGTGATCGAGACCGCGAAGGCGATCAACATCCCGACCGACCAGCAGGTGCTGCACATCCTCACGCAGGAATTCATCATCGACGGCCAGGAAGACGTGCGCGAGCCGATCGGCATGAGCGGGATCCGCCTCGAGGTGAAGGTGCACATCGTGACCGGTGCGGTCAGCGCCGCGCAGAACATCGTCAAGTGCGTGCGCCGCTGCGGGCTGGAAGTGAACGACCTGATCCTGCAACCGCTCGCGTCGTCGCTGGCCGTGCTGACTGAAGACGAGAAGGATCTCGGCGTGGTGCTGGTCGACGTCGGCGGCGGCACGACCGACATCGCGATCTTCGCCGAAGGCGCGATTCGCCACACCGCGGTGATTCCGATCGCCGGCGACCAGATCACGAGCGACATCGCGATGGCGCTGCGCACGCCGACGCCGGACGCGGAAGACATCAAGGTCGGCTACGGGATCGCGAAGCAGGCGCTCGCCGATCCGGACGAGATGGTCGAAGTGCCGGGCCTCGGCGAACGCGGTCCGCGCACGCTGTCGCGCCAGGCGCTTGCCGCCGTGATCGAGCCGCGCGTCGAGGAACTGTTCTCGCTCGTGCAGCAGGTCGTGCGCGAGTCGGGTTACGAAGAACTGCTGAGCTCCGGCGTGGTCATTACCGGCGGGGCTTCGATGATGCCGGGCATGGTCGAGCTCGGCGAAGACATTTTCCTGAAGCCGGTGCGCATCGGCGCGCCGGAATACGCAGGCGGCCTCGCCGACGTGGTGCGCAACCCGCGCTACTCGACGGCGATGGGCCTGCTGGTCGAAGGCAGTGCGCAGCGCATGCGCGGCCGCAAGGTCGCCGTGCAGTCCGGCAACGCGGGGCAGATCTTCTCGCGGATGAAGGAATGGTTCCTGAGCAACTTTTGACATACCGAATCGAAATTCGCGCCGGTGCCGGCGGCTGGCGCGCGACAGGGGGTTGCCCGATCTCCTGCCGAATAACGGCCGAGTAGTTCTATTTTCTTGACGGAGGCAACAATGGAATTCGAAATGCTGGAAACCGAAACCAACGGCACCATCATCAAGGTGGTCGGCGTTGGCGGCGCTGGCGGCAATGCCGTTCAGCACATGATCAACCGTGGCGTGCAGGGCGTCGACTTCATCGTGATGAACACCGACGCACAGGCGCTGTCGCGTGCGCGCGCACCGTCCGTGATTCAGCTCGGCAACACGGGCCTCGGCGCCGGCGCGAAGCCGGAAATGGGCAAGGCGGCCGCGGAAGAGGCGCGCGAGCGCATTGCCGATGCACTGCGTGGCGCGCACATGGTGTTCATCACGGCCGGCATGGGTGGCGGCACGGGCACGGGCGCGGCGCCGGTGGTCGCGCAGATCGCGAAGGAGATGGGCATCCTGACGGTGGGTGTCGTCAGCAAGCCGTTCGAATTCGAAGGCGGCAAGCGCATGCGCGTCGCGGAAGCAGGCTCGCAGCAACTGGAGGATCACGTCGACTCGCTGATCGTCGTCCTGAACGACAAGCTGTTCGACGTGATGGGCGATGACGCCGAGATGGACAAGTGCTTCCAGTGCGCGGACGACGTGTTGAACAACGCGGTTGCGGGCATTGCCGAAATCATCAATGTCGATGGCCTCGTGAACGTCGACTTCGAAGACGTGAAGACGGTGATGGGCGAGCAGGGCAAGGCGATGATGGGCACGGCGACGGTCGCCGGCGTCGATCGCGCACGCCTCGCGGCGGAACAGGCCGTGGCGAGCCCGCTGCTCGAAGGCGTCGATCTGTCGGGCGCGCGCGGCGTGCTGGTCAACATCACGTCGAGCCGTTCGCTGCGCCTGTCGGAAACGCGCGAAGTGATGAACACGATCAAGAGCTACGCGGCGGAAGATGCCACGGTGATCTTCGGTGCGGTGTACGACGACGCGATGGGCGATGCGCTGCGCGTGACGGTCGTGGCGACGGGTCTGGGCCGTGCGGCGAAGAAGCAGCAATCGGCTC
The DNA here is from genome assembly GCF_905339875.1 of Burkholderia sp. BCC1998. Lineage (NCBI taxonomy): Bacteria > Pseudomonadati > Pseudomonadota > Betaproteobacteria > Burkholderiales > Burkholderiaceae > Burkholderia > Burkholderia sp. BCC1998. The sequence goes on from NZ_CAJPHE010000001.1 coordinate 24,249, forward strand.
CGATGACGCTGCTGCGCACCGGCACCGACAACCAGCCGGTGAACGTCTCGCACGGCTATGCGCAGCCGCAGCACGTCAGCACGGCCGACTACGGCGCGCTCGATACGCCGGCGGTGTGGCGCAACTCGCGCGAAACCGCGGCATCGCACGTGCAGGCGCTGCAGGAGAAGGGTGTCGACACGTACGACATCCCGGCTTTCCTGCGCAAGCAGGCTGACTGACGACGCACACAGGCGAAGCCGCGGCAAGTTTGCCGCGGTAACGCCGGCGTGACGGATGCCACGGACCACAACAGGCCGCGTCGGATGCGACGCCGGGCCGGGAAACGTGCCCTCTTCGCTCGAGCGAGGCGGGATGGGCCGTGCTGTCCGCAACACGCTGAAAAACCGTATCGCTATGAGGGACCAGCCATGATTCAAGTGGGCGACGCGCTGCCCGACGCGCAACTGTTCGAGTTCATCGACGACGCGCGCGAAGGCTGCACGCTGGGGCCGAATGCCTTCAGCGTGCGCGACCAGGCTGCGGGAAAGCGGGTGGTGATCTTCGGATTGCCGGGAGCTTTCACGCCGACCTGCTCGGCGCAGCATGTGCCGGGCTATGTCGAGCACGCCGAGCAACTGCGCTCGGCGGGCATCGACGAGCTCTGGTGCGTGTCCGTCAACGACGCATTCGTGATGGGCGCATGGGGACGTGATCTGCACACCGCGGGCAAGGTGCGCATGATGGCGGACGGCAGCGCTGCTTTCACTCATGCGCTGGGGCTGACGCAGGATTTGTCCGCGCGTGGCATGGGAATCCGTTCCCTGCGCTACGCGATGGTGGTCGACGACGGTGTGGTCAAGACGCTGGCCGTCGAAGCGCCGGGCAAGTTCGAAGTGAGCGATGCGGCGAGTGTGCTCGCGACGTTGAAGTCCTGATCGTGCGGTGCGCCGTTGCCTGCCGGCAACGCTGCTCACCGGCCTCAGGGCAGTTGTAACACGGGCCGATGACCGGAAACGCCTCCGTTCCGGGCATCGGCCCGTCCCGTATCGGCGCGGGTAACCAGTCGAAACAGATTGATACGCAGTTTCAAACAGCGTCGAATAGGGAATTACGCTATAATCCCACCTATCGAATATAACTCCTGATTGATATTCTCAATCAAGACGAAGAACATCATGCTGAAGCAGCGCACCATCAAATCGATCGTGAAGACCGTGGGCATCGGTCTCCACTCGGGCCGCAAGGTCGAACTGACGCTCCGCCCGGCCGCGCCGGGCACGGGGATCGTATTCTCGCGCGTCGACCTGCCCACGCCTGTCGACATTCCGGCATCCGCGATGTCGATCGGCGACACGCGGCTCGCGTCGGTGCTGCAGAAGGATGGAGCGCGCGTGTCGACCGTCGAGCACCTGATGTCGGCGTGCGCCGGCCTCGGCATCGACAACCTCTATGTCGACGTGACGGCCGAGGAAATCCCGATCATGGACGGCAGCGCCGCGTCCTTCGTGTTCCTGATCCAGTCCGCGGGCATCGAGGAGCAGAACGCGCCGAAGCGCTTCATCAAGGTGAAGAAGCCGGTCGAAATCCGCGACGGCGACAAGTTCGCGCGTCTCGATCCGTATTTCGGCTTCAAGCTGAAGTTCACGATCGACTTTCGTCACCCGGCCGTCGACAAGACCGGCCAGGAGCTCGAGGTCGATTTCGCGAATACGTCGTACGTGCGCGAGATCGCGCGTGCGCGCACGTTCGGTTTTGCCCATGAAGTCGAAATGATGCGCGAGCTGGGTCTTGCGCGCGGCGGCAGCATGGACAACGCGATCGTGCTCGACGAGTACCGGATCCTGAACAACGACGGGCTGCGTTACGACGACGAGTTCGTGAAGCACAAGATGCTCGATGCGATCGGCGACCTGTACGTGGTCGGCCATCCGCTGCTCGCGTCGTACACCGCGTACAAGTCGGGGCACGGGCTGAACAACGCGCTGCTGCGCGAACTGCTCGCGCACGAAGACGCGTACGAGATCGTCACGTTCGACGATCCGCAGGCTGCGCCGAAGGGCTTCGCGTTCGACGCGCAGACGGCCTTCGCCTGATCGGCGTCCGGCGCCCCGCGATAAAAAAAGCGACCCTCGGGTCGCTTTTTTATTGGGCGGCCGGCCCGCACGGGCGGTGGCGGTGCGCGTTCAGCGCGACGACTTCGCACCGTGCCGCGCGGCCATCCGCGCGAGCGCGGCCTGCAGCGGCGATGGCTCGAGGTGATCGGCGAGCTCGCGCAACGCGGCGGCGCCGACGGTCGTCATGCGCGCCTGCTTCACGTGCGGCGGTTCCGGCGCGTCCTTCGGACGCACGCGAACGCGCAGCGCCGAGACCGGCCAGCCGCGCTTCTGGAGATCGGCGAGCAGGCGCGGCTCGACTTGCCGCAAGCGGGCCGCGAGCGCATTGTGCGCGGCAAAGAGGGTCAGGGTGCCGTCCTTGATGGAGCCCGGTTCGACATGACTCGCAAGATAGTCGGGCAGGAGCGCGGCGAGGTCGCGCTGCAGCGACGCGACCTGTTCGACGCCGGCGCGCAGCGCCGCGAACGCGTCGGTGCGGTTGAGCACTTCGGACACGGGTTGCGGGCGATACGCGGGGAGCGGGCCGAAACGCTTGGAAAATCGGTTCATCGAGGCATTCTTCGGGCGCGCACGGGCGCGGACGTTGACGCCGATTGTACCCGCGCCGGCTCCCGCACGGGCGGCTTTCGGGCCGTGCGCCCGGTTGCCTGCACGGGTTCGGCGTGCGGCGTGGGTCGGGCCGGGACACCGGCGCATGCTTCCTCGCGTGCTAAAATTCCTCGTTTGATTCCACTAATTCGCTAAGCCGCCGAGGCTCGGGCGTCGGGGCGCGCAACACGCGCCGGGCGCCGGTGCTGCGACGCAGGATCCGATCCGATGACAACCGGTTTTCTCCAGAAAATTTTTGGCAGCCGCAACCAGCGGCTCGTCAAGCAATACCAAAAGACCGTCGCGACGATCAATGCGCTCGAAACGCAGATCGAGAAGCTGACGGACGACCAGTTGCGCGGCAAGACGGATGAGTTCCGCCAGCGGATCGCGGGCGGCGAGTCGCTCGACAAGCTGCTGCCCGAGGCGTTCGCGGTCTGCCGGGAGGCGAGCCGCCGCGTGCTGAAGATGCGCCATTTCGACGTGCAGCTGATCGGCGGCATGGTGCTCCACTACGGCAAGATCGCGGAAATGCGCACCGGCGAAGGCAAGACGCTCGTCGCGACGCTGCCCGTGTACCTGAATGCGCTGGCCGGCCGTGGCGTGCACGTGGTGACGGTCAACGACTACCTCGCGCAGCGCGACGCCGAATGGATGGCGCGCCTCTACAACTTCCTCGGTCTGTCGGTCGGCATCAACCTGTCCGGCATGGAGCACGACCAGAAGCAGCAGGCCTACGCGTCGGACATCACCTACGGCACGAACAACGAGTTCGGCTTCGACTACCTGCGCGACAACATGGTCTACGAGACCGACGCGCGCGTGCAGCGGGCCCTGAACTTCGCGGTCGTCGACGAAGTGGACTCGATCCTGATCGACGAGGCGCGTACGCCGCTGATCATTTCGGGCCAGGCGGAAGACCACACCGAGCTGTACGTGCGGATGAACGCGCTGCCGCCGCTGCTCGAGCGCCAGATCGGCGAGGAGAAGGCCGATGGCACGGGCGTCGAGAAGCCGGGCGACTACACGCTCGACGAGAAGTCGCGCCAGGTGTTCCTGACGGAGTCGGGCCACGAGAAGGCCGAGCGGCTGCTCGCCGAGTGGGGCCTGATCGGCGAGGGCGAGAGCCTGTACGCACCGCAGAACATCACGCTGATGCACCACGTGTACGCGGCGCTGCGCGCCCACACGCTGTTCCACAAGGATCAGCACTACGTCGTGCAGAACGGCGAAGTGGTGATCGTCGACGAATTCACGGGCCGCCTGATGGCGGGCCGCCGCTGGTCCGACGGCCTGCACCAGGCGGTCGAGGCGAAGGAGCACGTGAAGATCCAGAGCGAGAACCAGACGCTCGCCTCGATCACGTTCCAGAACTACTTCCGGATGTACGCGAAGCTCGCGGGCATGACGGGTACGGCGGACACCGAAGCGTACGAATTCAACGAGATCTACGGCCTCGAGACGGTCGTGATCCCGACCAACCGTCCGCCGAAGCGGATCGACAAGCAGGACCAGATCTACAAGACGGCCAAGGAGCGCTACGACGCGGTGATCCGCGACATTCGCGAGTGCTACGAGCGCGGTCAGCCGGTGCTGGTCGGCACGACGTCGATCGAGAACTCGGAACTGCTGTCGCACCTGCTGAAGCAGGCCGGGCTGCCGCACGAGGTGCTGAACGCGAAGCAGCACGAGCGCGAAGCGGCGATCGTCGCGGAAGCCGGCCGTCCGAAGCGCATCACGATCGCGACCAACATGGCCGGTCGCGGGACCGACATCGTGCTCGGCGGCAACGCCGAGAAGCAGGCCGCGTTCATCGAAGCCGACGAAGCGATCCCGGCCGACGAAAAGGCGCGCCGCATCAAGCAGTTGCACGACGAGTGGGAAACGCTGCACGAGCAGGTGAAGGCCGCGGGCGGCCTGCACATCATCGGCACCGAGCGCCATGAATCGCGCCGGATCGACAACCAGCTGCGCGGCCGTGCGGGCCGCCAGGGCGATCCGGGCTCGTCGCGCTTCTACCTGTCGCTCGACGATCCGCTGCTGCGCATCTTCGCGGGCGACCGCGTGCGCTCGATCATGGATCGCCTGAAGATGCCGGAAGGCGAGGCGATCGAGGCCGGCATCGTCACGCGTTCGATCGAATCGGCGCAGCGCAAGGTCGAAGCGCGCAACTTCGACATCCGCAAGCAGCTGCTCGAATACGACGACGTGTCGAACGACCAGCGCAAGGTGATCTACCAGCAGCGCAATGAATTGCTCGAAGCGCACGACATCACCGAGACGATCTCGGCGATGCGTCACGGCGTGATCACCGAAGTCGTCCGCCAGTTCGTGCCGGAAGGCAGCATCGAGGAACAGTGGGACGTGCCCGAGCTCGAGGAAGCGCTGCGCAACGACTGGCAGCTCGACCTCGCGATCCAGGAAATGGTGAACGAGTCGTCGTCGATCACGGCCGAGGAGATTCTCGAAGCCGTGACGACCGCCGCCGACGAGCAGTACGAGGCGAAGGTCGCGCTGGTCGGCCGCGAATCGTTCAGCGCGTTCGAGCGTTCGGTGATGCTGCAGACGGTCGACCGGCTGTGGCGCGAGCACCTCGCGGCGCTCGACCACCTGCGCCAGGGCATCCACCTGCGCGGCTATGCGCAGAAGAACCCGAAGCAGGAATACAAGCGCGAAGCGTTCGAGCTGTTCGCCGCGATGCTCGACGCGATCAAGCAGGAAGTCACGCGCATCGTGATGAACGTGCAGATCCAGTCGCCTGAGCAGCTCGAGGAAGCCGCCGAGCAGATCGAGGAGCGCGGCGGTCATCTCGAAAACGTCGAGTTTCAGCACGCCGACTACGCGGAATCCGGCGCGCCGGTCGCGAACGTCGCGGCCGCCACCGCGGCCACGGCGACGGCCGACATGGTCGGCAGTGCGATGACCCACAGCGGCCCCGGCGGCGAGATGCCGAAGGTCGGCCGCAACGACCCGTGCCCGTGCGGCAGCGGCAAGAAGTACAAGCAATGTCACGGGAAGCTGTCATGATCGGCGGCGGCGCGCATCCGCGTGCCGCTTCGTTCGCAGCTTCGAGTCAGTGACGTGAGTTGCGGCGGCCCGCGCGTGCGGCCGCCGGTTCTTCCAATCGATGCCGGCGCGTGCCGGCATTTTCCATCCGGCAGGTGTGCCCCATGGCTGTCAATTTTCCGTCGATCGATCCCGCCCAACTCCATCCCGTCGCCGGCGTCACGCTCGGCTGGGCGGAAGCGAACATCCGCAAGCCGAATCGCAAGGACGTGCTGGTCATCTCCGTCGACGAAGGGGCGACGGTCGCCGGCGTATTCACCGAGAACCGCTTCTGCGCCGCGCCCGTGATCGTGTGCCGCGAGCATCTCGCGAAGGTGCGCGCGGGCGGCGCGGGCATCCGCGCGCTCGTCGTGAACACGGGCAACGCGAATGCGGGCACCGGCGAGCCGGGCCTCGCGAACACCCGCGAAACCTGCGCGGAACTCGCGCGTCTCGCGGGCCTCGACGCCGCCCAGGTGCTGCCGTTCTCGACCGGCGTGATTCTCGAGCCGCTGCCGATCGACCGCCTGAAGGCCGGGCTGCCGGCCGCGCTCGCGAACCGCAAGGCCGCGAACTGGTACGACGCCGCGCAGGCGATCATGACGACCGACACGCTGCCGAAGGCCGCGTCGCGCCAGGTGACGATCGACGGCCATACGGTCACGCTGACGGGCATCAGCAAGGGCGCGGGCATGATCAAGCCGAACATGGCGACGATGCTCGGCTTCCTCGCGTTCGATGCGAATGTCGCGCAGCCGGTACTCGACACGCTCGTGAAGGAAGTGGCCGACCGCTCGTTCAATTGCATCACGATCGACGGCGACACGTCGACGAACGACTCGTTCATCCTGATCGCGTCGGGCAAGAGCACGCTGCCCGCGATCACGTCGACCGACTCGCCGGCTTATGCGGCGCTGCGGGATGCAGTGACGCAGGTTGCCCAGCAGTTGTCGCAGCTGATCGTGCGCGACGGCGAAGGCGCGACGAAATTCATGACGGTGCAGGTCGAGGGCGGCAAGAGCGTCGCCGAGTGCCGCCAGATCGCGTATGCGATCGGGCATTCGCCGCTGGTGAAGACGGCCTTCTATGCATCCGACCCCAACCTGGGCCGGATTCTCGCGGCGATCGGCTACGCGGGCGTCACGGATCTCGACGTCGGCAAGATCGATCTCTATCTCGACGACGTGCTCGTCGCGAAGGCCGGCGGCCGTAACCCGGCTTATCAGGAAGAGGACGGCCAGCGCGTGATGAAGCAGAGCGAAATCACGATTCGCGTGCTGCTTGGCCGCGGCGACGCGCAAGCAACGGTCTGGACGTGCGACCTGTCGCACGATTACGTGAGCATCAACGCGGACTACCGCTCCTGATCCGGGAGCGCTCGAACGACATGGACAAGCTCGAACAGTTTCTGACGCGCGCGGAAGCGCTGCTCGGCCGCCTCGAGGGGATGCTGCCCCCGGCGCCGGCGGCCGTCGACTGGAACGCCGCCACCGCGTTTCGCTGGCGCAAGCGCCAGGGGCGCGGCTATCTGCAGCCGGTGCCGGCAGCGTCGACGATCACGCTCGACGACCTGCACAACATCGATCGGCAGAAAGGGCTGATCGAGCAGAACACGCGACAGTTCGTGCAGTGCAAGCCGGCGAACAACGTGCTGCTGACCGGTGCCCGCGGCACCGGCAAGTCGTCGCTGATCAAGGCGTGCCTGAACGCCTATGCGAAGGACGGGCTGCGCCTGATCGAAGTCGACAAGGACGATCTTCACGATCTCGGCGACATCGTCGAGGTGATCTCGCAGCGTCCGGAGCGGTTCATCGTGTTCTGCGACGACCTGTCGTTCGAGGACGGCGAATCGGGCTACAAGGCGCTGAAGGTCGCGCTCGACGGCTCGATCGCCGCGCAGTCCGACAACGTGCTGATCTACGCGACGTCGAATCGCCGCCATCTGCTGCCCGAGTACATGAGCGACAACGAGTCGTACAAGCATCTGCCGGACGGCGAGATCCACCCCGGCGAAGTCGTCGAGGAAAAGATCTCGCTGTCGGAGCGCTTCGGCCTGTGGGTCAGCTTCTACCCGTTCAAGCAGGACGACTACCTCGACATCGTCGCGCACTGGCTGCGCCATTTCGGTTGCGCGGACGCCGAGATCGAGACGGCACGCGGCGATGCGCTCGTCTGGGCGCTCGAGCGCGGTTCGCGTTCGGGGCGTGTCGCATGGCAGTTCGCGCGCGACTGGTCGGGCCGCAAGGAGCAGGCATGAGCACGGATTCCGTAACGAGCGCCGTGCGCGCGCCCGACGGCCGGAAGGTGACGGAGGTCGCGGTCGGCGTGATGGTGCAGCCAGACGGTCGCTACCTGCTCGCGCAGCGGCTGCAGGGCAAGCCGTATGAAGGCTATTGGGAGTTTCCGGGCGGCAAGCTGGAGGCCGGGGAGAGCGTCGAGGACGCGCTGGCGCGTGAGCTGCACGAGGAGCTCGGCATCGAAGTCACGGCCAGCCACCGCTGGCATACGCTCGAACACGATTATCCGCACGCGTACGTGCGGCTCTATTTCTGCAAGGTGACGGGCTGGACGGGCGAGCCGCACAGCAAGGAAGGGCAGGCGTTCGTATGGCAGCAACTGCCGGTCGAGGTCGCGCCGCTGTTGCCGGCGGCGCTGCCGGTGCTGGAACTGCTCGAGAAGGAAGCGGCGTCGCAATGACGCCGTGACGGCTCGCCTGAAAGGCGGGCCGTATCCGCCCATGGGCGGTGCCGTGCGCCGCTCAGCTGTCGCGGCGGCCGTCGGTGCCGTCTTCCTCCGAAGACGGACCCTCGTCGGAGGATCCGCCGATCCGGTACTTTTCCGCGGCCCATGCGCCGAGGTCGAGCTGCTTGCAGCGGGCCGAACAGAAGGGACGGAACTTGTTTTCAGGCGTCCAGCGCACTTCTGCGCCGCACGAAGGACATTTCACAACGGTAGTCATACGAAAGCGTCGAACCGGCACACGGCCGTTACAGATTGCACAGTGTCAGATGGAACGGCACGTCGATGTCCACCGCGCGCGGCCGCACGTCGCCGTCCTGCATGGTGAACCGTACCCACAACATGTATTTGTTGGCGCTCGCTTCGGGAATCACGCGCAGCTCCGGCGGCACGCGCACCTGCATCAGCTGATAGGTGCGCCCCGACAGCATCTGCTGGTAGCTGCCCTGCATCGCCATCACCTTCGACGCCTGGCCCGATTCGCGAGCGAGCCGCAGCACGATCGCCGCGGCATCGCGCAGCGGCAGCAGCGGCAGGATCCATTTCGCGATGTCCTGGCGCCGCTGTTCCGCGGGCCATTGCTGCCACGCGTAGTACGACGGCAGGTCGAACTTGCACGTGCCGCCGGGAATCACCGCGCGGCTGCGGATGCTGGCGAGCCACTCGTTGTCGACCAGATGCTGCCCGGTCTTGCCCTGCATCTGCGCAAGATTGGCGAGCGTCTGCTCGATTTCACCGAGCACGGACTCGAGCGCATTCTGTTCGATGCCCGGATTGCCGCGAAAGGGGGCGAGCGTCTGGCGTTGACGTTCGAGCTCTTTCATCAGATCCGATTTCAGGTCCGCGCGGCCCGTGACCTCGGCGATTTCGAACAGCGTCGTCAGCGCGACGTGATGCTCACGCGGGTCCTCCTGAGCCAAAAAGAACGCGAAGCGCTCGAACAGGTCTTCGAGGCGCAACAGCGTGCGAATTCGCTCGTTGAACGGATACTCGTAAAGAATCAAGCGCGCTCGCCTCTAGGGTAGGGATTGAAACAATGCAGGACATTCTAATGCTCACTGTCTACCCTAGCAACGCACCAATTTCGTACACCATCACGATCGCACGCCGCGATCAGTGCGCGGCAGCCGCGAACGCGAGATAGCGTTGGTGCAGTGCATCGACCTGCGCGGCGAGCGCATCGGGTGTCGTCGCGTCGTTGACGATCACGTCGTCGGCCGCTGCGAGACGCGCTTCGCGCGTTGCCTGTCTCGCGATGATCGCTTCGACCTGTTCGCGCGTGAAATCATTGCGTCGCATCACACGTGCGATCTGCGTTTCGACCGGACAGTCGACCACGAGCACACGATCGCTGCGCGCCTTCCAGTTACCTGACTCCACGAGCAGCGGCACGACGAAGATCACGTAAGGGCCCTGCGCTGCGCGGGCTTCGCGATCGGTTTCGGCGCGGATCAGCGGATGCGTGATCGCCTCGAGGCGCCGGCGTGCGTCGTCGTCGCTGAAAATGAGTGCGCGCATCTTCGCGCGATCGAGCGAGCCGTCGGCCGCGACGAAGTCCGGTCCGAATGCGTGTTCGATCGCGGGCATCGCGAGACCGGCCGGTGCGGTGATGCGGTGCGCGATCAGGTCGGTGTCGACGAGCGATGCACCGCGTGCGGCGAACAGGTCGGCGACGGTCGTCTTGCCGCTGCCGATGCCGCCGGTCAGTCCTATTGCAAACATGTGAGCCTCCGCCGGGCCGCCGCGCGGAAGCGAAGCGCCTCCCCGCGACGCAGCGAACATGGCGGACGTTGGCAGCGTGTCATGTCAGCCGCCGAGCGCCGAATAGAAAGGGGTACCGAAAAACAGCGTGGCGACGCCGCCTGCCGCGAGGAACGGGCCGAACGGAATCGGCTCCTCGAAGCGCATGCGCCCGCGCCAGGTCGCGACGAGCCCGACGAGCGCACCCGTCACCGCGGCGAACAGCACGACCTGCGGCAGCGCGGCCCAGCCCATCCACGCGCCGAGCGCGGCGAGCAACTTCAGGTCGCCGAAGCCGATGCCCTCGATGCCGCGCAGCCACTTGAACAACCAGTAGACCGACCACAGGAACAGGTAGCCGGCCATCGCGCCGACCACGGCCGAACGCAGCGACGTGAACGTGCCGCCGAGATTCAGTGCGAGCCCGGCCCACAGCAGAGGCAGCGTCATCGAATCGGGCAGGTAGCCGGTCTGGATATCGATCGCGCTCATCGCCAGCAGCGCGGCGCACAGTCCGAACGCGGCGAGTGCGGCAACGGTGGGGCCGAACGCGGCGAGCGAACCGGCGGCGAGCAGCGCACCGGCGAGCTCGACGAGCGGATAGCGCACGCCGATCGCATGGCCGCACTGACGGCAGCGCCCGCGCAACAGCAGGTAGCTGACGAGCGGGATGTTTTCCCACGCGCGCAGCACGTGACCGCAATGCGGACAGGCGCTGCGCGGGCGCCACAGATCGTAGTGCGGCGGATAGCCGTCGTCCGGCGGCGAGCTTGCGCTGCCGGTTGCTTCCGCGATTTCGGCCTGCCACGCGCGCTGCATCATCACCGGGACCCGGTGCACGACGACGTTCACGAAGCTGCCGACGCACAGGCCGAGCACGACGGCGAACGCATACTGCACCGCGAGCGGCAGCATCGCCAGCGCGTGCAACGTGCTGTCGGGCGAGTCGAAAACGGCGGTCAGGGGCGCGGGCGTCATGGGGCTCGGGTTCGGGCTTGAAAGGCGACAGAATCGGTTGCGATGCTACACCACGTTGCCCAGCTGAAGGATGGGCAGATACATCGCGATCACGAGGCCGCCGACGAGCGCACCCAGGACGATCACGATCAGCGGCTCGCCGAGCGCGGCGAGCGCATCGAGGCGTGCGTCGAGCTGACGCTCGCATAGCGCGGCGATATCGGCGAGCATCGTGTCGAGTGCGCCGGTTTCCTCGGCGACGGCGATCGGCTGCACGACGTCGTCCGGGAAGCAGCCCGCCGCGTGCATCGCATCGGCGAGACGCGCGCCGCGCAGCACGCGCGTCGCGATCTGCGCGGTGGCCTGCTCGAACACCGGATGCCCGGCGGTGCGTTCGAGCGTGGCGAATGCATCGGCGAGCGGGACGCCCGCACCGAGCAGCGTTGCGAGCGAGCGGCACCAGCGCGCGGTCGCGAACCGCGTGAGCGCGCCGCTGACGAGCGGCGCATCCAGCACGTGCCGCGCGGCCGTGTAGCGCAGCGATGGCGAGCGCCGCAGCGCGTGACGTGCGGCGAGCCCCGCCACCGCTGCCCCGGCGACGAACGTGCCGCCCCAGGCCGAGGTCGCGGACGAGAGGGCGAGCAGGGCTCGGGTCGGCGCCGGCAAGGCCGCGCCGAAGCCGTCGAAGATCTGCCGGAACGTCGGCACGACCCACACCATCAGCGCGGCCGAGATCGCGAGCGCGAACACGATGACGGCGACCGGGTAGGCGAGCGCGGCACGCAGCTTGCGCCATTGCGCGTCGGCGCGTTCGCGGTGTTCCGCGACGCGGGTCAGTACGGTGCCGAGCGCGCCCGATGCTTCGCCTACCTCGATCAACTGGCGATACAGCGTGCCGAACTGGGACGGGTAGCGTGCGAGCGCGGCGGCGAAGCGTTGCCCGCCGACGATCTCGCGTGCGAGGCCGGCGGCGATGCGCGGCAGCCCGTCACGCGTGCGGGTGCGCGCGAGCATCTCGAGCGACGGTGCGAGCGGCAGTCCGGCCTGCAGCAGGCTCGCGAGCTGACGCGTGAAGCGCGTGACCTCCCGCGCGCCGGCCGACGGCGGCCGGGCCGTGCCGCGGACATCGAGCGACAGCACCGTGACACCGTCGCGCGTGAGCGTCGCACGTGCGGCGGCGGCATCGAAGGCGATGACGTTCCCGCGGCATCGCGTGCCGTCGCGACGACGGCCACGCCACCCGAAACGCGTCTCGTGCGGCGGTGCAGGCATTGCGATCACGCGTCGGGCGTCGCGGCCAGCGCTTCCGCGACGCTCGTCGTACCGTCGCGAACGTGCGCGAGTGCCGCGTCGCGCAGACTGCGTACGCCCTCGGCTGCCGCGCATTGCGCGAGCGCACCGACGCTTGCGCGCGCGACGATGCGTTCCGCCATCTCCGGTGAAACCGGCATCGTCTGATGCAGGCCGATGCGGCCTCGATAACCGATGCCGTGACAGGCGGCACAGCCGCGCGCGACGAACGGGCGCCACCCGGATTCCAGTGCTGCCGGATTGCAGCCTGCTTCGCGCAGCGCGCGCACCGACGCGTCCGAACGCACGCGGCAGGTGGGGCACAGGCGCCGCACGAGGCGTTGCGCGGTGACGAGGCGCAACGCGGCGGCGAGGTTGTATGGCGTGACCCCGATGTCGAGCAGTCGCGCGACGGCTGCCGGCGCGTCGTTCGTATGCAGCGTGGACAGCACGAGGTGCCCGGTCTGTGCGGCCTTGATCGCGACGTCGGCCGTCTCCGCATCGCGAATCTCGCCGACCATGATGACGTCCGGGTCCTGACGCAGCAGCGCGCGCAGCGCAGTGGCGAACGTCAGCCCGGCTTTTTCGGCGACGCCGACCTGGTTGATGCCGTCGAGCTGGATCTCGGCCGGATCCTCGACCGTGCACACATTGTGCGCATCGCGGTCGAGCATCTGCAGCGCGCAGTAGAGCGACAGCGTCTTGCCGCTGCCGGTCGGCCCGGTGACGAGCACGAGACCGTGCGGCGCGCGTATCGCGGCTTCCATCGCCGCGGCCTGCCGTGCGTCGAAGCCGAGACGCGCGAGCGTGAGGTCGGGCGGCAGCGTTTCGAGGCGGCGCAACACGAGCTTCTCGCCGAACAGCGTGGGCAGCGAGCTGACCCGGTAGTCGCCGCGCGTGCCGCCGTCGACCGCGATGCGCAGCCGGCCGTCCTGCGGAAGCCGGCGCTCGGCGATGTCCATGCGAGCGAGCACCTTGATCCGCGTCACGAGCGCATCGCGCAGATGAGCGGGCGGCCGCGCGTGTTCATGCAGGACGCCATCGATACGCAGCCGGATGCGCCAGCCTGCTTCGAACGGTTCGACGTGGATGTCGGACGCGTCGCGCACGCGGGCGGCGTGCAGTGTGTCGGTCAGCAGCCGGACGGCGGGCGAGTCGTCGAGTTGCGCCGCATCGAGCGACCGCGGTGTTTCGGCGGACGATGCGTCGGTGGAGACAGGCGGCCGCTGCGTGTGCAGCGGCGCCCCGGGAAGTGGGAAGTGCATGTGAGCCGGCGCTCGGCCGCCTGTTGATCGTGACCGGCAAATGGTCGCGTATCGTGCGCGGCGTCGACAGTCGGCCGTTCGGCTAGCGCGCGCCGCGTGCGCGCGTGCTGCGCGGCTTGAAGAGCTTGACGGTGCGCACGGCCTGGTCGTCGCTGCGCATGACCTCGAGCATCACGTCGCGGATCTTCAGGCACACGTCGCCTTCGGGGATTTCCTCGAGGATTTCGAGGATCAGGCCGTTGAGCGTCTTCGGCCCGTCGGTCGGCAGTTGCAGGTGCAGCCAGCGGTTCAGTTCGCGCAGCGGCATGCTGGCGGCGACGATGCATTCGCCGTTCTCGTTCCAGCCGCCCGCGCGTTCGCCGCGCGGCATAGACGTCGTGAATTCGCCGATCAGTTCCTCGATGATGTCCTCGGGCGTGACGAGCCCCTCGAGTTCGCCGTACTCGTTGACGACGAGCGCGGTCCGCTGGCGGCTTTCCTGGAAATACTGGAGCTGCTGGACGACCGGCGTGCCCGACGGCACGTAGTACGGCTCGGCGAGCAGCGTGCGCAACGTTTCGCGGTCGAAATCCTGGTTGTGCAGTGCGGTGAGCGTCTTGCGGACGTGCAGCACGCCGAGCACCTTGTCGATGTCGCCTTCGTAGACGACGAGGCGGTTGTGATAGCAGGTCTCGAGCTGATGCAGGATGTCGTCGAGCGGCGCGTAGAAGTTGAGCGACTCGATCTGGCGGCGCGGCACCATCACGTCGTCGACCGTGATGTTCTCGAGGTCGAACAGGTTGAGCAGGATGCTGCGGTGCTTGGTCGGCATGAAGCTGCTCGACTCGAGCACGATCGCGCGCAACTCGTCGGCGGACATCCGCTGGTCGCGGCCCTTCTTCGTATTGATGCGCAGCATCCAGAGCACGCCGTTCGCCAATTCATTGACGAACCAGACGACCGGCTTGAACACGCGCATCAGCGGCGCGATCACCAGACTGGCGGGCAGCGCGATGCGTTCGGGAAACGTCGCGCCGACGATCTTCGGCGCGATTTCCGCGAACACGATGATCAGGAACGCGACGATGCCGGTCGCGATCGACAGCGCCAGGTTGTTACGGCCGAACGTGTGCAGCGCGAGCGACGTCGTCAGGACCGGGATGATCGTGTTGAACAGGTTGTTGCCGATCAGGATCACGCTGAGCAGCAGGTCGGTGCGCGTGAGGAGACCCTGCGTGGTTTTCGCGCCGAGCACGCCCTGGCCGGCGAGATGCTTCAGCCGATGGCGGTTGAGCGCCATCATCGCGGTCTCGGAAATGGAAAAGAAGCTGGAGCAGAGGAGAAGCAGGAAGACGGCGCCGATTTGCGCCCATAAGGGAATTTGGTCCACGCGTCAGAAGGGCAGTGAAGGACAGGGATGGAGGGAATATAGCAGAGGCCGGCGGCCGGGATGTGTCGTGCGCGACACGCGCGCTCGCGAGACCAGGCAGAAGAAGGCAAAAAAAAACCGTGCACGCGGTGCACGGTTTTTTCAAAATCTGGTCGGGGTGAGAGGATTCGAACCTCCGGCCTCTACGTCCCGAACGTAGCGCTCTACCAGGCTAAGCTACACCCCGATTTTTTGCTCTTCCGACTTCGCCGCTTTCGTTCAGATCGCTGCGTCGTCACAAGCAAGAACGTAACTATAACGATGTTTTTTCGAAAAGGGAATACCTTGATGAAGAAATTTTTCGAAAAGCGGTTCGCGTCGCGGTCGCCGCGCGCTTACGACTGTCGCGACGTCGAGTACGAGCACAGCGCGAGCAGGCTTTCCTTGTAGATCGAATCCGGGAACGCGGCGATCGCGGCCGCAGCGGCCTGTGCTTCCTGGCGCGCGCATTCGAGCGTATGGTCGAGCGCGCCCGAACGCGTGATCGCGTCGAAGATCGTGTCGAAGCGATCGGTGCCGCCTTGTTCGATCGCCTCGCGGGCGAGCGCCGACTGCTCGGGCGTGCCGCGTTCGATCAGATAGATGAGCGGCAGTGTCGGCTTGCCTTCGCGCAGGTCGTCGCCGGCATTCTTGCCCATCGCTTCGGCCGTGCCCGCGTAGTCGAGCCAGTCGTCCATGATCTGGAATGCGGTGCCGATCCGGCGGCCGTATTCGGCGGCGGCGGCTTCGGTCGGCGCATCGGCGCCGGCGAGCACCGCGCCCAGGCGGGCCGATGCCTCGAACAGCTTCGCCGTCTTGTAGCGGATCACCTGCATGTAGCGCGTCTCGTCGACGTCCGCGTCGTGCATGTTCAGGAGCTGCAGCACTTCGCCTTCGGAAATGATCGTCGTCGCTTCCGACAGGATTTCCATCACGCGCATCTTGCCGACGCCGACCATCATCTCGAACGAACGCGAATAGAGGTAGTCGCCGACCAGCACGCTCGCCGCGTTGCCGAACAGCGCGTTGGCCGTCTGGCGGCCGCGCCGCAGTTCGGATTCGTCGACGACGTCGTCATGCAGCAGCGTGGCCGTGTGGATGAACTCGACGACGGCGGCCAGCACGTGCCGCTGGTGCGACGTCTCGCCGAGCGCGCCGGCGACGAGCAGCAGCAGGGCCGGACGCAGCCGCTTGCCGCCCGCGCCGATGATGTACTCGGCGATCTGGTTGATCAGCAGCACGTCGGACGCGAGGCTTTGCCGGATAACGCGATTCACCTGCTCCATGTCGCTGGCGATCGGGGCGAGCAGGTGGGCGGCGCTGAGGGTGGGGGAGGCGGTGGACGACGACATGATGATCGAAATGGGTGATGCCGCGGATTATAAGTCGAATCCGCGATATGCCGGTCTGTCGGACGTGTCTGCCCGGTGATTTTGGCCGTCCGGCCAGGGCTTGCGGGCGGCAATCGTGGATCGGCTTTGACTTGGGTGCTAAGCCCATGTATAATCACGTGTTTTCCGCGCGTGGTGTGCGGAAAAATTGGATCCAGAGTGAGGTTCTCAATGTACGCGGTCATAAAAACCGGCGGCAAGCAGTACAAGGTTGCCGTTGGCGAAAAACTCAAAGTAGAACAGATACCGGCTGACATTGACGCTGAAATCACGCTCGACCAGGTTCTCGCAGTGGGCGAAGGCGAATCGATTAAGTTCGGTACGCCGCTGGTCAGTGGGGCTTCCGTCAAGGCCACCGTTGTGTCGCACGGTCGTCATGCCAAGGTCACCATCTTCAAGATGCGTCGCCGGAAGCACTACCAAAAGCACGGCGGCCACCGCCAGAACTACACTGAGCTGCGCATCGACGCGATCAACGCGTAAGCGCCTCGGTAAAGGAGCAATCAGATGGCACACAAAAAGGCAGGCGGCTCTTCCCGGAACGGCCGCGACTCCGAGTCGAAACGTCTCGGCGTGAAAGTGTACGGCGGCCAGGCGATCAACGCTGGCGGCATCATCGTGCGTCAGCGCGGTACGCGCATGCACGCTGGCGAGAACGTCGGCATGGGCAAGGATCACACCCTGTTCGCGCTGGTCGACGGTCACGTCAAGTTCGCGACCAAGGGCGCGGACAAGAAGCATCTGGTCATCGTTGTCCCGGCGGCTGCCTAAGTTCAGGCACCCACGGGCTTCGTAGCCGAAAGGCCCCGCAGTCTTCGCGGGGCCTTTTTTTATTTGGCCGCCGGGCGCATGTGCGCGCCGACGGCTGTCGCGACACTGGCGGGCAATCGGCCGAACGGCAGATTGTTCAAGCGCGCCGGCGCGCGGCACAATAGCGGAAATACTGGTCGGAGTGACGAATGAAGTTCATTGACGAAGCACGAATCGAAGTCATCGCCGGCGACGGAGGCGATGGCAGCGCGTCGATGCGCCGCGAGAAATTCGTTCCGTTCGGCGGGCCGGACGGCGGCGACGGCGGCCGGGGCGGCAACGTCTACGCGATCGCCGACCGCAACATCAACACGCTGATCGACTACCGTTACGCGAAGAAGCACCTGGCGCGCAACGGCGAAAACGGTCGCGGCTCGGATTGCTACGGCAAGGGCGGGGACGACGTCACGCTGCGCATGCCGGTCGGCACGGTCGTGACCGACATGGATACGGGCGAGCTGATCGCCGACCTGACCGAGCACGATCAGCAGGTGATGCTCGCGAAGGGCGGCGCAGGCGGTCTCGGCAACCTGCATTTCAAGTCGAGCACGAACCGCGCGCCGCGCCAGAAAACCGACGGCAAGCCCGGCGAACGGCGCATGCTGCGGCTCGAGCTGAAGGTGCTCGCCGACGTCGGTCTGCTCGGCATGCCGAACGCCGGCAAGTCGACCTTCATCTCGTCGGTGTCGAACGCGAAGCCGAAGATCGCCGACTATCCGTTCACGACGCTCGCGCCGAACCTTGGCGTCGTGCGGGTCGGCCCGAGCAAGAGCTTCGTGATCGCCGATATTCCGGGGCTGATCGAGGGCGCCGCCGAAGGCGCGGGCCTCGGCCACCAGTTCCTGCGACACCTGCAGCGCACCGGCGTGCTGCTGCATCTCGTCGATCTGGCTCCGTTCGACGAAAGCGTCGATCCGGTCGCGGAAGCGACCGCGATCGTCGGCGAGCTGCGCAAGTACGACGAGGCGTTGTACGAGAAGCCGCGCTGGCTCGTCCTCAACAAGCTCGACATGGTGCCGGAAGACGAGCGCGAGGCGCGCGTCGCCGATTTCCTCGACCGTTTCGGCTGGGACGGCCCGGTGTTCGAGATTTCGGCGCTCACGGGCCAGGGCTGCGAAGCGCTGTGCTACGCGATCTACGATTACCTCGCCGAGCATTCGGACGCGCATCGTGCGGCGGAAGAGGAAGATCTGGCCGCGGACGTGCGGTTCCGCGATGCGCCGCAAGCCGATGGCGGCGCGACGCCCGGCGACGACGCCTGAGCGGGCCCGACACGCACCGGGCATCGCGTCCGGTGCCTGAATTCAATTGCGCCCGGCCGGGCAGGCATCAGATACAGGAGACGGCGCACGATGCGTTCGATCATCGCGGATTCGAAGCGATTGGTGGTGAAGGTGGGCTCCAGCCTCGTGACCAACGACGGCAAGGGGCTCGATCATGCTGCAATCGGCCGCTGGGCGGCCCAGATCGCCGCGCTGCGCGCGCAGGGCAAGGAAGTGGTGCTCGTCAGCTCGGGCGCGATTGCCGAAGGGATGCAGCGGCTCGGCTGGAGCAAGCGTCCGCGCGAGATCGACGAGCTGCAGGCCGCCGCCGCGGTCGGCCAGATGGGGCTCGCGCAAGTCTATGAAAGCCGCTTTACCGAGCACGATATCCGCACCGCGCAGATCCTGCTGACGCACGCCGACCTGGCCGATCGCGAGCGCTACCTGAATGCGCGCTCGACGCTGCTCACGCTGCTGCGGCTCGGCGTCGTGCCGATCATCAACGAGAACGACACGGTCGTCACCGACGAAATCAAGTTCGGCGACAACGATACGCTCGGCGCGCTCGTCGCGAACCTGATCGAAGGCGATGCGCTGATCATCCTGACCGACCAGACGGGCTTGTTCACCGCCGATCCGCGCAAAGATCCGAATGCGACGCTGGTCGCGGAAGCCAGCGCGGGCGCGCCGGAGCTCGAGGCGATGGCCGGCGGCGCAGGCTCGAGCCTCGGCCGCGGCGGGATGCTGACGAAGATCCTCGCGGCGAAGCGCGCGGCGCACAGCGGCGCGAACACCGTGATCGCGAGCGGCCGCGAAGCCGACGTGCTGGTGCGGCTGGCGGCGGGCGAGGCGATCGGCACGCAGCTGATCGCGCGCACCGCGCGGATGGCCGCGCGCAAGCAATGGATGGCCGATCACCTGCAGGTGCGCGGGCACGTCGTGATCGATGCGGGCGCGGTCGAGAAGCTGACGGCCGGCGGCAAGAGCCTGCTGCCGATCGGCGTGATCGGCGTGCAGGGCGCGTTCGCACGCGGCGAGGTGATCGCGTGTGTCGGCCCCGACGGGCGTGAAGTGGCGCGCGGCCTCACGAACTACAGCAGCGCGGAAACGAAGCTGATTCACCGCAAGCCGAGCGGCGAGATCGAGACGGTGCTCGGCTACATGCTGGAGCCGGAGCTGATTCACCGCGACAACCTCGTGCTCGTGTGACTGTTCGGCCAGGCGCCGCGAGATAACAAAAAGCCCGCATCGCGCGGGCTTTTTGTTGTGACGAAGCGAACCGAGGCCGGGCAGCCGGCCTCGGTTGCGCGGTCAGCGCAGCTGGCTCATCGCGGTGCGGTGGAACTTGATGTTCTCGAGGATCTGCTGGGTCGTGCCCTGCGGCATCTTGTTCGCGCAGAAATAGTCCTGGTACAGCGCCGAGTGGTACGCGTTCAGCTCGCCGTTCTCGATGCGACGCCAGTCGTTCTCGACCGTGCGGTCCCAGCCGTCGTGATCCGAATTCAAGCCTGCATACTGACGCCATTCGTAGGTGTCGCAGCGGATGCCTTCGTAGTTCACGTTGCGCGCGCCGGCCGGGCTCGTGATGACGACTGCGTAGCGCACGACGCCGTCGCTGCCGACCGCGAGCGACTTCGCATCGACGGAGAACTTGAGCGGCGTGTTCTGCGACACGTTGAACGGCAGCAGATCGCCCGCTTGCGGCAGCGGCGGCAGCGTGTCGACCGGGTTTTCCTTCCAGTTGCCCTGGCGGTCCAGCAGGTACACGAACTCGCTGTCATCCTTGTTGGTCGGCGTCTTCGAATTCGCGCAACCGGCCAGCGTGGCCGCCGCGACGATCGATGCGAGCGCGAGAGCAATCGCTTTCAATATGCATTCCTCGTAAAAAAAGGGCGCGACACCAAGGTCGCGCCCGGTCATGCAGTCCGACTCGTCATTTGCCGACGATCACGCGGGGCGGCATCTCGTCGAGCGTGCTCGCCTCCACTTCGATCTCCGAACAGACCACCGATGTGTCGACAATCGTCAGCGTCTGCTGGGCCTGCGCGCCGATGACGCGCGGATAGCGCGACAGACGCGGCCCACGCGGCTTTTCGGCTCGCTGCGCCGGGCGGCGCAGGAAGCGCGACAGTTCCGTCAGCGCCAACTGATAGACATCCCGCTTGAACTCGATCACCGCATCGAGCGGCACCCAGTACTCGTTCCAGCGCCACGCATCGAACTCCGGGTGGTCGGTCGCGCGCAAGCAAATGTCGCAATCGCGTCCGACCATCCGCAGAAGGAACCAGATCTGCTTCTGGCCGCGGTAATGTCCGCGTACTTCGCGTTTGATGAACTTGTCAGGCACCTCGTAACGCAACCAGTCGCGAGTGCGGCCGATTATCTTGACGTGTTCCGGGTGCAGGCCCGTCTCCTCGTGCAGTTCCCGGTACATCGCCTGCATGGGGGTCTCGCCGTACTTGATCCCACCTTGAGGAAACTGCCAGGAATGCTCGCGGAGCCGCTTGCCCCAAAACACCTCGTTGCGCGCGTTCAAGAGGATGATGCCGACGTTCGGGCGAAAGCCTTCACGATCCAGCATACAACCACCTTCGAATCCTTTAAAATTGCTTTGATTATAAACAGATAACGGGCGCTGCGCACCGTGACGGAGCGAAACCGCGCGGGGTACACCGGCTGAATTGTCCCTGATTTGTCTGCTAAGTCATCTGCGCCATCGTCGTTCGTCGCGCGCAGCTTTTTCACCTTGAAACTTTTTCGGGCGCCCCGCCTGGGGGCGCCGTATTTGGAACCGTCCGCATGAAAGCTTCCCGTTTCTTTATCGGCACCCTCAAAGAAGCACCGGCCGACGCAGAGATCGTCAGCCACAAGCTGATGGTGCGCGCCGGCATGATCCGTCGCGTCGCCGGCGGCATCTACAACTACCTGCCGGTCGGCCTGCGTTCGATTCGCAAGGTCGAGGCGATCGTGCGCGAGGAAATGAACCGGGCAGGCGCCATCGAGCTGCTGATGCCGGCCGTGCAACCGGCCGAGCTGTGGCAGGAATCGGGCCGCTGGGAGCAGTACGGCCCCGAACTGCTGCGCTTCAAGGACCGCAAGGACAACGACTTCGTGATCGGGCCGACGCACGAGGAAGTCATCACCGACATCGCGCGCAACCAGATCAAGAGCTACCGGCAGATGCCGGTGAACTTCTACCAGATCCAGACGAAGTTCCGCGACGAGATCCGTCCGCGCTTCGGCGTGATGCGCGGCCGCGAGTTCATCATGAAGGACGCGTACTCGTTCGACAAGGACGCGGCCGGCCTGAACGAGTCGTATCGCAAGATGTACGACGCATACGTGCGCATCTTCACGCGCCTCGGCCTCGAGTTCCGCGCGGTTGCGGCCGACAGCGGCTCGATCGGCGGCAACTTCTCGCACGAGTTCCACGTGATCGCCGATACCGGCGAGGACGCGATCGCCTACTGCCCGACGTCCGACTTCGCGGCGAACGTCGAAGCGGCCGAAGCCCTGCCGCTGATCGCCGAACGCGCGGCACCCGCCGAAGCGATGGAAAAGGTCGCGACGCCCGGCAAGGCGAAGTGCGAGGCCGTCGCCGAACTGCTGTCGATCCCGCTCGAGCGCACGATCAAGTCGATCGTGCTCGCCACCGACAACGAAGGCGCCGAGCCGACCATCTGGCTCGTGATGCTGCGCGGCGACCACGACCTGAACGAGATCAAGGTGTCGAAGCTGCCGGGGCTGAAGAACCACCGCTTCGCGACCGAGCAGGAAATCGTCGAGTGGTTCGGCACGCCGCCGGGCTACCTCGGCCCGGTCGGCACGAAGAAGCCGGTGAAGGTGATCGCCGATCGCACGGTCGCGAACATGAGCGATTTCGTCGTCGGCGCGAACGAGGTCGACTATCACATCGCGGGCGTGAACTGGGGCCGCGACCTGCCGGAGCCGGACGTCGCCGACGTGCGCAACGTGAAGAAGGGCGATCCGTCGCCGGACGGCAAGGGTGAGATCGACATCTGCCGCGGCATCGAAGTCGGCCACGTGTTCCAGCTCGGCACCAAGTACTCGGAAGCGATGGGCGCGACCTTCCTCGACGAGTCGGGCAAGCCGCAGCCGATGCTGATGGGCTGCTACGGCGTCGGCGTCACGCGCATTCTCGGCGCGGCGATCGAACAGAACTTCGACGAGCGCGGCATCATCTGGCCCGAGTCGATCGCGCCGTTCGAAGTCGTGCTGTGCCCGATGGGCTACGATCGCAGCGACATGGTCCGCGAGGCCGCCGACAAGCTGTACGCGGAACTGGCCGCGGCCGGCATCGACGTGATCCTCGACGATCGCGGCGAGCGCCCGGGCGTGATGTTTGCCGACTGGGAACTGATCGGCGTGCCGCATCGCCTGGTGATCGGCGAGCGCGGCCTGAAGGAAGGCAAGATCGAGTATCAGGGCCGCCGCGACGCCGAGGCGACGCTGCTGCCGGCCGACGCGGCCGCGGCGACGGTGACGGAGAAGATCCGCGCCGCGCTCGCGCGCTAAGCGCTTCGACCGGAGGACACGGTGGAATACACCTTCCTGTCGGCCACCGTGCTCCTCGTGCTGATCACGGATCCGCTCGGCAACATCCCGCTGTTCATCACGGCGATGCGGGACGTGCCGCGCGAGCGGCGCGTGAAGCTGATCCTGCGTGAAGTCGGGATCGCGTTCGTGATCCTGCTGTTCTTCATGGTGGTCGGCGACCGCTTCCTGCGGATGATGAACCTCACCGACCTGTCGCTGCGGCTCGGCGGCGGGATCGTGCTGTTCCTGATCGCGCTGCGGATGATCTTCCCGCATCCGGACGGCGCGCTCGGCAGCGATCCGCGCGCGGGCGGTGAACCGTTCATCGTGCCGCTCGCGATTCCCGCGCTGGCCGGGCCGTCCGCGCTCGCGACGGTGATGCTGCTGACGTCGCAGGCGCCGGGCAAGATGTTCGAGTGGGTCGGCGCGCTGACGGTCACGATGATCGTCTGCGCGATCACGCTGGTGCTGGCCGAACGGATCCAGCAGTGGCTCGGCGAGCGGACCGTCGCCGCGTTCGAGCGGCTGATGGGTCTCGTGCTCGTCGCGATCTCGGTCGAGATGCTGCTCGCCGGCATCAAGGCGTTCGTGCACCAGCTGCAGATGTAACGCGTCGGTGCGTACCGACGAAAAAAAAGCGGCGCTCCGGGTAACCGGAGCGCCGCTTTCCATTTATATAGCGGGCAGGGCGGCAATCAGGCGTTCGCGGTCAGCGCACGGATCGTCGGCAGGTTGCGCCAGTAGCCCTTGGCGTCCATCCCGCAGCCGAACACGTAGCGGTCCGGCACCGAGAAGCCGCAGAAGTCGGGATGCAGCGGTTTCGCCTTCGTGAGCGTCTTCTCGCACAGCACGGCGGACATGAAGCGCTTCGCGCCCATGTCGAGGATGCGGTCGCGGATCGCGGCCATCGTCTCGCCTTCGTCGAGGATGTCGTCGAGCACGAGCACGATGCGGTCCTTCACCGATTCGCGCGGCGCGACGCGCCAGTGCATTTCCGGGCTGCCCTGCGTCGTGTTGCGGTAGCGGGTCAGGTGGATGTAGTCGAATTCCAGCGGGAAATCGAGATGCGGCAGCAGCATCCCGGTAAACACCGCGGCGCCGCCCATCACCGAGAGGACGAGCGGGAACGCGTCGCCGATCTCGGCGCGGATCGCTTCGGCCATCCGGGCGATCGACGCGTTGACGGCGTCCGCCGAGACGATCTCTTCGGAGTGTTCGAAAATGTGGAGGGCTTCTTCGCGGTTCATGAGTTCTGGCGGGCAGTCGGTATACAAATAAGAATGAAGCAGAACGGGCGGCGCGCGCTACGGCAAAAACCCGCGCGCCGGCCGACGGGCGGAATCAGCGCATGCCGGGCATCATGCCCTTCAGGCCGCGCATCATCTTCTGCATGTTGCCGCCCTTCAGCTTCTTCATCATCGTACGCATCTGGTCGTACTGGTTCAGCATCCGGTTGACTTCCTGCACCGGCACGCCCGCGCCGGCTGCAATGCGGCGCTTGCGCGTCGCCTTGATGATTTCGGGTTTGGCGCGCTCGGCGGGCGTCATCGAGCTGATGATGCCTTCCATGCGGCGGATCGACTTCTCGGCCTGGCCCATGTCGGCGCCGGCCGCCGCCTGCTGGAACTGCGCGGGCAGCTTGTCCATCAGCGACGACAGGCCGCCCATGTTCTTCATCTGCGAGATCTGCGCGCGGAAATCGTTCAGGTCGAAGTCGCCGCCTTTCTTGACCTTGTCGGCGAGCTTCTGCGCGGCCTGCACGTCGACGCCGCGCTGCGCTTCCTCGACGAGCGCGAGGATGTCGCCCATGCCGAGGATCCGGTTCGCCATCCGGTCCGGGTGGAACACCTCGAGGCCGTCGAGCTTCTCGGCGACGCCGACGAACTTGATCGGCTTGCCCGTGATGTGGCGCACCGACAGCGCGGCACCGCCGCGCGAATCGCCGTCGAGCTTGGTCAGCACGACGCCGGTGAGCGGCAGCGTGTCGTTGAACGCCTTCGCGGTGTTGACCGCGTCCTGGCCGAGCATCGCGTCGACGACGAACAGCGTTTCGGCCGGCTTCAGCGTGCCGTGCAGCGCGGCGATTTCCTGCATCATCGCCTCGTCGATACCGAGGCGGCCGGCCGTATCGACGATCAGCACGTCATGGTAGTGGCGCTTCGCCCAGTCGACGGCCGCGAGTGCGATGTCGACGGGCTTCTGGTCCGGCGTCGACGGGAAGAAATCGGCGCCGACCTGTTCGCTCACCGTTTTCAGCTGCATGATGGCGGCCGGGCGATACACGTCGCACGACACCGTCAGCACCTTCTTCTTGTACTTCTCGCGCAAGAGTTTCGCGAGTTTGCCGGCGGTCGTGGTCTTGCCGGCGCCCTGCAAGCCGGCCATCAGGATCACGGCGGGCGGCGTGACCGCGAGGTTCAGCTCGGCGGCCTTGCCTTCGTAGTCGCCGCCGATCACGGCGGTCAGTTCCTTCTGGACCACGCCGACGAGCGCCTGGCCCGGCGACAGGCTGCTGATCACTTCCTCGCCGAGCGCCTTTTCCTTGACCTTGGCGATGAATTCGCGGACGACCGGCAGCGCGACGTCGGCTTCCAGCAGCGCGAGACGCACCTCGCGGAGCATCTCCTGGGTGTTCGCCTCGGTAAGCCGGGCCTCGCCGCGCAGCGTCTTGACGACGCGCGCCATCCGTTGAGTGAGATTGTCGAGCATGGGGAGCGATGGACAGTGGGGCCCGAAGGCGCAACGGAACCGTACAAAAGGGAGCCGTCGCGGGAAGGGGGCCTAGTGTAAACTTCGAACATGGATATTGTACTGTATGCCCTCACCGCATTCCTGTACGGCGGCCTCGCCGTCGCAGGCTGGCGCACGCACCGCCAGGGTGCGACGCCGCTCGTCGCGAGCGTGCCGGCCGTGCCGGTGCCGGCGTCCGCCGCGTCGGGAATGAGCGGCGCCGGCCGCGCGCTGCTGTTCGCGGCGCTCGTCGCGCACGGCGTGCTGCTGCACACGACGATCTTCCCGCACGACGCGATGGTCTTCGGCTTCGCGTTCGCGCTGTCCGCGATGTTCTGGCTCGGCGCCGGCATCTACTGGATCGAGAGCTTCTTCTTCCCGCTCGACAGCCTGCGCCTGCTGGTGCTGCCGCTCGCGTGCGGCGCGTCGCTGCTGCCGCTCGTGTTCGGTGGCGTGCGGGTGCTGCCTTATGCCGCAGCGCCGCTGTTCAAGATGCACTTCCTGATCGCGAACATCGCGTACGGCCTCTTCGCGATCGCCGCGCTGCACGCGGTCCTGATGCTGATGGTCGAGCGGCGCCTGCAGTCGCTGCGGAGCGGCGGCCGCGACGGCTCGACCGGCTGGATCGCGAGCTGGCTCGAAACGCTGCCGCCGCTGCTCACGCTCGAGAAGCTGCTGTTCCGCCTGATCGGCGCCGGCTTCGTGCTGCTGACGCTGACGCTCGCGTCGGGGATCCTGTTCAGCGAGCAGGTCGATGCACGCGCGCTGCGGCTCGATCACAAGACCGTGTTCGCGGTGCTGTCGTGGCTGATGTTCGGCGGCCTGCTGGTCGCGCACAAGACGTCGGGCTGGCGCGGGCGCGGCGCCGCGCGCTGGGTGCTCGTGTCGTTTGGCGCGCTGCTGCTCGCGTATGTCGGCAGCCGGTTCGTTTTCGAGGTGCTGCTGCACCGCTCCGTGGTTTGAACGCAGGTTTCCGATGCGACAGATTCTTCTCCTGATTCTTCTCTTCTTCGCGGGTTCGTGGCTCACGCGCAAGCTGCGCCAGGCCCAGGAGCATGCGCAGGCGCGCACCGGCCGCGGCTACGACGGCGCACCGGGTGCCGGCGCCGGGGCGGCACGCCCGAACGGCGACGCGCGCTCGCTGCCCGAACCGATGGTGCGTTGCGCCGAATGCGGCGTGCATACGCCGCAGGGCGACGCCGTCGCCGCGGGCGGCGAATACTTCTGCAGCACCGAGCACGCGCAGCGCCACGGCGCACACGCGAGCGGCCACGACGCCCGATGAGCGACGCAGCGCTGCTGTCGGTCGACGCGAACGGCTGGGTGCGCGAAGCGCGCCACGCGCCGTCGCCGAATTTCGAGGCGCGGCCCGCGGGCGCGGTGCCGACGCTCGTCGTCGTCCACAACATCAGCCTGCCGCCCGGCGAGTTCGGCGGCGATGCGATCGAGGCGCTGTTCCTGAATCGCCTCGATTGCGATACGCACCCCTATTACCAGCGTCACCTGCGCGACGTGCGCGTGTCCGCGCACTTCCTGATCCGCCGCGACGGCGAACTCGTGCAGTTCGTGTCGTGCGACGAGCGTGCATGGCATGCGGGCGCGTCCGAGTTCTTCGGCCGGCCGCGCTGCAACGACTTCTCGATCGGCATCGAACTCGAAGGTGCGGACGACGTGCCGTTCGACGCGGCGCAGTACGCGACGCTCGGGGTGCTCGCACGCACGCTCGCCGCGCGCTACCCGATCGATGCGGTGGCCGGGCATTCCGACGTCGCGCCGGGCCGCAAGACCGACCCGGGTCCGCACTTCGATTGGCAACGCTTCGCGAGCGATGCCGGGTTTTCCGCCGAATACTTTCCTTTCCGTCAGCACTGATCGCAGGGTTTTTGAGCGGGCGAAATTTTTTTTCCGACCAATGCCTTGTCGCGTCTGCCCGTCCGGGCGGCCGGGTTGATGTCAATACCTCCGGCGAAAATTCTCCGTTTTGATGTCGCCGGAATGTCCACTATACTTGGTGCCAGTTGAGCGGTTCTGTACTAGATATAGTGTGTGTCGCAGGGGAAACCCGAGCGGCACCGGCCGGCGGGCAACGCCGGCGGCCAGGGTTCTCAGTGCGGCGCGCCAGGCCGGGCGGTCCGGGCGTCGCAATCAAGCGCAGCGAACTTCGACGGGGCAGCGTACACATGACGAAGCACACGACCGGATCGGTTGTCGCGCATCGACCGAACCGGCTTCCCCGACGCATCGCTCGCCTCTTACCGCTCGCGCATCCGATAGCGCAGCGTTCGTTTTAATCCGCGGTTCTCTCCGCACCATCCAACACCAGGAGCTTTGCACATGCAAACCACCGACAACGCGACGTCCCAGTACGAGAGCGCCTCGAGCCGTCCGCTCGGCGGGACCGAACAGGGCGCGCAGGCGCTCGCGCCGCAGGCCACGTTCGCCGACTACAAGGTGATCCGCCGCAACGGCAGCGTGGTGTCGTTCGAGCCTTCGAAGATCGCGATTGCGGTGACCAAGGCTTTCCTGGCCGTCAATGGCGGGCAGGGCGCGGCATCGGCACGCGTACGCGAACTCGTCGAGCAGCTCACGCACAACGTCGTGCGCGCGCTCGTGCGCAGCCGTCCGAACGGCGGTACGTTCCATATCGAAGACATCCAGGACCAGGTCGAACTCGCGCTGATGCGCGGCGGCGAGCACAACGTCGCGCGTGCGTACGTGCTGTATCGCGAGAAGCGTCACCTCGAGCGCCAGCATGCGGGCGAGGAAGCAGCGGCAGCGGGCGGCGAGTCGAGCACCGGCATCAACGTCGTCGACAACGGCGTCACGCGCCCGCTCGACCTGAACGCACTGCGCGCGCTGATCGTGTCGGCATGCGACGGTCTCGGCGCTGCGGTTAACCCTGACCCGATCGTCGCGGAAACGGTGAAGAACCTGTACGACGGCGTGCCGATGAGCCAGGTCTACGACTCGGCGATCCTCGCTGCGCGCACGATGATCGAAAAGGATCCGGCATACAGCCAGGTCACGGCCCGCATCCTGCTGCACACGATCCGTCGCGAGATCCTCGGCGAGGAAGTGGTCCAGGCCGAGATGTCGGCCCGCTACGCGGAATACTTCCCGCAGTTCCTGAAGCGCGGCGTCGACGCCGGCCTGCTCGACGACAAGCTGCTTCAGTTCGACCTGAAGCGTCTCGGCGAAGCGCTCGACGCGAACCGCGACCTGCAGTTCGGCTACCTCGGCCTGCAGACGCTGTACGACCGCTACTTCCTGCACGTCGACGGCAGCCGCATCGAAATGCCGCAGGCATTCTTCATGCGCGTCGCGATGGGCCTGTCGCTGAACGAGATCGACCGCGAAACGCGCGCGATCGAGTTCTACAACGTGCTGTCGAGCTTCGACTTCATGAGCTCGACGCCGACGCTGTTCAACTCGGGCACGCACCGCTCGCAGCTGTCGTCGTGCTACCTGACGACGGTCGCGGACGACCTCGACGGCATCTATGAAGCGCTGAAGGAAAACGCGCTGCTGTCGAAGTTCGCCGGCGGTCTCGGCAACGACTGGACCCGCGTGCGCGCACTCGGCTCGCATATCAAGGGCACGAACGGCAAGTCGCAAGGCGTGGTCCCGTTCCTGAAGGTCGTCAACGACACGGCCGTCGCGGTCAACCAGGGCGGCAAGCGCAAGGGCGCGGTCTGCGCGTACCTCGAATCGTGGCACCTCGACATCGAGGAATTCCTCGAGCTGCGCAAGAACACCGGCGACGATCGCCGCCGTACGCACGACATGAACACGGCGAACTGGATTCCCGACTTGTTCATGAAGCGCGTGATGGAAGGCGCCGACTGGACGCTGTTCTCGCCGTCGACCTGCCCGGACCTGCACGACAAGTTCGGCGCGGAGTTCGAGGCGGCTTACACGGCTTACGAAGACAAGGTTGCGCGCGGCGAGATCAAGCTGTTCAAGAAGATCCCGGCGCAGCAGCTCTGGCGCAAGATGCTCGGCATGCTGTTCGAGACGGGCCACCCGTGGATCACGTTCAAGGATCCGTGCAACGTGCGCTCGCCGCAGCAGCACGTCGGCGTCGTCCACTCGTCGAACCTGTGCACGGAAATCACGCTGAACACGAGCGACACCGAAATCGCGGTGTGCAACCTCGGCTCCGTGAACCTCGTCGCCCACCTGGTGAAGCAGGCCGACGGCAGCTACGCGCTCGACCACGACAAGCTGAAGCGCACGATCAGCGTCGCGATGCGCATGCTCGACAACGTGATCGACATCAACTACTACGCGGTGCCGAAGGCGCGTAACTCGAACCTGAAGCACCGTCCGGTCGGCATGGGCATCATGGGCTTCCAGGACTGCCTGCACCTGCTGCGCACGCCGTACGCGTCGGAAGCGGCGGTCGAGTTCGCCGATCGTTCGATGGAAGCGGTCTGCTACTACGCGTACTACGCGTCGACCGAGCTGGCCGAGGAACGCGGCCGCTACTCGAGCTACCGCGGCTCGCTGTGGGATCGCGGCATCCTCCCGCAGGACACGCTGAAGCTGCTGACGGAAGCGCGCGGCGGCTACGTCGAGGTCGACACGTCCGAGTCGCTCGACTGGACGACGCTGCGTTCGCGGATCGCCGCGCACGGCATGCGCAACTCGAACTGCGTCGCGATCGCGCCGACGGCGACGATCTCGAACATCATCGGCGTGTCGGCATGCATCGAGCCGACCTTCCAGAACCTGTACGTGAAGTCGAACCTGTCGGGCGAATTCACGGTGGTCAACGAGTACCTCGTCCGCGACCTGAAGGAACGCGGCCTGTGGGACGAAGTGATGGTCGCCGACCTGAAGTACTTCGACGGCATGCTGTCGCGCATCGACCGCATCCCGGCCGACCTGCGCGCGATCTACGCGACCGCGTTCGAAGTCGACCCGACGTGGCTGGTCGAAGCGGCATCGCGTCGCCAGAAGTGGATCGACCAGGCGCAGTCGCTGAACATCTACATGGGCGGCGCGTCGGGCAAGAAGCTCGACGAGGTCTACAAGCTCGCGTGGCTGCGCGGTCTGAAGACGACCTACTACCTCCGCACGATGGCGGCGACGCACGTCGAGAAGTCGACGGTCGCACACGGCGCGCTGAACGCAGTGCCGACGAGCGGCGGCTCGAGCAGCGGCGGCGCGCAAGGCGCGGCAGGCGGCTTCGGCGCGGCAGGCGGCGCAGCGTCGTCGTCGGGCGCAGTCGACGCGGCACCGGCACTCGCACCGGTCGAAGCGGACGGTCCGGTATGCACGATGCGCCCGGGCGATCCCGGCTTCGACGAGTGCGAAGCCTGCCAGTAACGCGGCGCGCATGACCTGAAGAAGGTTCGGGCGGCGCGCACGACAACCGATCGAGGTTGAAGTGTGCGCCGCTCTCAACTAAAAAAATGATAAGGAATCTGTAACGCGGCACTCGCGTTGCAGGCAGTGACAAGCGATCGAAACATCCCCGACGACGTCGCGTTTCGATCAGCGTTCGATGCGTCGAGCGCACCTCGCGATACACGTGCGACACACGTCGCGCGCTGCATGAACGACGATGCGTTGCTCAAAGTGTTGTATCGAGGTCGCAACGCGAATCGAAAAAAGGATTTTTCGTGAGCGAGCCCTTTTATCGCTCAGGAAAAGATGGTACAAACCGTTCTAAATTGATGGTGAGAATTTATGCTCAACTGGGATGACGAGAAGACTGCCGTAACCCCCGCGAGCGGAGCGCA
Organism: Burkholderia sp. BCC1998; assembly: GCF_905339875.1. Taxonomy (NCBI): domain Bacteria; kingdom Pseudomonadati; phylum Pseudomonadota; class Betaproteobacteria; order Burkholderiales; family Burkholderiaceae; genus Burkholderia; species Burkholderia sp. BCC1998. The sequence goes on from NZ_CAJPHE010000001.1 coordinate 55,853, forward strand.
GCAAAACGCGTTGCGCACCTCCGCAGGGATGGCTGTCGGAATGCAGGCTGCAACGCCTGCCGCCCATCAGGTCCGCGACATTTTCGAAGGCGATCTTGCGGTGCCGCCGCAAGCATCGGCTGTTCCCGCCGGCGGTTCGGAAGCGCGGGTCAACGTTGCAGACAAGCGCATCATCAACGGCCAGACTGACGTCAATCAGCTGGTGCCGTTCAAGTACAAGTGGGCGTGGGAAAAGTATCTGGCGGGTTGCGCGAACCACTGGATGCCGCAGGAAATCAACATGTCCCGCGACATCGCACTGTGGAAGGATCCGAACGGTCTGACCGAGGACGAGCGCCGCATCGTCAAGCGCAACCTCGGCTTCTTCGTGACGGCCGATTCGCTCGCCGCGAACAATATCGTGCTCGGCACGTACCGCCACATCACGGCGCCCGAGTGCCGGCAGTTCCTGCTGCGCCAGGCGTTCGAAGAGGCGATCCACACGCACGCGTACCAATACATCGTCGAATCGCTCGGTCTCGACGAAGGCGAGATCTTCAACGCGTACCACGAGGTCACGTCGATCCGCGCGAAGGACGAATTCCTGATCCCGTTCATCCACACGCTGACGGACCCGGCCTTCAAGACCGGCACGCTCGAAGCGGATCAGAAGCTGCTGAAGTCGCTGATCGTGTTCGCCTGCATCATGGAAGGCCTGTTCTTCTATGTCGGCTTCACGCAGATTCTCGCGCTCGGCCGCCAGAACAAGATGACGGGTGCTGCAGAGCAATATCAGTACATCCTGCGTGACGAGTCGATGCACTGCAATTTCGGCATCGACCTGATCAACCAGATCAAGCTCGAGAACCCGCATCTCTGGACCGCGGAATTCCGCGCCGAGATCCGCGAGCTGTTCAAGCAGGCTGTCGAACTCGAATACCGCTACGCCGAGGACACGATGCCGCGCGGCGTGCTGGGTTTGAACGCGTCGATGTTCAAGAGCTATCTGCGCTTCATCAGCAACCGCCGTTGCCAGCAGATCGGCCTCGACCCGCTGTTCCCGAACGAGGAAAACCCGTTCCCGTGGATGAGCGAGATGATCGACCTGAAGAAGGAACGCAACTTCTTCGAGACGCGTGTGATCGAGTATCAGACGGGCGGCGCGCTGTCCTGGGAATAACCCGCAGCAGCGAACCCGTCACATGATGTGAGCAGCCGGCGGCCTCTCGGCCCCGGCCCAAGGTTTAGGAGCAAGAACGCCTGATGCAAAGCATGCCCGGTGCCTTAACGGCCCAACGACATGATCGGCACTTTGCGAACCCTTCAGTGGGATGGGCAAACTTCCCTCCGGAAAAAGCGGACGGCCGTGTGGCGGTCCGCTTGATCAAGCGATTAGGGGTGGCGGCGCGAGGCGCGCCGGCTACCGACTTGATTTGGCGCGCGAGGCCATGGGGTCACGCGCGCCATACCGTATTCATTAGCGTAAGCGCGTGGTATCCGCGTACGCCGATGAATAGCCCGCTTCGAAGCGCACGTCCTGAACAGCGTCCGCGGGAAGCGGGTTTTGACGAAGGGTGTAGTTTGAACTGACTCTCATCTGAACCTGAAGGAGAACAACATGGCTACTGCCAAGAAGAAACCGGCTGCTAAGAAGGTTGCTGCCAAGAAGACCGTTGCGAAGAAGGCTGCTGCTCCGGCGAAGAAGGCCGCTGCGGTGAAGAAGGTTGCTGCGAAGAAGGTCGCGGTGAAGAAGGTTGCCGCGAAGAAGGCAGCACCGGCGAAGAAGGCTGCTGCGAAGAAGGTCGCGGCAAAGAAGGTCGCAACGAAGAAGGTTGCTGCGAAGAAAGTCGCGGTGAAGAAGGTTGCCGCGAAGAAGGCAGCACCGGCGAAGAAGGCCGCTGCGAAGAAGGTTGCTGCGAAGAAAGTCGCGGTGAAGAAGGTTGCTGCGAAGAAGGCAGCACCGGCGAAGAAGGCTGCTGCCAAGAAGGCCGCGCCGGCGAAGAAGGCTGCCGCCAAGAAGGCTGCGCCTGCGAAGAAGGCTGCTGCGAAGAAGGCTGCGCCTGCCAAGAAGGCTGCCCCTGCGAAGAAGGCTGCCGCTGCACCGAAGGCTGCTGCTGCACCGAAGGCTGCCGCTGCTCCGAAGGCTGCCGCACCGGCGAAGAAGGCCGCTGCACCGAAGAAGGCTGCTGCTCCGAAGAAGGCCGTCGTGAAGAAGGCTGCACCGGCAACCACCGCGTCGACCGCATCGGTCGCGCCGGCATCGGGCGTGAAGACCGCGCTCAACCCGGCAGCGGCATGGCCGTTCCCGACCGGCAGCCGTCCGTAATCGCGGCTGACCAGCACTACCCGGACACTCACGCGGTGTCCGCGGGTTGAGTAGCGCTACTCAATCGATCCCGCCATCTGGCTCAGGTGGCGGGATTTTTTTCGTCCGCCTGCATCGATGGGCCGGCCGGCTGCCGGGCACGGACGAAAAAAAACGCATGTGCAGCTTCGCACATGCGTTCGACCGCGGCTTGCGCCGCGTGCTGAGGATGCTCGTTAGTGCGTGACGCGCGTGACGCCGCCGCTCGACAGCAGTCGCACCCGTTCGCCGGCGCGGAACACTTCGCCGCTCGCCGCCTGCGTGATCGAGCGCAGGTCGCCGTTGTCGAGGCGCACGGTGATTTCGACACCGTTCGCCGTGCTGAGGTTTTCGCCGACCGCGTTGCCTGCGACCGCGCCGACGAGACCGCCCGCGATGGCCGTCAGGATCGATCCCTTGCCGCCGCCGATCGCGCTGCCCGCGACTGCGCCGAGCGCGCCGCCGCCGAGCGTGCCGATCGCGCTGCCGCCGCCATCGGACTGGATGCGCACCGCACGGACGCTTTCGACGGTGCCCATGCGCACGGTTTGCTCGCGCTGCGCCTGGCCGACGCTATAGACATCTGCCGAGCCCGGCGCCGTGAAGCAGCCGGCGAGCGTCAGCGTGGCCGTCAGCATGGCAGCGAGCGTGAGGGTTTTCTTGGTCAACATCTTTGCTCTCCCACAATATTCATTTGAGACTGTACCCGAAGGCAGCCTCGAAGCGCGCGTCGATTTCGGCGCGCGTCAGTGCGTAAGTTTGAGGCCCCTGGTGGGCGATCTTGATCGAGCCCATCAGGCTCGCGAGGCGGCCCGTGGTTGCCCAGTCGAGGCCATTCTCGATGCCGTACAGCAGGCCGCCCCGGAAGGCGTCGCCGCAGCCGGTCGGATCGACGACACGCTCGGCTGGCACGACCGGAATCTGTTCTTCGCCGTTTTTGTGAAGAATGGTGGCGCCGCGCTCGCCGCGCGTGATGATCAACGCCTGAACCCGGCTGGCGATTTCCTGTTCGGACCAGCCCGTCTTGTCGCTGACGAGCTTGCCCTCGTAGTCGTTGACCGCAACGAAGGTGGCGAGTTCAATGATGCGGCGCAGCGTCGCACCGTCGAACAGCGGCAGGCCCTGGCCCGGATCGAAGATGAACGGGATGCCGGCCTTCGCGAATTGCTCGGCGTGCTGGACCATCCCGTCGAAGCCGTCCGGCGCGACGATGCCGAGCTTCACGCCCGACACTTCGTCCGCGCGGTTCAGGTGCGACTGCATCATCGCGCCCGGGTGGAATGCGGTGATCTGGTTGTTCTCGAGATCGGTCGTGATCATCGCCTGCGCAGTGTGCGTTTCGGGCACCACGCGTATGCTGGCCTTCGACAGGCCGAGGCTGTCGAGACGCTCGAGATAGCGATCGGCGTCGTTCGCGCCGACCGTCGCCATGATGCGCGCGTCGCCGCCGAGCATGTGCAGCGCGTAGGCGATGTTCCCCGCGCAACCGCCGAATTCGCGACGCATCGTCGGCACGAGGAAGCTCACGTTCAGAAGGTGAACCTGGTCGGGCAGGATGTGCTCGCGAAACCGGCCTTCGAAGGTCATGATGTTGTCGTAGGCGAGCGAGCCGCAAATCAGCGTAGTCAAGGCGTGCGTTCCTGTAGAGAGCAAAGGGAGGCGGCTGCCCGGCCGGCGCGCGCAGGCCGTCGGGCCTCGCGCGGCAGGGCCGGGCGGCTGCGGGTTACTTCAGTGCGGCGAGCGCTGCGTCGTAGTTCGGCTCGTCCTTGATCTCGCCGACGAGTTCCGCGTGGAGCACCTTGTCCTGCGCGTCGAGCACGACGACCGCTCGGGCCGTCAGGCCGTTCAGCGGGCCGCTCGTCACGTCGACGCCGTATGCGTTCGCGAACGCGCGGCCGCCGCGGAACGTCGAAGCCGTCACGACGTTCGCGAGGCCTTCGGTCGTGCAGAAGCGCGTGGCGGCGAACGGCAGGTCGCCGGACACGACCACCACGACCGTGTTGTCGAGCGACGACGCGGCTTCGTTGAACTTGCGGGTCGACGTCGCGCAGGTGGGCGTATCGAGGCTCGGGACGATGTTCAGCACCTTGCGCTTGCCGGCGAAGCTGGCGAGCGACAGGTCGGCGAGGTCCTTGCCGACCAGCTTGAAGTCGGGGGCTTGCGAGCCGACGGCCGGGAACGTGCCGGCGAGATCGATCGGGTTGCCACCCAGCGTAACTTTGCTCATGTTCGTGCTCCGAAATAGCGCGCCGCAGCGGCGCGCGGGTTGAGACGGCGCGCATGCGCGCGCCGCGGGGCGTCACGGATAGAAGATCTGGACGCGGAAATTCGAGGCGGGCGCGCCGTTCGTGTCGAGACGGACGACCATCGTCTGCGTCGTGCCGGGCGGCAGCCCGGCGTCGATCGGCATGCCCGGGCGCACGTAGTCGCGCGGCGCGAGCACGCGGCGCACGGTCACGTGATTCGTGTCGTCGAGCAGCGTCAGTTCGAGCGACGGGTAGGCGAGCGCGACGCGGTAGCGGTTCGTCAGCGGCACCTTCAACTCCAGCACGCGCGGGCCGTCGATCTGGCGCAGGTCGGCCGCGTCGAGCCGCAGGCCGTCGATCGCGCGTGGCGGCGTCACCTTGCAGCCGAGCGGCGCGCACGCCTGCCGGAACCAGCCCTGCGTGACGGGCCAGTAGATCATCACGGTTTCGCGCTGCCACCACGCGAGCTGCGCGACGAGCAGCACCGCGAGCACGGCCGCGACGAGGCCGCCGAAAAAGCCGCCGAGCGTTCCACGTCGCTGCTGCGCGCGCGGCTCGCGCGTCACGGCGAAGGGCGGGCGGTCGTCGTCGGACAGTGCGGCGGGGAAGGGGGTCGCTGATTGGACGGCCGGTTGTACGTCCGGTTCGGCACCCGGTTCGCTGGCGGCTGCGGCCGGTGCGGCGGCACGTTCGGCGTGGGTGTCGGGTTCGGGTTTCGGTTCGAGTCCGGGCTCGGCTTGTACCGGCCTGAACGCGAAGCGCGGTTCGCGTGGCGCGTGCTCGTCGTCGGGCGCGGCGAAGCGCGCGTTGCCGACCGGTTCGACGGGCGCTGCTGCGGCGTGTTCGGCCGATGGCGCACGCGCGACGAAGCGCGGTTCGCGCAGGTCGGGTTCGGTGAGCGGCGTGAGCGGCGTGAGCGGTTCGTCGGTTTCGGGCGGCACTGCATCCGGTCCGGCCGATCGCGCGGCGACGGCGTGCAACTCGGCCGGCTGCGATGCGATTGGCGCCGGCGTGCCGGACAGGTGAACCACACCGGATTCCGTCGACGGCAGCGCGAGCGGGATTAGCGGCTCGGCGCGCACGGTCTCGACACTGTGTTGCAGGGACGGGTCGACGCCGGCATCGAGCCACGGCGCCCACATGTCCCAGCCTTCCGGCTGGTAATCGGAACCGGCCGCCGGTTCGACCGGTGCGTCGGTGGTGAAGAGCCGCGCGGGCGCGGCGTCGTGTTGCGGGTTGGCGGCGGCCGGCTCGATCGGCGCCGCTTCGGTCAGCGCGGATTCCGGCGGTGCCGGATCGGGTACGAGCGACTGCGATGCGTCGAAGACCTGCTGACAGTGTCCGCAACGCACGAGCCCGTCATGCAGCGCGAGCTGTTCCTGCTGCAGCCGGAAGACGGTTTCGCAATGAGGGCAGCGCGTCGCAAGAAGCATGTCGAGCCGGGCGGCCTGCTGGCCAGAGTGAAGGACAGCGCTATTCTAATGGCTTTCCCGCCGCGTTCCGGCGAGGCATACCCAACCTTCGTGTTCGCGCCAGACCGAGATGTCGACGTAGCGCGCATAGACGGCCGCGACTTCGTCCGCCTGGCGCGCGAGCACGCCCGACAGCGCGATGCGCCCGCCCGGTTTCACCTTCGATGCGAGCATCGATGCCATCAGTTTCAGCGGGTTCGACAGGATGTTGGCGACGACGATGTCGAATTCGCCGGCCGGGCACGCATCGGGCAGCCCGTACGTGACTTCCGCATGGTTGCGTTCGCTGTTCTGGCGCGCCGATTCGACCGCCTGCGGATCGATGTCGATGCCGACCACGGGGTTCGCCCCGCATTTCCGCGCGAGGATCGCGAGAATGCCCGAGCCGCAGCCGTAGTCGAGCACCGACTGGCCGGGCTTCACCGACTGTTCGAGCCATTCCATGCACAGACGCGTGGTCGGGTGGCTGCCGGTGCCGAACGCGAGACCGGGGTCGAGTTCGAGGATCAGCGCGTCGGGGTCGGGCGCGTCGTGCCACGACGGCACGACCCAGATCCGCTCGCCGATCGGAATCGGCTCGAACTGCGACTGCGTGAGCCGCACCCAGTCCTGTTCCTCGACTTCGCGCACGTCGAACTTCGGCGTCTCGGCGACGCCGATCTCGTTCGCGGCCGCCGCGAGCAGCACGGCCGGGTCATGATCGGGCGACAGCAGCGCGATCACGCGCGAGTGCTGCCACGCGGTGCGTTCGGGAACGAGGCCGGGCTCGCCGAAGAGCGGCTGTTCGTCGGGCGTGTCAGCGTCGGCGTCCTCGACGGACACCGACAGCGCGCCGAGGTCGAGCAGCGCGTCGGACAGCGCCTCCGCATGCTCACGGGCCAGTTCGACGACGAGTTCGCGATAGCTCATGCTTACGCTTCTTCCGGTGCGACCTGCTGCTTCTGGGCGAGCCGGTGTTCGAGATAGTGGATGCTGGTGCCGCCTTCGACGAACTTCGAGTCGATCATCAGCTCGCGGTGCAGCGGGATGTTGGTCTGGATGCCTTCGACGACCATTTCCGACAGCGCGATGCGCATCCGGCGGATCGCCTGGTCGCGCGTCGCGCCGTAGGTGATCAGCTTGCCGATCATCGAATCATAGTTCGGCGGTACGAAATAGCCATTGTACGCATGCGAGTCGACGCGCACGCCGGGGCCGCCCGGCGTATGCCACGACGTGATCCGGCCCGGCGACGGCGTGAACTTGAACGGATCTTCCGCGTTGATCCGGCATTCGATCGCATGTCCGCGGAACTCGATGTCGCGCTGGCGCAGCGCGAGCTTCTCGCCGGCCGCGATGCGGATCTGTTCCTGCACGATGTCGACGCCCGTGATCATCTCCGACACCGGGTGCTCGACCTGCACGCGCGTGTTCATCTCGATGAAGTAGAACTCGTTGTTCTCGTACAGGAATTCGAACGTGCCCGCGCCGAGATAGCCCATCTTCTTGCACGCGTCCGCGCAGCGGTCGCCGATGCGCTCGATCAGGCGGCGCGGAATGCCGGGCGCCGGCGCTTCCTCGATCACCTTCTGGTGACGGCGCTGCATCGAGCAGTCGCGCTCGCCGAGCCAGATCGCGTTCTTGTGCGCGTCCGACAGCACCTGGATTTCGATGTGGCGCGGGTTCTCGAGGAACTTCTCCATGTACACCTGCGGGTTGCCGAACGCACGGCCGGCTTCCTCGCGGGTCATGTTGACCGCGTTCACGAGCGCGGCTTCGGTGTGCACGACGCGCATCCCGCGCCCGCCGCCGCCGCCCGCTGCCTTGATGATGACCGGATAGCCGATCGCGCGCGCAATCTTGACGATCTCCTTCGGATCGTCCGGCAACGCGCCTTCCGAGCCCGGCACGCACGGCACGCCGGTCTTGATCATCGTCTGCTTCGCGGTGACCTTGTCGCCCATCATCCGGATCGTTTCCGGGCGCGGGCCGATGAACGTGAAGCCCGACTGCTCGACGCGTTCGGCGAAGTCGGCGTTCTCCGACAGGAAGCCGTAGCCGGGGTGGATCGCCTCGGCATCGGTGACTTCCGCGGCGCTGATCAGCGCCGGCATGTTCAGGTAGCTCAGGTTCGACGGGGCCGGGCCGATACAGACGGCTTCATCCGCGAGGCGCACGTACTTGGCTTCCTTGTCGGCTTCCGAGTAGACGACCACCGTCTTGACGCCGAGTTCGCGGCACGCGCGCTGGATGCGCAGCGCGATTTCACCGCGGTTGGCAATGAGGATTTTTTCAAACATAGCGAGTATTCGTCTCTTCGAGGGGCGCGCGAACGGCGCCTGGCGAGCATCGGCGGCGCGCGGCCGGACGGGCCGCGCGGCGGACTTAGCCGATCACGAAAAGCGGCTGGCCGTATTCGACGGCCTGGCCGTTCTCGACGAGGATTTCCTTGATCACGCCGGCCTTGTCCGACTCGATCTCGTTGAGCAGCTTCATCGCTTCGATGATGCAGATCGTCTGGCCTTCCTTGACCGTGTCGCCCACCTGGACGAACGGGTCCGCGCCCGGCGACGGCGCGCGATAGAACGTGCCGACCATCGGCGACGTCACGACGTGGCCTTGCGGGGCGGCCGGTGCGGCGGCGGCGCCTGCTGCCGGCGCGGCAGCGCCTTCGGTCGGCAGCGCGACCGACGGAGCGGGCGCGCTGACTTGCGGGGCATACCCAGCCGTCGGCTGCACGTAGACCGGCGGCGCGTTCTTGACGATACGCACCTTGCCTTCGCCTTCCGTGACTTCCAGCTCGGAGATGCCGGATTCGGAAACGAGGTCGATCAGAGTTTTCAGCTTACGAAGATCCATCGGGAATTCCCCTTTCAATACGTGAAAGCGCCGGTGGGACCGGCGCTGAATCTAGATCGCGAAATCAGCCGCGCGACGCGCCTTGCAGCTTGTCCAGCGCGTACTCGAGCGCGTACAGATAACCTTTCCAGCCGAGCCCGCAGATCACGCCTTCGGCCTGGTCGGAAAAGTAGGAGTGATGCCTGAACGCTTCGCGGCGGTGCACGTTCGACAGATGAACCTCGACGAACGGGATGCCGACGCCGGCGATCGCGTCCCGGATCGCGACGCTCGTGTGCGTATACGCGGCGGGATTGATCAGGATGAAATCGGTCTGTTCCTCCCGCGCGGCCTGAATGCGGTCGACGAGCGCGCCTTCATGGTTGCTCTGGAACGACGACAGTTCGGCGCCGGCTTCCTGGGCTCGCGCGGCAAGCGCCTGATCGATCTGCGCGAGCGTGACGCGGCCGTACACCTCCGGTTCCCGGGTGCCGAGAAGGTTCAGGTTGGGGCCGTGCAGCACCAGCAATCGTGTCATGGTCGCTTCTATTTCTGCGGAATTGCGCGAACTTTAGCGCTATTTAGAGAAATTTGTCTAGTTTTGCCGAACGGCCGAGCGCGCCGGACCTGCAAGAATTACCGGTGCGGCTGCAAAGTATCAGCGAATTCACGTGAAATTGCGGCGATCGACGTACAAATCGCCGCCAACGTGCTGGCCGCCGTTCAGGGCGATCACAACGCGTCGAGGGTCTTTTTCAGCTCGGCCGGTTGGATTTGTCCTAATTTTGTCTCGCGAATCTTGCCGGTTTCGTCGATGACGACCGTAAACGGCAGCGCGCCCGCGGTATTTCCGAAATTGCGGGCCAGATCGGCGCCCGCATAACCGCTGACGAAAACCGGATAGTCGACCTTCACCTTCTGGAGAAAGTTCTTCACGTTCTGGTCGGAATCGACGCCGATCCCGATGAAGCGGATGCCTTTCTGCTTGTATTGGTGCGACAGCGCGACGAGCTCCGGCATCTCCTCGACGCACGGGCCGCACCACGACGCCCAGAAATTGACCACGACCTTCTGGCCCTTGAAGGAAGCGAGCGACGCCGGCTTGCCGTCGACGCCGGTCAGCGACGCGGCCCACAGCTGGTCGACCGGGCTGCCCTGCGCAGCGGGCGCGGCGACGGCGACGCCGTCATCGGCGCTGCCGCCGCGGAACCAGTGGCCGGCGGCGAGCCCGCCGGCGACGGCGGCGGCCGCGACCACCGCGAGCGGCAACATGCGTTTCATCATCATCGTTGAATCATTCCGGTTCGGAAGGGGCGTTGCTGGCTTCGACGAGCGCACGCAATGCGGCGGCGTCCGCGCGGGCGACCCGGCCGCGCGCGTCGGCCTTGACCGCGCCGCGCAGGTCGTCGCTCGCGTAGAGCGCGACATGAATGCCGATCGCGTCCACGTCGCGGCGCGGGCGCCACAGGAAGCTGAGCGTCTCGACGTCGGCGCGACCGGCGAAATGCCGCGTTTCGGACACGTCGTACTGAACGTTCTGGTTCAGCAGGTAGATCGCGACGTCCTTCGGGTTGTCGGTGAATATCTGCAAATGGATGTCCGAATGCGCGTTCGCGGTGCCGTTCAGCACCGCGCCCGTCACGTACGGATTGAACTCGGCGAGCCGGCGCATCCAGTCGAGCGCGATCTCGCGCAGGCGGCGCAGTTCGTCCGGCTGCGTGTCGCTCTGGAACAGGGCGAGGTACTCGCGCAGTTCTTCCTCGATCAAGTCGTTATCCGGCAGCCATTCGCCGGCAACGCGCGTATCGCCGAACAGCTGGCGCGCGGCCTTGCGTTTCGCGCTGGCGTAATCGAGGCCGTCCTCCGCGATCAGGCGGGCGGCGGACTGGGCGATTTCCTCGCGGGCGCGCCGCGGGTCGACAAGAGGTTTGCGAGACATGATCCGGCAATCATACTCGATCGCGCGGCGGCCGAATGCGGTGCGGCCGCGCGTCGTCCGCCGTGCCGCGCGGCATCCGGATCCGTCGTTCGGGCCGCCGGGCACGGCGGGCCGTCAGTTACAATGACGGTCTTTGTGTCGCGGCGAAAGTCGTTGGCCGGGCGGCCTGTCCGGCGTGCCGCAGACCATCTTTCCGAATCGACGGCGCCCGGCGGCGCGAAAGCATTCATCTATGCACATCCACATTCTTGGCATCTGCGGCACCTTCATGGGCGGTCTCGCCGTGCTCGCGCGCGAGGCCGGCCACACGGTGACGGGTTGCGACGCGGGCGTCTATCCGCCGATGAGCACGCAGCTCGAGGCGCAGGGCATCACGCTGATCGAGGGCTACGGCGCCGAGCAGATCGACCTGAAGCCCGACCTGTTCGTGATCGGCAACGTCGTCACGCGCGGCAACCCGCTGATGGAGGCGATCCTCGATCGCGGCCTGCCTTATGTATCCGGCCCGCAATGGCTCGGCGAACACGTGCTGGCAGGCAAGTGGGTGCTGGCGGTCGCGGGCACGCACGGCAAGACGACCACGTCGTCGATGCTCGCGTGGCTGCTGGAAGATGCCGGCCTGAACCCGGGCTTCCTGATCGGCGGCGTGCCGCTGAACTTCGGCGTGTCGGCGCGGCTGACCGATTCGAGTTTCTTCGTGATCGAGGCCGACGAATACGACACGGCGTTCTTCGACAAGCGCTCGAAGTTCGTCCATTACCGGCCGCGCACCGCGGTGCTCAACAATCTCGAATTCGATCACGCCGACATCTTCCCGGATCTCGCCGCGATCGAAACGCAATTCCATCATCTCGTGCGCACCGTGCCGGGCGTCGGCCGGATCGTCACCAACGGCCGCTCGGACGCGCTCGAGCGCGTGCTCGCGCGCGGCTGCTGGAGCGAGGTCGAGCGCTTCGGCGTCGACGGCGGCTGGCAGGCGCTGCCGGCCGAGGACGGCGTGCCGGTCGACGAGCGCTTCGCGGTGTATTCGCAGGCCGAGCGTGTCGGTGAGGTCGCGTGGCAGGTGCAGGGCGACCACAACCGGATGAACGCGCTCGCGGCGATCGCCGCCGCCCGCCACGTCGGCGTGCCGCCCGCGCAGGCGGCCGAATCGCTCGCATCGTTTCGCAACGTGAAGCGGCGCATGGAAGTGCGCGGCAGCGTGGATGGGGTAACCGTCTACGACGACTTCGCGCACCATCCGACCGCGATCGAAACCACGATCGCCGGCCTTCGTGCACGCATCGGCCGCCAAAACTCCCGTATTCTCGCCGTGCTCGAGCCGCGTTCGAACACGATGAAGCTCGGCGTGATGAAGGCGCAACTGCCGGCCAGTCTCGCCGACGCCGACCTGGTGTTCGGCTACGGCGCGCCGACCGGGCGCGACGCGCTCGGCTGGAACCTCGGCGACGCGCTCGCGCCGCTCGGCGACAAGGCTCGCGCGTTCGACGATCTCCATCTGCTGGTGAAGTCGGTCGTCGCGGCCGCGCGCCCGGGCGACCACGTGCTCGTGATGAGCAACGGCGGCTTCGGCGGCGTGCACCAGAAGCTGCTCGACGCGCTCGGGAGCCGCGCGTGATCCTGTACCTGCACGGGTTCCGGTCGTCGCCGGAGTCGCAGAAGTCGCGGCTCCTCGCCGCGCGCATGGCCGAGCTCGGCCGCACGCCCGAATGGCGCTGCCCGTCGCTGTCGGTGTCGCCGCTCGAGGCGATCGCCGTCGCGGAAGCCGCGGTGGCCGGGGTGCGCGACGTGACGGTGATCGGCAGCTCGCTCGGCGGCTACTACGCGACCTGGCTCGCCGAAAAGCACGGCTGGAAGGCGGTGCTGCTGAATCCGGCGATCGTGCCGCAGCGCGACCTCGAGCAGCATCTGGGCGAACAGCCGCTGTGGCACGGCGGCGGCTCGATCGTCGTCGAACGCCATCACCTTCAGGAGCTCGATGCGCTGCGCGTGCCGGCGATTTCGCGGCCCGAACGCTACTATCTGTTCGCGGCGACGGGCGACGAAGTGCTGGACTACCGCGAGATGCTCGCCCACTACCCGGGTGCGAAAACGCGCGTGATCGAAGGCAGCGACCACGGAATCAGCGAATTTGCCGACTATGTCGACGACGTTCTCGCTTTTTGCGACGACCGAACGTCATGAACCCGGCGTCATGCCGATCGAATTCCCATCATCATGCGGCGCCGCCGATGCGGCGCCCGGCAGTCTGAACGAGAGTACTGAGTGAACGTTTTCTTCGAGGAATCGGGCAGTTTCAAGGCGGGCAGCGTGCTGTCGCGCCAGGGCGACGCGTTTCAAGTCGAGTTGCCCGGCGGGCGGCGGGCGAAGGTGCGCGCGAAAGACGTGCTGATCGAATTCGAGAAGCCGGCCGCGGGCGAGCTGATGCAGGAAGCCGACACGGCCGCGCAGCAGATCGACCTGGATTTCCTGTGGGAATGCGCGCCGGCCGACGAATTCGCGTATACGGCGCTGGCCGCGGAATACTTCGGCGCGACCTACGGTCCGGTCGAGCGCGCGGCGCTGGTGCTGCGGCTGCACGGCTCGCCCGTCTACTTCCGCCGCAAGGGGCGCGGCCAGTATCAGCGCGCGCCGGAAGAGCAGCTCAAGATGGCGCTCGCGTCGCTCGAGCGCAAGCGCCAGCAGGCGCTCGTCCAGGCGCAGTACGAAGAGGAGCTGAAGGCCGGCAAGCTGCCGGAAGCGTTCGCGGGCAAGGTGCTCGGGCTGCTCACGCGGCCGGACAAGAACGCGATCGAATACAAGGCGATGGAAGCGGCGGCCGGCGCGCGCGGCGTGTCGCCGGCGCGGCTGATGCTCGACTGCGGCGGCATCGCGTCGCCGCGTGCGCTGCACGAGGCGCGCTTCCTCGCGGAATTCTTCCCGCACGGCACCGGCTTCCCGGCCGTCACGGTCGGCCCGCTGCCGGACGACCTGCCGCGCGCGGACGTCGAGGCGTTCTCGATCGACGACATCACGACGACCGAAATCGACGACGCGTTTTCGGTCGAGCACCTGTCCGACGGTCGCGTGCGGATCGGCGTGCACATCGCGGCGCCGGCGCTCGGCATCGTGCGCGGCGACGCGGTCGACGCGATCGCGCGCGCGCGCCTGTCGACCGTCTACATGCCGGGCGACAAGATCACGATGCTGCCGGACGACGTGGTCGACGTGTTCACGCTGAAGGAAGGCGACTACCGCCCGGCGCTGTCGCTGTACATCATCGTCAACCGCGAGACGCAGGAGATCGTCGCGAACGAGACGCGCGCCGAACTCGTGTTCGTGAAGAACAACCTGCGCCACAACACGCTCGACGAGCTCGTCAACGAAGAGACGCTCGCCGCCGGCACCGGCGACTATCCGCACAAGGACGACATCGCCGTGCTGTGGCCGCTCGCGCAGGCGCTGTTCGAGAAGCGCCAGGTCGCGCGCGCGGGCTACGGCCTGAAGCGCGAAGTGCAGCGCAACACCGACTACAACTTCTACGTCGAAGGCGAGCACGTGACGATCACGCCGCGCCGCCGCGGCTCGCCGCTCGACCTGATCGTGTCGGAGCTCGCGATCCTCGCGAACTCGACGTGGGGCGCGTTCCTGCACGATCACACGGTGCCCGGCATCTATCGCTCGCAGCGCGGCTTCGGCGCGCCGGGCCCGAAGCGCACGCGGATGCAGACGACGGCCGCGCCGCACGAAGGCCTCGGTGTCGCGCAATACGCGTGGAGCACGTCGCCGCTGCGCCGTTACGTCGACCTCGTGAACCAGTGGCAACTGCTGGCATGCGTGCAGCACGGCGTCACCGCGAAGCTCGCCGCGCCGTTCAAGCCGAAGGACGCCGACCTGTACGCGGTCGTGCAGGGCTTCGACGACACCTATACCGCGTACGCCGACTACCAGCGCCGGATGGAGTACTTCTGGTGCCTGCGCTGGCTCGCGCAGGAGCAGAAGAAGCAGGTCGTCGCGAGCGTGGTGAAGGGCGACCTGGTGCGCCTCGAGGAAATTCCGCTGCTGCTGCACGTGCCGGGGCTCGGCGTGCATGCGCGCGGCACGCGCGTGCTGCTCGACGTGATGTCGCTCGACGAGCTGACGATCGAGGCGTCGGTGCGGCTGCTTAACGTGCTCGACGCGCCGACCGTGACGAGCGGCGACGCGGCCGACGACGAAGACGAGAGCGAAGGCGGCGACGACACGCTGGTCGATGCGCAGGACGCGTCGGCGCAAGCCGAGGCCGAAGCACTGGCCGAAGCGGACGGCGCGACGGCCGCAGACGACGCGGCCGCGACCGCCAACGGCCAGGACAGCGAAGAGGGGCGCGCATCATGAACGCAGCCGCGTCGACGAGCGGCGCCGACCGCTATGTGGTGTTCGGCAACCCGGTGGCGCACAGCAAGTCGCCGTTCATCCACGCGCAGTTCGCCGCGCAGACGGGCGAGGCGATCGTCTACGAGCACCGGCTCGCGCCGGTCGACGGCTTCGAGGCCGCCGTGCGCGCGTTCATCGCCGAAGGCGGACGCGGTGCGAACGTGACGGTGCCGTTCAAGCTCGACGCGCACGCGCTCGCCGACACGCTGTCGCCGCGCGCGGCGGCGGCGGGCGCGGTGAACACGCTGCGCATCGATGCCGACGGCGGCATCTACGGCGACAACACGGACGGCGTCGGCCTCGTGCGCGACATCGAATCGAATCTCGGCGTGTCGCTCGCGGGCGCGCGCATCCTGCTGCTCGGCGCGGGCGGCGCGGCGCGTGGCGTCGTGCTGCCGATGCTCGAGCGCGCGCCGCTGTCGATCACGATCGTGAACCGCACCGCGAGCAAGGCCGAGGCGCTCGTCGGCCAGTTCACGCAGGCCGCGCACGATGCGGGCTGCGTACTGTCGGGCGGCGGCCCGGACGCCGTGCGGTCCGAGCCGTACGACGTGATCGTCAACGCGACGGCAGGCAGCCTCGATGCGGCGCTGCCGGCGTGCGACGCGGCTGCGTTCGGCGCGGGCACGCTCGCGTACGACATGATGTACGGCGCGCAGCCGACGGTGTTCATGCAGCATGCGGCGTCGCTCGGCGCGCGCACGGCCGACGGGCTCGGGATGCTGGTCGAGCAGGCGGCCGAATCGTTCTTCATCTGGCGCGGCGTGCGGCCGGACGGCGCACCGGTGCTGGCCGCGCTGCGCCAGGCGCTCGCGGCGGCCTGAGCAGGGCGCGGCACGTGGTGGCGGTCAGCGGCACGCAGCGCACGCGCACGGTCGGCGCGACGCGCTGGCTCGTCTATGCGGGTTCGGTGTTCGCGGGCGCATGGCTCGCGACGCAGCTGTTCTATCTCGTGCAGATCGCCGCGTGGTCGTTCATCAATCCCGGCTCGACCGCGTTCATGCGGACCGACGCATGGTGGCTGTCGCGCGACAACCCGCCCGCGCGGATCCAGCATCAGTGGGTGCCATACGACCAGATCTCGCGCAACCTGAAGCGCGCGCTGATCGCGTCGGAGGATTCGACCTTCGCGACCAACAACGGCTACGACGTCGACGCGATCCTGCAGGCATGGGAGAAGAACAAGGCGCGCGGCCGGATCGTCGCGGGCGGTTCGACGATCACCCAGCAGCTCGCGCGCAACCTGTTCCTGTCGCGCGAGAAGAGCTACATCCGCAAGGGGCAGGAGCTGATCATCACGTGGATGCTCGAGACGGTGCTCGACAAGGAGCGGATCTTCGAGATCTACCTGAATTCGGTCGAATGGGGCCGCGGCGTGTACGGCGCCGAGGCCGCCGCCCGTTATTACTACAAGATTCCCGCGAGCCGGCTCGGCGCGTGGCAGTCGGCGCGCCTCGCGGTGATGCTGCCCAAGCCGCGCTGGTTCGACGCGCACCGCGGCTCGGCCTACCAGGCGCAGCGCGCGGCCGTCATTGCCCGCCGGATGGGCGCGGCCGAACTTCCGCAATCGCAGTGAGCGGCGCACCCGCGCCGTCGCATTGTCCGTTCCGTCGCCGCTGCGCCATTGGTGCACTGCAGCGCATTCGTGATGCCCGCATTTCGGGCCGCATCCATTAGACGAATTCATCTATTTCGCTTTGCTGAGCAATGCTCGCACGCGCGGAATTTTGTTTGCCGATATGGCACGAAATCCGCGTGATTTTTAGTGCTCCGGAGTAAACACGAAAGCAATCGAAAGGCGACTGAAAAGCGACGGTTCGCGAATCGAAGCATTCCTGAAAGGTGTGCACTGCACCGCCCGCCGATCGAATATTTCCAAATTTTTCAAAGCCGACCCGCTCGCGTATATTGGCCGGCGCCTCGGCTTATCGGCCGCAATCGAGGCGGGGGGCGGCTCACCCGGCTGCTCGACACAAAAAAACATTCGAGAGAAGGAAAGCAACGATGCCAGCGAGCAAAGCGAAGCTGTGGTTGGGAGTTGTGTTCTCTTCGCTGATTCTGACGGCCTGCAACGACGACGTGACCCCGTCCTCGGCAGCAGGTACCGACAATTCAGCCGATCCCGCCGCTCAGGTGGACAGGCCGTACAACGATCCCAACAGTTATTCATCGAGCGCGACCGCGTCGCTCGACGCGTCCGCCGCGGTCGAAAAGGCCGCCGTCACCCATCACCAGATCACGCTGAACGGCAAGACGATTCGCTACACGGCCACCGCCGGCCATCTCGTCGCGCGCAATCCGCAGACGGGCGCGCCCGAAGCCTCGTTCTTCTACATCGCGTACACCGCGGACAACCAGCCCGCGGCGAAGCGGCCCGTCACGTTCCTGTACAACGGCGGCCCCGGTTCCGCATCGGTGTGGCTGCATCTCGGCTCGTTCGGTCCGAAGCGGATCCAGACGGGCGACCCGAACGCGAATGCCTCGACGTTCCCGTTCGTCGACAACGCGGAAAGCCTGCTCGATACGACCGACCTCGTGTTCGTCGATGCGATCGGCACCGGTTTCTCGGAGGCGATCGCGCCGAACACGAACCAGACGTTCTGGGGTGTCGACCAGGACGGCGGCGCGTTCCGCGACTTCGTGACGCGCTACATCGCCGTGAACCGGCGCAACGATTCGCCGAAATACCTGTTCGGCGAGTCGTACGGCACGCCGCGCACCGACGTGCTCGCGAACCTGCTCGAGACGGCCGGCGTGAAGCTCGACGGCATCGTGCTGCAGTCGTCGATCCTGAACTACAACGCGAACTGCGACATGGCGAGCGACTATGTCGGCAACTCGAACAACGGGGCGAGCCCGGTGAGCTGCGCGGGCTTCGTGCCGTCCTACGGCACCGTCGGCGCGTACTACCAGCTCGACAATCCGAACCCGTCGAGCCTGCCGCAGTACGCGGACCAGATGCGCCAGTTGACGGCCGGCAGCTACACGCCCGCCGTGAACGCCTATCTCGCGAGCCACACGCCGCCTCCGCCTGCGCTCGTCACGACGATGGTGAATTCGACCGGCGTGAAGCAGTCGCTTTGGAATGCTGACTTCAACGTGGTCCCGACCTTCTTCGACAACAGCTTCCAGGTGGCGCTGATCCCGGGCACGCTGATCGGCCGCTACGACGCACGCGTGAACGTGTCGTCGTCGAGCCCGCTCGCGGCGGACGGGGACCCGTCGAGCACGTTCATCACGAAGCCGTTCACCGACACGATCGGCAGCTACCTGCCGAACGTGCTGAAGTACAGCGCGCAGTCGGCGTATTCGCTCAGCAGCAATGCGATCGAGACGTGGGACTGGACGCACGACGGCCTCGCGATGCCCGACACGATTCCCGATCTCGCGGCTGCGCTGACGTTGAATCCGTCGCTGAAGGTGCTGTCGCTGAACGGGTATCACGACATCGCGACGCCGTTCTACCAGACCGAGCTCGACCTCGCGCGGCTCGGCACGCAACCGAACCTGACGATCAAGGACTATCAGGGTGGACACATGGTCTATCTCGACGATACGTCGCGTCCGCAGGAGAAAGCCGACCTCGTGACTTTCTACAACGCGGCCGCGCACTGATGCGATGTGCGGGCCTGGCGACGCGCGCCCGCGGCGGCGCCGTTCGCCGGCCGTCGACGACCTCATTCCAGACTGGAGCCTGACATGAAGAAACGTTTCATCGTCGTTGCCGCGGCGCTCGCATGCGCCGGGGTTGCAGCATCCGCATCGGTGTCCGCGTTCGCGCAGGCGAGCGACGCCGCCACCCCGGCGCGCGCGCGCCAGGCGCAGCTCGGCGATCCATACGTGCCGCCGGCCGCGCGCAAGCCGACCGCCGGCACGCAGACGACGGGCGCCGCGCTGCACGCGCAGGTGGTGCGCAAGCTCGCGCGGCAGTTCGGCGCGGCCGACACGCAGAACACCGGCTCGATCACCGAAGCGCAGGCGCGCGCGGCCGGCCTCGGCTACGTCGCGAACCACTTCCGGCAGATCGACGCGAACGGTAGCGGCCGCGTGTCGTTCTCCGACGTGCAGCGCTACATGCAGGCGCGCAGCACGAACCAGCAGTAAGCGCGCCGCGCGCGGATAACGGGGGCGGGACCCGCAACGTGTCGGGTTCCGCCCCCGTGCGCATGGCGCGGCCGTTCCGCGCCGAATGCCGCGGCTTCCGTCGCTTTTCTCATTATCTGGACAACGCACTCAAATATTGGAGGCGAGTGCGTGCGCTCCTACAATCCGAAGCACATCGACAGCTTCGGACCCACGCATCGCGCGGCGCCCGACGCACACGGAGACACCTTCCATGACGTTCGCCGGGCGCTTTCCTCGGTGCATCGACCGCCGCGTTGCCGCGACGCCGGACTTCGTTCCGGCCTCGCGACAGCGGCTAGACCGATTCCGCTGAAGAAGCCCGTTCCATGACCAAGATGCCCGATACCCTTGCTCTCGACGCCCGGCGCGCGACGCCGGACGATGCGCCGCTGACCGACAGCATCGGCGCGACCAGCACGCCGCTCGACCTCGCCGCGCAGCAGGCCGGCACGCAGACGCTGCTGCGCGGCCTCGCGATCCTCGAAGCGATCGCGAACGGCGCGCGCGACATGCGTGCGATCGGCGCCGCGCTCGGCACGACGCGCAGCACGACGCACCGTCTCGTCAGCAGCCTCGTGCAGGCGCGCTACCTGCGCCAGGTGCAGGGCGGCTACCTGCTCGGCCCGAAGCTGATCGAACTCGGCACGATCGCGCTCGAGCAGATGCCGCTCACGGCGGTTGCACGGCCGCACCTCGAGGCGCTCGCCGAAGCGACGCTCGACACGATCCACCTCGGCGTGCGCGACGGCGACGACGTGCTGTACATCGACAAGATTCCCGGCACGCGCGGCCTCGAGATGCGTTCGCGCGTCGGCCACCGGATGCCGCTCGCGTCGACCGGCATCGGCAAGGCGATGATGCTCGACCTCGATCCGGACCGGTGGCGCTCGCTGTTCGAAGCCGCGCGGCGCGCGCTGGCCGGCGTCAATTTCAAGCCGGACAACCGGCCCGAGACGAGCGCGTTCCTGCAGCGCATGGCGCATTACGCGGCCGGCGGCTACACGTTCGACCTCGAGGAAAACGAAGCGTCGATCCGTTGCGTGGCCGCGCCGATCCGCGACGCGTCGGGCGCGATCGTCGCCGCCGTATCGGTCGCGAGCACGATCCCGTACATGCCGCACGACCGGATGGACGAACTGATTCCGCTCGTGCAGCGCGAAGCGCGAGCCATTTCCGCGGAACTGGGCTGGAGCCCGCCGCAGGGTACCCGCAGGATCAAACGATGACCCATTCGACCCGGACCGCTCCGGACGCCAACTCCGCCGCCCCGTCGCTGATCGCGCTCGACTGGGGCACGACGTCGCTGCGCGCGTATCTGTTCGACGCGCACGGCGCGCTGCTCGACACGCGCAGCCGCGCGGCAGGCGTGATGCACGTGCCGGCCGGCGGCGCGCGTGCCTTCGACGTCGTGTTCGAGGAAGCGTGCGGCGACTGGCTCGACCGAGCGCCGGGCGTGCCGGTGCTGGCGGCCGGGATGGTCGGCAGCGCGCAGGGCTGGCGCGAGGCGCCGTACGTCGCGGTGCCGGCCGGCGCCGACGCGCTCGTCGCGGGGCTCGTCACGGTGACGACGGCGCGCGGCACGACTGTGTCGATCGTGCCGGGCGTGATCGCGACGGGCGAATTGCCCGACGTGATGCGCGGCGAAGAAACGCAGATATTCGGCGCACTCGCGAACGATCCCATGCTTGATGCCGATCGTTCAGGGGTACTGATCGGCTTGCCGGGCACGCATGCGAAGTGGGCATGGGTGAAGGACGGGCTCATCGAGCGCTTCCAGACCTTCATGACGGGCGAGCTGTTCGCGGCGCTGCGCGATCACACGATCCTCGGCCGCACGATGCGCGCGAGCGCGTCGCCCGACCGCGCGGCGTTCGCGCGCGGTGTCGCGGTGGCCCGCGGCGCGCAGCGCGCGGGGCTGCTCGCGACGATCTTCAGCACGCGCACGCTCGGCCTGACCGACCGGCTCGCGCCCGATGCGCAGGGCGACTATCTGTCCGGGCTGCTGATCGGCCATGAGCTGAACGCGCTCGACGCGATGCTCGCGGAGCGCGGTGTCGCGCTCGCGAACCAGCCGCTGCTGCTGATCGGCGACGACGGATTGTGCGCGCGCTACGTCGACGCGCTGAGCGTATTCGGCTGCACGCATGCACGCGTCGTCGCACAGGCGACCGAGCGCGGCTTGTGGTGGATCGCGTCGCGCGCCGGACTCGTGCGCGCGGACGGCGAGCCCGTCTGCGCCGACCATTGAACCGATTGAAGAGGAACCGCCAATGTCGTCCGACCTTACGCTGCCCGCGCCGTACACGCCGCACGCCGCGCTGATGCGCGCGTTCGACGCGTGCCCGCTGATCGCGATCATGCGCGGCATCGCGCCCGCGGAAGCTGTCGACCACGGCCTTGCGCTGCATGAAGCCGGCTTCCGGATCGTCGAGGTGCCGCTGAACTCGCCCGATCCGTTCGGCAGCATCGCGGCGCTGCGCCGCGCGCTGCCCGACGACATGATCGTCGGCGCGGGCACCGTGCTGCGCGCCGAATTCGTCGACCGCGTGCAGGACGCGGGCGGCACGCTGATCGTGATGCCGCACAGCGACGCGGCGGTGATCCGCCGCGCGCGCGAGCGCGGGCTCGCGAGCGCACCGGGCGTCGCGACGCCGACCGAGGCGTTCGCCGCGCTCGCGAACGGCGCCGACGTGCTGAAGATGTTCCCGGCCGAGCAGCTCGGCGTGCCCGTCGTGAAGGCGTGGCGCGCGGTGATCGACCGCGCGGTGCCGCTGCTTCCGGTCGGCGGGATTACGCCGGACAACATGCAGCCGTTCCTCGCGGCAGGCGCCAACGGCTTCGGCCTGGGTTCGGCGCTGTACCGGCCCGGCCAGTCGGCGGACACGACCGCGGCGAACGCACGCGCGTTCCAGGCCGGCCTGCGCGCGGCGCGCGGCGGAGCCGCATGATGGAACGCCTCGCGGGCAAGGTCGCGATGGTGACGGGCGCGGGCCGCGGGATCGGCGCCGCGATCGCGCAGGCGTTCGCACGCGAGGGCGCGGCCGTCGCGCTCGTCGACCTCGACTTCGCGCAGGCGCAGCGCACGGCCGCGGCGATCACCGACGACATCGACGGCGCGCGCGTGCTGGCGCTGCATGCGGACGTCGCGCGGCAGGACTCGGTACGCGACGCGCTCGCGCAGACCGAAGCGGCTTTCGGCCCGCTCGACGTGCTGGTGAACAACGCGGGCATCAACGTGTTCGCCGATCCGCTGACGATGACGGACGACGACTGGCGCCGCTGCTTCGCGGTCGACCTCGACGGCGTGTGGCACGGCTGCCGCGCGGCGCTGCCGGGCATGGTCGAGCGCGGCCGCGGCAGCATCGTCAACATCGCGTCGACGCATGCGTTCCGGATCATCCCGGGCTGCTTTCCGTACCCGGTCGCGAAACACGGCGTGCTGGGCCTCACGCGTGCGCTCGGCATCGAATACGCGGCGCGCAACGTGCGCGTGAACGCGATCGCGCCCGGCTACATCGAGACGCAGCTCACGCGCGACTGGTGGGATGCGCAGGCCGACCCGGCCGCGGCGCGCGCCGAGACGCTCGCGCTGCAGCCGATGAAACGGATCGGCAAACCGGAGGAAGTCGCGATGACGGCCGTGTTCCTCGCGTCCGACGAGGCGCCGTTCATCAATGCCGCGTGCATTACCGTCGACGGCGGGCGCGCGGCGCTGTACCACGACTGACGCAACGATTCGACAGACCGCACGTGCGACGGCCGCGCGCACGCTGCGTCGAAACCAACAAGCGGCTGCATTCCGTTCGATGAAGACAAGGAGACACTGGAGATGAAACGCAGAACGTTCGTAACGCTGGCCGCCGCGGCCGCGGTGGTGATGGGAAGCCCGGTGGCGCACGCGGCCGACCCGGTCAAGATCGGCTTCCTCGTGAAGCAGCCGGAAGAGCCGTGGTTCCAGGACGAATGGAAGTTCGCCGAGATCGCCGCGAAGGACAAGGGCTTCACGCTCGTGAAGATCGGCGCGCCGTCGGGCGAGAAGGTGATGAGCGCGATCGACAACCTGTCCGCGCAGAAGGCGCAGGGCTTCATCATCTGCACGCCTGACGTGAAGCTCGGGCCGGGCATCGTCGCGAAGGCGAAGTCGCACAACCTGAAGATGATGACGGTCGACGACCGCCTCGTCGACGGCGCGGGCAAGCCGATCGAGGCGGTGCCGCACATGGGGATCTCCGCGTACAACATCGGCAAGCAGGTCGGCGACGGCATCGCGGCCGAGATCAAGAAGCGCGGCTGGAACATGAAGGACGTCGGCGCGATCGACATCACCTACGAGCAGCTGCCGACCGCGCACGACCGCACGAGCGGCGCGACCGATGCGCTGGTGGCCGCCGGCTTTCCGAAGGCGAACGTGATCGCGGCGCCGCAGGCGAAGACCGATACCGAGAACGCGTTCAACGCGGCGAACATCGCGCTCACCAAGAACCCGCAGTTCAAGCACTGGGTCGCCTACGGCCTGAACGACGAGGCCGTGCTCGGCGCGGTGCGCGCGGCCGAAGGGCGCGGCTTCAAGGCGGACAACATGATCGGCATCGGCATCGGCGGTTCCGATTCGGCGTTGAACGAGTTCAAGAAGCCGCAGCCGACGGGCTTCTACGGCACCGTGATCATCAGCCCGAAGCGCCACGGCGAGGAAACCTCCGAGCTGATGTACACGTGGATCACGCAGGGCAAGGCGCCGGCGCCGCTCACGCTGACCACCGGCATGCTCGCGACGCGCGACAACGTGTCGAAGGTACGCGAGGAGATGGGGCTTGCCTCGAAGTAAGCGGCACGCCGGCCGCCGCGGCGATGCGGCGGCCGGCGATCGATGGATCTGCAAGTGGGGAGACGACGTGTCAGCGGCACTGCGTTTTGACAATATCGGCAAGGTATTTCCCGGCGTGCGCGCACTCGACGGCATCTCGTTCGACGTGCACGCGGGCGAGGTGCATGGCCTGATGGGCGAGAACGGCGCGGGCAAGTCGACGCTGCTGAAGATTCTCGGCGGCGAATACCAGCCCGATGCGGGCAGCGTGCTGGTCGACGGCCAGCCCGTGCATTTCTCGAGTGCGGCCGCGTCGATCGCGGCCGGCATCGCGGTGATTCACCAGGAGCTGCAGTACGTGCCCGACCTGACGGTCGCGGAGAACCTGCTGCTCGGCCGCCTGCCGAACGCGCTCGGCTGGGTGAGGAAGGGCGAGGCGAAGCGCCACGTGCGCGAGCGGCTCGCGGCGATGGGCGTCGATCTCGATCCGGATGCGAAGCTCGGCCGGCTGTCGATCGCGCAGCGGCAGATGGTCGAGATCTGCAAGGCGCTGATGCGCAATGCGCGCGTGATCGCGCTCGACGAGCCGACGAGCTCGCTGTCGCATCGCGAGACCGAGGTGCTGTTCAAGCTCGTCGACGACCTGCGCGCGCAGGGCCGCGCGCTGATCTACATCTCGCACCGGATGGACGAGATCTACCGGCTGTGCGATGCGTGCACGATCTTCCGCGACGGGCGCAAGATCGCGTCGCACGAATCGCTCGCCGACGTGCCGCGCGAGCGGCTGGTCGCCGAGATGGTCGGGCGCGAAATTTCGGATATCTACCATTACGCGCCGCGCGCGCTCGGCGACGTGCGGTTGTCGGCGGAAGGCGTCGATGGCCCGGCGCTGCGCGAACCCGCGAGCTTCTCGGTGCGCGCGGGCGAGATCGTCGGGTTCTTCGGCCTCGTCGGCGCGGGACGCAGCGAGCTGATGCGGCTCGTGTACGGCGCCGACCGCCGGCGCGCGGGCACGCTGACGCTCGACGGCCGGCGTATCGACGTGAAGCGCACCGGCGACGCGATCCGTCACGGCATCGTGCTGTGTCCGGAAGACCGCAAGGAGGAAGGGATCATCGCGATGGCGTCGGTCGCGGAGAACATCAACATCAGCTGCCGCCGTCATTCGCTGCGCGCGGGCCTGTTCATCGACCGCAAGACCGAAAGCGAAACGGCCGACCGCTTCATCCAGCGGCTGAAGATCAAGACGCCGAACCGGCGGCAGAAGATCCGCTTCCTGTCGGGCGGCAACCAGCAGAAGGCGATCCTGTCGCGCTGGCTCGCGGAGCCCGACCTGAAGGTCGTGATCCTCGACGAGCCGACGCGCGGCATCGACGTCGGTGCGAAGCACGAGATCTACGACGTGATCTACCGGCTCGCGGAGCGCGGCTGCGCGATCGTGATGGTGTCGTCGGAGCTGCCGGAAGTGCTCGGCGTGTCCGACCGCATCGTCGTGATGCGCGAAGGGCGGATCGCAGGCGAGCTGCCGCGCGAACGGGCGAACGAGCATGCGGTGCTGAGCCTCGCGCTGCCGCAGACGAGCGTCGTCGAGGCGGCTGACGCAGTGTGAGGTCGCCGCGGGCGACGCAGGACATTCGAATCGATCACGCGCGGCGCGGGCCGCGCGACGCAGGAGCAGGAGACACAACCATGCAAGTCAGGGAAAACCTCGCCAGCGCAGCCGTGAAGCCGTCGGCCGACGCGCTGGTTCCACAGCAGAGCGACCGCCAGAAGTGGTGGCAGCACCTCACCGAATACAGCCTCATTGCGATCTTCGCGGTGATGTTCTTGACGATGTCGCTGACGGTCGATCACTTCTTCTCGATCGACAATATGCTCGGCCTCGCGCTGTCGATCTCGCAGATCGGGATGGTCGCGTGCACGATGATGTTCTGTCTGGCGTCGCGCGACTTCGACCTGTCGATCGGCTCGACCGTCGCGTTCTCGGGCGTGCTGTGCGCGATGGTGCTGAACGCGACCGACAACACGTTCGTCGCGATCGTCGCGGCGGTCGCGGCCGGCGCCGCGATCGGCTTCGTGAACGGCGCGGTGATCGCGTACCTGCGCATCAACGCGCTGATCACGACGCTCGCGACGATGGAAATCGTGCGCGGGCTCGGCTTCATCGTGTCGAAGGGGCAGGCGGTCGGCGTGTCGTCGGATACCTTCATCGCGCTCGGCGGGCTCACGCTCTTCGGCGTGTCGCTGCCGATCTGGGTCACGCTGCTGTGCTTCATCGTGTTCGGCGTGCTGCTGAACCAGACCGTGTACGGCCGCAACACGCTCGCGATCGGCGGCAACCCCGAGGCGTCGCGTCTCGCGGGGATCAACGTCGAACGCACGCGCGTGTACATCTTCCTGATCCAGGGCGCGGTGACGGCGCTCGCCGGCGTGATCCTCGCGTCACGCATCACGTCGGGCCAGCCGAACGCCGCGCAGGGCTTCGAGCTGAACGTGATCTCCGCGTGCGTGCTCGGCGGCGTGTCGCTGATGGGCGGCCGCGCGACGATCTCGGGCGTCGTGATCGGCGTGCTGATCATGGGCACCGTCGAGAACGTGATGAACCTGCTGAACATCGACGCGTTCTACCAGTACCTGGTGCGCGGCGCGATCCTGCTCGCGGCCGTGCTGCTCGACCAGCTGAAGAACCGCGGCGTACGCGACTGACCGATTCCACGGAGACGATTCGCATGACCATCGAAACTTCCGCGCCGGATCCGCGCGCCGCGCGCGACGCGCGTTATGCGCGCTACCCGAGCCTCGAGGATCGCGCGGTGCTGATCACGGGCGGCGCGACCGGCATCGGCGCGGCGTTCGTCGAGCACTTCGCGCGGCAGGGCGCGCGCGTGGCGTTCGTCGATCTCGACGCACAGGCGGGCCAGGCGCTCGCGGAAAGCCTCGCGCAGGCGCCGGACGTACGTCACGCGCCGCTGTTCCTCCCGTGCGACCTCACCGACATCGACGCGCTGCGCCATGCGATCGACACGATCCGCGCACGGATCGGCGCGATCGCGGTGCTCGTGAACAACGCGGCGAACGACACGCGCCACGCGATCGGCGACGTGACGCCCGCGTCGTTCGACGCGGGCATCGCGGTGAACCTGCGCCACCAGTTCTTCGCCGCGCAAGCGGTGATCGACGACATGAAGCAGCGCGGCGGCGGCGCGATCATCAACCTCGGCTCGATCAGCTGGATGCTGAAGAACGGCGGTTATCCCGTCTACGTGATGGCGAAGGCGGCCGTGCAGGGCCTCACCCGCGGGCTCGCGCGCGATCTCGGCCCGTTCGGGATCCGCGTGAATTCGCTGGTGCCCGGCTGGGTGATGACCGACAAGCAGCGCAGGCTGTGGCTCGACGGCGCGGGCCGGGCGGCGATCAAGGCCGGCCAGTGCATCGACGCCGAGCTGCTGCCGGACGATCTCGCCCGGATGGCGCTGTTTCTCGCGGCCGACGACAGCCGGATGATCACCGCGCAGGACGTGGTGGTCGACGGCGGCTGGGCCTGATTGCCGATGTCCGTGTTCGCGCGGCACCGCGCGACGATCCGTATCGCTTCATCGACGAAGCAAAGGAGTTCACCATGACCGCCACGTCCTCGCGCGCAGCGTCGTCGTCCACGAGCCAGTCGCGCCGTGCGCGCCTGGCTGCCGCCGCGCAGCCGGTCAGCGCCGGCCCGCAGACCGCCACGTTCGCGCAGGGCGTCGGCGCCGCGCATGCGGCGGCCGTCACGCTGTCGAACGCGGCGCTGCGGCTCGACGTGCTGCCCCACCTCGGCGGCGGCATCGCGCGCTTCGACTGGCGCGGCGACCGCGGTGCGCTGGTGCCGGTGTTCCGACGTTGCGAACACCCGGAGACGGCGACGGACCCGAACGCACTCGCGTGCTATCCGCTGCTGCCGTATTCGAACCGGATCGGCAACGGCCGCTTCGAATGCGACGGGCGCAGCGTCGCGGTGCCGCGCAACCGCCGCGACGAGCCGCTGCCGATCCACGGCGACGGCTGGCTCGCGCCGTGGCAGGTGGACGACGCGACCGATACCACGCTGCAGCTGTCGCTCGATCGCGCGAGCGGCGCGCCGTACGCGTTTCGTGCGATCCAGTCGCTCGCGCTCGACGACACGACGCTGTCGATCGCGCTGACGATCGAGAACGTGGGGCGCGCACGGCTGCCGTTCGGGCTCGGCTTGCACCCGTTCCTGGTGCGCGACGACGCGACCGAGCTGGCGGCGGCCGCGGGCGGCCTGTGGCTGTCGGGCGCGGATTTCCTGCCGGTGCGGCACGTGTGCGTGCCGCCGGCCTGGCAGTTCGGCGTCGCGTATCCGTTGCCGGCGACGCTCGTCAATCATGCGTTCACCGGCTGGGGCGGCCACGCGACGGTGAGCTGGCCGCACCGCGGGCTGTTGCTGACGATCGCGGCCGACGCCGATGCGTACGTGCTCTATACGCCGCCCGGCGAGCCGTTCTTCTGCTTCGAGCCGGTCGATCATCCGATCAATGCGGTGAACCTGCCGGGCGGCGCGGCCGCGCACGGGATGACGCTGCTCGCGCCGGGCGAGCGGCTCACGCGGCGTTTCGCGTTCACCGTCGAGCGGGCCGATGCACGGGTCGACGCCGCCGTGCGCGAAGGCCGCCGGCGACGCGGGTAAAATACGCGGTCTATCAACGGTTTGCCGCGAGTATCCGCCATGTCTTCCCCGCTTACTTTCATCGAATCGCTGCGCGCCGCGTGGCAGCGCACGAATTCGCTGCTGTGCGTCGGCCTCGATCCCGAGCCGTCGCGTTTTCCCGTGCAGTTCGACGGCCAGCCCGACGCGATCTTCGAATTCTGCCGGCAGATCGTCGACGCGACCGCGCAGTATGCGAGCGCGTTCAAGCCGCAGATCGCGTACTTCGCCGCGCATCGCGCGGAAGACCAGCTCGAGCGGCTGATCGCGCACATCCACCTCCAGCACCCGGGCCTGCCCGTGATCCTCGACGCGAAGCGCGGCGACATCGGCAGCACCGCCGAGCAGTACGCGCGCGAAGCGTTCGAGCGCTATCGCGCGGACGCGGTCACCGTGAACCCGTACATGGGCTACGACTCGGTGGAACCGTACTTCGAGCATGAAGGCAAGGGCGTGATCGTGCTGTGCCGCACGTCGAACCCGGGCGGGTCGGACCTGCAGTTCCTCGAAACGGGTGGCCGGCCGCTGTACCAGGTCGTGGCCGACCTCGCGGCGAACAAGTGGAATGCGAAGAACGGCCAGCTCGGCCTCGTGGTCGGCGCGACGTTCCCGAAGGAGATCGAGATCGTGCGCGGGATCGTCGGCGACATGCCGCTCCTGATCCCCGGCATCGGCGCGCAGGGCGGCGACGTGCAGGCGACCGTCAACGCGGGCCGCACCGCCGACGGCACCGGGATGATGATCAACTCGTCGCGCGCGATCCTGTACGCGAGCAAGGGCGAGGATTTCGCCGAAGCCGCCGCGCTCGCCGCGCAGAAGACGCGCGATACGATCAACGCGCATCGCTGAAATATCGCTGAGCCACAGGCCGCCCGCCCGGGCGGCCTTTCAATGCCGAACCCGCATCCGCGGGCCGCGCGCCTGCCTCGCGTGTTTGCCGTCCTGGCGCACGCGAACAACTTCCCGTCGCTTGCGCACCGCATGCTCGCGCCACAATCGCGCGATGCTGCCGCTTGTCATCGATCTGTCACCAGAATGTCATAAAAGGAGCGGCGCCATGCCCAAGCTGTCCCGACGTCTTCTCAGCGCGCTTGCCGCGTCGTTGTGCATGTCGTTCGCTCACGCGGCGGACCTGTCGCACTGGCCGGCGGACAGCGCGAAGGCGCTGAACGCGATGATCGCCGCGCACGCGAACCGCGGCGACTACGCGGTGTTCGACGCCGACAACACGACCTATCGCTATGACCTCGAGGAGTCGCTGCTGCCGTATCTCGAGAACCGCGGCGTGCTGACGCGCGACTCGCTCGATCCGTCGCTGAAGCTGATCCCGTTCAAGGATTCCGCCGACTACAAGGAATCGCTGACGAGCTACTACTACCGGCTCTGCGAGATCGACGACCTGGTCTGCTACCCGTGGATCGCGCAGGCGTTCGCGGGGCTGTCGCTGGCCGACCTGAAGCGCCACGTCGACGCGATGCTCGCCGACGGCAAGCCGGTGCCGATCCGCTACTGGCAGGGCGACAAGGTCGTCGACGGCACCGCGAACCCGCCGCGCTTCTTCCGCGGCATGCAGGAGCTGTACAACGCGCTGCGCGAGAACGGGATCGAGGTGTACGTGATGACCGCCGCGCACGAGGAGCTCGCGCGGCTCGTGCTGTCCGATCCAAAATACGGCTACAACGTGAAGCCGCAGAACGTGATCGGCGTGACGACGCTGCTGCGCGACCCGGCGACGGGCGCGCTGACCACGTCGCGGCTGCAGATCAAGGCCGGCAAGTACGACGAGGCAGCGAACCGCAACCTCGTGATCACGCCGTTCCTGATGAACCCGATGACGTGGTACGAAGGCAAGCTCGGCTCGATCGCCGGCTGGATCGACCAGTGGAAGAAGCCGGTGCTCGTCGCGGGCGACACGCCGAAATCCGACGGCTACATGCTGCTGAACGCGACCGACGTCGCGCGCGGCGGCGTGCGCGTCTGGGTGAACAAGCAGGACAAGCAGATGGCGCAGATCCGCGCATGGTCGGACGAATCGGCCGCGCAGCAGAAGGCGCTCGGCCAGCCGGTCACGGCGGACAAGAACTGGATCGTCGTGAAGCCCGACGCGATCCAGTAAGCGGCGAGGGGCGGCGGCGGCCGCTGCCGTTGCGCGGGGGAATCAGCCTTCGCGTTCGTCGAGCAGCTTCAGCAGCCCGCGCAGCGCATGCGCGGCCGCCTGCGTGCGGATCTGTTCGCGATCGCCCTTGAACACGAGCGTTTCGACGTCGGTATGCAGCCGGTTGCTCCATGCGAACGACACGGTGCCGACCGGCTTCTTCTCGCTGCCGCCCGCCGGGCCGGCGATGCCGGTGACCGACAGTGCGACCTGCGCGCGGCTGTTGCGCAGCGCGCCCTCGGCCATCGCGCGCGCGACCGGCTCGCTGACGGCGCCGTGTTTCTCGATCAGGTCGGGCGGCACGCCGATCATCTCGATCTTGGCCTGGTTCGAGTAGGTGACGAAGCCGCGCTCGAACCACTGGCTGCTGCCGGAGATGTCGGTGATCGCGGCGGCGATCATGCCGCCCGTGCAGGATTCGGCCGTGGCGAGCGACAGGTGCTCGTCACGCAGCTTGTTGCCTGCGCGGATCGCAAGCTGATGGACGACGGAATCGGTTGGCATGCGCGTCGGGAAACGGGAGTCGGGAAATCGGTCAGCCGACGACGGAGCGCCAGAACGCGATCACGAGCAGCGTCATGAACGCGGCGATCAGGTCGTCGACCATGATGCCGAGCCCGCCTTTCACGCGACGGTCGAAATAGCGGATCGGCGGCGGCTTGAGCATGTCGAAGCAGCGGAACACGACGAACGCCCACAACTGGCCGATGAAGGTCGCGGGCGTGACGAACAGCATCACGAGCCAGATCGCGACGATCTCGTCCCAGACGACGGCGCCCGGATCGCTCGTGCCCATCCTGCGTGCGGTGAAACCGGTGACCCACGTGCCCGCCGCGAAACCGACCGCGATCAGCGCCCACCATTCGGGCACCGTCAGGTAGCGGTTGAGCACGACGAACGCGAGCCAGCCGAACAGCGTGCCGAACGTGCCGGGCATGAACGGCGCGAGCCCGCTGCCGAAGCCGAGCGACACGATGTGCGCCGGGTGCGACAGCATGAAGCGCGCGGTGGCGCGCCGCGGCGCGTTCCGGGCGGCGCCGGGCGCGGCCGCGGATTGCGCGGTCGTCGGGTCAGTCTGCATGGAAGTGGTCGAAACCGTGCAACGTGAGAGTCAGGGGCGCGCCGGCGGCGTCGCGCCACGCGATCGCGGGCTGCTCCGACGGCGAGGACAACGCATGTATTGTACCGACTCGCGTGACCGGAACCCCGGCGCTCGCGCCCGCTGCCTCGACGGCCGCGCGGGCCGCGGCCGGCGCGGTGAAGCACAGCTCGTAGTCGTCGCCGCCGGCCAGCGTGCAGCGTCGCTGCACGTCGGGCGGCAGCGTCGCGAGCGCGGCCGAGCGCGGCACCGCGTCGGCGTCGATCTCGGCGCGCACGTTCGAGCGGGTCAGGATGTGCCGCAGGTCGCCGGCGAGGCCGTCCGAGATGTCGAGCGCCGCATGCGCGACGCCCGCGAGCGCGAGCCCGAGCGCAATGCGCGGCTCCGGGCGCTCGAGTGCGTGCCGGAACGCGGCGGCTTCGGCCGCGCCGGCGCTCCATTCGCCGCGCGCGAGCCCGAGCCCCGCGCGCGCGTCGCCGAGCGTGCCGGACACCCAGACGTCGTCGCCGTCGCGCGCGGCGTCGCGCCGCAGCGCCGCATCCGGCGCGACTTCGCCGAACACGGTCACGCACAGGTTCAGCGGCCCGCTTGTCGTGTCGCCGCCGATCAGCTCGCAGCCGAACCGCTCGGCGAGCGCGAACAGGCCGTTGCTGAACGCCTCGAGCCACGCCGCGTCGGCGCGCGGCAGCGCGCACGCGAGCGTGAACGCGCGCGGCTCGGCGCCCATCGCCGCGAGATCCGACAGGTTGACCGCGAGCGTCTTGTGGCCGAGCGCGTCGGGCGCGACATCGGGGAAGAAATGGCGGCCCTCGACCAGCATGTCCGTCGAAATGGCCAGCAATTTTCCGGATCGCGGCGCGATCAGCGCGCAATCGTCACCGATGCCGAGCGTCGACGCGCGCGCCCCCCGGGCCGCGCGGCGCGCGAAGAAGCGATCGATCAGCGAAAACTCGGACAGGGCGGCTGGCACGGCGGAGGAACCCGGAAGCGGTGAAAGGAATGGCATTGTACGCAGCGAGCGGTGCCGTTCCTGCACCGTTCAGTACATTTATGTCGCGGCTGTCGCACCCGAATCGCCGGTCTGACGGCCTTCGATTGGCGCTACAATGCCGTCGAACAGTCATTCTAATCCGCCCGCCACGAGACACATGTCGACCCAAGCCTCCTCCAAAGCCAAGCTCCGCGAAGCCGCTCTCGACTATCACGAATTCCCGACGCCGGGGAAGATCGCGATCGCACCGACCAAGCAGATGATCAACCAGCGCGACCTCGCGCTCGCGTATTCGCCGGGTGTCGCGTATGCGTGCGAGGAGATCGTCGAGAACCCGCTGAACGCCGCGCGCTTCACCGCGCGCAGCAACCTGGTCGGCGTCGTCACGAACGGCACGGCGGTGCTGGGGCTCGGCAACATCGGCCCGCTCGCGTCGAAGCCGGTGATGGAAGGCAAGGCGGTACTGTTCAAGAAGTTCGCCGGCATCGACGTGTTCGACATCGAGCTGAACGAGTCGGACCCGCACAAGCTGGTCGACGTGATCGCCGCGCTGGAGCCGACCTTCGGCGGCATCAACCTGGAAGACATCAAGGCGCCGGACTGCTTCATCGTCGAGCGCGAAGCGCGCAAGCGGATGAAGATCCCGGTGTTCCACGACGACCAGCACGGCACCGCGATCGTCGTGGCCGCGGCCGTCACGAACGGCCTGAAGGTCGTCGGCAAGGACATCAAGAAGGTGAAGCTCGTCGCGTCGGGCGCGGGCGCGGCCGCGCTGGCGTGCCTGGACCTGCTGGTCGACATCGGCCTGCCGCTCGAGAACATCACGGTGACCGACCTGGCCGGCGTGGTCTACAAGGGCCGCACCGAGCTGATGGATCCGGACAAGGAGCGTTTCGCCCGCGAAACCGAAGCCCGCACGCTGGCCGAGGTGATC
Source organism: Burkholderia sp. BCC1998 (assembly GCF_905339875.1). Lineage (NCBI taxonomy): Bacteria > Pseudomonadati > Pseudomonadota > Betaproteobacteria > Burkholderiales > Burkholderiaceae > Burkholderia > Burkholderia sp. BCC1998. The sequence goes on from NZ_CAJPHE010000001.1 coordinate 89,855, forward strand.
GACGGCGCGGACATCTTCCTCGGCCTGTCGGCCGCCGGCGTGCTGAAGCAGGAGATGGTGAAGGGCATGGCCGAGCGCCCGCTGATCCTCGCGCTCGCGAACCCGACGCCGGAAATCCTGCCGGAACTGGCGCTCGAAGTGCGCCCCGACGCGATTCTCGCGACCGGCCGCACCGACTACCCGAACCAGGTCAACAACGTCCTGTGCTTCCCGTTCATCTTCCGCGGCGCGCTCGACGTCGGCGCGACGACGATCACGCGTGAAATGGAAATCGCGGTCGTCAACGCGATCGCCGAACTCGCGCAGCACGAGCAGAGCGACATCGTCGCGACCGCCTACGGGATCCAGGACCTGTCGTTCGGGCCCGAATACCTGATTCCGAAGCCGTTCGATCCGCGCCTGATCGTCAAGATCGCGCCGGCCGTCGCGCAGGCCGCGATGGACGGCGGCGTCGCGACGCGCCCGATCGAGGACATGGAAGCCTACAAGCAGCACCTGCAGCAATTCGTGTATCACAGCGGCACGACGATGAAGCCGATCTTCCAGCTCGCGCGCAGCGCGCCGGCGGAGAAGAAGCGCGTCGTGTTCGCGGAAGGCGAGGAAGAGCGCGTGCTGCGCGCCGTCCAGATCATCGTCGACGAGAAACTCGCGAAGCCGATCCTGATCGGCCGTCCGTCGGTGATCGAGCACCGTATCCAGCGTTACGGCCTGCGCCTCACGCCGGGCACCGACTTCACGGTCGTCAACACCGAGCACGACGAGCGCTACCGCGATTTCTGGCAGACGTACCACAAGATGATGGCGCGCAAGGGCATCAGCGAGCAGCTGGCCCGTGTCGAGATGCGCCGCCGCACGACGCTGATCGGCTCGATGCTGGTGAAGAAGGGCGAGGCGGACGGGATGATCTGCGGCACGATCAGCACCACGCACCGCCACCTGCACTTCATCGACCAGGTGATCGGCAAGCGCCCGGGCTGCAGCGTGTACGCGGCGATGAACGGCCTCGTGCTGCCGGGCCGCCAGATCTTCCTGGTCGATACGCACGTGAACGTGGATCCGACCCCGGAGCAACTCGCCGAGATCACGATCATGGCTGCCGAGGAAGTGCGCCGCTTCGGCATCGAACCGAAGGTCGCGCTGCTGTCGCACTCCAACTTCGGCACGAGCAACGCGCCTTCGGCGCAGAAGATGCGCGATACGCTCGCGATCCTGCAAGAACGTGCGCCGGAATTGAAGGTCGACGGCGAAATGCACGGCGACGTCGCGCTCGACGCGGCGCTGCGCAAGGAAATCCTGCCGGAATCGACGCTGGAAGGCGACGCGAACCTGCTGATCCTGCCGAACATCGATGCCGCGAACATCGCGTACAACCTGCTGAAGACGGCGGCCGGCAACAACATCGCGATCGGGCCGATCCTGCTGGGCGCGGCCCAGCCGGTGCACGTGCTGACCGAATCGGCGACCGTTCGCCGCATCGTCAACATGGCGGCGCTGCTGGTCGCCGACGTGAACGCCGCACGCTGAGCGGAATGAACGCGCGGCGTCGGTCGAACCGCTGCCGCGCGGCGGGCGAAATTGTAAACAAAAGCAAAAAGAGGCGTGCCCGCAATGGGCACGCCGCGGGCAGGGCGCAAACGCGCTTCCCATAAGCAACAGCGGCATCTCTCCACCCAGGTTAGCGGGCGTGGCAAGGAGGCAGGTCTTGCCATGCGAGAGATGCCGCGGATATTTTATCTCACGTAAGATAAATGTAGTCTTATTTCGGTAAAAAATGCGCGATTCGGGGCGGAGCCAGCCTTTCGGTTCCCAAACGAACATTGATTCGCGCGGACAATAGCGCTACGCTAACGCCTTTGGTTGGTCGTCAACTACTTGATTTAACAGCGGGAACCCTGGTTCATGGCACGCAAGTGGCTCCGCAACGGCGCGCTCGCGTCCGTCTTCGCGATGTTCGCGATGGGTATCGTCGGTACACCGACGGGCAGTCTGGTTTCCGCCGCTTACGCACGGCAGGCCGTTTCGGCCGACCTGGCCGTCGGCGGGGTCGATACGATCCCGACCGCCCGTCTGCCGCGCGAGGCCGTGACCACGCTTGGCCTGATCGGCGCCGGTGGCCCCTATCCGTACGAGAAGGACGGCGTCGTCTTCGGCAACCGCGAGCGGATCCTGCCGAAGGCGAAGCGCGGCTACTACCACGAGTACACGGTGCCGACGCCGCGCGCGCGCAATCGCGGCGCGCGCCGGATCGTCTGTGGCGGGCCATTGCGCCGGATCGACAACTGTTATTACACGGACGACCACTACAACAGTTTTAAACGTATTGTTGAATGACTTCGGGATGAACGGCATGAGCGACTCCATCTACGCGCACGATACGGCGGCGGCGGAACTGTTCGCGGCCGGCGACGGCAACCTGTTTCAGCGCGTGATCCAACTTCACGCGGCGGCACAGGCTGGCGTCGCGGCGGAGCAACAGGAAGCCGAGCCCGGGCTTTCATCGAACGAGGAGCCTATGAGCCTTTTCACGACCGTGCGACCCAATCTCGTGCAGTCGATCCGCGCGTTCCGCGTGCAGGATCTCGCCGACGAAGCCGGCCGGCTCGGCCAGCATTTCCTGTACGCGTATTGCGGTGCCGCGCAGTCGAAGCAGGAAGTGATGGAGACGATCGCGACGTCGTTCCTGTTTCCGAAGCATTTCGGCAAGAACTACGACGCGCTGTACGACTGCCTGACCGACCTCGTCGCGAAGGCCGGCGCGCAGCCCGGTTTCGTGATCGTTCTCGAAGGGTTGCCGATCGCGCAGAAATTCGACAAGGAAGGGCGCGAGACGCTGCTCGACGTGTTCCGCGAAGCCGCCGAGTTCTGGGCCGAGCGCAAGGTCGCGTTCCGCGTGTTCTATTCGTTCGCGTAAAGCGCGGATCCACTGGCCGCCCGAGCGCGGCCGATTCGGCAAAAAGCCCGCATCGCGCGGGCTTTTTTGCGTCTGCGTTCCGGCCGATGGGCGCCGGGAAGTCACGCGCGGCGTCGGTCCGAACGTGCGTCAGGCATCGGGCCGGCGTCGGTCATTTCGGGCGCATGCCACGCCGGCCGCGCCCCGACGCATCACCATCCGCCCCAGCGCGCGGCCAGCGCCGCCAGCACGGCCGCGCCGGCCGTCTCGGTGCGCAGCACGCGCGGGCCGAGCGACAACGCGGTGAACCCGTGCGCGCGGGCCGCGTGTTCCTCGTCCGGCGACAGCCCGCCTTCGGGCCCGATCAGCAGCGTGACGGCCGCCGCGGGCGGCGCGTCGGGCAGCGACGCAAACGGGATGCTCGCGCGCGGCGACAGCAGCAACCGCAGCTCGCCGTCGGCCGGCGCGGCCGGCAGCGTATCGAGCCACGCGCCGAAGCCGCGTACCGGCGCGACGTCGGGCACGCGGTTGCGCCCGCATTGTTCGCACGATGCGCGCACGACGCCGCGCCAGTGCGCGACGCGCTTGTCCGCGCGCTCGCCGGACAGTTTCACGACGCCGCGCGCCGTCGACAGCGGCACGACCGCCGCGACGCCGAGCTCGACGGCCTTCTCGATCACCCAGTCCATCTTGTCGCCGCCTGCGATGCCTTGCGCCAGCGTCACGCGATAGGGCGGCTCGGCCTCGGCCGGATCGAACGCTTCGAGCTGCGCGAGCGCGCCGCGCTTGTCGATCTCGACGAGCCGCGCGCGGTACTGGCCGCCGCTGCCGTCGAACAGCGCGAGCGCGTCGCCGGGCTGCAGCCGCAGCACTTGCGCGTGCCGCGCGACGTCGGCCGGCAACGCGAGCGTCGTATCGGCGCGCAGCGCCGCTTCGACGAAGAAACGCGGCACGGCCGCGGTGGTGGTGGCTTCACTCATGCGTATCGCGGCTCCGTTCATGCGGCGAGGCGGCGCGCGAGCGCCCAGCGGTAGCCGTCGAGATCCTCGATCTGGGCGAAGCGGTCGCCCCAGAACTGATCTTGCGGCGAGGTCAGCGATTGCGCGCCCGCGTCGAGCGCGCGCTGCCAGGTTGCGTCGACGTCGTCGACATACAGGTAGAAAGACTGCGGAGCGGTTGCGTGCGCACTCTTCGGCGTGAGCGCGATCGAGCCGAAGGCGCCTTCGGGCGCGAACATCACGATCAGCTGCCCGCGGTAGGTCATCTCGACGTGCATGATCGCGCCGTCCTCGTCGAGGACGTCGCGCAATTCGAAGCCGAAAGCGGCCTTGAAGAACTCGATGGTCGCGTGCGCATTGCGCACGGCCAGGTAAGGCGTCAACCAAGGCACGTCGGCCGGACGTGGATCGGTCATGAAATCTCCTGTCGAACGGGGTTGGCGCTTGAGCGGTGACTCAGGTCCCATGCTTTGCAGTCCAACGGATATTGGCGCGCGGATGCCCGGGGCGGCACCGCGCCGTGCAGAGGATACGCAGGCGGGCCGCCTGCGTCGCGCCGGGCCCGCGCGTGGCGGGTCGGGCGCGGCAGAAAGCGCGGCCCGCCCGCGAAGCGATGCTCCGCCCGGCAGCTCAGCGGCGAACGCCCAGTGTATCGCGCAGCGCGCGCGGCAGGGCAAAGAGGGCCGCATGGAGTCGCGCGTCGTAGTAGCGCAAGCCCTGCACGCGGCGTGCGGCGAGCCGTTCGTCGATGTCGTGCGCGAACAGCGCGGCCGCGTCGAGCGTGTCGCTCGCGATCGCCATCAGCCACTGGGATCCGTACAGCGGCACGTGCGCGGACAGCGGATCGACGACCGCGAAGCTCGCGCGCAGATCGTCGAGCAGCGCGGCGATGCGCGCCGTGTGGAACACCGGCGAGCCGAGATGCATCGAGATCGCGCCGCACGGCGTGAGGATCCGCTTGAGCCGCGCGTAGAACTCGCGCGTATAGAGGCCGGCCGCCGGCGAGTCGGGCGGCGTGAGGTCGAACACGACGAGATCGAAATGCTCGACGGTCGACGCGACGAAATGCGCGGCGTCGCCGATCACGATCGCGACGCGCGGGTCGTCGAGCGCGCCCTGGTGCACGTCGTCGAGATAGCGGCGCGCCATGCCGACCACCTCGTCGTCGAGCTCCGCGACGACGATCCGCTCGATGCACGCGTGCTTGAGCAGCTGGCGCGCGGCGCCGCCGTCGCCCCCGCCGAGCACGAGCGCCTTCCTCGGGCACGGATGCGCGAGCGCGGCCGGGTGCGTCATGCACTCGTGGTACACGTATTCGTCGCCGACCGACGTCATCGGCCGGCCGTCCAGCGTGAACAGGCGGCCGAGCTGCGGGGTTTCCCAGACCTCGATGTGCTGGTGCGGCGACGCGACGTGCGCGAGCCGGCGTGCGTTCGGGAAGCCGTACGCGACGTCGGGCGTGGGATGGAAGAGAAGGGTCGTGTTCACGGGCGGGCCGCTCGGGCAGACAGTTCCGACGTCTGAATTATAGGAGGCGGGCGGTTTGGCGGAAAACCGTGCCGGAACACTACGCGCCGACAAGGGAAATGTCAGCCCATCTGTTAAAATGACGAGCTTTGCAGCCCCGTCCGTAGGCTCCGTCCACTTCGCGTCCGTCAGGCGCCGCACTGCGCGCCGGGAACGATTGACGCTCGAGCTTCCGGATGCCGCCGTGCCCCCGTTTCCTCGACTCGTTCTCCGGACTCGACATGACGACTTCGTCTCCCGCCTCCACCACCCTGATGGCCAATGCGATCCGTGCGCTCGCGATGGACGCCGTCCAGCAAGCGAACTCCGGCCACCCCGGCATGCCGATGGGCATGGCCGAAATCGGCGTCGCGCTCTGGTCGCGCCACCTGAAGCACAACCCGACGAACCCGCACTGGGCGGACCGCGACCGCTTCGTGCTGTCGAACGGCCATGGCTCGATGCTGCTGTACTCGCTGCTGCACCTGACCGGCTACGACCTGCCGATGGAAGAGCTGAAGAACTTCCGCCAGCTGCACTCGAAGACGCCGGGCCACCCCGAATACGGCATCACGCCGGGTGTCGAGACGACCACCGGCCCGCTCGGCCAGGGTCTCGCGAACGCGGTCGGCATGGCGCTCGGCGAAGCGCTGATGGCCGACGAGTTCAACCGTGACGGCGCGAAGATCGTCGATCACCACACGTACGTGTTCCTCGGCGACGGCTGCCTGATGGAAGGCATCTCGCACGAAGCCTGCTCGCTCGCGGGCACGCTGAAGCTGAACAAGCTGATCGCGCTGTACGACGACAACGGCATCTCGATCGACGGCGACGTCGTGAACTGGTTCCACGACGACACGCCGAAGCGCTTCGAAGCGTACGGCTGGAACGTGATCCCGAACGTGAACGGCCATGACGTCGACGCGGTCGACGCGGCGATCGCGAAGGCGAAGCTGTCGGACAAGCCGACGCTGATCTGCTGCAAGACGGTGATCGGCAAGGGCGCGGCGACCAAGGCGGGCGGCCACGACGTGCACGGCGCGGCGCTCGGCGCGGAAGAAATCGCGAAGACGCGCGCGGCGCTCGGCTGGACCTGGGAGCCGTTCGTGATTCCGCAGGAAGTCTACGCAGCGTGGGACGCGAAGGAAGCCGGCAAGCGCGCCGAGACCGAATGGGACGCGACGTTCGCCGCCTATCGCGCGAAGTTCCCGGCAGAAGCCGCCGAATTCGAGCGCCGGATGGCCAACAAGCTGCCGGCCGACTGGGCCGAGAAGGCTGCGGCGATCATCGCCGGTGCGAACGAGCGCGCCGAGACGGTCGCGACCCGCAAGGCGTCGCAGCAGGCGATCGAAGGGCTCGCCGCCGCACTGCCGGAGCTGCTCGGCGGCTCGGCCGACCTGACCGGCTCGAACCTGACCAACTGGAAGGCATCGAAGGCGGTCCGCGCGAATCCGGAAGGCGCGGGCGTGCTGCTCGGCAACCACATCAACTACGGCGTGCGCGAATTCGGCATGAGCGCCGCGATCAACGGCCTCGCGCTGCACGGCGGCCACAAGCCGTTCGGCGGCACGTTCCTGACGTTCTCCGACTACAGCCGCAACGCGCTGCGCGTCGCGTCGCTGATGAAGGTCCCGTCGATCTTCGTGTTCACGCACGACTCGATCGGCCTCGGCGAAGACGGCCCGACGCACCAGTCGATCGAGCACGTGTCGAGCCTGCGCCTGATCCCGAACCACGACGTCTGGCGTCCGGCCGACACGGTCGAGACGGCCGTCGCGTGGACCCACGCGGTTGCTGCCGACCGTCCGTCGAGCCTGATCTTCAGCCGCCAGAACCTCGCGTTCAACCCGCGCACCGACGCGCAGATCGCCAACATCGAGAAGGGCGGTTACGTGCTGAAGGACTGGGACGAAGAGATCGTCGCGCGCAAGATCATCCTGATCGCGACGGGCTCGGAAGTCGAACTCGCGATGAAGGCCGTCGAGCCGCTCGCGCAGCAGGGCATCGCGGCCCGCGTCGTGTCGATGCCGTCGACCAACGTGTTCGACCGCCAGGACGCCGAATACCGCGAACGCGTGCTGCCGCACGGCGTGCGCCGCGTCGCGATCGAAGCGGGCGTGACCGCGTTCTGGCACAAGTACGTCGGCCTCGAAGGCGGCGTCGTCGGGATCGACACGTTCGGCGAATCGGCGCCGGCCGGCGTGCTGTTCAAGTACTTCGGCTTCACCGTCGAGCACGTCGTCGAGACCGCCAAGGCCGTGCTGGCCTAAAAGCATTCGCGACGCGCGCCACCCCTCGCGCGCGTCGCACCGTGAAGCTGCACGAAACGAATTTTTTCAGCCATCAGGAGATAGACCATGACGATTCGCGTCGCAATCAACGGCTACGGCCGTATCGGCCGCAACACGCTGCGCGCGTTCTATGAAAACGGCAAGAAGCACGATCTCGAGATCGTCGCGATCAACGACCTGGGCGATGCGAAGACCAACGCGCACCTGACCCAGTACGACACCGCGCACGGCAAGTTCCCGGGCGAAGTGTCGGTCGACGGCGACTTCCTCGTCGTGAACGGCGACAAGATCCGCGTGCTCGCGAACCGCAACCCGGCAGAACTGCCGTGGGGCGAGCTGGGCGTCGACGTCGTGATGGAATGCACGGGCTTCTTCACGACGAAGGAAAAGGCGAGCGCGCACCTGAAGGGCGGCGCGAAGAAGGTCATCATCTCGGCGCCGGGCGGCAAGGACGTCGACGCGACGATCGTCTACGGCGTGAACCACGACGTGCTGAAGGCCGAGCACACCGTCATCTCGAACGCATCGTGCACGACGAACTGCCTCGCGCCGCTCGTCAAGCCGCTGAACGACAAGATCGGCCTCGAAACCGGCCTGATGACGACGATCCACGCGTACACGAACGACCAGGTGCTGACGGACGTCTACCACGAAGACCTGCGTCGCGCGCGTTCGGCCACCCACAGCCAGATCCCGACCAAGACGGGCGCTGCGTCGGCCGTCGGCCTCGTGCTGCCGGAACTGAACGGCAAGCTCGACGGCTACGCGATCCGCGTCCCGACGATCAACGTGTCGATCGTCGACCTGTCGTTCATCGCGAAGCGCGACACGACGGTCGAGGAAGTCAACGCGATCATGAAGGAAGCATCGGAAGGCGCGCTGAAGGGCATCCTCGGCTACAACGACGCACCGCTGGTGTCGATCGACTTCAACCACAACCCGGCTTCGTCGACGTTCGACGCAACGCTGACCAAGGTGTCGGGCCGCCTCGTCAAGGTGTCGAGCTGGTACGACAACGAGTGGGGTTTCTCGAACCGCATGCTGGATACGGCAGTCGCATTCGCGAACGCGAAGTAATCCCGCACGTCGCGCGGCCGCCGCACGGCGGCCTGCGTGGCGAACGAGCCCGGCCCGGAATTTTTCCCGGCCGGGTTTTTTATTGCGCGGCGTTCGCCGTCACCTGCTCGAGCGCGTCGACGAACGCGCGCTTCAGCGGGCTGTCGAGGTCGGTCCACGCGAGGCCGATGCCGGTCCGGTGGCCGGCCAGGTCGAGCGGCCGCGCGAGCACGTTCGGCGGCAGCGCGCTCGCGGCTTCCGCCGGGATCAGCCCGATCCCCATGCCGGCCGCGACGAGCGCGAGCATCGTCGTGAATTCCCCGAACTCCTGCGCGATCTCGAGTGTCGTGCCCGCGCGGCTCAGTGCCAGCAGCATGTCGTCGTGAAAGCCGGGCGCGTAGCGGCGCGCGAGCACGAACGCGGGCTGGCCGCGCAACGCGGACGGTGAAATCGTGTCGTGCGCGGCGAGCGGGTGGTCGAGCGGCAGCGCGACCACGAAGCCTTCCTCGAGCACCACGCGCGTGTCGATGCCCGCATACGCGGCCGGCAGCCGGATCATCCCGAAATCGATGCGCCGGTCGCGCAGCGCGGCGATCTGGTCGGGCGTCGGCAAATCCTTCAGTTCGAGCGCGATCAGCGGATAACGCTCGCGCATCGTGCGCAGCACGGCCGGCAGCAGCGCCGGCAGCACCGACGACACGAACGCGATGCGCAGCGTGCCGATCTCGCCGCGGCTCGACAGCCGCGCCATCTGCTCCGCGCGCGCGGCCTGCTGCAGCGTCGCCCGCGCTTCGGGCAGGAACACGCGCCCCGTATCGCTGAGCTCGACCTTGTGACGGTCGCGCTCGAACAGGCGTGCGCCCAGATCCTCCTCGAGCGCCTTGATCTGCATGCTCAGCGCGGACTGCACGATGAACAGGCGCTGCGCGGCACGCCCGAAATGCAGTTCTTCCGCGAGCGTGACGAAGGCGCGCAATTGCTTGAGTTCCATGGTGGGCGGGCGGTAGCGAACGGTGAAGAGAACGGTGATCGGATTTGATGATAACCGGATCAAAAAAGACCATTGGCGCGACGCCCGGCCGAGCGCCGAAGATACCCTCGACGCGAGACCGGCCGCGACCGGCGGTCGGCTCGATGGCACGAGGAGACATGCATGAACAACGCGCTTGACCGGTTCCGCCTGGATGGCCGCCGCGCACTGATCACGGGTTCCGGACGCGGGATCGGCCTGACGCTCGCCCGCGGGCTCGCGGAGGCCGGTGCGGCGATCGTGATCAACGATCGCAATGAGGAGAAGGCCGCGACGCTCGCGCGCCATTTCCGCGAGGAAGGCTTCGCGGCCGACTACGCGGTGTTCGACGTCGCCGAGCACGCGCAGGTGCGCGCGGCGATCGACGATTTCGAGGCGCGCGTCGGCGCGATCGACATCCTCGTGAACAACGCGGGCATCCAGCGCCGCGCGCCGCTCGACGTATTCGACCCGGACGACTGGCACGCGCTGATTCGCGTGAACCTCGACGGCGTGTTCAACGTCGCGCAGGCGGTGGCGCGCCACATGATCGCGCGCGGCCGCGGCAAGATCATCAACATCTGCTCGGTGCAGAGCGAGCTCGCGCGGCCGACGATCGCGCCGTATGCGGCGACGAAGGGCGCGGTGCGGATGCTGACGAAAGGGATGTGCGCCGACTGGGCGCGCCACGGCATCCAGGCGAACGGCCTCGCGCCCGGCTATTTCGAGACCGAACTGAATCGCGCGCTGGTCGACGACGCGGCGTTCTCCGACTGGCTGTGCAAGCGCACGCCGGCCGGCCGCTGGGGGCAGGTCGACGAGCTGTGCGGCGCGGCGATCTTCCTCGCGTCGGCCGCATCCGATTTCGTGAACGGCCAGACGCTGTTCGTCGACGGCGGGCTGACCAGCGCCGTCTGAGCGGCGACGCTTGCGCCGTGAGCGCAGCGTCGTTGGGCCGGTGAGTGTCGAATCTCGCCGGCATCCGAATGCCCAGAAGAGCCCGCCGCACGAGCGGGCCGATATCCCGGTGCGTCTCGCGCCGGGTTCCGGAACGGAACGCAGGAGACAGGAGACAACGATGGATCGCACTTCCCCGCCGCCCGCGCGGCGCGATGCAATGCCCGGCACGGACGCGCCGGCCGATGCCGTCGAGCGTCGCGGCGTCGACACGCAGCAGCTGAACCGCGCGGCATGGACCTGCTCGCTCGGCAGCGCGCTCGAATACTACGATTTCGCGCTGTACACGCTCGCGTCGGCGCTGGTCTTCGGACCGCTGTTCTTTCCCGCGCAAACCGCCGAGATGCGACTGATCGCGAGCTTCGGCACCTACTTCGTCGGCTTCGCGGTGCGCCCGCTCGGCGGCGTGGTGTTCGGCGTGCTCGGCGATCGCGTCGGCCGCAAGTTCGTGCTGACCGCGACGGTGCTGCTGATGGGCGTCGCGAGCACGCTGATCGGCGTGCTGCCGACCTATGCGAGCGCCGGCTACTGGGCGCCGGCGCTGCTGGTGCTGCTGCGCATCCTGCAGGGCCTGGGTGCCGGCGCGGAGCAGGCCGGCGCGGCCGTGCTGATGACCGAATACGCGCCGCCCGGCAAACGCGGCTTCTATGCGTCGCTGCCGTTTCTCGGGATCCAGCTCGGCACGCTGCTCGCGGCGGCCGTCTATTTCCTGCTGCTCGCGAACCTCGAGCGCGTGACGGACGGCTGGGGCTGGCGCGTGCCGTTCCTGTTCAGCGCGGTGATCGTCGCGGTCGGACTCTACATGCGCGTGCGGCTGCACGAGTCGCCGACCTTCGTGCGGCTCGAGAAGCGCGCGCAGGTGTCGGCGAATCCGCTGAAGAGCGCGGTCCGGCATTCGAAGCGCACGCTGCTGATCGGCATCGGCCTGCGGATGGCCGAGAACGGCGGCTCGTCGATCTACCAGGCGCTCGCGGTCAGCTATCTCGCCGGCGTGATCGGGATGAAGGGGCCGATCGGCGCGCTCGCGCTGGTGTGCGCGGCGACCGTCGGCGCGTGCACGGTGCCGCTGGCCGGGCGGTTGAGCGATCGCTACGGCCGCGTGCGCGTGTACCGTACGTTCGCGTGGCTGCAGCTCGCGCTCGCGTTTCCGGTGTGGTGGATCTTCAGCCAGGGGAACGTGGTGGCGAGCGTGATCGCGATCTCGATCGCGCAGGGCTTCGCGAACTGGGGGATGCTCGGCGCGCAGGCCGCGCTGCTGCCCGAACTGTTCGGCGCGCGGCATCGCTACATGGGTGTGTCGTTCTCGCGCGAAGTGTCGGCCGTGCTCGCGGGCGGGATTGCCCCGCTCGTCGGCGCGACGCTCATCGCGACCGTGATCGCGCGGCACGGCGGCGACCATGCGGCGGGCGTGCATGCGTGGGTACCGATCGCCGCGTACCTGGTGCTGCTGACGCTGATCACGCTGTTCACCACCGCGCGGATGCCGGAGACGCTGAACCGCGATCTCGACGATCCGCTCGACGCCGCGCAGGCGCAATCGGCCCCGGACGCCGAATCGCTCGCACGGCATGCATGAACGGGCCGGGGGGCGGCCGACGCGGCCCGGCACGCATTCGACGTTCAACGCTTTTCGACAGGAGCAAGCGCAGATGGCGCACGAATCGAACCGGCGGCCCGAGCTGCTGATGACGGGCCCTTACCAGCCGTGGGACGACGCATGGTTGTCGACCGGCTACGACGTCCATCGGTTGTGGGAGGCCGCCGATCGCGCGGCATGCCTCGCCGAACGCGGCGCCGGCGTGCGCGCGATCGCGACGCGCGGCGACCTCGGCGCCGACGCGGCGTTGATCGCCGCGCTGCCGAAGCTCGAGATCATCGCGTGCTATGGCGTCGGCACCGATGCGATCGATCTCGCGGCCGCCCGCGAGCGCGGGATCCGCGTGACCAACACGCCCGACGTGCTGACCGGTGACGTCGCCGATCTCGGCGTCGGCCTCACGCTCGCGCTGCTGCGCCGGATCGGCGCCGGCGACGCGTACGTCCGCTCCGGCGCATGGTCCGACGGCGACATGCCGCTCGTCACGCGCCTGTACGGCAAGCGCGTCGGCATCGTCGGCTTCGGCCGGATCGGTTCGACGCTCGCGCGCCGGCTGTCGGGCTTCGACGTCGAACTCGGCTACTTCGACGTCGCGCCGCGCGACGACAGCCAGCATCGCTTCTTCGGCCGGCTGGCGGAACTGGCCGGCTGGTGCGACGTGCTGATCGTCACGCTGGCGGGCGGCGCGTCGACCCGCCACCTCGTCGACGCGGGCGTGCTCGACGCGCTCGGCCCGCGCGGCTATCTGGTGAACGTGTCGCGCGGCACGACCGTCGACGAGCCCGCGCTGCTCGACGCGCTCGAACGCGGCGCGATCGCCGGCGCGGCGCTCGACGTGTTCTGGAACGAGCCGCGCATCGACCCGCGTTTCCTCGCGTTGCCGAACGTGCTGCTGCAGCCGCATCATGCGAGCGGCACCGTCGAGACGCGCCAGGCGATGGGCTGGCTCGTGCGCGACAACCTCGCCGCGCACTTCGCCGGCGCGCCGTTGCTCACGCCGGTCGTCTGAGGAGGCTGTCATGCGTATGCGTTGCATGTGTCTCGTGATCCACGGGCCGAACGACCTGCGGCTCGAAGAGCAGGACGCGGGCGAGATCGGCCCGGGCCAGGTGCGCGTCGAGGTCGCGATGGGCGGCATCTGCGGCTCCGATCTCCATTACTTCCGGCACGGCGGCTTCGGCGCGATCCGGCTGCAGCAGCCGATGGTGCTCGGCCATGAAGTTGCCGGCACGGTGGCGGCGGTCGCACCGGACGTGACGTCGGTGAAGGTCGGCGATCGCGTCGCGGTGAATCCGAGCCGCCCGTGCGGCGCGTGCCGCTATTGCCTCGAAGGGCTGCCGAACCAGTGTCTCGACATGCGCTTCTACGGCAGCGCGATGCGCATGCCGCACGTGCAGGGCGCGTTTCGCAACGCGCTCGTGTGCGATGCCGCGCAGTGCGTGAAGGTGGCGGACCATGTGCCGCTGTCGCTCGCGGCGCTCGCCGAGCCGTTCGCGGTCGGGCTGCATGCGGTGTCGCGCGCGGGCCCGCTGATCGGCCGGCGCGTGCTCGTGTCGGGGTGTGGGCCGATCGGCGTGCTGGCGGTCGCGGCGGCGCGGGTGCACGGCGCGGCGGAGATCGTCGCGACCGACGTGGTCGATGCGCCGCTCGAGGTCGCCCGCGCGCTCGGCGCCGACCATACGATCAACGCGGCGGCCGACACCGGCTGGGTCGCGCGCTACGGTGCCGACAAGGGCACGTTCGACGTGATGATCGAGTGTTCGGGCAATGCGCGTGCGCTGCGCGACGGTCTCGACGTGATGCGGCCGCGCGGCGTCGTCGTGCAGCTCGGGCTCGGCGGCGACGTCAGCCTGCCGCAGAACGTCGTGGTCGCGAAGGAGCTGTCGATCTGCGGCTCGTTCCGCTTCCATGCTGAATTCGCGCTCGCGGTGCAACTGATCAATGCGGGGCGCGTCGACCTGCGCCCGGCCGTGACGGGCGTGTTCCCGATGCGCGATGCGAATCGCGCGTTCGAGCTGGCCGGCGACCGGCAGCGCGCGATGAAGGTGCTGATTGATTTCGCGGACGCGGCGGCATGATCGTCTGCTGATGGCGCGCGACGGCGCGCAAGGCAAAAAGGCAAAGAAGGCACGCCCGCGATTGGCGGAGCGTGCCTTTTTCATTGGCCGGAGCGAAACCGGATCATTGCGTGACTTGCCGCGCGCCGATCCGCTGCGACGCGAGCCACAGGGCGATCAGCACGCCCGCGAGCGCGGCGCCCGCGATGCACACGCCGCGCCAGCCGTCGATGCCGTACGCGACGCTCGCCGCGAACGATCCGAATGCGCCGCCGATGAAGTAGCTCGTCAGGTAGATGGTCGTCACGCGGCTGCGCGCGTGGCCCGCGAGTGCATAGATCACGCTCTGGTTCGAGATGTGCATGCCCTGCACGCCGACGTCGAGCAGCAGGATCCCCGCGATCAGCGCGACGAGCGAATGCGCGCCGGCCGCGATCAGCGCGAACGACGCGAGCACGGCCGCCGCGAACAGGCCGGTCGCCGCGTTGCCGTGGCCGCGATCGACGAGCCGGCCGGCCGACGTCGCCGCGAGCGCGCCCACCGCGCCGACGATCCCGAACAGGCCGATCTGCCCTTCGGAATAGCTGTACGGCGGCTGGCTCAACAGGAACGTGAGGCCGGTCCACAGCAGGCTGAAGCACGCGAACACGAGCGCGCCGTAGGCCGAGCGCAGCGCGATCAGCGGCTGCGCGCGCAGCAGCGCGACGAGCGAGCGCATCAGCGCCGCGTAGTCGAGCCGCGCGTGGCGCCGATCCTTCGGCAGCTTCGCCGCGAGCACGCCGGTCAGCGCGAGGATCATCGCCGCGGCGATGCCGTACACGGCGCGCCAGCCGAACCCGTCGGCGATCGCGCCGGCGGCGACGCGCGCGAGCAGGATGCCGAGCAGCAGCCCGCTCATCACGGTGCCGACCGCGCGGCCGCGCGTGCGCGCATCGGCGAGCGACGCGGCGAACGGCACGAGCAGCTGCGTCGAGCAGGTGACGAAGCCGAGCGCGATGTTCGCGACGACGAACATCGTGAAGTTCGTGCTGAACGCGACGGCGGCCAGCGCGATCACGTTGAGCACGAGCAGCCGCACGATCAGCGTGTGGCGGTTGACCGCGTCCCCGAGCGGGACGATCAGCAGCAGGCTCGCCGCATAGCCGAGCTGCGTCAGCGTGACGAGATAGCCGAGTTCGGCGGGCGGGCGGCCGAAGCTGTGCGCGATCGCGGCGAGCAGCGGCTGCGCGTAGTAGATGTTGCCGATGACGATGCCGCACGCGCAGGCGAACAGCAGCGTCATCGCGCGGGTCAGGGGAGGATGGTTGTCTTGATGCGGTTCCATGGTCGCGAAAGAAGCAGCGGTGCCGGCCGGCGGCGCGGGCCGTCGGCAACGCGGGGTTGCGGAAATCGGGGCCGGCGTCAGCGGATCGACGATGCGCGCCGGGCGGCGCGTGGCCGGCGCCCGGTCGAGGCGGCGGCGCAACGTCGTGCGGCGGGCGGGGGAGGGCGGGCCCGGGCGGGCCGCTCCGGTGCGGCGGCCAGGCGGCGTGCGCGGGAGCGGATGTGCGTATGATGCGGGAACCGAACCATAGCGTCCAAGACTGGATCCTTATGGTATTCATTGGTTCTACCAATACCCGGGCCGCCATGCTACTCCGCCACATCCGCTATTTCCTGGCCGTCGCCGAGCAGCGCAGCTTCACGCGCGCGGCCGATGCGCTGCACGTGTCGCAGCCGACGCTGTCGCAGCAGGTCCGCCAGCTGGAGGACATGCTCGGCGTGCCGTTGTTCGACCGCTCGGGCCGCACGGTGCGGCTCACCGAATTCGGCGAGGTCTATGCGCGCCACGCGCGCGCGGCGCTGCACGAGCTCGACACCGGGCAGCGGGCGCTGCGCGACGTTGCCGATCTCGGCAGCGGCTCGCTGCGGCTCGCGATGATGCCGACCTTCGCGGCCTACCTGAGCGGCTCGCTGATCGATGCGTTCCATGCGGATTTCCCGAACGTCGCGCTGACGATCGACGCGATGTCGCAGGAGCGCATCGAGGCGCAGCTTGCCGACGACCGTCTCGATGCGGGCTTCGCGTTCATGCCGCCGCGCGCGCCCGACATCGACGCGCTGCCGCTGTGGGACGAACCGCTCGCCCTGGTGACGGGCCGCGCGCACCGCTTCGCCCGCCACCGCCGCGCGCTGAGCCCGGCCGAACTCGCCGGCGAGCCGCTGGTGCTGCTGAGCCGCGCGTTCGCGACGCGCGCGAGCATCGACCGGTATTTCATCGAGCAGGGTGTGCAGCCGAGGATCGCGATCGAGACGAATACGGTGAGCGCGGTGCTCGAACTCGTGCGCCGCGGGCGGCTCGCGACGGTGCTGCCCGACGCGATCGCGCGCGAGAGCGGCGACTTGTGCGCGCTGGAACTCGATCCGCCGCTGCCGTCGCGCACGGCCGCGCTGCTCACGCGCAAGGGCGCATACCGCAGCGTCGCGGCGCGCGCGTTCATCGAGCGCGCGCTCGCGTATCGCGCTCCTTCGGGGGGATGACCGGTACGACCGGCGAACCGCTGCCGCGCCGGCCGCGACCGTAGGCCGGCGGCTGCGTCAGGTGCCCGGCGTCGGGAAGAAGATGCCCGCGCGCTGCGCGGCGTTCGCGATGTGCGTCTCGATCGCGGTGCCGGCCGCGGCCGCATCGCGGGCGATCAGCGCGTCGACGATCGCGCGGTGCTCGTGCCACGTCGACAGCAGCAGCTCGCGCCGGTAGAACGGCATGCGCTGGCTTTCCTTCATGATGTCGGCGCTGCTGCGCAGCACCGACTCGATCGCCGCGTTGCCCGCGAGATGGATGATCCGCATGTGGAAGTCGAAGTCGAGCTGCGACGCTTCGTCGAGCGCGCTGTCGGTCAGCGCGACGTGCAGGTCGGCGAGGTTGTCCTCGAACCACGCAATGTCGTCGTCGCTGACGACGTGCGCCGCCATCCGCGCGGCGAACCCTTCGAGCGCATAGCGCATCTGGTACGTATCGGGCGGCGACGACTGCTCGGCGAATTGCCACGGATGCGCGGCCGACGCCTGCGCGCTTTCGACATACACGCCCTTGCCGGCGCGGATGCGCAGCATCCCGAGCGCCTCGAGCGTCGACAGCGCCTCGCGCAGCGACGCGCGGCTGATCTCCAGCTCCTCGGAGAGCTGGCGCTGGGCCGGCAGCAGGCTGCCGACCGGATACACGCCTGCCTCGATCCGGTCGCGGATCGTCGCGATGGCGGCGTCGGTCACGGTGTGCGGAACGTTTTTCATGATGTGAACGATGGCCGGTCTGACCGGCATTGTAATCCGCACGCGCGCGGTGCACGACCGGCCTACGGGAAAGCCACGATCCGCCCCCGCACGGTGCGGGGCACAGGGGCGGGAAATCCCTATTTTGTCCGTCCTTGACTCGACTATATCGGCTTCCTACTATCCTCCATAACATCACTGGTCTTACCAGTATGAACAGACGAAACTGCAACCGTTGGATCGGGAGAGCGCCGTGTCGAAATTCCTCAATTCGCTGTTTGGCCGGGTAGTCGTCGCATTGATCCTGGGGGTCGCGCTCGGCGCGTTCTTCCCGCATTTCGCCGAGTCGCTGCGACCGCTCGGCGACGGCTTCCTGAAGCTCATCAAGATGGTCATCGGCCCGATCGTGTTCTGCGTCGTGGTCAGCGGGATGGCCAATGCGGGCGACCTGAAGAAGGTCGGCCGGGTCGGCCTGAAGGCGGTCGTCTACTTCGAGATCATGACGACGCTCGCGCTCGGCATCGGGCTCGTCCTCGCATGGGTCACGCGCCCGGGCGTCGGCATGAACATCGACCTGCGCTCGCTCGACGCGGCCTCGCTCTCGACGTACGCGAAGAACGCCGAAAGCCTGAAGGACACGGCCGGCTACCTGATGAAGATCATCCCCGAGACTGCGATCGACGCGTTCGCGAAGGGCGACATCCTGCAGATCCTCGTGTTCGCGGTGCTGTTCGGCTCGGCGCTGTCGCTGCTCGGCGACAAGGCGCAGCGCGTCAATTCGCTGATCGAGGAACTGTCGCACGTGTTCTTCCGCATCATCGGCTTCATCATCAAGCTCGCGCCGCTCGGCGTGCTCGGCGCGATCGCGTTCACGACCGGCAAGTACGGCGTCGCGTCGCTCAAGCAGCTCGGCTACCTGGTCGCGGTGTTCTACCTGAGCTGCTTCGTGTTCGTCACGGTCGTGCTCGGCGCGGTGATGCGTCTCGCGGGCTTCTCGGTGTTCAAGCTGATCCGCTACCTGCGCGAGGAACTGTCGATCGTGCTCGGCACGGCGTCGTCGGACGCGGTGCTGCCGCAGGTGATGAGCAAGCTCGAATACATGGGCATCAAGGATTCGACGGTCGGCCTCGTGATCCCGACCGGCTATTCGTTCAACCTCGACGGCTTCTCGATCTACCTGACGCTCGCCGTGCTGTTCATCGCGCAGGCCACCAACACGCCGCTGTCCACGCATGACCTGATCGTCGTGCTGCTCGTGTCGCTCGTCACGTCGAAGGGCGCGCACGGGATTCCCGGTTCGGCGATCGTGATCCTCGCGGCGACGCTGTCGGCGATTCCCGCGATTCCGGTGCTCGGCCTCGTGCTGATCCTGCCGGTCGACTGGTTCGTCGGCATTGCCCGCGCGCTGACCAACCTGATCGGCAACTGCGTCGCGACGGTGGTCGTCGCCGTGTGGGAGAACGACATCGACCGGGCCCGTGCGAAGCGCGTGCTGAACCGCGAACTGCGCTACGTGGCCGACGAAGCCGGCAGCGCCGCGCCGGTCGCCGGCGACCAGGCCCACGCGCTCTGAGCGCACCCGCGCGCGAAGCGGCCTCCCGGCTGCTTCGCGCGAACGAATGTCCCGCGGCCGGCGCGACGATGCGCCGGTCCTTACCAAGATAATGGAGACGACATGGCAGCCCCCATCCTCGATCCGAACGCGCCGGCCTTCACGCGGCGCTACATGAACCTCGCCGACCCGCGCCTGGGCGCGCAGGCGCTCTTCGCTAGCGACGAATTCTTCGCGCCGAAGGAGCGCATGCTGAATCCCGAGCCGGCCGTGTTCATTCCCGGCAAGTACGACGACCACGGCAAGTGGATGGACGGCTGGGAAACGCGCCGCAAGCGCACCACCGGCCACGACTTCTGCGTGGTCCGGCTCGCGCGGCCGGGCGTGATCTACGGCGTCGATCTCGATACGAGCCACTTCACCGGCAACTTTCCGCCGGCCGCGTCGATCGAGGCCTGTGCGGTGGACGGCGACACGCCGCCGGACGACACCGAATGGCGCACGATCGTCCCCGCGACGACGCTGCAGGGCAATTCGCATCACTACGTGAGCGTCGACGATGCGCAGCCGGTCACGCACCTGCGCGTGAACCTGTATCCGGACGGCGGGCTCGCGCGGCTGCGCGTGTACGGCCAGCCGCAGCGCGACTGGCGCCACGTGCCGGCGGGCGAACTCGTCGATCTCGCGGCGATCGAGAACGGCGGCTACCTGGTGGCCGCGAACAACCAGCACTTCGGTCCGGCCTCGCAGATGCTGATGCCGGGGCGCGGCGCGAACATGGGTGACGGCTGGGAAACGCGGCGCCGCCGCGAGCCCGGCAACGACTGGGCGATCGTCGCGCTGGCGCGGCCGGGCATCATCCGGCGCGTCGAGGTCGATACGGCGTTCTTCAAGGGCAACTTCCCCGACCGCTGTTCGCTGCAGGCCGCGCACGTCGCCGGCGGCACCGACGATTCGCTCGTCACGCAGGCGATGTTCTGGGCCGAACTGCTCGGCGAGCAGAAGCTGCAGATGGACCACGTGCATACGTTCGACCAGCTCGCAACGCTCGGCCCCGTCACGCACGTGCGCTTCAACATCTTCCCGGATGGCGGCGTGTCGCGCCTGCGTCTGTGGGGCGAGCCGGCTTGAAGGAGGGCATCGGCATGAGCGGACCACACATCCTGCGCGTCGAGCGCCTGACCCGCGAGGCCTTCGCGCCGTTCGGCGACGTGATCGCGCTCGAAGGCGCGCGGCACTTCCCGATCAACGGCGGCACGACCGAGCGCTTCCACGATCTCGCGACGATCGACGTCTGCGCGGACGGCGGCCGGCCGCTCGTCAGCGTGTTTCGTGCGCAGCCGCGCACGCTGCCGGTGGCGATCACGCTGATGGAGCGCCATCCGCACGGCAGCCAGGCGTTCATCCCGCTGGCGGCCGTGTCGCGCTACGCGATCGTCGTCGCGCCGGCCGGCGAGTTCCGGCCCGACGCGATGCGCGCATTCCTCGCCGAAGGCTGGCAGGGCGTGAACTACGCGAAGGGCGTCTGGCACCATCCGCTGCTCGCGCTCGACGCGGTCAGCGACTTCGTGATCGTCGACCGTGGCGGCCCGCAGCCGAACTGCGACGAGATTCCGCTCGACGACGCGTGGGCGCTCGAGTTCGAGCCGGCGTGCGCGAGCACGGCCTGATGCGCGAAGGTAGGGTCAGGGGTTGTGAGCGGATTCGAGTGGATCGAGCGCCGCGCGCCGGCGACACGCGGCGCCTCGTCCCGCACGATCGACCGAAAACGTTCCGACCCGGCCCGCACGCGTCGTGCGGGCCGTTTTTCCATCCCGAAAACAACACGGCCCGGGCGGCGGGATGCCGGCCGGGCCGTCGCGCGTGCGCGCAGGGTGCGGATCAGTGCTTGCGGTGCGGGCAGTTCTCGGTCGTGCAGGAGCCGTACATCGCGAGCGAGTGTTCCTGGAGCCGGAAGCCGCGTTCCTTGGCGATCGCTTGCTGGCGGCCTTCGATCTCGGCATCGAAGAATTCCTCGACGCGGCCGCAATCGAGGCAGACGAGGTGATCGTGGTGCGAACCTTCATTGAGCTCGAACACGGCCTTGCCGGATTCGAAGTTGCTGCGCGTGAGCAGGCCGGCCTGCTCGAACTGCGTCAGCACGCGGTAAACGGTGGCGAGCCCGATGTCGAGCTGCTCGTTGAGCAGGTTGCGGTAGACATCTTCGGCCGTCAGGTGACGCACCGGGCTTTGCTGGAAGATCTCGAGAATCTTGAGGCGCGGTAGGGTGGCCTTTAGCCCGATATTCTTGAGATCCGTCGGATTGGTCATGGCTAGGCATCCCTAGAGTACAATGCAGGGCTTCAATGTTACCGGCTTTTGGCCGTTCCAGAAACACGCGCGACCCGCGACGCGGGCCAGCTCGGTGACGGAAATGTTCCCGGAATCCCTTTCGCACTATCAGAGGAGTCGCATGCGGAGTGCCATCATCGCTGCCGCCGCCGTTGCCGCGCTGGCTGGTTGTTCGTCGTACGACAGCGTGACGCAGCGCATCGCGCAGAGCATCACGCCCTATCGGATCACTGTCGTGCAGGGCAACTTCGTGTCGCAGGAGAAGGCCGCGCAGCTGCAGGCCGGAATGACGCGCGAGCAGGTGCGCGCGTTGCTCGGCACGCCGCTGCTGTCGGACATGTTCCATGCCGACCGCTGGGATTACCTCTTTTACTTCAAGCGCGGCTCGACGTCCGTCGTCCAGCAGCGCGACCTCGTGCTGACGTTCTCGGGCGATCGCCTCGCGAGCTGGACGGGCGCCGACAACCTGCCGTCCGAACTCGACCTGCTGGCCGATATCGACGGCGATCGCGGCGGCAAGAAGGCGAAGGCCGCGGCCGCGGCGAAGAAGGCGTCCGAAGCCGCCGCTGCCGCGGCTGCGGCGAGCGCCGCGCAGGCGACCGCTGCCGCGAGCCCGTCCGTCGAGCCGGTTTCCGGCGCGGCGGTCGACCAGGATGCGAACGCCCAGGCGGCGCGCGCGGCGAACCGCGCGACCAACCAGGTGTCGGGGCAGGGCACGACCGCCCGCCGCTTCACGCCGTCCGCGCAGGCCTCGGGCGGCGCGCCGGTGCCGGGCGGCCAGCCGCCGGGCGCCGCGCCGGCGATCCAGCCGCAGTTCCAGTTCCATCGCCCGCCGCAGCCGAACGCGTCGAACGAGGCGTCGCCGCCGGTCGGCCCGCAAGGCTCGGACAACCTGCAGAACCAGCCGCTCACCGCGCCGGCCCAGTAAGCGGCCGGCGTGCGGAAACAGGGCGGCATGCGCCGCCCGCCTTTAGACCTGTCGTGTAGAAAGCCATGAAGATTGCGATTGCCGGTGCATCGGGCCGTATGGGCCGGATGCTGATCGAAGCCGTTCTCAACGATTCCGACGCGCAGCTCGTCGGCGCGCTCGACCGCGCCGATTCGCCGTTCCTCGGCCAGGACGCGGGCGCGTTTCTCGGCAAGGAAACCGGGATCAAGCTGACCGACGACCTCGACGCCGTGTTCGCGCAGGCCGACTACCTGATCGACTTCACGCGGCCGGAAGGCACGATCGCGCACGTCGCGGCCGCGCTGCGCCACGACGTGAAGCTCGTGATCGGCACGACCGGCTTCACCGCCGAGCAGAAGGCCGAGCTGCAGGCCGCGGCAGGCAAGATCGGCATCGTGTTCGCGGCGAACATGAGCGTCGGCGTGAACGTCACGCTGAAGCTGCTCGAATTCGCGGCGAAGCATTTCTCGCACGGCTACGACATCGAGATCATCGAGGCGCACCACCGTCACAAGGTCGACGCGCCGTCGGGCACCGCGCTGATGATGGGCGAGGCCGTGGCCGGCGCGCTCGGGCGCTCGCTCGACGACTGCGCGGTGTACGGCCGCCAGGGCGTGACGGGCGAACGCGACCCGTCGACGATCGGCTTCGCGGCCGTGCGCGGCGGCGACATCGTCGGCGATCACACCGTGCTGTTCGCCGGGATCGGCGAACGGATCGAGATCACGCACAAGTCGTCGAGCCGCGTGTCGTACGCGCAGGGCGCGCTGCGTGCGGTCCGCTTCCTGTCGGCGCGCGGCGCCGGCCTGTTCGACATGCAGGACGTGCTCGGCCTGCGCTGACCCTCACGGGGAAACTCCGATGGCGATTCCCACCGGCGTTGTCCACTACCTCGAAAGCGGCGATGCGATCACGCACGCCGTCGCCTACGTGCTGCTGGCGATGTCCGTCGCCAGCTGGTGCTTCCTCCTCATGAAAGCCTGGCTGCTGGTCCGCGCGAAGCGGCAGGGGCCGCGCGCGCTCGCCGCGTTCTGGCGCGCGCCGTCGCTCGACGCGGGCATCGCCGCGCTCGCCGGCACCGATCGCGAGCGCGTGTTCGTGCCGCTCGCCGAAGCCGCGCGCGATGCGGCCGACGAACACGATCCGGCCGCGCTGGCCGCGCGTGTCGAGCGCAGCGAACGCGTGCTGCGCGCGCTGCGTCACGCGATGCTGCGCTCGCAGCGGCGTCTCGAGTTCGGCCAGGTGCTGCTCGCGTCGATCGGCAGCACCGCGCCGTTCGTCGGGCTGCTCGGCACCGTCTGGGGCATCTACCACGCGCTCGGCAGCATCGCCGCGAGCGGGCAGGCGCAGATCGAGAACGTCGCGGGGCCGGTCGGCGAGGCGCTGATCATGACCGCGTTCGGGCTCGTTGTCGCGATCCCCGCGGTGCTTGCCTACAACATCCTCGGGCGGCTCGTGCGCCAGCTCGCCGAGGAACTCGACGGCTTCGCGCGCGACCTGCACGTATTCGTGTGCGCGCAGGGCGCCTGACGCGCGGCCGGGAGGGACGACCATGGCATTCGGCGGGCTGGAGCACCACAAGACGTCCGCGCCGATGGCGGAGATCAACATGACGCCGCTGATCGACGTGATGCTCGTGCTGCTCGTCATCTTCATCATCACCGCGCCGCTGATGACGCACGCGATCCGGCTCGACCTGCCGAAGGTCGCGGCCAGCATCGCGCGCGACACGCCGCAGTCGGTCACGCTGTCGATCGACGACGCCGGCAAGCTCTACTGGGACGACGCGCCCGTCGCACTCGACGCGCTGCCGGCGCGCTTCCGGGCCGCCGCCGCGGGCGCCGCGCCGCCCGAGCTGCGGCTGCGCGCCTCGCGCGCGACCCGCTACGACGTGATCGCGCAGGTGATGGGCGCCGCGCAGGCCGCCGGGCTCACGCGGATCGGCTTCGTGACCGACGTGCCGCCGGCGGGCGCCGCCGCGCCGGCTGCCGCGGGCGCGACCCGCTGACCGGCTGACCGGCTGACCGGCTGACCGGCTGACGCACCGGGCGCTCGCGCCATCCGCGCCATCCGTGACGTCCCGCAGGCAAGAATGCGGGCCGGCCGGCGAGACCGGCCGTACCGCCCGCCACGAACGGTATAATCGTCGTTTTCGCCCGGTTGGCAGGGTTTCGCCGGGTAACCTGGAGACCCTCCGGGTTACCCGGCGAATATCCGGATCATGAGGCAGGCACGAGAACCGTGAGCCTGCCCCCGCCGCCGGGCTGCCCGATTTCGTCCACTTCCGCGTGCCCGCCTCGTGGCGCGCCGCTTAAAGCCTAGTCCGAACCACACCATGCACGAGAGATACGTACCCGCCGACGTCGAAGCCGCCGCTCAGGGCGACTGGCGCGCAGCCGATGCCTACAAGACGAAGGAAGATTCGCAGAAGCCGAAGTTCTACTGCGTGTCGATGCTGCCGTACCCGTCCGGCAAGCTGCACATGGGTCACGTGCGCAACTACACGATCAACGACGTGATGTACCGCTATCTGCGGATGAACGGCTACAACACGCTGATGCCGATGGGCTGGGACGCGTTCGGGATGCCGGCCGAGAACGCCGCGATGGCGAACGGCGTGCCGCCCGCGAAGTGGACCTACGACAACATCGACTACATGAAGGGCCAGATGCAGTCGATGGGCCTCGCGATCGACTGGTCGCGCGAGATCGCGACGTGCAAGCCCGACTACTACAAGTGGAACCAGTGGCTGTTCCTGAAGATGCTCGAGAAGGGCATCGCGTACAAGAAGACGGGCACCGTGAACTGGGATCCGGTCGACCAGACCGTGCTCGCGAACGAGCAGGTGATCGACGGCCGCGGCTGGCGTTCGGGCGCGCTCGTCGAGAAGCGCGAGATCCCGATGTACTACCTGCGGATCACGCAGTACGCGGATGAGCTGCTGAACGACCTCGACGGCCTCGGCTGGCCCGAGCGCGTGAAGATCATGCAGCAGAACTGGATCGGCAAGAGCTTCGGCGTGAACTTCGGCTTCCCGTACGAACTCGACGGCGAGCAGAAGCTGCTGCGCGTGTTCACGACGCGTGCCGACACGATCATGGGCGTCACGTTCTGCGCGATCGCGGCCGAGCACCCGCTCGCCACGCGCCTCGCGCAGGGCAAGCCGGAACTGCAGGCGTTCATCGACGAATGCAAGCGCGGCGGCGTCGCCGAGGCCGATGTCGCGACGATGGAAAAGAAGGGCGTCGCGACGGGCTTCTCGGTCAAGCACCCGCTGACGGGCGAGCCGGTCGAGGTGTGGATCGGCAACTACGTGCTGATGAGCTATGGCGAAGGCGCGGTGATGGGCGTGCCGGCGCACGACGAGCGCGATTTCGCATTCGCGAAGAAATACGACCTGCCGATCAAGCAGGTGATCGCGGCCGAAGGCCGGACGTACTCGCTCGACGCATGGCAGGAGTGGTACGGCGACAAGGAAGTCGCGACCTGCATCAACAGCGGCAAGTACGACGGCCTCGCGTACGGCGCGGCGGTCGACGCGATCGCGGCCGACCTGAAGGCCGGCGGCTTCGGCGACAAGCAGGTCACGTGGCGCCTGCGCGACTGGGGCGTGTCGCGCCAGCGCTACTGGGGCACGCCGATCCCGATCATCCACTGCCCGTCGTGCGGCGACGTGCCGGTGCCGGAGCAGGACCTGCCGGTCGTGCTGCCGGAAGACCTCGTGCCGGACGGCTCGGGCAACCCGCTCGCGAAGTCGGAAGCGTTCCTGAACTGTTCGTGCCCGAAGTGCGGCGCGGCCGCGAAGCGTGAAACCGACACGATGGACACCTTCGTCGATTCGTCGTGGTATTTCTCGCGCTACACGGCGCCGGACGCCGAGACGATGGTCGACGCGCGCACCGATTACTGGATGCCGATGGATCAATACATCGGCGGCATCGAGCACGCGATCCTGCACCTGCTGTATTCGCGCTTCTGGACCAAGGTGATGCGCGACCTCGGCCTCGTGAAGTTCGGCGAGCCGGCGAAGAACCTGCTGACGCAGGGCATGGTGCTGAACGAGACGTTCTACCGCGAAGACGCATCGGGCAAGAAGACCTGGTACAACCCGGCCGACGTGACCGTCGCGTTCGACGAGAAGGGCCGCCCGGTCGGCGCGACGCTGAACGCCGACGGCCAGCCGGTCGTGCTCGGCGGCATCGAGAAGATGTCGAAGTCGAAGAACAACGGCGTCGATCCTCAGGTGCTGATCGACCAGTACGGCGCCGATACCGCGCGTCTGTTCACGATGTTCGCCGCACCGCCCGAGCAGCAGCTCGAATGGTCGGGCGCGGGCGTCGAAGGCGCGAGCCGCTTCCTGCGCCGCGTGTGGAGCTTCGGCGCGACGAACCGCGAAGCGCTCGCCGCGCGCGCGGGCTTCGACGCGGCCGCGCTCGGCGATACCGACAAGGCACTGCGCCGCGAGATCTACAGCGTGCTGAAGCAGGCCGATTTCGACTACCAGCGCCTGCAGTACAACACGGTCGTGTCGGCCGCGATGAAGATGCTGAACGCGATCGACGGCGCGAAGGGCGCGACGCCCGGCGTGCTGCGCGAGACGTACGGCGTGCTGCTGCGCGTGCTGTACCCGGTCGTGCCGCACGTCACGTTCGAACTGTGGAAGGCGCTCGGCTACGCGGACGAATTCGGCCCGCTGCTCGACGCCCCGTGGCCGAAGGTCGACGAGGCTGCGCTCGAGCAGGCCGAGATCGAACTCGTGCTGCAGGTGAACGGCAAGGTGCGCGGCGCGCTGAAGGTCGCGAAGGACGCGAGCCGCGAGGCGATCGAAGCGGCGGCGGTGGCCGACGAAGCATTCGCGAAGTTCAGCGACGGCAAGCCGGCGAAGAAGATCGTCGTCGTGCCGGGCCGCCTCGTGAACATCGTCGTCTGACGGCCGTTGGCCGCCGGGCGCACACAGAAGGAGCGAAGGTGATCCGCAGATCGTTTTTGATGCTCGCCGTCGGCAGCGCGCTCGCGCTGTCGGCATGCGGTTTCCAGTTGCGCGGCCAGCAGGACTACGCGTTCAAGCGCCTGCTGGTGGCCGGCGCGCCGGCGCCCGTCGAGGCGCGCCTGGTGCGCCTCGTCGAGGCCGGCAGCGACACGAAGATCGTCAAGTCGGCGGACGACGCCGATGCCGTGCTGCGCATGTGGGAGTCGCGTGGGCAGAACACGCTGACGCTCAACAAGTACGGCTCGGCGCAGGAATACGCGCTGTTCTATACGCTGAACTACACGCTGACGAGCAAGGACGGCACCGTGCTGATCCCGCCGAGCGCGATCGCGCTGAACCGCGCGATGACGTACAGCGACCAGTACACGAACGCGAAGGCGCAGGAAGCCGAGATCCTGTACGGCGACATGGAGAACGACGCGGTCGACCAGCTGATGCGGCGTCTCGCGATCGTCCACTCGCTGACGCCGGCGCCGGAAGACGTGGTGCCGGGCGTTGCACCGGGCGCACCGCTGCCGCCGCCGCCGCTCTGATCGCCGGCGCACGTATCGATGCAATTGCGACTTGATGCGCTGGAGCCGCACCTCGCGAAGGGGATGGCCGGGCTCTACACCGTCTACGGCGACGAGCCGCTGCTCGCGCAGGAAGCGTGCGACCGCATTCGTGCGGCCGCGCGCGCGGCCGGCTTCACCGAGCGTTCGGTGCACACGGTCGAGCGCGGTTTCGACTGGAGCGTGCTACTCGGCGCGACCCAGGCGATGTCGCTGTTCGGCGAGCGTCAGCTGATCGAGCTGCGCATTCCGTCGGGCAAGCCCGGCAAGGAAGGCGCCGACGCGCTGAAGACGCTCGCGGCCGCACCGAACCCCGATGCGCTGATGCTCGTCACGTTGCCGCGCCTCGACGCGGCCACGCAGAAATCCGCGTGGTTTACCGCGCTGCAGAACGGCGGCGTCGCGCTGAAGATCGATCCGGTCGACCGCGCGCAGCTGCCGAACTGGATCGGCCAGCGTCTGTCGATGCAGGGCCAGCGCGTCGCGCCCGGCGACGACGGCCGGCGCGCGCTGCAGTTCATCGCGGAGCGCGTCGAGGGCAACCTGCTCGCCGCGCACCAGGAAATCCAGAAGCTCGGGCTGCTCTATCCGCAGGGCGTGCTGACGTTCGAGCAGGTGCACGACGCGGTGCTGAACGTCGCACGCTACGACGTGTTCAAGCTGAACGAGGCGATGCTCGCGGGCGACGCCGCGCGGCTCGCGCGGATGATCGACGGGCTGAAGGGCGAGGGCGAGGCGATCGTGCTCGTGATGTGGGCCGTCGTCGAGGAACTGCGCACGCTGCTGCGGATCAAGCGCGGCACGACGGCCGGCAAGCCGCTGGCCACGCTGCTGCGCGAGAACCGCGTGTGGGGGCCGCGCGAGCGGCTGATCGGCCCCGCGCTGAACCGCGTGTCGGAAGGCGTGCTCGAGAAGGCGCTCGCGTTTGCCGCGAAGCTCGACCGGCAGGTGAAGGGGCTGTCGGCCGTCACGCCGGGCCGCCGCACGCAGGACGAGCCGCCGCCCGATCCGTGGGACGGCCTGTTCCAGCTGGCGATGACGGTGGCGGGCGCGCGCGGCGAACGACCGCCGACCGCGGGTCGTGTGCGGCGTTAAGCCCCGTCCGGGCCTTCAGCGCACGCATCGCAACCCGCTTACAATATTTCGATGGCCGGCGCGGCCTTCCTGCCGCCGCGCCTCACGCTTCTCCACGAATTCATGCCGCGCCAAGCGGCTCGCTTCTCGAGTCACACGATGGATATCGACCAGTACATGACGGACCTGGGCCGCCGTGCCCGGCACGCTTCCCGCGCGATGGCGCGCGCCAGCACGGCGGCGAAGAACGCGGCGCTCGACGCCGTGGCCCGCGCGATCGAGCGCGACGCGCAGGCGCTGAAGGACGCGAATGCGCGCGACGTCGCCCGTGCCCGCGAAAAGGGGCTCGATGCGGCGTTCATCGACCGCCTGACGCTGTCGGACAAGGCGCTGAACACGATGGTCGAAGGCCTGCGCCAGGTCGCGTCGCTGGCCGATCCGATCGGCGAGATCGGCAATCTCAAGTACCGCCCGAGCGGAATCCAGGTCGGCCAGATGCGCGTGCCGCTCGGCGTGATCGGCATCATCTACGAGTCGCGTCCGAACGTGACGATCGACGCGGCCGCGCTGTG
This sequence comes from Burkholderia sp. BCC1998, assembly GCF_905339875.1. Lineage (NCBI taxonomy): Bacteria > Pseudomonadati > Pseudomonadota > Betaproteobacteria > Burkholderiales > Burkholderiaceae > Burkholderia > Burkholderia sp. BCC1998. The sequence continues at coordinate 119,484 of NZ_CAJPHE010000001.1, forward strand.
CCTGAAGTCGGGCAACGCGACGATCCTGCGCGGCGGCTCCGAGGCGCTCGAATCGAACGCGGCGCTCGCGAAGCTGATCGGCGAAGGGCTCGAGGCGGCTGGCCTGCCGCAGGACGCGGTGCAGGTCGTCGCGACCGCCGATCGCGCGGCGGTCGGCAAGCTGATCACGATGACCGAATACGTCGACGTGATCGTGCCGCGCGGCGGCAAGAGCCTGATCGAGCGCCTGATCAACGAGGCGCGCGTGCCGATGATCAAGCACCTCGACGGCATCTGCCACGTGTACGTCGACGATCGCGCCGATCTCGCCAAGGCATTGACGGTGTGCGACAACGCGAAGACGCACCGCTACGGCACCTGCAACACGATGGAAACGCTGCTCGTGTCGGGCGGCATCGCGGCCGCGCTGCTGCCGCCGCTCGGCAAGCTGTATCGCGACAAGCAGGTCGAGCTGCGCGTCGATGCAGCCGCGCGCGCGGTGCTCGCCGAGGCGGGCGTCGGTCCGCTCGTCGACGCGACCGACGAAGACTGGCACACCGAATATCTCGCGCCGGTGCTGGCGATCAAGGTCGTCGACGGCCTCGACGCCGCGATCGAGCACATCAACCATTACGGCTCCCACCACACCGATGCGATCGTCACCGAGGATCACGACCGCGCAATGCGCTTCCTGCGCGAAGTCGATTCGGCGAGCGTGATGGTCAACGCGTCGACGCGCTTCGCGGACGGCTTCGAATTCGGCCTCGGCGCGGAAATCGGCATCTCGAACGACAAGCTGCACGCACGCGGCCCCGTCGGCCTGGAAGGGCTCACGTCGCTGAAGTACGTCGTGCTCGGGCACGGCGAAGGCCGCCAGTAAAGCGAGGCGCACAACCGATGGCAATGCTCTGGGTCAAGACGTTCCATATCGTTCTGATCGCCGCGTGGTTCGCGGGACTGTTCTACCTGCCGCGCATCTACGTGAACCTGGCCATGGAGACCGATCCGGCCGCGGTGCGGCGCCTGCTGCTGATGGCGCGCAAGCTGTTCCGCTTCATGACGATGATCGCCGTGCCGGCGCTCGCATGCGGGCTGTGGCTGTGGCTCGTGATCGGCATCGGCCAGGGGCAGGGCTGGATCCATGCGAAGGTGACGGTGGTGCTGCTGCTCGTCATCTACCACGCGTATTGCGGGCATCTGCTGAAGGTGTTCGAGCGCGGCGAGAACCGTCGCACCGATAAGTGGTATCGCGTGTTCAACGAACTCCCGGTGCTCGGCATGCTCGTGGCGGTCGCGCTGGTCGTGATCAAGCCGTTTTGAGCTGAGCGGCCGGTTGGCCGCACCGACCCAAGCGCAACGGCGCCCCGCGGGGCGCCGTTCTTCGTTTACGTGCGCGTCGGGTGTTGGCTGACGCGCCGGACCGCGCGTCGGTTCTGCATCGCTCATGCGCCGGCGGGGCGCCGTGCGTGGGTCAATCCTTCGTGCCGTCGTCGATCCGGCGGCGCGTGATCGCTTCCTTCGCGCGGCCGACGCGCTCCATCAATGCGGGCCCGCGCGACAGCGCGACGCCGACCGCGAGGATATCCCCGATCGCGAGATGGGACATGCGCGACGTCATCGGCGAGAACACGTCGGTTTCCTCCGCGACGTTCGACGCGAGGCTCACCGTCGCGAGCTTCGCGAGCGGCGAATGGCTCTGCGTGATCGCGACGACCTTCGCGCCGCACGCGAGCGCGGAGCGCGCGGCCTCGACGATGTCGCGCGTGCGGCCGGTGTTCGAGATCGCGACGACGACGTCGTGCGGCCCGAGCAGCGCCGACGACATCGAGAACGTGTGCGGGTCCGAATACGCGACGCTCGGCACGCCGAGCCGGAAGAACTTGTGCTGGATGTCCTGCGCGGCGATGCCGGAGCCGCCGGCGCCGTAGAACTCGATGCGCGACGCGTTCGACAGCAGCGCGATCGCGTCGGCGACGCTGCCGGCCGACAGGCTGTTGCGCACCTCGATCAGCGCGCCGATCGTGCGGTCGAACACCTTGCCGATGATGCCGGGCGCGGGCTCGTCGGGCTCGACGTCGCGATACACCGACGACACGCCCGGCGCGACGCTCTGCGCGAGCCGGATCTTGAATTCGCGAAAGCCGCTGCAGCCGAGCGCCTGGCAGAAGCGCGCGATGGTCGGCTGGCTGACGCCCGCGCGGGTCGACAGCTCGGTCATCGCGAGGTCGAGCACCTCGCGCGGCGCGGCGAGGATGTAGTCGGCGAGCTTGCGCTCGGACGGGCGCAGGTCGGCGCGGATCGCTTCAATGCGAGGCAGCATGGGACGGCGGATGGAAATCGGGTTCGGATGAGCGAGTGTATCGCAATCGAATTGTAGAAAATCTACATGAAAATGCTAGCTCTACCGTCGGCAATTTCTGCAGTGGACGATGCCGTTTGTTAGGGTTTTCACTAGGAAAGCCTTGCTGGTGGCGGGGATGTGAGTTGAGCGTATGCCGATCCGCATTGCGCGCTTGTAGTTTTTCTACTAGACTGACTTCGTTCGTTCGATGCACTCGACCGTCCCCACGATTCCAACCGCCGGTGTCCGTCCGGCATACAGGAGCGCCCAGCATGACGTCGCTGCACCCCACCCTGGCGAAAGTCACCGATCGCGTGATCGCCCGCAGCCAATCGACCCGTTCCGCCTATCTGCAGCGCATCGACGGCGCGCAAGGCAAGTTCCCGGCGCGCGGCGCGCTGTCGTGCGCGAACCTCGCGCACGGCTTCGCGGGTCTCGAAGGCAGCGACAAGTTCCAGATCAAGGCGATCCGCGAGCCGAACATCGGCATCGTGTCCTCGTACAACGAGATGCTGTCCGCGCACGCGCCGTACAAGGATTTCCCCGACATCATCAAGGCCGCCGCGCGCGAGAACGGCGGCGTCGCGCAGTTCGCGGGCGGCGTGCCGGCGATGTGCGACGGCGTCACGCAGGGCAACCCGGGCATGGAGCTGTCGCTGTTCTCGCGCGAGGCGATCGCGATGGGCACCGCGATCGCGCTCACCCACAACATGTTCGACGCGGCGCTCTGCCTCGGCATCTGCGACAAGATCGTGCCGGGCCTCCTGATCGGCGCGCTGCAGTTCGGCCATCTGCCGACCATCTTCGTGCCGGCCGGCCCGATGACGAGCGGCCTGTCGAACGACGACAAGGCGAAGATCCGCCAGCAGTTCGCAACCGGTCAGGTCGGCCGCGACGCGCTGCTCGAAGCGGAATCGGCCGCGTATCACGGCCACGGCACCTGCACGTTCTACGGCACCGCGAACAGCAACCAGATGCTGATGGAGCTGATGGGCCTGCACCTGCCGGGTTCGGCGTTCGTCCATCCGCACACGCCGCTGCGCGACGCGCTGACCGCCGAAGCCGCGCGCCGCGTGCTCGACCTGACGGTCGAGCGCGGCCACTACACGCCGATCGGCCACGTGATCGACGAGAGGGCGATCGTCAACGGGATCGTCGCGCTGCTCGCGACGGGCGGCTCGACCAACCACACGCTGCACCTCGTCGCGATCGCGCGCGCGGCCGGCATCCTGATCGACTGGAACGATTTCGACGAGCTGTCGGCGGTCGTGCCGCTGCTCGCGAAGATCTACCCGAACGGCAAGGCCGACGTGAACCACTTCCACGCGGCGGGCGGCGTCGCGTTCCTGGTGCGCAACCTGCTCGAGGGCGGGCTGCTGCACGAAGACGTGACGACCGTGGCGGGCAAGGGCCTGTCGCACTACACGAAGGAGCCGAAGCTGATCGACGGCAAGCTGACGTGGGTTGACGGCACGGCCGAGAGCCACGACACGAAGGTGCTGCGCGGCATTCGCGACCCGTTCCAGCCGGACGGCGGCCTGCGCCTGATGCAGGGCCGGCTCGGCCGCGGCGTGATCAAGATCTCGGCGGTCGCGCCCGAGCACCGCAAGGTGACGGCACCCGCGATCGTGTTCGATTCGCAGGAAGCCGTGCAGGAGGCCTTCGATCGCGGCGAGCTGAAGCGCGATTTCGTCGCGGTCGTGCGCTTCCAGGGCGCGCGCGCGAACGGGATGCCCGAGCTGCACCGTTTGACGCCGCTGCTCGGCGTGCTGCAGGATCAGGGCTTCCACGTCGCGCTGGTGACCGACGGCCGCATGTCGGGCGCGTCGGGCAAGGTGCCGGCCGTGATCCACGTGTCGCCGGAAGCGCTGCTGGCCGGCCCGCTCGGCAAGGTGAAGACGGGCGACACGCTCGTAATCGACGCGGAAGCCGGCATCCTCGACATCGAGGTTGACGACGCCGAGTGGCAGGCGCGCCCGGTCGCGCAGCCGCTGCACCAGGCCGAGAACGAGGTCGGTTTCGGGCGCGAACTGTTCGGCGTGTTCCGCGCGGCGGCCGCGCCGGCCGAGCAGGGCGCATCGGTTTTCGGGACGCTGGTCGGCGAAACGGCCGTCAGCGTCGCTGCATGAATTTCAAGGAGTGTTCCAGATGAAGACGATTGCTGAAATCGTGAAGCTGGGCCCGGTGATTCCGGTGCTCGCATTCGACTCGGTCGAGCAGGGCGAACACGTGTCGCGCGCGTTGCACGCGGGCGGCGTCAAGGTGCTCGAGATCACGCTGCGCACGCCGGCCGGCCTGGAGGCGATCCAGCGCGCGAGCCAGCTCGCGGACGACATCGTCGTCGGCGTCGGCACGATCACGAAGCCCGAGCACTGCGAGCAGGCGAAGCGCGCGGGTGCGAAGTTCGGCGTGTCGCCGGGCCTGACGAAGGACCTGCACCTCGCGTCGCTCGACGCCGGCCTGCCGCTGCTGCCGGGCGTGATGACGCCGAGCGACATCATCCAGGCGCTCGAGTTCGGCTACGAGATCGTCAAGTTCTTCCCCGCGCAGCAGGCCGGCGGCGTGCCGATGCTGCAGGCGTTCCACGGTCCGTTCCCGGCGCTGAAGTTCTGCCCGACGGGCGGCATCACGGTCGACACCGCGCCGAATTTCCTGAAGCTGCCGAACGTCGTGTGCGTCGGCGGTTCGTGGCTCACACCGAAGGCCGCGCTCGCCGCGCAGGACTGGGCCGAAGTCACGCGCCTCGCGCAAGCCGCGAGCCAGCTGCCCCGTTAAGACTTGTACGAAACGAACGTTTGACCCTCGGTAAGCGAGCGCTTAGTGCTTGTTTTACCGAGGGTTTTTGCTGATGGAACCGGTTCTATCCGCGGACCGTAAAGATAAGTAAAATTCAGCGTCCTCGCGGGGTGGGAACCCCCGTGTTTCGGAGACCTGCATAGCCGGGCATACTCGCAACAACTCGCCCGGTTCGAACAATCCTAGGAGGAGTGCCACATGGGGGCTGTCCAAGGCAGCATGCTGCTCATTTATACCGTGATCGCGATCGTCGCACTGATCGTGATGATCGCGCGGTTCAAGATCTATCCGTTCCTGGTGCTCATCATCGTCTCGCTCGGCCTCGGCCTCGTGGTCGGGATGCCGATGGACAAGATCGTCAAGTCGTTCGAGACCGGCAACGGCAACACGCTCGGCCACATCGCGGTGGTCGTCGGCCTCGGCACGATGCTCGGCAAGATGATGGCCGAATCGGGCGGCGCGGAGCGGATCGCGACCACGCTGATCGACTGGTTCGGCGAGAAGAACATCCATTGGGCGATGATGTTCGTCGCGATCATCGTCGGCCTGCCGGTGTTCTTCGAAGTCGGCTTCGTGCTGCTGATCCCGATCGCGTTCAACGTCGCGAAGCGCACCGGCAAGTCGCTGCTCGTCGTCGGCCTGCCGATGGTCGCGGGCCTGTCCGTCGTGCACGGGCTGATTCCGCCGCACCCGGCCGCGCTGCTGGCCGTCCAGCAATACGGTGCCGACATCGGCAAGACGATCGCGTTCGGCCTGATCGTCGGCGTGCCGACCGCGATCGTCGCGGGCCCGCTGTTCGCGCTGATGATCTCGAAATTCGTCAAGCTGCCGGAGAACAATCCGCTCGCCGCGCAGTTCGTCGAATCGCACACGGAAGGCAAGCAGCGCGAACTGCCGAGCTTCGGCATCACGCTGTTCACGATCCTGCTGCCGGTGATCCTGATGCTGGTCGGCAGCTGGGCCGACCTGATCTTCACGCCGAAGTCGCTGCCGAACAGCCTGCTGCGCTTTGCCGGCAACTCCGACGTCGCGCTGCTGATCGCCGTGCTGGTGAGCTTCTTCACGTTCGGCAAGCTGCAGGGGTTCAACCGCGACCAGATCCAGAAGTTCTGCGGCGAATGCCTGGCACCGATCGCCGGCATCACGCTGATCGTCGGTGCGGGCGGCGGCTTCGGCGGCGTCCTGCGCGACAGCGGGATCTCGCAGCAGATCGTCGAGACCGCGAAGCACGCGCACCTGTCGCCGCTGCTGCTCGGCTGGTTCGTCGCGGCGCTGATGCGTCTCGCGACGGGTTCGGCGACGGTCGCGATGACGACGGCCTGCGGCATCGTCGCGCCGATCGCGGCGGCGTCGGGCGCGGCGGTTCGTCCGGAGCTGCTGGTGCTCGCGACGGGCTCGGGCTCGCTGATCTTCTCGCACGTGAACGACGGCGGCTTCTGGCTGATCAAGGAATACTTCGGGATGACGGTTGGTCAGACGTTCAAGACCTGGTCGCTGCTTGAAACCATCATCTCGGTGCTCGGTCTGAGCTTTACGCTGCTGCTGAGCGTGGTTTTGTAACAAGGGGTAGTCAATGATTCTGATCGCAATGGGCGTGTCGGGCGCGGGCAAATCGCGAATCGGCGAAATGCTGGCAGAACGCCTGTCGTGCAGCTATACCGACGGCGACGCGTTTCACAGCGCGGCGAACAAGGAAAAGATGCACAACGGCATTCCGCTGACCGACGACGACCGCTGGCCGTGGCTGCGCACGATCCGCGCGGCCATCGAGGAAAAGCAGCGTGCCGGCGAGACGGCCGTGTTCACGTGCTCGTCGCTGAAGCGGTCGTACCGCGACGTGCTGCGCGGCACCGACACCGACGTGCGGTTCGTGTATCTGAAGGGCTCGTTCGAGGTGTTGCACGAGCGCCTGAAAAGCCGCACCGGCCATTTCTTCGATCCGTCGCTGCTGAAGAGCCAGCTCGACACGCTCGAGGAGCCGGGCCCGGACGAGGCGATCGAGGTCAGCATCGAGCTGACGCCCGAACAGATCGTCGATCAGGTGATGGCGAAGATCGGCCACGCGCACTGAGCGCGGTTCGCGGCAATCGTGAGGCCGCAGTGAGACAGGCGCCCCTCGGGGCGCCTTTTTTCGTCGAGCGCGCGAGAGCCGCCAAAGAAAAAGCCCGATGCGAGCAATTTCGCATCGGGCTTTTTTTCCGTCCGGCGACGGCGGCGCTTACGCGATCCGCTTCGCGAGTTCGACGGCCTTGCCGATGTACGACGCCGGCGTCATCGCGAGCAGGCGGTCCTTCGCGTCCTGCGGGATCGCCAGCGTGGCGACGAATTCCTGCAGCGCTTCGCGCGTGATGCCCTTGCCGCGCGTCAGTTCCTTCAGCTGTTCGTACGGGTTCTCGATGCCGTAGCGGCGCATCACCGTCTGCACCGGCTCCGCGAGCACTTCCCAGCAGTTGTCGAGATCTTCGTTCAGGCGCTGCGGGTTGACTTCGAGCTTGTCGAGGCCGCGGATCAGCGAGTCGTACGCGAGCAGCGAATAGCCGAGCGCGACGCCCATGTTGCGCAGCACCGTCGAGTCGGTCAGGTCACGCTGCCAGCGCGACACCGGCAGCTTGTCGGCGAGGTGGCGCAGCGTCGCGTTCGCGAGGCCGAGGTTGCCTTCCGAGTTCTCGAAGTCGATCGGGTTGACCTTGTGCGGCATCGTCGACGAGCCGATTTCGCCGGCCTTCGTCTTCTGCTTGAAGTAGCCGACCGAGATGTAGCCCCACACGTCGCGATCGAGGTCGAGCAGGATCGTATTCGCGCGCGCAACCGCGTCGAACAGCTCGGCCATGTAGTCGTGCGGTTCGATCTGGATCGTGTACGGGTTGAACGTGAGCTTCAGGCGGTTCTCGATCACGTCGCGCGAGAACGCTTCCCAGTCGAATTCCGGATACGCGGACAGGTGCGCGTTGAAGTTGCCGACCGCGCCGTTCATCTTGCCGAGGATCTCGACCTTCTCGATGCGCGTAATCGCGCGTGCGAGGCGCGCGGCGACGTTCGCGAGTTCCTTGCCGAGCGTCGTCGGGCTGGCCGGCTGGCCGTGCGTGCGCGACAGCATCGGCTGCTCGGCGAGCGCGTGCGACAGCGCGACGAGGCGCTGGTGGACCGTGCGCAGCGCCGGCACGATCACGTGCTCGCGCGCGCCGGCGAGCATCATCCCGTGCGACGTGTTGTTGATGTCTTCGGACGTGCACGCGAAGTGGATGAATTCGCTGGCCTTCTCGAGTTCGGCCTGGCCCTTGACCGATTCCTTCAGCCAGTATTCGACGGCCTTCACGTCGTGGTTCGTCACGCGCTCGATTTCCTTGATGCGGGCGGCGTCGTGCGCGGTGAAGCGCTCCGCGAGTTGCAGCAGGAATTGTTCGGACGCGTCGGAGAAGCGCGGGACTTCCGCGAAGCCGGCGCGCGACAGCGCGATCAGCCAGTGCACCTCGACGGTGACGCGGTGGCGCATGAAGGCGGCTTCGGAGAGCCAGTCGCGCAGCGCTTCGGTCTTGCTGGCGTAGCGGCCGTCGATGGGCGAGAGCGCGGTGAGGGCGAAAAGCGTATCGGGACGAGTGTCGGACATGATCGGGCGGGCCTTGGGGCCGGGTCGAGCGAGGGGGGAAGAATCCGGCATTTTACCATCGCCGCGGGGCGATCCCGGCCGAACCGGTCCGGCCGCCGCCGGCGCGGACAAATCGCGCGCGCGCCGCGTCGAAACCGCCCCGGCAACGCGCCCGCGCGGCCCGCCGACGGCCGGTCGGTCGGCTTGCCTGCCGACGTGTGCGGCGGCTCGCCGGGCTGCCCGCCACGCCGCCGGGCCGGCCCGCCCGCCGGTAGAATGCAGGCTTCTTCCCGACCGCCGCCCGCCGCGCCCGCCTGCATGGAACTGAAATGGCTCGAAGACTTCGTCTCGCTCGCGGAAACGCGCAGCTTTAGCCGCTCCGCCGAACTGCGGCACGTGTCGCAGCCCGCGTTCTCGCGGCGTATCCAGGCGCTCGAGGCGTGGCTCGCGACCGAACTGATCGATCGTTCGGTCTATCCGACGCGGCTCACGCAGGCCGGCCAGATCTTCTACGAGCAGGCGCTGACGATGCTGTCGCAGGCGCACGAGGCGCGCACGCTGCTGCGCGGCCACGTCGGCGCGCCGGTGCCGACGATCGAGTTCGCGGTGCCGCACACGCTGTCGCTCACGTATTTTCCGCGCTGGCTGCAGCGGATCGAGGCGAAGATGGGGCAGGTTCACACGCGGCTGCGCGCGCTGAACGTGCACGATGCCGTGCTGTCGCTCGTCGAGGGCGGCTGCGATCTCGTGATGGGCTACCACCACCCGAGCCATCCGGTCGCGCTCGACCCGGCCCGCTACGACATGCTGGTGCTCGGCAGCGAGCCGATCAGCGCGTTTTCGGCGCCGGGCCGCGCGGGCCGGCCGCGCTATACGCTGCCGGGCACGGCCGAGGCGCGCGTGCCGTACCTGTCGTATACGCCGAACGCGTATCTCGGCCGGATGACCGAAGTCATCGTGGCGAATGCACCGACGTCGCTGTTCCTCGATCGTGTTTACGAAACCGACATGGCGGAGGGGCTGAAGGCGATGGCGCTCGCGGGCCACGGCGTCGCGTTCCTGCCGCACAGCGCGGTCGAGGATGCGGTGGCGAGCGGCCGCCTGATCCGGCTCGACCGTTCCGCGCGCGGCGGCACCCATCCGTTCACGCTGACGATGGAGATCCGCCTGTACTGCGACAAGCTCGCGCTGCAGGGCGACGATCCGCACCAGAAACTCGTGCGCGCGCTGTGGGACGTCGTGCGCGACGAACTGCGCGAAACCACCGGTTAACCGTCGGCGGTTAACCGGGCCGGTCGGCCGCGAGCGACTGACGAGCCGCTTTCGACGCCTGTCGGACGCCCGTCCGGCGGGCGTCCCGCGACTTTCACGACGATTTTTCACGCCCGCGATGCATGGCCGATCGCGGGCGTTCTTGCGCAAATCGACCGCGGATTTGCGAAAAATCACGATCATGCAAGAAACGCATAATCGAATAAGCAAACGGCATTGGATAAAAAAAACGGGTTTTTCGACAATGTGCGCAATCCGTTGAACGTTGGAGTGTCCATGTCTTCGCAACTGCAGTCCATCCCGTCCTACCTTCACGCCGACGATCTCGGCCCGTGGGGCAACTACCTTCAGCAGGTCGATCGCGTCGCGCCGTACCTCGGCTCGCTGTCGCGCTGGCTCGAGACGCTGAAGCGTCCGAAGCGCATCCTGATCGTCGACTGCCCCATCGAGCTCGACAACGGCACCGTCGCGCACTTCGAAGGCTATCGCGTGCAGCACAACGTGTCGCGCGGCCCGGGCAAGGGCGGCGTGCGCTACCACCAGGACGTGACGCTGTCGGAAGTGATGGCGCTGTCGGCATGGATGTCCGTGAAGAACGCTGCAGTGAACGTGCCGTACGGCGGTGCGAAGGGCGGCATCCGCGTCGACCCGCGCAAGCTGTCGCGTGGTGAGCTCGAGCGCGTGACGCGCCGCTACACCAGCGAAATCGGCATCATCATCGGGCCGAACACCGACATTCCGGCACCGGACGTCAACACCAACGAACAGGTGATGGCGTGGATGATGGACACGTACTCGATGAACCAGGGCCAGACGTCGACCGGCGTCGTGACCGGCAAGCCGATCGCGCTCGGCGGTTCGCTCGGCCGCAAGGAAGCAACGGGCCGCGGCGTGTTCGTCGTCGGCTCCGAAGCGGCGAAGAAGAAGGGCCTGGAAATCGAAGGCGCGCGCATCGCGGTGCAGGGCTTCGGCAACGTCGGCGGCATCGCGGCGAAGCTGTTCCAGGAAGCGGGCGCGAAGGTGATCGCGGTGCAGGATCACACGGGCACGATCTACCAGCCGGCCGGCCTCGATTCGAACAAGCTGCTCGACCACGTCGCACGCACGGGCGGCGTCGCGGGCTTCGAAGGCGCCGAGCCGATGCCGAACGACGAGTTCTGGACGGTCGAGACCGACATCCTGATCCCGGCGGCACTGGAAAACCAGATCACCGAAAAGAACGCGGCGAAGATCCGCACGAAGATCATCGTCGAAGGCGCGAACGGCCCGACGACGACGGCGGCGGACGACATCCTGAGCGCGAACGGCGTGCTCGTGATCCCCGACGTGATCGCGAACGCGGGCGGCGTGACCGTGTCGTACTTCGAGTGGGTGCAGGACTTCTCGAGCTTCTTCTGGACGGAAGACGAGATCAACCACCGTCTCGAGCGCGTGATGCGCGAAGCGTTCGCCGGCGTGTGGGCGGTCGCGGAAGAGCACAAGGTGACGGTGCGTACGGCGGCGTTCATCGTCGCGTGCAAGCGCATCCTGATGGCGCGCGAAATGCGCGGCCTGTACCCCTGATCGGTCGTTGCCGATCGCCGATCGGTTGACTACGATCAAAGCATGACGCAATCCACCCGATTGCGTGCATGAACCCTCGCGGGCGATGCCGAATCCGGCATCGCCCGCGCGCGCATTCAGGTGCCGAAACGGGCGCCCGGAGCCGGGAGGACGGCTTCGCACAGCGCGATTCGTAGTGCGGTTAACAACCAGTACTTTCAAAAATATTACTTTGATACACTGGCGCGGGTTTTAGCCAAGGAGATGACCAAAATGAAATACCACAAGGCAGTCCTGATGGTCGCGGCGCTGTGCGCGTTCGCGAGCGGCGCGCACGCACAGGAGACCGGCACGCTGAAGAAGATCAAGGACACGGGCGTGATCGCGCTGGGCCACCGCGAATCGTCGATTCCGTTCTCCTACTATGACCAGAACCAGCAGGTCGTCGGCTATTCGCGCGAATTCCAGTTGAAGGTCGTGGACGCGGTGAAGAAAAAGCTGAACCTGCCGAACCTGCAGGTCAAGAACATCCCGGTCACGTCGCAGAACCGCATCCCGCTCGTGCAGAACGGCACGGTCGACATCGAGTGCGGCTCGACGACCAACAACCTGGAGCGTCAGCAGCAGGCCGCATTCTCCGACACGATCTTCGTGATCGGCACGCGCCTGATGACGAAGAAGGATTCGGGCGTGAAGGACTTCGCCGACCTGAAGGGCAAGACGGTCGTGACCACCGCCGGCACGACGTCCGAGCGCCTGCTGCGCAAGATGAACAACGACAAGCAGCTGGGCATGAACATCATCAGCGCGAAGGATCACGGCGATTCGTTCAACACGCTCGAGTCGGGCCGCGCGGTCGCGTTCATGATGGACGACGCGCTGCTCGCGGGCGAGCGCGCGAAGGCGAAGCAGCCGGGCGAATGGGTGATCGTCGGTACGCCGCAGTCGGAAGAGGCGTACGGCTGCATGATGCGCAAGGGCGATGCGGACTTCAAGAAGGTCGTCGACGACGCGATCTCGCAAGTCGAGAAGTCGGGCGAAGCCGCGAAGATCTACGCGAAGTGGTTCGAGAACCCGATCCCGCCGAAGGGGCTGAACCTGAACTTCCCGCTGTCCGATTCGATGAAGAAGCTGTACGCGAACCCGAACGACAAGGCGCTCGACTGACCACGCGGCCGTTGACGCAGAAATGACGCTACTGAAACGGAAGAGGCCACGCTTCTTCCGTTTCTTTTTGCTGGAGTCTTGCCCATGTCTTACCACTGGAACTGGGGCGTCTTCCTGAGCCCCGTCTCGACCGGCGAGCCGACGACTTATTTCGGATGGCTGATGTCCGGCTTCTGGGTGACGATCGAGGTGTCGCTCGTCGCCTGGGTCATCGCGCTGATCGTCGGCTCGCTGTTCGGCGTGCTGCGCACGGTGCCGAACAAATGGCTGTCCGCGATCGGCACCGTGTACGTGTCGATCTTCCGGAACATCCCGCTGATCGTGCAGTTCTTCATCTGGTACCTCGTCGTGCCCGAGCTGCTGCCCGCGTCGATCGGCACCTGGATCAAGCAGTTGCCGCCGACCACGCAGTTCTTCACCTCGTCGATCATCTGTCTCGGCCTGTTTACGGGCGCGCGCGTGTGCGAACAGGTGCGCTCGGGGATCAACGCGCTGCCGAAGGGCCAGCGCGCGGCCGGCCTCGCGATGGGCTTCACGCAATGGCAGACGTACCGCTACGTGCTGCTGCCGGTTGCGTACCGGATCATCGTGCCGCCGCTCACGTCCGAGTTCCTGAACATCTTCAAGAACTCGGCGGTCGCGTCGACGATCGGCCTGCTCGACCTGTCCGCGCAGGCGCGCCAGCTCGTCGACTACACCGCGCAGACCTACGAGTCGTTCATCGCGGTCACGCTCGCGTACGTGATCATCAACCTCGTCGTGATGGCGTTGATGCGCTGGATCGAAGGCCGCACGCGGCTGCCCGGCTACATCGGAGGCAAGTGATGCATCAGTTCGACTGGAGTAGTATTCCCGGCGCGATACCGACGCTGTGGACGGGGGCGATCGTCACCTTCAAGATCACGCTGATCGCGATCGTCGTCGGCATCGTGTGGGGCACGTTGCTCGCGCTGCTGCGGCTGTCGGGCGTGAAGCCGCTCGCGTGGTTCGCGAAGGCGTACGTGACGGTGTTCCGCTCGATCCCGCTCGTGATGGTGCTGCTGTGGTTCTTCCTGATCGTGCCGCAGGTGCTGCAGGGCGTGCTCGGGCTGTCGCCGACGATCGACATTCGCCTCGCGTCGGCGATGGTCGCGTTCTCGCTGTTCGAAGCCGCGTATTATTCCGAGATCATCCGCGCCGGCATCCAGGCGGTGCCGCGCGGGCAGGTCAACGCCGCGTTCGCGCTCGGCATGAACTACGCGCAGGCGATGCGCCTCGTGATCCTGCCGCAGGCGTTCCGCGCGATGGTGCCGCTGCTGCTCACGCAGGCGATCGTCCTGTTCCAGGATACGTCGCTCGTGTACGTGATCAGTCTCGCGGACTTCTTCCGCACGGCCGCCAACGTCGGCGATCGCGACGGCACGACCGTCGAGATGGTCCTGTTCGCGGGCGCATGCTATTTCGTGGTTTGCTCGGTGGCGTCTGCCCTCGTCAAAGGTCTCCAGAAAAAGGTCACAAGATGATTTCCATCAAGAACGTTTCCAAGTGGTACGGCCAGTTTCAGGTCCTCACCGATTGCACGACCGAGGTCAAGAAGGGTGAGGTGGTGGTCGTGTGCGGCCCGTCCGGCTCGGGCAAGTCGACGCTGATCAAGACCGTGAACGGCCTCGAGCCGTTCCAGCAGGGCGAGATCCTCGTGAACGGCCAGTCGGTCGGCGACAAGAAGACGAACCTGTCGAAGCTGCGCTCGAAGGTCGGGATGGTGTTCCAGCATTTCGAGCTGTTCCCGCACCTGTCGATCACCGAGAACCTGACGCTCGCGCAGGTCAAGGTGCTCGGCCGCGGCAAGGACGAAGCGGCCGAGAAGGGCATGAAGCTGCTCGATCGCGTCGGCCTGAAGGCGCATGCGCACAAGTTTCCGGGCCAGCTGTCGGGCGGCCAGCAGCAGCGGGTCGCGATCGCGCGCGCGCTGTCGATGGACCCGATCGCGATGCTGTTCGACGAGCCGACGTCCGCGCTCGATCCCGAGATGATCAACGAAGTGCTCGACGTGATGGTCGAACTCGCGCAGGAAGGCATGACGATGATGGTCGTCACGCACGAGATGGGCTTCGCGAAGAAGGTCGCGCATCGCGTGATCTTCATGGACAAGGGCGCGATCGTCGAGGACGACCGCAAGGACGATTTCTTCTCGAATCCGAAGTCGGATCGCGCGAAGGACTTCCTCGCGAAAATCCTGCACTGAGCGTTCGTGCAGCGCGTGTGCCGCATGCACGCCGATGAAAAAAACCGCCCGGCTGAACACCGGGCGGTTTTTTTCGCGGGCTGCCCGTCGCCCGCCGATGGCAGTGGACGGGGCGTCGCGTCGGGCGTTACCAGCTGTAGCGGTAGCCGACCTGCCCGGTCACGCCGCGCCGGTAATCGCCGCCGATGTTGCGCGCATATTTCACGTTCGCGTACAACGCGCCCGACTTGCCGAAGCCCGCGGTCACGCCGAGGCCGAGCTCGTACCAGGTGCGGCCCAGGTGTGTCGCGAACGGCGTGCCGCCGACGACGGTCTGGCCCGGCGACAGGAAGTCGTGCAGCACGTCGGCCGTGAAGTACGGTGTCGCGGCGCCGCCGCCCGCGTTCGCGTCGAGGTTCGGCCGGAAGACGCGCACGCCGACGCGTCCGCGCAGCGCGTGGGTCGTCGTGCCCGACACGGCCGATACGTTGTCGTTGAACCCGTTCAGCTTCAGGTACTGGTACATCAGCTGCGCCTGCGGCTCGACCGCGATCGGCGTGCCGCCGATCCCGAACGGCTTGCCGACCTCCTGCGACAGCGCGATGCCGAAGCCGTTCTGCGAGGCCTCGTTGCCGTAGCTGTCGCGATAGCGGTTGCCGTAGTGCGTGACCTGGCCGACGCTGTCGAAGTAGGTGCCGTCGGACAGGTAGCGTGTCCAGTAGCCGCCGACGCTCTGCGCGTGCATCTCGACCGAGCCCGTCGACGTCGACAGCCCGGCCGTGTCGGCGCGTGCCGTGTCGCTGAAGCTCGCGTTCGCGACGCCGATGCTCGCCGTCACGCCCGCATGCGTGCTGCCGCCGGCGGGCGCCTGGTCGAGCGTCCAGTCCTTGCCGAACTGCGCGAAGAACGTGCGCTCGTCGGCCGCGAAGCGGCCCGCGTTCGCGTCGAGGCTCTGTCCGCCGATGCGGCCCCACACGCCGTCGCGGTTGCCCGGCGCCTGCTTCTCGAGGTTGTAGATGTCGCCGACGCGCTCGTGCAGCTTGCCAAGCGTCGAGAAGCCGTAGTCGGCGTTCAGCAGCGGCGTCATCGCATAACCCGCGACGCCAGGACGGTACGCGAGATTGCCGCCGTTGTCGCCGCCCTCGATGACGGACGGGCCGACCGGATCGCCGGGGTCCGTCGGGTCCAGTTGCGAGCGCAGGTACCAGCCGTTCGCATCGCCCTGTCCGCCGCGGTAGAGACGGTATTCGTACGCGCCGGCCTGTACGGGGCCCGCGAGATGGAACGCCGACGCGGTAGTCGTGCCGCCATTGGCCGTGACGACCACCGGAATCCCGTCGCCCGTCGTCTGCGCGCCGGTGCCGGCCGTGTTCGCGATTTTCAGCCCGGTCGTGCCGCTCGCGGTGCCGCCGTTCACGATCAGCCGGTCGGTCGGCGATGCGTCGGCGCCGAGGTAGGTGTTCAGCGCGATCGTGCCGCCGTTGCCGACGTAACTGCCGGTCGTCAGCGTCCGGTAGCTGCCGGCGGCCGTCGGTGAACCGGACGGCGCGGCGAACGCGACCAGGCCCGCGTTGTTCAGGCTGCTCAGCACGGAGCTGCCGGTCATGTGCCACGTGCTCGAGCCGTCGACGCTCAGCGCGACCGGGTCGATCGTGCCGGTCAGGGTCGTGCCGTTCGTCAGGAACACGTTGCCGGTGCTCGACGCGTCCGACACGATGTCGCCCGCGAGATTCACGGCCGATGCGTTGAAGGTCGCGGTGCTGCCGTTCGCGAGGTCCAGCAGCGTGCCGTTGCCGGCCGTCACGACGGTGCCGTTGCGCACCGCGATGTCGACGGTGCCGCCGCGTGCGGCGAACGCCGGCCCGGCGACGGACGCGACGCTGCCGCCGTCGACGCGCACCGAGCTCGTCGCGCCGGTCGCGAGCGTGTCCGTGCTCATGACGCCGGCCGTCGCGCCCTTGAGCGTCGTGCCCGTCAGCGCGAGCACGCCGCCGCCGTCGACGGTCGCGCCGTTGCCGGCCGCGCTCGCGAGCGACGAACCCGTGTCGCCGATACGGCCGCCGTTGCGCGCGACGAGACCGTCCGCTGCCGCGCCCGCCGCAGAGACCTTCGTGCCCGACAGCCACACGGTCGCGCCGCTGCCCGCGACGATCGCATGCGCGCCGGCGCCGGTCGTCGCGACGGTCGTGCCGTCGGCCGCGAGCGTCGAATCCGCGCCCGTCACGAAGAGGCCGCGTGCGTTGTCGCCGGCGGTGCGTACGACGGTCGCCGCGTCGGTCGCGATGCGTGCGCCCGTGCCCGTCGACGACAGCCCGTCGGCGCCATTGCCGGTCGTGCCGATCTGCGTGCCCGACAGCACGATCGTCGTGTTCGTGCCGCGGTTGTCGATGCCCTTGCCGGCGCCGCCCGCCGCGATCGACGTCGCGCCGGCCGCGATCCCGCCGTTCGAGACGGTCGAGTCGATCAGCACGCCGTCGGCACTGCCGTTCGCGACGACGGTGCCCGCGCCCGACAGCGCGACCGACGCACCCGTGCCGGTCAGGTGCACGCCCGCGACGCCGTCGTCGGCCTCGATCGTGCCCGCGTTGGCGAGCGTCGCCGACGCGCCCTGCACGAGCGCGCCGGTGCCGTTGGCCACGCGGATCGCCGACGCGTTGTTCACGGTGCCGAGCGTGCCGACCACGACGCCCGTCGAGCCTGCGCCGCTCAGCAGCACCGTGTCGCGGTTGTCGAGCGTGCCGAGGTTCTGCGCGACGAAACCCGTCACGCCCGCGGTCGACGAGGTGACCGCGGCATCGTTGGTCAGCGTCGTCGCGACCGGCGCGCCGGCATTCGCGCTGGCGAGGTCGTGCGCCTGGCCGTCGACGACGCCCGCGATCGCGCCGGCCGCATTCAGGTTGATGGTCGCGCCCGAGTCGATCGTGCCCTTCGCGCCGCCTTCGACTGCTACCGCGATGCCGTTCGCGCCGTTGACGTTGTAGGTGGCGTGGCCGGTGGACAGCGTCGTGCCGGCACCGGTCGCGAGCACGCCGCGCGCGCGCTGGCCATTGACGTCCGTCGTCAGCGTGCCGGCGGCCGATGCCCCCGTATAGGCCGCGCCGCCCGCCATGCGGAACAGCGTCGAATCGTCGGTATCGACGCTCAGGTGCTGCGCGGCGACGTTGATCTTCGAGCCTGCGCCATACGCATAGAAGCCGATCTGGTTCGTACCCGACATGAAGTGGGGCACCGCGTTCGCGTCGACGTTGATCGTCGCGCCCGAGCGCGCATGGACGCCGATCGCGCCAGTACCCGTCAGGTTGAGCGCGCCGTCGACCGTGGCCTTCGCGCGCGGCCCTTCGGCCCACACGCCGTAGTTGCGCGTGTCCGATGCCGGATCGAGCCCGCCGGCCACGTAGATCGTGCCGGTCGACGTTGCGGCCGTCGCGGTCGAGCCGGTGCCGACCACCATGATGCCGATGCCGTTCACGCCGTTCAGCGTGATCGTGCCGGTGTTGGTCACGGTCGCGGCCGTGTTGGCCGCGAGCATGCCGACGTTCGCGAACGGCGTGCCGGGCGCCGCGCCGTTCACGACGATCGTGCCGGCGTTGCGCAGCGTGCCGGACGACGAGCCGATGCTCGCCATCCCGGCGCCGTTCTGCGTCTGCGAGCCGATCACGATCGAGCCGAGGTTGCTGGCGGTGCCCGACGCGCCGAGCAGGATCCCGTACGCGTGCGCGGACAGCGCGACGTCGTTCGCCGCCGCCCCCGGGCCGTACTGGGCCGCGCGGCCGAGATAGATCGTGCCGCCGGCCGCGTTCGTGAAGGTGCCGCCCGCCGCGAAGCCGCCGATCACCTGGCTGTCGAGCGTCGTCGCGTTGACGCCGACGTTGATCGTGCCGGCGTTCGACGCGTTCGCGCCGCCCGTCACGGCCACCGCGTAGTTCTGCAGGTCGGGGCGGTCGCCGGCGAGCGTCCACGCGCCGACGTTCATCACGCCGTGGTTGACGAACGAGGTGCCCGAGCCGTTCGCGTACACGCCGTTGCCCTCGGTGTACGCATGGAACCCGAAGTTGTCGGGCGGCGTGCCGCTGCTCGTGTCGAAATTGTCGCCGGACGCGTAGCCGGACGAGATCACGCCATTGTTGACGCCGCTCGCACCGCTCAGCAGGCGCACCAGCGTGAAATCACCCGACAGGCGGCCGTCGTTGACGAAGTGCGCGCCGTTTTCCGCGAGGACGGCCGAACTCGATGCGATCGTGTTGGTGCCGCGGAAGTCGATCTGGCCGTCCTTGCCGATCTGCAGCGTCGCGTTCGCGCCGGTGCCGTGCATTGCCGACAGGTGATCGATCGGCAGCGTGTTCTTGTCGCCGGCGGATACGTTGTTCGCGTACTGGAAGATCTCCTTCGAGAACGTGACGGCCTGGCCGAACGCGGTGTCGTACGCGGCCTGCGAGCCGAGCGCGCCGCTCCGGACCGAACGCACGAGGAAGTCGTTGTAGGCGGCGAGCGACGCGGCGTCGCTGACGGTCCACGTGCTGCCGTCGAACGCGGTGAAGGTGCCCGCATAGGCCGGCACGTCGAGCTGGAGGTTGCCGACGGAGCCGCCGCTCGCGAGGTAGTCGCCGGTGGTGAACCAGACCTGGTTGCGCGAATTCCAGTTGACGACGCTCGGGGTGGCGCCCGTCCCGTCCGCGACGGTGAGGTCCGTCTGCTTCGCGGCCATCGTGATCGCGTTGCCGGCCGAGCCGGGCGCGTTGGCGGGATTGCCGATCGACACGTTCAGCGTGCCGCCGGAGCGGTCGACGGTGCCGATCCGCGTGTTCACGTACTGGTCGCCGTTGACGTCGCGGTAGACGGGCACGTCGGTCGTGCCGACCGTCGACGCGGAGAACGCGGACGAGTCGTAGGTGGCGACCGACGTATGGGTGCCCGTGATCGTGTCGGGCGTGCCGATGTTTTGCGTCTTGCCGCCGAGCGACACCAGCGGCTGATCCGGATTTCCCGACACGATCGTCGTCGTGCCGAACGGGATGCGCGTGTAGCCGGCGTCGCCGCTGTTCTGCGCCGTCCATGCGCCCGTCACGCCGACCGCGTCGCCGCCGGACACGGTCGTGGCGCCGGCCAGGTTGTCGTTCACGGTCGGGCTGACGCTGCCGAGCGCGCAGCTGCCGCCGCTCGCGACTGCCGAACCGTCGCCGCAGCTCGACCCGTACGCGGAGCCGGCCGACAGCGCGGCCAGCGCGGCACCGAGCGCGGCGACGCGCAGCGGCGAGCGGCGCATCGCCGTGCGGCCGGCGCGGGTGCTTGCGCCCGATTCGCGGCGTGAACGCTTGCCGCGCGCCCGTGTCGTTTCCGCGACCGCGACCCAGCAGCCGGCGGCGTCGCTCCAGATCGATCGAAATGAGTGATTCACGACATGCCCTCTTTCTTGTTTTGACGTGTTACTCGCCGCATGCGGCGAATGCGCATTCCACGGTGCCGCGTGACGCGAATGGACATGCGGCAGCCGTGGCTGCATGACGCGCCGGTCGGGTTTCGTTACACCGAAGATGGAGCGAGTCTACTAATTGGCGGGGCGGGCGATTTTCAAAAAATCAGGAAATGTGGGGATGGTAACGGTATCGAGTGGTATTTCTGAGTTGTGTGGGTAATCGAACTGAAAGCCTTTGTGGGTAAGGGCTTGGTGGATTTTTTCTAAAACAGCCGGAATCGCCGGTTCGGTGGGCTGGCGCACGATCGGCGTGGAGATTTTGCTTTAATCTATGGTTTCCGGATTACCCCGTTTTGAATATCTTGTTTTATTTGTTTCGCCGGTGAATTATTTTCACTTGAAAATTAATAAAATAAAAGTGAATGTCGTGTGGCGACGCACGCGTGCGTGAAATGGCGGCCTGAATGGAACGTTGTCGAGCGGAGACTTTCAATGCGGGCAATCATTGGCGGATGCCGGATGCCGGATGCCGGATGCCGGATGCCGGATGCGTGGTGCGACGATCCGGGCATGACGCGGGATCGCCGGGCCGCGACGCTGGCGGAACAGCGCAACGCACGAAGGGCGCGCCCGGCGGTGGCGCGGCGCGCTCAGAAATCGATCGAGTCGTCGGAATCGCCGTCGGCGCCGGCCGCGAGTGCGGCGTGCTGCGAACCGCACGGCGCGGACGCCGACGCGTCGAGCGCCGGGTTGCGCAGTTTCTCGAGCACGCGCTCGGGCACCGGAATCTGCATCCGCGCGGCGACGTCGCCGCACTGGAACATGATGAGCTCGCCCGGTTCGAACGAGGTCCAGATTTCGTTGTCGGTCAGCGGCTGCGTGGCGATCACCGCGACGCGATCCTCGGGCGTCGTGTATTTCGCGAAGTCGATCGACAGGTCTTCGTCGACCAGATGCGCGGTCGAGAACGGCCAGCGCCGCACGAGGTAGTGCAGCCGCGTCGAGCAGTGCGCGAAGAGGGCCTGGCCGTTCGACATCAGGAAGTTGAACACGCCGTGATCGGTGATGCCGCGCGTCAGCTCGCCGACGCGCTCGAACAGCTCCGGCAACGGCGGCTGCGCGCCGGGGAATGCTTCGCGCAGCCCCTGCATCAGCACGCAGAACGCCTTCTCGCTGTCGGTGGTGCCGACCGGATGGTAGACGCTGCCGTCGAGATCGGGTTCGTACTCCTGCAGATCGCCGTTATGCGCGAAGATCCAGTGCCGCCCCCACAGCTCGCGCATGAACGGGTGGCTGTTCTCGAGCAGGATGTGGCCTTGCGTGGCCTTGCGGATGTGCGCGATCGTGTTCTTGGACTTGATCGGGTAGCGCTTGACCATTTCGGCGAGCGGCGACGTGGCCGATGCCTGGTGGTCGACGAAGAGGCGACAGGCCTTGTCCTCGAAGAATGCGATCCCCCAGCCGTCGGCATGGTGATCGGTGAGGCCGCCCCGGGCCGCGAAACCTGTGAAGGAGAATGTGACGTCCGTCGGCGCGGCGCAGTTCATTCCTAGGAGTTGGCACATTTTACTTGGGGCGGGGGCGGAAGCAGGGTAACCAACCGGGTGAACCCCGGTACAATGTGGCTTCTAGCATATCACCGAGCCTTGAGCGGTAAAAAGCGGATTCCGCCGGCCGAAGGCCCCGTGTTGCGGTTTGCCGTCAGTCGGCCCGCACACGCGCGTTCCGGCCCCGCAGATGGCCAGCCCGTTCCTCACGACGCCTCCTATGACTGCCTCGAACGCTTCCTCTCCGGCGACGCTCACGCTCGCCCGTCCCGACGACCTGCACCTGCACCTGCGCGACGGCGACATGCTGGCCGCGGTGCTGCCGCACACGGCGCGCCAGTTCGCCCGCGCGATCGTCATGCCGAACCTGAAGCCGCCCGTCACGACCACCGCGCAAGCGCAGGCCTATCGCGAGCGAATCCTGGCCGCGCTGCCGGCGGGCATGGCGTTCGAGCCGCTGATGACGCTGTACCTGACTGACAACACGTCGCCCGACGAAATCCGCCGCGCGCGCGACAGCGGCTTCGTGCACGGCGTGAAGCTGTATCCGGCCGGCGCGACGACGAACTCCGACCACGGCGTCAGCGATCTCGCGAAGTGCGCGAAGACGCTCGAGGTCATGCAGGAAACCGGCATGCCGCTGCTCGTGCACGGCGAGGTGACCGATCCGGCGATCGACATGTTCGATCGCGAGAAGGTGTTCATCGACCGCGTGATGACGCCGCTGCGCCGCGATTTCCCCGGCCTGAAGGTGGTGTTCGAGCACATCACCACGAAGGACGCGGCCGACTACGTGCGCGACGCCGATGCGGCGCCGGGCCTGCTCGGCGCGACGATCACGCCGCAGCACATGCTGTACAGCCGCAACGCGCTGTTCGTCGGCGGGATCCGCCCGCATTACTACTGCCTGCCGGTGCTGAAGCGTGAAACGCACCGCGTCGCGCTCGTCGAAGCCGCGACGTCGGGCAACCCGCGCTTCTTCCTCGGCACCGACAGCGCGCCGCACGCGCGCGACGCGAAGGAAACCGCGTGCGGCTGCGCGGGCTGCTACACGGCGCTGCACGCGCTCGAGCTGTATGCGGAAGCGTTCGACAAGGCGGGCGCGCTCGACAAGCTGGAAAATTTCGCCAGCCGCTTCGGCGCCGATTTCTACGGGCTGCCGCACAGCACCGAGACGATCACGCTGCGCCGCGAGACCTGGGAACTGCCGCGCGAGGTGTTCGCGGGCGATACGCCGGTCGTGCCGCTGCGCGCCGGCGAATCGATCGGCTGGAAGTTCGCGTGACCGGCACGCCGCCGCGCGCGGCCGGCCACGCGGCCGGCGGCGGCGCGGCGGCGTTCGCGCGGATCGACTGGTCCGCGCCGTGGCTCGCGCGTTACGCGGCACCGGGCCGCACGCTTCAGGCGGCCGCGCTCGCCGGCGAGGCCGCGCTGCTCGACGCACTGAACGGCGCAATGCGCGGTGATGCCCGAGTCAGCGGCCGCGGCAAGCCGCTGCGCTTCGTGCCGCAGGCCGAGCTGCCGCCCGGCATCGCATACGAAACCCATATCGCCGCGACCGGCGGCGTCCCGACCCGCCACAATCTTCACGACTTCTTCAATGCGCTCGTCTGGTTCGCGTATCCGCGCACCAAGGCTGCGCTGAACGCACGCCAGGCCGCGGCGATCGATGCCGCGGGCGGCGTCGAGCCGGTGCGCGGCACGCTGCGCGATGCGCTGACGCTGTTCGACGAAAATGCCGCGCTGTTCGTGACGGCCGACCGCACGCTCGCCGATGCGCTGCGCGGCTTCAGCTGGCAGCAGTTGCTGGTGGCGGCGCGCGACGCGTGGGGCACGCGCTGCGAGGCGCGGCTCGTCGGCCATGCGCTGCTCGAGAAGCTCGTCGCGCCCTACAAGTCGTGCACCGCGCACGCATGGATCGTCGAAGTGGGCGACGACTATTTTTCGTGGCCCGACGCGCAGCGTGCCGCGCATGTCGATGCGCGGATCGCCGGCGAACTGGCGACCCGCGACCTGACGAGCCGCGATTTCGCGCCGCTGCCGGTGCTCGGCGTGCCGGGCTGGTGCGAAGCGAATGCCGCGCCCGCGTTCTACGCCGATCCGGCGGTTTTCCGCAGCGGCCGCCGCTCGCGCGCTGCCGGCGGCGGCGCACAGTGCTAGAATGCGCGTCGCAAAGCAGGCCAGGCAGTCGCGGCCTCGCTGCCTTCGGGCTGGCGGGGGCGAGGAAAGTCCGGACTCCACAGGGCAGGGTGATGGCTAACGGCCATCCGTGGCGACACGCGGAACAGGGCAACAGAAAGCAAACCGCCGATGGCCCGGCGCAAGCCGGGATCAGGTAAGGGTGAAACGGTGCGGTAAGAGCGCACCGCGGCGACGGCGACGTTCGCCGGCACGGTAACCTCCACCCGGAGCAATTCCAAGTAGGCAGGCGCGCATTTTCGGATGCAGGACGGGGCCCCCGTCTCGTCTGCGGGTAGGAAGCTTGAGCGCGTCAGCAATGGCGCGCCTAGAGGAATGGCTGCCACGCGCCGTGCGCTTCGGCGTGCAGCGTGCACAGAATCCGGCTTATCGGCCTGCTTTGCCGTTCGAATGCGAAAGGGCCGGCGCTCCGTCAGGAGCGCCGGCCCTTTTTTCATGCGTGGCTGCCGTGTGTTCAGTCGGCGACGATGTCGAACGAATGCGTGAGTTCGGCGGTCTTCGCGATCATGATCGACGCGGAGCAGTACTTGTCGTGCGACAGGTTGATCGCGCGCTCGACCGTGGCCGGGTTCAGGTTGCGGCCGGTGACGGTGAAGTGGAAGTGGACCTTCGTGAACACTTTCGGATCTTCGCTCGCGCGTTCGGCCTTCAGCGTGACCGAGCAGCCGGTGACTTCCTGGCGGCTCTTCTTCAGGATCAGCACGACGTCGTACGCGGTGCAGCCGCCGGTGCCGACCAGCACCATTTCCATCGGGCGCGGCGCGAGGTTGTGGCCGCCGCCTTCCGGCGCGCCGTCCATCGCGACGAGGTGCCCGCTTCCGGTCTGGGCGGAAAACGCCATGCCGTCCTGACCCATCCAGCTTACTTTGCATTCCATGCTTGCACTCCAGCGTTGCCTGATTCGGATTTGATCCGGCATTGTAGCCCGCAGCGCTTCGCTCGGCTGATGCGCTGCACGACGCGCCACGCCATGCCGCCGCGTGCGGCGCCCGGCGGGGCGCCGAACGGCGATTTCCCTGCTGTCTTTAGGGGTTTTACTCTAGGCGTGGCGGGCTTCCTGCTGCGCGCTTTCTTCCCAGTAGATTGATTTTAAAAGGGAAAATCCATTCATCGCGTGAGGCTCACCGGATTCCGCATTATGGTGTTGCATTTCGTAATGCAAATTTTCTTGTGAAGTCGGCGACGCGTTCGTATAATCAGCCTCATTGGTTGTCGCGCTGCGGCAACCTCCGCATGTCTCCTCCACCCTCCTCCTAAGGTGGATTAAGCCCGAACCAGCCGTTCGGGCTTTTTTTCGTCCCATGCAAGCATCGGCGCGCAGTTTGCGCGCGTCGATATCCGTCATTGACTCCCCTTTACGCCGGCCGCCGCGCGGCTGGCTGCGATGCCGCGCCGGGCGGCGTGTCCGTCGAACGGGCGGCAGGGGGCGGAACGTGTGCGGCCGATGCATGGCCATGACCGCGCGCGCAGAAGTGGCGCACGCGTTCGCGCACCGCGCGCAGGCGGGCGATGCGATCTTCGGCATGGGCGTGGCGGGCGTCGGCGATGCGGGCGTCGAGAGCGTCGAGCTTGGCCTCGCAGCCGGCCCGGGCGGCGACGGCGGGCGCCGCGGCGGCCAGCAACGCGGCCGCGAGAAAGGGCGTAAGTCGTTGTTTCATCATGCTTGTTTGTTGTTTTCCGTGATCGGCCGGTCTGGCGCGGCCAGGTCAGGTGCCGCGCGTCGATGGGTGCCGCCCCAGGCGCTCGGTTCGCCTGGTGTATCGGGGCACGACCGGATTTTGGCCCATTTCGGGCGCCGCCGGCACGGGGCGTGGATTCTCTTTGACCGCGCTGCGGTATTTCCTTTATAATTCAGGGCTTTTCCGCATTCATGCCCACGGAAAAAGAACAGGGAGAGCCTGCACCGCGCCTCGAAGCGCACACAGACAAGCAGGAAGAACACATCGGGCAAAGCATTTTTTTTGGATCGATCATGAAGACGTTTTCCGCAAAAGCCCATGAGGTGACGCGCGAATGGTACGTGATTGACGCGACGGATAAGGTTCTCGGCCGTGTTGCCAGCGAAGTGGCACGCCGTCTGCGCGGCAAGCACAAGCCTGAGTTCACCCCGCACGTCGACACTGGTGATTTCATCATCATCATCAACGCGAGCAAGTTGAAGGTCACGGGCAACAAGACTCTGGACAAGAAGTACTACCGTCACTCGGGCTACCCGGGCGGTATCTATGAAACGACGTTCGGCAAGATGCAAGAACGCTTCCCGGGCCGTGCGCTCGAGAAGGCGGTCAAGGGCATGCTGCCGAAGGGCCCGCTCGGCTACGCGATGATCAAGAAGCTGAAGGTCTACGCTGAAGCTACGCATCCGCATTCGGCTCAACAGCCGAAGGCGCTCGAGATCTAAGGGGAGCCCACATGATCGGTAACTGGAACTACGGTACGGGCCGCCGCAAGAGCGCAGTCGCACGTGTCTTCATCAAGGCTGGCAAGGGCGACATCATCGTCAACGGCAAGCCCATCGCCGACTACTTCTCGCGTGAAACGTCGCTGATGATCGTGCGTCAACCGCTGGAACTCACGAACCACGGCCAGACGTTCGACATCAAGGTCAACGTCAACGGCGGCGGCGAAACGGGTCAGGCAGGCGCAGTGCGTCACGGCATCACCCGCGCGCTGATCGACTACGATGCAACGCTGAAGCCGTCGCTGTCGAACGCAGGCTTCGTCACGCGCGATGCACGTGAAGTCGAGCGTAAGAAGGTTGGTCTGCGCAAGGCACGTCGCGCAAAGCAGTTCTCGAAGCGTTAATTCCGCTTCATGGCCGCGCCGCTTCCGGGCGGCGTCCGCCGGAAAAACCGCCAGTTTTCGCGCTGGCGGTTTTTTTATGCCCGCGCGGCGGCGCCCCGCGGGCGGTTTCCTTTACTGAAATCAACAAGAACCTATTGATTTCATGGACATCAGCACGATCTTCTGATCGGCCCTACAATAGCGGCTAAAGCTTTTTGGAGAGTTCGCATGAACGCTGTTACCGAATCCGCAGCAACGACCACCGAAATGCCGGCACCGTTCGTCTTCACCGACGCCGCGGCCGACAAGGTCAAGCAACTGATCGACGAAGAGGGCAATCCCGACCTGAAGCTGCGCGTGTTCGTGCAGGGTGGCGGCTGCTCGGGCTTCCAGTATGGCTTCACGTTCGACGAGGAAGTCAACGAGGACGACACCGTGATGAACAAGAACGGCGTCCAGCTCCTGATCGACTCGATGAGCTACCAGTACCTGGTCGGCGCCGAGATCGACTACAAGGACGACCTCAACGGTGCCCAGTTCGTGATCAAGAACCCGAACGCCACGACCACCTGCGGGTGCGGCTCGTCGTTCTCGGTCTGAACGCACGACGGATCCTGTCCGGTTCGCCGGAATGAAAAACGGGGCTTGATGCCCCGTTTTTTTTGCGTCCGTTGTACGCGACGAACCGCGCGGGTGGCCTGTCGGCGCGTCCCGGACGCGCCGCATCGGGGCTCCCGCTCGTTTCGTCGTTTTCTCGTATCAGCGCGGATAAAGTGCGCCGAGCACGCGCTCGCCCGCGGCCCCCGTCACGCTCGCGAGATTGCCGGGCTGGCGCGCGGTGAAGCGGTACGCGAGCCACGCGAACGCGAGCGCCTCGACCTGCTGCGGCGGCACGCCGAGCGCGGCCGTCGTCTCTACCGTCGCCGGCACGCCGGCCTCGTGCAGTGCATGCCGGAGCGCATCGAGCAGCACCGGGTTGCGGGCGCCGCCGCCGCAGACGAACACGGCCTTGCAGCCGGCCGCGTGCCGGGCGATCTCGCGCGCGACCGAGACGGCGGTGAGTGCCGTCAGCGTCGCCTGCACGTCTTCCGGTGCGACCTGCGCGAACGCGGCGAGCTTCGCGTCGAGCCACGCGGGATTGAACAGGTCGCGGCCGGTGCTTTTCGGCGGCGGCGCGACGAAGTAGGGTTCGTCGAGCAGCGCGTCGAGCAGCGCCGCGTGCACGGTACCGCGCGCGGCGAACTTGCCGCCGTCGTCGTAGGGCTTGCCGAGATGGCGCGTCGCCCATTCGTCGAGCAACGCGTTCGCGGGCCCGCAGTCGAAGCCGCGCACGTCGCCGCCTTCGCCGGGCAGGATCGTGATGTTGCTGATGCCGCCGAGGTTGCAGACGACCCGCGTCTCGCCCGGCGCGCCGAACACCGTCGCGTGGAACGCCGGCGCGAGCGGCGCGCCGTGGCCGCCGGCCGCGACGTCGCGGCTGCGGAAATCGGCGATCACGTCGAGATGGGTGAGTTCGGCGAGCAGCGCCGGATTGTTGAGCTGGCGCGTGTAGCCGCGCTCGGGACGGTGCCGGACCGTCTGGCCGTGCACGCCGATCGCGCGGATCTCGTCGCGCGACAGGCCGGCCGTGCGCTGCAGCTCGTGACAGCACACCGCGTAGCGCGCGACGAGCGCATTCGCCGCGACCGATTCGCGGTCGATCTCGTTGTCGCCGGGCTGCTGCAGCGCGAACAGCGCGTCGCGCAGCGATTGGGCGAAGCCGACGAACGCTTCCGCGAGCACGACCGGCGCGCGGCCGGTCTCGAAACGCACGGCGACGCCGTCGACGCCGTCCATGCTGGTTCCCGACATCAGCCCGAAGTAGATGCCGTCGGCCGGATGGGCGGGTTGCGGATGTCGTTGCGGCACGTTGGGTCCTCCTGGATCGAGCGGCGCGGGCCGGTGCCACGCGCCTTGCGCCCGATTATCCGCGCAACCTGACGCGTCGTTAAGCGATGCACGCGCAAGTTATGGGAAAATCCCTGTCTTTGCGACATTCTTCCTGGCCCCGATGAGCACCGAACCCAGTTCCAAGCCTGTTTTCCCGATCACCGACGAAGTCCGCCATGCGCTCGCCGTCACGAAGCGCGGCGTCGACGAACTGCTGATCGAGGAAGAGTTCGCGCAGAAGCTCGCGCGCAGCGCGGCCACCGGCACGCCGTTGCGCATCAAGCTCGGCCTCGACCCGACCGCACCCGACATCCACATCGGCCATACGGTCGTGCTGAACAAGATGCGTCAGCTGCAGGACCTCGGCCACACGGTGATCTTCCTGATCGGCGATTTCACGTCGCTGATCGGCGACCCGTCGGGCCGCAACGCGACGCGCCCGCCGCTCACGCGCGAGCAGATCGAATCGAACGCGAAGACCTACTTCGAGCAGGCTGCGCTCGTGCTCGACCGCGCGAAGACCGAAATCCGCTACAACAGCGAATGGTCGATGCCGCTCGGCGCGGACGGGATGATCAAGCTCGCGTCGCGCTACACGGTCGCGCGGATCCTCGAGCGCGAGGATTTCACGAAGCGCTTCCAGGGCGGCGTGCCGATCTCGATCCACGAATTCCTGTACCCGCTGATGCAGGGCTACGACTCGGTCGCGCTGAACGCCGACCTCGAGCTCGGCGGCACCGACCAGAAGTTCAACCTGCTGGTCGGCCGCGAACTGCAGAAGCAGTACGGCCAGGAGCAGCAGTGCATTCTCACGATGCCGCTGCTCGAAGGCCTCGACGGCGTCGAGAAGATGTCGAAGTCGAAGGGCAACTACGTCGGCATCAGCGAGAAGCCGACCGACATGTTCGGCAAGCTGATGAGCATCTCGGACACGCTGATGTGGCGTTACTTCGAGCTGCTGTCGTTCCGCAGCATCGAAGAAATCGCGGGCTTCAAGCGCGACGCCGAAGGCGGCCGCAACCCGCGCGACTTCAAGGTGCTGCTCGCGCAGGAAATCGTCGCGCGCTTCCACTCGCAGGCCGATGCCGAGCGTGCGCTGGAGGACTTCAACCACCGCGCGAAGGGCGGCGTGCCGGACGACATCCCGTCGGTCACGCTCGCGGGCGCGCCGCTCGCGATCGGCCAGCTGCTGAAGCAGGCGGGCCTCGTGCCGTCGACGAGCGAAGCGCTGCGCAACATCGAGCAGGGCGGCGTGAAGATCGACGGCGCGACCGTCTCCGACAAGGGGCTGAAGGTCGAGGCCGGCGAGTTCGTCGTCCAGGTCGGCAAGCGCCGCTTCGCGCGCGTCACGCTGACCGCATGATCGCGCTGATCCAGCGCGTGAAGCGCGCCGACGTGCGCGTCGGCGACCGCACGACGGGCGAGATCGGCGCAGGGCTGCTCGCGCTCGTCTGCGCGGAGCGTGGCGACACCGAGGCCGCGGCCGACAAGCTGCTCGCGAAGCTGCTCGGCTATCGCGTGTTCAGCGATGCGGCGGGCAAGATGAACCTGCCGGTGTCGAACATCGACGGCGCGGGCGGCGCCGGCGGCCTGCTGCTCGTGTCGCAGTTCACGCTCGCGGCCGATACCAACAGCGGGCTGCGGCCGAGCTTCACGCCGGCCGCGCCGCCCGACGAAGGCGCGCGCCTGTTCGACTATTTCGTCGCGGCCGCGCGCGAGCGTCATCCGGTCGTCGAGACGGGCGAGTTCGGCGCCGACATGCAGGTGTCGCTCGTCAACGACGGCCCCGTGACGTTCTGGCTGCAAGTGCGGCCCTGATTCATTCCCGGAGACGCGCCGCGATGGCCACTACGCAGATTCTCTTCATTCGCCATGGCGAGACGGCCTGGAACCGCATCAAGCGCATCCAGGGCCACATCGACATTCCGCTGGCCGACACGGGGCTCGCGCAGGCGCAGCGGCTGGCCGTCCGGCTCGCGCGGGACGCGCGCGAAGGGCAGCGGATCGACGCGATCTATTCGAGCGACCTGATGCGCGCGCAACAAACCGCGCAACCCTTTGCCGATGCGCTTGGGCTGCCGCTGCAGTTGCGCGAAGGGCTGCGCGAACGCGCGTACGGCGTGTTCCAGGGGCATGACAGCACCGAGATCGAGACGCTGTTTCCGGACGCCTACGCCGCGTGGCAGACGCGCGATCCGGGCTTCGCGCCCGACGGCGGCGAGTCGCAGCGCGAGTTCTATCATCGCGTGCTGCATGCGCTCGAGCCGATTGTCGCCGCGCATCCGGGCGGCCGGATCGCGTGTGTCGCACACGGCGGCGTGCTCGACTGCGTGTACCGCTTCGCCAACGGTATCGACCTGTCGGCGCCGCGCAGCTATCAGCTGCTCAACACGAGCATCAACGTCGTCGATTACGTCGATGGTCGCGCACAGGTCGTGCAATGGGCCGACGTGTCGCACCTGGACGCCGCGAGCGACGACGACGACGGGTATCGCAAGGTACTCTGATCCGGTCGTACCGGCTCCGCCCGGCGGAAGAAGCCGATCGTCAGGCGGGCGGGGTGCCGTCGGGCGGTGTCGCGGTTGCGCGGCGGCGTGCGCGCTTCGACGCGCCGTTGACGAGCGCCCAGCGCAGCACGGGCGCGACTGCCCGCACACCGGGCCGGACCACCGCGCGTCGCAGCGGCGCGAAGGTCGACACGTCGAGCATGCGCTGCGCCCAGGGCGGCAGCAGGTCGATTCCCGCATGCATGATCAGCGACGCGGCTGGCCGCAGCGCGGGCGTTGCGACCGGCACGTTCAACAGGATGTCCATGACCTCGAAGGTGTGCGGCCCGGCTTCGAGTTCGGGCTGCATGCGCGCGCAATAGGCCGCTACCTCGGCGCGTGAACGGGGCACATCCCGGGCGCCGAGCAACTCCGCGATCAATGCCGTTTCCGCGTAGTAGCCGTCCTGCAGCTCGCCCGACAGCGACGGATTCACATAGCGCAAATGCGCGCCGAGGAAGCTCGAAACTTCCGCGACATGCACCCACGTCAGCAACGCCGGATCGTCGGCTCGATACGGCCGGCCGTCGGGCGCCGTGCCCGATATGCGCGCGTGGATCGTTTTCACGCGCTCGATGAGCGCGAGCGCGTCCGCGCGGCTGCCGAACGTCGTGCCCGTGATGAACGTGGCGGTGCGCCGCAAGCGGCCGAGGATGTCGGTGCGAAACGACGAGTGATCCCACACGCCCGCGAGCGCGAGCGGATGGAGCGCCTGCAGCAGCAGCGCGGCAATGCCGCCCGTCATCATCGACGTGAAATCGGCATGCACGCGCCAGCAGATCGCGTCGGGGCCGAACAGCCCAGGGTCTCCGGGCGGCGACGAGAGATCGATCGACGGACCGCCGCCGCCCGTCGTCAGGTGGGTGATGCCGGCCACGAGCCGCTTGCGGATCGGTTCGACCCAGCGCGGGCCCGGTGTGGGCGGGGCGGGGTGCGGGCTGGGCGGCGTGGTCATGGCGAGCTTGGCGCGGGCAGCGGGTTACTTCCCGTCGGCGGTATCCCACGTCCCGCGTTCCGGGTTGCCGGCGTCGGGCGCGGAGAGCCCGAAGTGGCGGTACGTGAGCAGCGTCGCGACGCGCCCGCGCGGCGTGCGCTGCAGGAAGCCCTGCTGGATCAGGTACGGTTCGAGTACGTCCTCGATCGTGTCGCGCTCCTCGCCGATCGCCGCCGCGAGGTTGTCGATGCCGACCGGGCCGCCGTCGAACTTGTGCAGGATCGCCTCGAGCAGCTTGCGGTCCATCAGGTCGAAGCCGACCGGGTCGACGTCGAGCATCGCGAGCGCGGCGTCGGCGACGGCCGCGGTGATCTGGCCGTCGGCCTTCACTTCCGCATAGTCGCGCACGCGGCGCAGCAGCCGGTTCGCGATCCGCGGCGTGCCGCGCGAACGCTTCGCGATCTCCAGCGCGCCGTTCGGATCGATCTGCGCGTTCAGCAGCGACGCCGAGCGCCGCACGATGCGCGACAATTGCTCGGCATCGTAGAACTCGAGGCGCGCGACGATCCCGAAGCGATCGCGCAGCGGGTTGGTCAGCATCCCCGCACGCGTGGTCGCGCCGACCAGCGTGAACGGCTGCAGGTCGAGCTTCACGCTGCGCGCGGCCGGCCCTTCGCCGATCATGATGTCGATCTGGTAATCCTCGAGCGCCGGATACAGGATTTCCTCGACGACCGGCGACAGCCGGTGGATCTCGTCGATGAACAGCACGTCGTTCGCTTCGAGGTTGGTCAGCAGCGCGGCGAGATCGCCCGCGCGTTCGAGCACGGGGCCCGACGTCTGGCGCAGGTTCACGCCCATCTCGCGCGCGATGATGTGCGCGAGGGTGGTCTTGCCGAGACCCGGCGGCCCGAACAGCAGCACGTGGTCGAGCGGCTCGGCGCGGCGCTTCGCGGCCTCGATGAAGATCTCGAGCTGGCCGCGCACCTTTTCCTGGCCGACGTAGTCGTCGAGCTGGCGCGGCCGCAGCGCGCGTTCGAACACCTCCTCGTGCGACGAGGCGGGCGTGGCGGCGATGATCCGCTCGGCGGCGAGTTTGTCGGTTTCAATCATGCGGCCATTGTACCGCGCGCCGTCGCGCGGCCGAACTGGCCGAACGGCCGACTGGCGCGTGCCGCGCGACGGCGCGACACTGGCTCCGACAGCCGGCTCGGGCGGCCGTTACACCTTCGACAGTGCCTTGAGCGCGAGTTTGATGCCTTCGGACACGCCGGTGCCGGCCGGCACGTTCTTGATCGCGGCGAGGCCTTCCTTTTCGGAATAGCCGAGCGCGAGCAGCGCGTTGAGGATGTCGGTCGCGTGGTCGGACTGGGACGCGGCGCCGGCGAGTGCGCCAAGGTCCGCGCCGAGCTTGCCCTTCAGCTCGAGCAGCAGGCGCTCGGCGGTCTTCTTGCCGATGCCGGGCAGGCGCGTGAGACGTGCAGCATCCTGCATCGTCACCGCCTGCGCGAGCTCCTGCACGCTCATGCCGGACAGCACGGCCAGCGCCATGCGCGCGCCGATGCCGGTGATCTTCAGCAGTTCGCGGAAGGTCGTGCGCTCCTGCGGCGTCAGGAAGCCGTACAGCAGGTGCGCGTCCTCGCGCACGATCTGCTGCGTGAGCAGCACGACGCGCTCGCCCGTTTGCGGCAGGTTGTAGAAGGTGCTCATCGGCACGTCGATTTCGTAACCGACGCCGTTGCAGTCGACGAGCAGGTGAGGCGGATTCTTTTCGAGCAGGATGCCGGCGATGCGACCGATCATGGATGGCGGGATGCGAGGAAGAAAGCGCGAGTGTAGCGCAGCTGCGGCGCGATGCCGATGGGTTGGCCGTCAGGTCGGGGCGCCGCGCGACGCGGGGCGATCAGGCGATCAGGCGGGCGGGTAGGCAGGACGGTGGCAGGCGCAATACGCGCGATGCGGGTAGCCGCGCGCCGCGCCGAGGGGATGCGTGCCGTCGCGTCAGCCGACGAGCCGTCCGCGCCGCACGCGCAGCCCCCTTTTCGCGAGCGCCGGCGCGAGGCCGCCGATCGTGCCGAGCGTATTGCCGCTGTGCGCGTGGCAGATCGCCATCCCGAGCGCGTCGGCCGCGTCGCTGCCAGGCTGGCCGGTCAGGTTGAGCAGCCTCGTGACCATCTCCTGCATCTGCGACTTGGTCGCGCGGCCGTAACCGACGACCGCCTGCTTCAGTTGCAGCGCGGTGTATTCCGCCACCGGCAGGCCGCCGGAGACGAGCCCGCAGATCGCGGCACCGCGCGCCTGGCCGAGCAGCAGCGTCGACTGCGGGTTCACGTTCACGAACACCTGTTCGATCGCGGCCTGGTCGGGCGCGTGTTCGCGCACGAGCGTCGATACGCCCTGGAAGATCGTGCCGAGCCGGGTAGCCAGGTCAGCCGTAGGCGTGCGGATCACGCCGCTTGCGACATAGGCGAGCCGGTGGCCGCTGACGTCGATGACGCCGAAGCCGGTGACGCGCAGGCCGGGGTCGATGCCGAGAATTCGCATGAGTGAGGAGAAAAACCTGATGCCGCGATACTACAACGAATGGTGCGCGGGGCCGGCCGCGTGGCTGCGTGCGCCGGCGCCGCGCAATAAAAAACCCGGCGGGTATGATGCCGCCGGGTTTTCGTGCGGCGGCCGCGCGGGCCGCGTGCGATCAGTGACGGAAGTGGCGCACGCCCGTCAGGATCATCGCGATGCCGTGCTCGTCGGCCGCGGCGATCACTTCGTCGTCGCGCATCGAGCCGCCCGGCTGGATCACGCAGGTCGCGCCTGCCGCCACGACGACGTCGAGACCGTCGCGGAACGGGAAGAACGCATCCGACGCGACGGCCGAACCGGCCAGCGTGAGGCCCGCGTTCTGCGCCTTGATGCTCGCGATGCGTGCCGAATCGACGCGGCTCATCTGGCCTGCGCCGACGCCGAGCGTCATGCCGTTGCCGCAGAACACGATCGCGTTCGACTTCACGTACTTCGCGACGCGCCATGCGAACAGCAGGTCGTCCATTTCCTTCGCGGTCGGTTGACGCTTCGTGACGACGCGCAGCTCGCTCGGCTGCACGTTCTTCGAATCGAGCGATTGCACGAGCAGGCCGCCGCCCACGCGCTTCAGGTCGAACGCGTTATGGCCGTCGCCGAGCGCGATTTCGAGCAGGCGCACGTTCTGCTTCGCGGCGAACACCTGCTTCGCGGCGTCCGTGAACGACGGCGCGATCAGCACTTCGACGAACTGCTTGGCCACCGCCTGCGCGGCCGTCTCGTCGACTTCGCGGTTGAACGCGATGATGCCGCCGAACGCCGACGTCGGGTCGGTCTGGAATGCCTTCGCGTACGCGTCGGCCGAATCGTTGCCGACCGCGACGCCGCACGGGTTCGCGTGCTTGATGATCACGCAGGCCGGCGCGTCGAACGTCTTCACGCATTCCCACGCCGCGTCCGAATCCGCGATGTTGTTGTACGACAGTTCCTTGCCCTGCAGCTGGCGGTAGTTCGCCAGTGCGCCGGCCGGCGCCGCGAGGTCGCGGTAGAACGCCGCGCTCTGGTGCGGGTTCTCGCCGTAGCGCAGGTCCTGCACCTTGTCGAACGCCATGTTCAGCGTGGCCGGGTATGCGCTGCGCGATGCGTGCTGCAGCTCGTCGGTCAGGCTCGTCAGGTAGTTCGTGATCGCGCCGTCGTATTGCGCGGTGTGCGCGAACACCTTGGTCGCGAGGCGGAAGTTGGTCGCATAGCCGATCGCGTTGCCGTTCGCCTTCATTTCGTCGAGCACGACCGCGTAGTCGGCCGGGTCGACGACGACCGTCACGTCGCGGTGGTTCTTCGCGGCCGAGCGCAGCATCGTCGGGCCGCCGATGTCGATGTTTTCGATCGCGTCGGCGAGCGTGCAGTCGTCCTTCGCGATCGTCGCGACGAACGGGTACAGGTTCACGACCAGCAGGTCGATCGTCGGGATGCCGTGCTGCTCCAGCGCCTGCATGTGCTCGGGCAGGTCGCGGCGGGCGAGGATGCCGCCGTGCACCTTCGGGTGGAGCGTCTTCACGCGCCCATCGAGCATTTCCGGGAAGCCCGTGTAGTCAGCGACTTCGGTCACGGGCAGGCCCGCGTCGGCGAGGAGTTTCGCGGTGCCGCCGGTCGACAGCAGTTTGACGCCGAGGTCGGACAGCGACTTCGCGAAATCGACGATGCCGGTCTTGTCGGAAACGGAAATGAGCGCTTGCTTGATCATGATGGAACCACCAATAGCCAGGGAAACGGGGACGGGACGGCTGCCTACAGCAGGCCGTGCTGCTGCAGCTTCTTGCGCAGCGTATTGCGATTGATGCCGAGGTACTCCGCGGCGAGCGACTGGTTGCCGCCGGCCTGTACGAGCACGACCTCGAGCATCGGCTTTTCGACGCAGGACATCACCATTTCATAGACGTCGTGCGGATTGGAGCCGTCTAGATCCCGGAAATACACGTCCAGGCTCTCGCGGACACATTGTTCGATGTTGTGCTTGCTCATGCTGCTAACTGGTTATGGTCGTCCGACTCGCCCTGGCCGTTTTCCTCTTCGTCATCGACGTAGACGAGGTGGTCCGACAGCGCCTTTTGCGCCTCGAAGAATGCATTGACGGCGGCGAGTTGCTCGCGGGTGGAATCGAGCGTGTTCATCCTGTGCCGGAACCCGTTGGCACCGGAAAGGCCGCGAGTGTACCAGCCGATGTGCTTGCGCGCAGTACGGACGCCCGTGAATTCACCATAGAACGCGTAGTGGTCTTCCAGGTGTTCGTTCATCACGTGCTGGATCTCGTCGATCCGCGGCGGGGGCAGCAGCTCGCCGGTTTGCAGGAAATGATCGATTTCGCGGAACAGCCACGGCCGGCCTTGCGCGGCGCGACCGATCATCAGTGCGTCGGCGCCGGTGGCGTCGAGCACGGCCTTCGCTTTTGCCGGCGACGTGATGTCGCCGTTAGCGACGACCGGGATGCGCACGGCCGCCTTCACGGCCGCGATGGTGTCGTATTCCGCGTCGCCGCGGTAGAGGTCG
Organism: Burkholderia sp. BCC1998; assembly: GCF_905339875.1. Taxonomy (NCBI): domain Bacteria; kingdom Pseudomonadati; phylum Pseudomonadota; class Betaproteobacteria; order Burkholderiales; family Burkholderiaceae; genus Burkholderia; species Burkholderia sp. BCC1998. Next base: position 156,786 of record NZ_CAJPHE010000001.1, read on the forward strand.
GCGCGCGTGCGGCCGTGTACGGTCAGCATCGAGATGCCGGCCGCCTCGGCGAGGCGCGCGACCGTGATCGCGTTCTTGTGCTCGCGATCCCAGCCGGTGCGGATCTTCAGCGTGACGGGCACCGCATCAGGCCCCGTGCCGACCGCCGCGACGACGGCCTCGACGATCCGCTGCACGAGCGGCTCGTTCTGCAGCAGCGCGGAGCCGGCCGCGACGTTGCAGACCTTCTTCGCCGGGCAACCCATGTTGATGTCGATGATCTGCGCGCCGTTGTCGACGTTGTAGCGGGCCGCTTCGGCCATCATCGCCGGATCGGCGCCGGCGATCTGCACCGCGATCGGCTCGACCTCGCCTTCGTGGTTCGCCCGTCGCATCGTCTTCGCGCTCTTCCACAGCTGCGCATTGGACGCGACCATCTCGGACACGGCGTACCCGGCCCCCAGCCGCTTGCACAGCTGGCGGAACGGACGATCCGTCACGCCGGCCATCGGGGCGACGAACAGGTTGTTACGCAATACGTGAGAGCCGATAACGGGCATCGCAATGGCACCGCCCGCGAGCGCCGGGCGTCGCGGGCAAAAAAGGGCAGAGGGAAAACGGCTATTTTACCGTATTCCCATGCCCCGCCGATTTGACCCGGTTTGCGCGGCCTGACGGCGCGCAACGCGCGGCGTGTCAGTTGCGCTGGCCGAACATCATCTGGCGTGCGATCGCCTTCTTGAGCGGCGGCACGAATTCGAGCGCGGTGAGCGCCGCGCCGCGCAGCAGCGGAAGAGGGCCGGCGTCGACGGTAAACAGGCGCGCGAGCGTGTCCGTCGCGCCGATCGTGAAGCGCCGGTCGAGCGCGCGCCGTGCGTTGAAGGTGGCGAGCGCGGTCGCTTCGAAGCCCTGCGTGGACAGCGCGTCGACGAGCGTGTGCGCATCGCGCAGTCCGAGGTTCAGCCCCTGGCCGGCGACCGGATGCAGCGTTTGCGCGGCGTTGCCGACGATCGCGATGCGCCCGTTGACGAGCGTCTGCGCCGCGTTCAATCCGAGCGGGAACGATGCGCGCCCCGCGATCGCGACGAACCGGCCCATCCGCTCGCCGAATGCAGCGCCGAGTTCGCGCAGGAACGCGTCGTCGGGAAGGGCGGCGCGGCGGGCCGCCTCGTCGGGCGTGCAGCACCACACGAGCGAATAGTCGGCACCGCCAAGCGGCAGCAGCGCGAGCGGGCCTTCGTGCGTGAAGCGCTCCCAGGCGACGTTCGGGCGCGGCGCCGAGACGGTGACCGTGCCGACGATCGCGGTCTGGCCATAGTCGCGGCGTTGCTTGCCGGTATCGGCCTGCTGTTCGTGGAACAGCCCGCCTTCGGCGTTGATGACGATGCGCGCGCGCAGCGTGCGCTCGCCTTGCGGGCCGTCGAGCGTCAGCGTGACGCCGTCGGCGTCCTGTTGCGGCATGCGTGCGGTGGTCGACGTGAGCCAGTCGACGCGCGTGCCGCGCACGGCCTGCGCGAGCGCCTGTACGATCGAGCCGTAGCGCACGACGTAGCCGAGCGCGGCGAGGTCGTGCTCGTCGCGATCGATCAGCGTGCGGCCGAAATGGCCGCGCTGCGACACGTGGATGTGTTCGATCGGCGTTGCGTCGGCCGGCCATCCGAGCGTGTCGAGCAGCACGCGGCTGCCGTGCGACACGGCGATCGCGCGCGGGTCGTTCGCGCTCGCGGCCGGCTCGCGCGCGTCGATCAGCGCGATCGACGCGTGCTGCGTCGCGCTGCGTCGGGCGAGCCAGCCGGCGAGCGCGAGCCCGACGGGGCCCGCGCCGACGATGGCGAGGTCATGGTCCGGCGTGGCCGGGGAGGAAGCGGTCGTCATCTGTGTTCGTGAAACGGGGTAACGGTCAACTGCGGGTCAACGGCAGGTCAACACCGGGCCAACGGCGACCCGGCACCGGCGCGATGGCAACCTGCGGCACGCTCAAGCGCCGTGCGCCGCGCCCGCACGCATCAGCGCCTCGATCTCGTCGGCCGCCACCGGCACGTCGCGCGTGATCAGCTCGCAACCGTGCTCGCGCACGATCGCGTCGTCCTCGATGCGGATGCCGATGTTCCAGTATTCGGACGGCACGTCGTCGGCGGCGCGCACGTACAGGCCCGGCTCGACGGTGAGCGTCATGCCGGGTTTCAGCGTGCGCCACGGCAGCGCGCCGTTGGCGTCGCGCGCGGCGAGCCGCTCGCGGTAGTCGCCGCAATCGTGCACGTCCATGCCGATCCAGTGGCCGGTGCGGTGCATGTAGAAGCGTGCGTACGCGCGCTCGGCGATCACGTCGTCGACGCTCGAGAAGCGCGTCTTCGGGATGATGCCCGTATCGAGCAGCCCTTGCGCCAGCACCCGCACGGCCGCGTCGTGCGGCGCCTCGAACGGCACGCCCGCGCGCGTCGCGTCGATCGCGGCCTGCTGCGCGGCGAGCACGATGTCGTACAGCGTGCGCTGCGCGGGCGAGAAGCGCCCGTTGGCCGGGAACGTGCGCGTGATGTCCGACGCGTAGCCGTCGAGTTCGCACGCGGCATCGATCAGGATCAGGTCGCCGTCCCGCGCGGCCGCGTTGCCGGCCGGGTAGTGCAGCACGCACGCGTTCGCGCCGGCCGCGACGATCGAGCCGTACGCGGGCGCCTGCGCGCCATGCTTGCGGAACGTGTACAGCAGCTCGGCCTCGAGTTCGTACTCGCGGATCCCCGGGCGGCACACCTGCATCGCGCGACGGTGCGCGAGCGCGGAGATGTGTGCGGCACGCATCATGATCGCGAGTTCGTGTTCGTCCTTCACGAGCCGCATGTCGTCGAGCAGGGGCGTGAGGTCGAGCAGCGCGTCCGGTGCGGCGACGCCGCTGCGCGCCTGCGCGCGCACCGCATCGATCCAGCCGGCGAGCTGGCGCTCGAACTCGGCCGACGCGCCGAACCGGTAGTGCACGGTGCCCGCATCGGCGAGCAGGCGCGGCATTTCGGTGTCGATCACGTCGACCGCGTAGGCCGCGTCGAAGCCGAACGCATCGCGCGCGGCCTCGGGCCCGTAATGGAAACCTTCCCAGATCTCGCGGTCGGCATTCTTCGCGCGGCAGAACAGGATCGATTCCGGCGCGCCGTGCGACCCGGCCGCGTTCAGCACGAGCACGGCGTCCGGCTCGGTGAAGCCCGTCAGGTAGTGGAAGTAGCTGTCATGCCGGTACGGAAAGGCCGTATCGCGGTTGCGCAGCATTTCCGGCGCGGTGGGAACGATGGCGACGCCGCCGCCGGCGGCGCGCAGTGCGGCAAGCACGCGTTCACGGCGCTGGCGGTAGACGTCGACGGCGATGGCGGTATCGAGGGGCGCATTCATCGTGCGATTGTAGCGCCGCCGGACGCGGCGCGTGAGAGACACGGCCGCAAGCCGCGCCGGACGGGGCTCGGCGGCGGCTGTTGCAAACCATCCACAGGCCGGACGGGCGATTTTCTATCGGGCCGCGCCGGCCGGTTATGATCGGCGACAACGTATACTCTCGGCAGTTCCCTTGAAAAGGCAGATGATGAAATTAATCGGTTCGCTCAGCAGCCCGTACGTCCGCAAGGCGCGGATCGTGCTTGCTGAAAAGAAGATCGACTACAAGCTGGAGCTCGAGAACGTATGGGCGCCGGAGACGGACATTCATGCATCGAACCCGCTCGGCAAGGTCCCGTGTCTCGTGATGGAGGATGGTGCCGCGGTGTTCGATTCCCGCGTGATCTGCGAATACGTCGACACGCTGTCGCCGGTCGGCAAGCTGATTCCGCCGTCGGGGCGCGAACGGCTCGAAGTGCGGTGCTGGGAAGCGCTGGGCGATGGCGTGCTCGACGCGGCCGTGGCGATCCGTCTCGAACACACGCTGCGCGACGAAGCGCAGCGCAGCGCGAGCTGGATCGCGCGCCAGCAGCGCAAGATCGACGACGCGCTCGTCGCGATGTCGCAGGGCCTCGGCGGCAAGACGTGGTGCGTCGGTAATCATTACACGCTCGCCGACATCGCACTCGGCTGCGCGCTCGGCTACCTCGACTTCCGGATGTCCGAACTCAACTGGCGCGACCGCCATCCGAACCTCGACAAGCATTTCGTGAAGCTGTCGCAGCGGCAGACGTTCGTCGACACGCTGCCGCAAGGCTGACCTGCCGCCGCCGGCGGATCGGGCAGACAAGAGAAAAGCGCCCCGCGGGGCGCTTTTCTTTTTGGCGAGCCGCCCGGCGGCGGGCGCTCGCGCGTTACTCGATCGACGTGTAAACGGTTTCGCCGAGCACGAACGAATCGCTGCGCGCGATCGGCCACCACTTGTCGTACAGCGTATAGCCGCAGGTCTGGCCGTCGAGCAACGCGCCGGGCTTCAGGTACTTCAGCAGCTGCGACATCAGCCGCACCTCGTGCGGCGCGACGCGCTGCACGATGTGATGCGCGCGCAGCTCGGACGGATGGCCGAGGCCGGCCGCCTGCACGAGTTCCTGCAGTGCGTGCAGCGTATTGCGGTGGAAGTTGAACACGCGCTCGGCCTTGTCGGGCACGACGAGCGCGCGCTGGCGCACCGGGTCCTGCGTGGCGACGCCGGTCGGGCAGCGGTCGGTGTGGCAGTGCTGCGCCTGGATGCAGCCGACCGCGAACATGAAGCCGCGTGCCGAGTTCACCCAGTCCGCGCCGATCGCGAGCGTGCGTGCGATGTCGAACGCGCTGATGATCTTGCCGCTCGCGCCGATCTTCACGCGATCGCGCACGCCGATCCCGACGAGCGTGTTGTGCACCAGCAGCAGGCCCTCCTGCAGCGGCACGCCGACATGGTCGGTGAATTCGAGCGGCGCCGCGCCGGTGCCGCCTTCCGCGCCGTCGACGACGATGAAGTCGGGCACGATACCCGTCTCGAGCATCGCCTTCGCGATCCCGAAGAATTCCCACGGATGGCCGATGCACAGCTTGAAGCCGGTCGGCTTGCCGCCCGACAGCGTGCGCAGCCGTTCGACGAATTCGAGCAGCCCGCGCGGCGTCGAGAATTGCGAGTGCGTCGCGGGCGAGATGCAGTCCTTGCCCATCGGCACGCCGCGCGTCTCGGCGATCTCGGGCGTGATCTTCGCGGCCGGCAGCACGCCGCCGTGGCCCGGCTTCGCGCCTTGCGACAGCTTGATCTCGATCATCTTGACCTGCGGATCGGCGGCCTGCTTCGCGAACTTGTCCGGGTTGAACGTGCCGTCCTCGTTGCGGCAGCCGAAGTAGCCGGACGCGATTTCCCAGATGATGTCGCCGCCGTTCTCGCGGTGGTACTTCGACAGCGAGCCTTCGCCGGTGTCGTGCGCGAACCCGCCTTTCTTCGCGCCGAGGTTCAGCGAGCGGATCGCGTTCGCGGACAACGAGCCGAAGCTCATCGCCGAGATGTTGAAGATCGAGATGTCGTATGGCTGCGCGCGATTCGCGCCGACCCGGATGCGGAAGTCGTGGTTCGGCAGCTTCGTCGGCGCGAGCGAGTGGCTGATCCATTCGTGCGCGACGGCCTTCACGTTCAGTTCGGTGCCGTACGGACGGTTGTCGGCGACGTTCTTCGCGCGCTGGTAGACGAGGCTGCGCTGCGCGCGCGAGAACGGCTTCTCGTCGGTGTCGTCCTCGACGAAGTACTGGCGGATTTCAGGCCGGATGAACTCGAACAGGAAGCGGAAATGGCCCCACAGCGGGTAGTTGCGCAGGATCGCGTGGCGGTCCTGGTTCAGGTCGTACAGGCCGACGGCGACGAGGGCGACGGGGATGATGATCCACAGCCAGGAAAGCACGTGGATCGACGCGAGCGCGGCCGCGGCAACGAGCAGCAGGACGGCACACCACATCGCGAGGTAGCGTCTGGAAAGCATGGGGACTCCGTAAGAATCTTGAAATGCCGCCATGCGTACGCTGCGCGGCGGCGCACCGGCCGCGGCGGAATCGTGTTCCGCCGGGCGCGGCGTGCCGCAAGTCTAAACCGAATGGATGTCAGCGTGCTTCGGCGAGCGCACCCGCGCGGGCTGCCGCCGGTGCCGGCGCCGTCTGGCCGGGCTGGCCGGTGGCCGCGAACTCGATGATGCCGCCGCCGAGGCAGATCTCGCCGTCGTACAGCACGGCCGACTGGCCGGGCGTGACGGCCCATTGCGCGTCGTCGAAGGCGAGCGAGAAGCGGGCTTCGCCGGCCGGGCCGGGTGCGACGGCGCCGAACGCGCATGCCGCATCGGCCTGCCGGTAGCGCGTCTTCGCGCCGCACGCGAAGCCGTCGGCCGGCGGCTCGCCCGCGACCCAGCTCACGTTGCCGGCGACGAGCTCGCGCGACAGCAGCCACGGATGGTCGTGGCCCTGCACGACGTACAGCGTGTTCGACGCGATGTCCTTCGCCGCGACGAACCACGGCTCGCCGCTGCCGTCCTTGCTGCCGCCGAGGCCGATGCCCTTGCGCTGGCCGAACGTGTAGAACGCGAGGCCGATGTGCTCGCCGACCACCTTGCCGTCCGGCGTCTTCATCGGGCCGGGTTTCGTCGGAAGATAGCGGTTCAGGAAGTCGCGGAACGGCCGTTCGCCGATGAAGCAGATGCCCGTCGAGTCCTTCTTCTTCGCGTTCGGCAGGCCGATCTGCGCGGCGATCTCGCGCACCTTCGTCTTCGGGATCTCGCCGAGCGGGAACATCGTCTTCGACAGTTGTGCCTGGTTCAGCCGGTGCAGGAAGTACGACTGGTCTTTCGTATGATCGAATGCCTTCAGCAGTTCGAAACCGCCGTCGCGCTCGCGCACGCGCGCGTAGTGGCCGGTCGCGATCATTTCCGCGTCGAGCGACATCGCGTGGTCGAGGAACGCCTTGAACTTGATCTCGGCGTTGCACAGCACGTCCGGGTTCGGCGTGCGGCCGGCCGAATATTCGCGCAGGAATTCGGCGAACACGCGGTCCTTGTATTCGGCCGCGAAGTTCACGGCTTCCACGTCGATGCCGATCAGGTCGGCCACCGACACCACGTCGATCCAGTCCTGGCGCGTCGAGCAGTATTCGCCGTCGTCGTCGTCTTCCCAGTTCTTCATGAACAGGCCGACCACGTCGTATCCCTGTTCCTTCAGCAGCCACGCGGTCACCGACGAATCGACGCCGCCCGACATGCCCACTACTACACGGCGCTTGCTCATTTGTTTACCGCCTGACGGTCGAATGCGTCCGGGCGCGGCGCGACCGAATGCGTGTGCACGAAATCGAGCGGAATGCGCCGCCCGGCCAGATAGTCGTCGACGCAGCGCATCACCGCGGGCGAGCGGTGACGCTCGCTGCACGCGCGCAGCTCGTCGGCGCTCATCCACAGCGTGCGGACGATGCCGTCGTCGAGCACGTGGCCCGGCAGCGGCTCGCCGGCCGTGCCGCAGAACGTGAAGCGCAGGTAGGTCGCGCCGGCGCTGCCGGGGCGGTCGTAGTGCGCGAGATAGACGCCGACGAGCGCATCGGGGACGAACGGATGCGCGGTTTCCTCGAGCGTCTCGCGGATTACGGCGTCGGCGAGCGTCTCGCCGGCCTCGAGATGGCCGGCCGGCTGGTTGATGCGCAGGCCCGTCGAGGTTTCTTCCTCGATCACGAGAAAGCGACCGGCGCGCTCGACGAGCGCCGCGACGGTCACATGCGGGGTCCAGATTTCGGGTTTCATGGATTGGCATTTTACCGGTTGCGCCCGGACGCTGCCGGCCATTACGTTAGACGAATCCGACCCCGGTCTTGCGCCCTCGCCTCACCAGTGCACGCCGTATCGCGCCCTTTTATGGCGCGACGATCGTCGCGACGCAGGCGGCGACCGTGTCCCGCACGCGCACGATCGCCGGGTCGCGCTGCGTGCTCGTGCGCCAGCCGATTTCCACCGGGTAGCGCGGCAGCTCGACCGGGCATGCGAGCGCGCGAAGCGACGTCGACTGCGCGATCGCGCGGGCCGCGTGCGCCGGTATCGTCGCCACCGCGTCGGAGCCGGCGAGCAGGTACGGCAGCGCCGCGAAATGCGTGGTCGACGCCGCCACGCGCCGCTTGTGGCCGAGCGCGGCCAGCGCCTCGTCGACGATCCCGATCACGCCGCCCGACGACACGAGCAGGTGATCGCGCCGCAGGAAATCGGCGAGCGCGAGCGTGCGCGGCGCGCGCGCCCGGCCGGCCGGATCGATCAGGCATGCGTAGCCGCCCGTCGCGACCGCGCGCCGGCTGAGCCCGTTCGCCGAGAACCCGCCCGACGCGATCGCGAGATCGACGCCGTGCCGCAGCAGCGCGTCGCCCGCGATGCCGCTGTGGGTCTGCCGGAAGATCAGCCGGATGCCCGCGGCTTCCCGCGCGACCGCGTCGATCAGTGCGCGGCCGAGCGCGATCTCGAAGTCGTCCGACAGCCCGATCGAGATCGTGCGGCCGACCCGCTCGCCGCCGTCGGCCGCGATCGCGAGGCTCGCGCGGCAGCGGTCGAGCGCGTCGGACAGGATCGGCTTGAGCTCGTCCGCGCGCGGCGTCGGCGCGAGCCCGCGGCCGGTGCGCACGAACAGCGGGTCGGCGTAGATTACGCGCAGCCGCGCGAGCGCCGCGCTGACGGCCGACTGCGTGAGGCCGAGCCGCAGCGCCGCGCGGCTCGCGCCGCCTTCCTCGTACAGCGCCTCGAACACCTTCAGCAGGTTCAGGTCGAGCCCGGCGATATCATCCGTATTCATGTCAGTTATCGTTGTATCGATTTGATCGATGAAATGATATCGATAAAGATGGCGTCACCCCATTCACCGGAGACGTCGTCATGTCCACCTCAGTCATCGCCGCGCTGCAGATCGGCGCATCGCCCGCCGGCACGCGCGCCACGCTCGACACGATCCTCGGCTACGAAACCGCGATCCGCGACAGCGGCGCGTCGCTCGTCGTGCTGCCCGAAGCCGTGCTCGGCGGCTATCCGAAAGGCGAGATCTTCGGCACGCGGCTCGGCTACCGGCTGCCCGAGGGCCGCGACGCGTATACGCGCTACGCCGCGCAGGCGATCGACGTGCCGGGCCCCGAAACCGACGAACTGGCCGCGCTGTCGCAGCGCACGGGCGCGAGCCTCGTGGTCGGCGTGATCGAGCGCGGCGGCAGCACGCTGTACTGCACGGCGCTGTTCTTCGATCCGCGCGACGGGCTCGTCGCGAAGCACCGCAAGCTGATGCCGACCGGCACCGAACGGCTGATCTGGGGGCAGGGCGACGGCTCGACGCTGCCGGTGGTCGACACGGCCGCGGGCCGCGCGGGCGCCGTGATTTGCTGGGAGAACCACATGCCGCTGCTGCGCTGCGCGATGTATGCGAAAGGCGTGCAGATCTGGTGCGCGCCGACCGTCGACGAGCGCGACCTGTGGCAAAGCTCCATGCGGCACATCGCGCACGAGGGACGCTGCTTCGTCGTGAGCGCCTGCCAGGTGCAGCCGTCGCCGCGCGCGCTCGGCATCGACGTGCCGGGCTGGGATCCTGAGCGGCCGCTGATCCGCGGCGGCAGCGTGATCGTCGGGCCGCTCGGCGACCTGCTGACCGAGCCGCTGATCGGCGAGGCCGGACTCGTGACTGCGCGCATCGATACCGACGAACTCGTGCGCGCGCGTTACGACTTCGATGTGGTCGGGCACTATGCGCGCCCGGACGTGTTTTCGCTGCACGTCGACGAGCGGCCGAAGCGGTCGGTGGTGTTCGGCGAGTGACGGGTGCGACCGGGGCGCGGACGCCCCGGTGTGCGAATGGCGGCGAGGTGGCCTGACAGTCGGGCGGCCGGACAGCCAGCCGGACAACCAGACAGTCGGGCGGCCGGACAGCCAGCCAGACCGCCGGACAACCAGGTAGCCGAACAGCCGAACAGCCGAACCGCGGCGCGTCATTCAGCGGGCAGCGGCCCGAGCCTGCCCGCCTCAGCGCATCGGCGCTTCCGCGATCCGCATGTAGTCGGCGATCCGCCGGCCTTCCATGTCCGGAAACTGCTCGTGCACGGAGATGTCGCCCATCCGCGCGATGTCGAAGGTGCGGAAGTCGTCGCGCAGCTCGCACCATGCGCCGATCGTCCAGCGTCCGCCCCAGTAGACGAGCCCGAGCGGCCACACGCGGCGCTTCGTGTGCGCGCCGAGCCGGTCGCGGTAGTCGAAGCTGACGACGTGATGCGTGTCGACCGCCTGGTGGATCGCGTCGACCTTCGCGCAGAACGTCTCGTCGATGTGGAACGACGGCGCGAACACCGGCAGGCGATCGAGCGCGGTGCGCTTGTCGGCCGGCATCGCCGACGCGATCTTCGCGAGCGCCGAACGCGCGCCGCCCGCGAAGCGCGCGCCGCCCCAGGTCTCGAGCATGCGCGCGCCGGCCGCGAGCGCCGCGAGCTCCTCGGCCGTGAACGTGAGCGGCGGCAGGCTCGCGTTGCGGTTCAGCCGGTAGCCGATGCCGGCTTCGCCTTCGATCGGCACACCCGACAGCTGCAGGTCGCGCACGTCGCGATAGACCGTGCGCGGCGACACCGACAGCCAGTCGGCGAGCTGCTGCGCGGTCGTGAGACGTCGCCCGCGCAGCAGCTCGGCGATCTGGAACAGGCGGTCGGCACGGCGCGTCATGGCTGCACCTCGACTCCAACGGCTACGGGGACTTCGCGATGATAGCGCCGCGCCCGCCGGAGGGTGGACGCGCTCAGTGGCATTTCGGCGCGTGCAGGCCGACGCGGTTGCCTTCGGTGTCGATCAGGTAGCCGATGTAGCCGTAGTTGTTCGGCAACTCGACGACCGAACCCTGCACGACGCCGCCCGCGCGCTTCGCGCGTTCGAGTGCCGCGACGACCGACTCGCCGGCGTTCAGGTAGACGAGCACGCCGTTCGCACTCGGCTTCATCTGCTGCGGATCGAACACGATGCTGCCGCCCGTGCTCGACGCTTCGTGATCGAACATGGCCATCGGCACGCCGCCGATGACTTCGCGCTGCAGCGTCGTCTGCAGCACGGTTTCGTAGAAACGGATCGCCCGGTCGAAATCGAGGGACGGGATGTCGAACCACGCGATCGCGCGTTCCAGGGTTGCGGTGTCGGTTGCAGTTGCGGACGTCATGACGAGCTCCGTGTTGTTCGGGTTCTTGATGGAAACCAGCCTTGCATTGCGCCGGGATTGCAGTGTGACCGGGGGCTGCTGACAGCGTGCTGTCAGTAGTCGTGGCGACGCTGACAAATGACGCTGACAAATGGCGGCTTCGCTCCCACAACGACCGCGCGGGACTTCGGCGGCGCGCGTGGCGCCGCTCGCCTGGGTGCGGCGGAAAGAAAAATGCCCGGCCGATTGGCCGGGCATCGTCAGGGTGTCAGCAGGCGGCCGCAGCCGCCGCCTCGCGTATCAGGCGTCGCCTTCCGGCGTGGCCGGGCGTGCCTTCACGCTGCCGGCGATCAGGTCGAAGCGGAACAGCCGGCATTCGAGCGCGCCGTTGAACAGCGGCGTCTTCGCCGATTCGCGCAGGCGCAGCTGGCCCGGCAGCGAGCGGTCCGACGTCAGCAGGAACGCCTGCCAGCCGGTGAAGCGCTGCTTGAGCGCATCGCCGAGCGCGTTGAAGAACTCGCTGTCCGGCGCGTCGGTGTGCGTGCGGCGGAATGCGTCGTCGTTGCCGCGGTTGCGGCCCGTCTCGCGCACCTCGCCGCGCGCGCTGCGGCCGCGCACCTCGATCCGCTCGCCGTACGGCGGGTTCGCGAGGATGATGCCCGGGCCGTCGCACGGCGGCGTCATGCCGCGCGCGTCGACCTGCTTGAGCCACACCGACGGCACGCCCGCGCGCTCGAGGTTCGCGCGCGCCTTCTCGAGCATGTCGCCCGAGATGTCGCTGCCGTATACGCCGAGCGAATCGCGCTTGCCGCGCGCCGCGCGTTTCGCGTCGAGCGCCGCGACCTTCAGGCCCTGCCATGCGGTGATGTCGTACTGCTTGAGCTTCTCGAAGCCGAACCGGCGCTCGACGCCCGGCGCGACGCCGAGCGCGATCTGCGCGGCTTCCGCGAGGAACGTGCCGCTGCCGCACATCGGGTCGTACAGCGCGGTGCCGGGCGTCCAGCCCGTCAGGCGCAGGATGCCGGCCGCGAGGTTCTCGCGCAGCGGCGCCGCGCCCTTGTCGAGGCGCCAGCCGCGCTTGAACAGCGGCTCGCCCGACGTATCGAGGTACAGCGTGCACTCGGTGGCCGTCAGGAACGCGAAGACGCGCACGTCAGGCGCGCCGGTGTCGATGCTCGGGCGCGAACCGGTCTTGTCGCGCATCCGGTCGCAGATCGCGTCCTTCACGCGCAGCGTCGCGAACTCGAGGCTCTTCAGCGGCGACTTGATCGCGGTGATGTCGACGCGCAGCGTCTGCGTCGACGCGAACCAGCGTTCCCACGGCTGCTCGAGCGCGAGCGCGTAGACGTCCTGTTCGTTGCGGTACGGGCGGTGCGCGATCTTCAGCAGGATCCGGCTCGCGATTCGCGAATGGAGGTTCGCGGCCATGCCGGCGGCCCAGCCGCCACGGAAATGGACGCCGCCCGGCACCTGCGCGCCCGCGGTGAACGGCGCGCCGTCCAGATGGCGGCCGGCGATTTCGGCCAGCTCGGCGGCAAGCGCCGCTTCGAGGCCGCGCGGGCAGGGAGCGAAGAATTCGTACAGGGTGGGCGAGGACATAAGGCGGGTGAGGACGTGCAAAAGTCCACTATTGTACGCGGCGCGGGCGCCCGGGGCCGGCGTTGCGTCGGATTCGGGACGCCGGCGCGGGTCGGCCGGCCGTGACGGCGGCCCGCCGGGCCGCGCGGCGGCGCCCGCCCAGGCAGGCGCGCCGCCGTCGAACGCTCAGTGCGAGCCCGTCTGGCCGGCGCGCGCGGCCGTTCCGCCGGCCGGCCAGAACAGCGCGGACGGCTTCGCGAGCACCGTGCGGACGATCGCGCCGACCAGCGCGCGCACCTTGGTGCGGCGCAGGCTGCGCGAGCGCACGGCCATCGTGAACGCGAGCGCGAAGCTCACGAGCACGTTGAGGATCGCCATGCTCAGCACGCCGGCGCCGGCCCACCAGAGTTCGGGCGTGCTCAGCGCGCCCTTGCCGAGCACGCCGAGCGCGATCCCGATCGAGCCGGCCGACAGCGTCACGTGCCGCACCTCGAACGGGAACAGGAACACGGTGACGATCGCGGGAATCAGGCCGAGCATCAGGCCGAGGCCGACGTTGGCGACCACGCCCGCGACGTTCGACCGGCAGAAGTGCGCGAGTTTCGCGGCGCCCGCCGCGCCGAGCGTGAGCCGCAGCCGGCGGTTGTACGTGAGCGCATCGCCGACCCGGTGCAGCACGAACCAGTTGTCGGCCCAGCCCGCGAGCAGGCTCGACGCCCACAGCAGCACGCCGGTGAGCGCCGCGTAGAACGGCGTCGGGCCCAGCAGCGAGAACGAATGCAGCGTCGCGTGCGCCTTTTCCGGCGAGATCAGGTTCGCGTGCAGCAGGTTGCCCGCGAAAAGTTGAACGAGCAGACACACGGGCAGCACGACGAGCACGTTGCCGGAGATCGCCGCGGCCTGCGTGCGGATCAGCGCGATCACCGACGCGACGAACGCCTTCACGCCTTCCTCGTGACCGGTGTCGTCGAGCTCGCGCGCGAGCGTCGGCGCGGTCATCGCGGGCTGCTTGGTCGCGAGCGTGAAGTGCAGGAAGTGCATCAGCATGAAGCTCGCCGCGTAGTTGACGCCCGCGAGCAGCCCTTCGAGCATCGACTGCAGGTGCGCGCCCGTGATCGCGAACTTCACGCACACGGTCACGACGGTGACGAGGCCGCCGCCCGCGGCCATCCGCAGCATCTTCAGATACTCGGCGCGGCCGCGCGAGATGTAGTGCTCGCCGGTGTCCGCGTTGGTCTCGACGAGCTTGCGCGCGAACAGCGAGAAGTTGCTGCGCACGAGGTGCGACACGCTCTGGCTGTTCTGGTTCGCGTCGACGAGCTCGGCCGTCAGGCGCGCCATTCCGCGCAGGTCGTCGCGTGCCATCCACGCGTTGAGCAGCAGTTCCGCGCGCAGGATGCGCATGCGCATCCGTTCGACCTGGAACACGATGTCGACCGACACGCCGTTGCGGTACAGGTGCGCGAACACGTCGTCGACCGCGATCCGGCATTCGTCGAGCAGCACGCGCAGGTAATTCACCTCGTGCAGCAGCTTGCTCGGGTCGCCGCCGTCCTCGACGGCCGCGTGGGCGGTCTCGACCGCGAGCATCGCACGCGTGAGGCGGTAGAACGGCTGCGTTTCGAGCGGCTTGCGCGCGTCGTCGTCGGACAGGCGGCTGCGCACCGTCTGCGACAGGCCGGTCGAGCTGATCTGGCAGGTCAGGTTGTGCAGCGCGGCCAGCAGGTCGCGCGAGAACGAGCCGGGCTCGTGGCGTTCTTCGTCGGTGACGTCGAACGAGATCAGCTCGGCGAGGCGGGCAAGCAGGTCGTCGGGCAGCGCGTCGATCCATTGCGCGTCTTCCGGCGTCGGGAACATCAGCGTGAACAGCGCCGTCAGCTCGCGGCGGTTCGGCGCCGGCGGGATCAGCGACGAGTCGATGCGCTCGAACAGCGCGCCGAAGAAACCGGAATGCACGGGCATCCCGGCGTCGCACAGCAGCGAGATGCCGTCGCATTCGCGCAGGATCCCGCGCAGGATGCGCGCCGCGTGCGATTTCCATGCCGGGTTGCGGTCGAGCACGTGGAACAGGTAGCGCAGCCGCGCGTGCGCCGGATACGCGCGTGCGTCGGCATCGCGTGCGGCCGGCGTGTCGTGCGCGGCCTGCATCGCGCCGTTGCGGCGCAGCCAGTGCGCGAGCTCGATCAGCCATTCGCTGCGCTCGGCGTACGGCGCGTCCGCGTCGGCATGCGCGAGCAGCGCATCGAGCTGGTGGCCCGCATTGCGCGACGCGCGCCACTTCTTGATCAGGGTCGTCAGGGAACGAAACATAAACGGAATAGCGATAGCCCTGGACGGGCGGGTTCGGGATGCCGGCGGGAACACACGGCGCGGCGCCGGCGAGAACGGTGAAGCTGGTCGGGATGCCGGACGATGCGCGGCGACCCGCGATGCGGCTGCCCCGATGCGGTGCACGCGAACACGCGTGCGAGCTCCGGGAGACGCGGCGGCCGGACCGGCCACAACGGGCGGATCGCCGCCGGCTGGCGCGCGCGACAGGTGGCACGCGGCACGCGGCACGCGCCGGAAAGTGCGTAGGATCGTCAATCGGGCGCGAAAACGCAAGCCGACCGCATTGCATGGCGCCGGTTCCGGCGGATTTTGACAAACACTGCAAAGCGGCCGTCCGGCCGATGGATGCCGTGCTGCGTCGGCCGTGGCGACGAGGGCGGCGGGTTCGCGTGCGCGGCGGCGCGCGCACGCGGATCGATGCCGGCGAGGACTATCGGGCGGCGCGTGCCGAATCCGGTCGCAGGCGCGCAGGCACCGGACGCCGGCCGCGCGCCGCGCTTACGCGCCGGACTTGACGCTCGCGCTCGCGTCGCCGCCGGGCGTCGGATTGGCCGGGCAGGGTATGACGGGCGCGGCGGCCGCTGCCTTGCCGGACGCGGTCGTCGACGGGGCCGAGGCAGCCGTCGAGCCGCGCCGCGCGGCGAGCGCGCGCACGCCGGACGCGGCCTGCGATGCAATCACGTCGAGCGCGCGCCGGTGACCGGCGACGAGCGCGTCGTAGCCGTCGGCGACCGGTTCCGCGACGCTCGTGCGGCAGGTCATCAGTGCCTGCGTGCCGACCGCGCGCACGCTCCACACCGCATCGATCGCCGCACGCTTGCCGGGCCACGACTCGAAGCGCTGCACGTTCACGCTGATCCGATAGACGGGCACGCCGGCCGGATACGCGGAATTCGCGACATCGATCGTGCCGAGCTGTGCGGCGAGGTCGTCGGACAGCGCGCGGCGAATCTCGTCGGCGGGCGGCGCGGCCCAGCGTTCCTGCTCGAGCACGTCGACCTGCGCGGCGTTCTTCTGCACGACGAGCTGGTTCTTCGCGACCTGTTCGGGCACGCCGACGGACGGCACCTCGATCAGGAACGGCGGGTTGGCGGGTGCGGTGCGCACGGGCGCCGCGGCGTCGGCCGGGCTCAGCGTATAGAACCGCGCGGGCGGCGAGCTGCACGCGGCGAGCGCGAGCGCGGCGAACACTGCCGCCGCGCCGCTCGCGAGGACGTTCACGCGTGTCGTCGTCATTATCGATCTCCTGATTTGCCCTTGAGCAGCGATTCGGGATGGCGCTCCAGATAGTCGGCGAGCGCGTTCAGCGATTGCAGCGTGCGCGTGAGTTCCTTCAGCGCACCGCGCACGTCGGACTGCAGCGGCGAATCCTGCTGCAGCGTCACCTCGGCGGTCGAGAAGGTCTGCCGCGCGGCCGACAGCGTGTCGCGCGCTTCCGGCGCGACCTGCGTGTCGAGCTGCTTGAACAGCTTGTCGGCATTCGACAGCGCGCTGTTCAGGTTCGCACCGATCTGGTCGAACGGCACCTTGTCGAGCTTCTTCGCGATGTCGGCGACCTGCAGCTGCAGTTCGTCGAGCGTGTTCGGCACGGTCGGCAGCTCGAGCGGCTGGCGCGCTGTGTCGATCTTCACGGCCGGCGCCTTCGGGAAGAAGTCGAGCGCGACGTACAACTGGCTCGTCAGCAGGTTGCCCGTGCGCAGCTGGCCGCGCAGCCCGTGCTGGACCAGGCGCTCGACGATCTCGCGGCGGGCCGGTTCGCCCTTGCTTTCGATCGTTTCGCGGAAGCGCGGTCCGAGCCGCTCCGGATACACGTTCATCGTTACCGGCATCAGGAAGTTCTTGGTCTTCGGATCGAAGTCGATGCCGATGTTCGTGACTTCGCCGAGCACGATGCCGCGGAAGTCGACCGGCGCGCCGACCGCGAGCCCGCGCAGCGACTGGTTGAAGTTCATCACGACCTGCAGCGGCTGGCCGTCCGGATCGCGCATCGCGTCGGCCTCGTCGGAGCCGAGGCGGAAGGTCGTGTTGTTCGGCGCCGTCGCGCCGCTGTCCTGGTTCGGCGGCGTCTGGAACGCGATGCCGCCGAGGATCACCGTCGCGAGCGACTGCGTGTTCAGCTTCAGGCCGCTCGAATCGAGCCGCAGGTCGACGCCGCTCGCCTGCCACCAGCGCGAGTTCACGCCGACGTACTGGTTGTACGGCGCATTGACGAACACGTTGAACGTAACGCCGGTGCCGTCCTTGTCGAGCGAGAAGCCGACCACCTGGCCGACCTGCACGCGGCGGTAGTAGACGGGCGAGCCGATGTCGACCGAGCCGAGCGAATCGCCGCGCAGCACGTACTGCGTGCCCTTCTGGTCGCCGGTCACGGGCGGCGGCGTCTCGAGGCCGGTGAAGTCGGTCTGCGTGTCCTGCCCGTGGCCGGCATCGACGCCGATGTACGCACCCGACAGCAGCGTGCCGAGCCCCGACACGCCGGTCGCGCCGATGCGCGGACGCACGATCCAGAAGCGCGAGCCCTTGATCGCGAAGTCCTCGGCTTCCTTCTTCAGCTGCACCTGCACCAGCACGCGCGACAGGTCTTTCGACAGCTTGATCGTCTTGACCGTGCCGATCTCGACGTCCTTGTACCTGACCTGCGTCTTGCCCGGCTCGAGCCCTTCCGCGCTGTGGAAGCTGATCGAGATTTCCGGGCC
This sequence comes from Burkholderia sp. BCC1998, assembly GCF_905339875.1. Classification (NCBI taxonomy): domain Bacteria; kingdom Pseudomonadati; phylum Pseudomonadota; class Betaproteobacteria; order Burkholderiales; family Burkholderiaceae; genus Burkholderia; species Burkholderia sp. BCC1998. The sequence continues at coordinate 174,440 of NZ_CAJPHE010000001.1, forward strand.
GCGCTCGCGCACGGACTTGATCACGAGGCCGATGCCGATCAGCGCGGCGATCAGCGGCACGAGCCAGACGAGCGACGGCAGCCAGCCGCTTTTCGTCGAGATCGCCGGATCGGGCGGCCGGGACGCATCGTGCTGCGGGCCTTGCGGACTATTCATGGTGTTTCCCTGAGGTTTCGACTGGATCCCAGATCAGGCGGGGATCGAACTGCATCGACGCGAGCATCGTCAGGATCACGACCGAGCCGAACGCGAGCGCGCCGGGGCCGGCCGTGATGACGGCGAGCGAACGGAAATGGACGAGCGCGACGGTGAGCGTCACGACGAAGATGTCGAGCATCGACCAGCGGCCGATCCGCTCGACGATCCGGAACAGGCGCGTGCGCTGCAGCGGCCGCCACGTGGCACGCCGCTGCGCGCTGGTGACGAGGATCGTCAGCACGCCGAGCTTGAGCATCGGCACGAGGATGCTCGCGACGAACACGACGACCGCGAGCGGCCAGTCGCCGGACGTCCAGAAATAGATGACGCCGCTCATGATCGTGTCTTCCTGCGAGCCGACGATCGACGACGTGTGCAGGATCGGCAGCAGGTTCGCCGGAATATAGAGGATCGCGGCCGCGATCAGCAGCGCCCACGTACGCATGATGCTGTTCGGCTTGCGGATGTGCAGCGCGCTGCCGCAGCGCGCGCAATGCGCGTGCGGATGGTCGATCGTCTGCACGAGCCCGCATGCGTGGCAGCTGGCGTAGCCCTCGCGGGCGGCGGTCGGCGTCGTCATCGGCGGGGGGCTTCCGGTCGCGGCGGGGTGGTGTCGGGCCGCACGGGCGAGCGCCCGGCGCGCAGGTCGTCGGCCATGTCCCACAGCGTGCGCGGATCGAACATCAGCACGACGGCGGTCATCAGCGTGAGTGCGGCGAACGCGAACAGCGCCGCGTCGGGCACGACGCGCGCGAGGCTCACCATCTTCACGATCGTCACGAGGATCCCGAGCATGAACACCTCGATCATCCCCCACGGCCGCACGAACTGGATCATGCGCAGCACGAAGTTCAGGCCCGGCGGCACGACGCCACGCCGGATCGGCAGCAGTACGTAAAGCAGCGCGGCCATCTCGACGAGCGGGAACAGCACGGTCGAACAGAACACCATCACGCCGACGATCTCCATGTCCTGATGCCACAGCGCGTCGATCGCGCCGATCAGCGTCGTCTGAACGCGGGTGCCGTTCAGGTCCATTTCGAGGATCGGGAACCCCTGCGCGATGATGAACGTGACGAGCGCCGCGACCGCCAGCGCGCTGATTCGCTCGATCTGCGTGGTGCTGTCGCGATAGAGCAGCGCGTCGCACCGCGGGCAGCGTGCGATTTCGCGGCGCGCGAGGTGCGGTTTATGCAACAGTGCGTCGCATTCGTGGCAGGCAATCAGGTCGTGTCGTTGCATGGGAAAAGCGGTTGTGCGACGGGCGGGAGACGCGTCGACGGGGCCGGAACCCGCGCCAATCTTACCAAAACGGCTTTTTCGACGTGTCAACGCCTGGTTGCCGCGTGACCGGTCGGTAACATGGCGTAAACATGGCAGCCGGCTGGCGCGCGTGTCCTCAGAGTCCGCGCGTGGCAAAAGGTTGCGGTAGCATGGCGGCCTTGACAAGCGTCGGACGAATGGGCCGGCGCAGCCGTTCGCTCAACTGAGGAATCCAAGATGGCATCGAAATCGCCGCCGGCCGGGCCGGCACGCTACGCGCACACCGCGATCGCGCTGCACTGGCTGATCGCGCTGCTGATCGTCTGCGGCTTCGCACTCGGCTGGGTCATGACCGACATCCCCGGCTTCACGCCGACGAAGCTGAAGTACTTCTCGTGGCACAAGTGGATCGGCGTGACGGTGTTCGCACTGGCCGTCGTGCGCGTGCTGTGGCGCGCGACCCATGTGCCGCCGCCGCTGCCGGGCGACACGCCGGCGTGGCAGCGCGCGGTGTCGCACGGCGTGCACATGCTGCTGTACGTGCTGATGATCGTGATCCCGGTAACGGGTTACCTGTACAGCTCGGCATCGAACATCCCGGTCGTCTACCTCGGCATCCTGCCGCTGCCGCGCCTGATCGATCCCGATCCGGTGCTGAAGGAAACCTTCAAGACGCTGCACGTGTCCTTGAATTACATTCTGCTTGCGCTCGTCGCCATGCACGTGCTCGCGGCGCTCAAGCACCAGTTGTTGGACCGCGACGGCCTGCTGTCGCGGATGCTTCCCTCTGCCAAATGAAGGATCCCATGAAAGTGTCTTTCTCCCGCTCCATGCTGACCGCGTTCGCCGCGGTGTCACTTGTCGCGTCGGCCGCGGCGCATGCCGACGTCGATCTCTCGAAGAGCAAGGTGTCCGCCGTGTCGAAGCAGATGAACGTGCCGACCGAAGGCGCGTTCAAGAAGTTCTCCGCGCAGGTGAAGTTCGACCCCGCGAAGGCGGCGCAGGGCAGCGCGCAAATGTCGATCGACATCGCGAGCTTCGACCTCGGCGACAAGATGTACAACGACCAGGTCGCGGGCAAGGACTGGTTCGACGCGAAGGCGTATCCGCAGGCGACCTTCGCGTCGTCGGCGATCGCGCCGGCCGGCGGCAACAAGTACAACGTGACCGGCAAGCTGACGATCAAGGGCAAGTCCGAGACCGTCACCGTGCCCGTCACGGTCACGCAGAGCGGCGCGACGCAGACCTTCGACGGCGTGCTGCCGATCAAGCGTTCGGCGTTCAACGTCGGCACCGGCGAGTGGAAGGACACGTCGATCGTCGCCGACGAAGTGCAGATCAAGTTCCATCTCGTCGCCACGAAGTAAGCGGCGGGCTGTCGCATCACCCCGAATGCCGCGCGAGGGCGCGGCGCTGTTCCAAGGAGAAAGCATTTGAAAAAGCATCTGATCATCGCCGCGGGCGCGCTGGCCGCCTCGCTGTCGTTCTCGGCATTCGCCGACAGCGCGACGTACCAGTTCGACCCGAGCCACACGTACCCGAGCTTCGAGGCCGACCACTTCGGCGGCCTGTCGGTCTGGCGCGGCAAGTTCGACAAGTCGAGCGGCAGCGTGACGCTCGACCGCGCGGCGAAGACCGGCACGGTCGACGTGACGACCGACGTCGCGTCGATCCAGACGGGCAGCGCGAAGCTCGACGAGCACCTGCAGACGGCCGAGTTCTTCGACGTCTCCAAGTTCCCGCAGGCGAACTACAAGGGCACCATCAAGTTCGACGGCGACAAGCCGGTGTCGGTGGTCGGCAACCTGACGCTGCACGGCGTCACGAAGCCGCTCACGCTGAAGATCGATTCGTTCAAGTGCATGCCGCATCCGATGCTCAAGCGTGAAGTGTGCGGTGTCGACGCGGTCGGCGAATTCAGCCGCGACGATTTCGGCCTCGACTACGGCAAGCAGTACGGCTTCAAGATGAAGACGAAGCTGCTGATCACGGCCGAAGCCGTCAAGCAGCAGTAACGCGCCCGGCCGGGCCGGCCGCCGCGTCACGCTCGCCGGCCCGTCGCGTGCCAGCCGCCGCGCTCCCGTTGTTCGGGGGCGCGGCGGTTTTTTTTGCGCGCCTATAATCGTGCGCACAGCTCGCGGCGCGAGAACGGACGCGTCGGACAGAACGTACAACGACAAGGAGATCGCCGATGCACGCCGTCACGCAGTCCAGCTCCATTGCTTCGTCGTCGCGCGTATGGCGCGCGGTGGTCGCCGCGTCGATCGGCAACGCGCTCGAATGGTTCGACCTCGTCGTCTACGGCTTCTTCGCGGTGACGATCTCGAAGCTGTTCTTTCCGGCCGGCAACGACACCGTGTCGCTGCTGCTCACGCTCGGCACGTTCGGTGTGTCGTTCTTCATGCGCCCGCTCGGCGCGATCGTGCTCGGCGCGTACGCCGACCGCGCGGGCCGCAAGGCCGCGCTCACGCTGTCGATCCTGCTGATGATGGCCGGCACGCTGGTCATCGCGGTACTGCCGACCTACCAGACGATCGGCGTCGCGGCGCCGCTGATCCTCGTCGCCGCGCGATTGATGCAGGGCTTTTCGGCCGGCGGCGAATTCGGCAGCGCGACCGCGTTCCTGGCCGAGCATGTGCCCGGGCGGCGCGGTTTCTTCGCGAGCTGGCAGGTCGCGAGCCAGGGGCTCACGACGCTGCTCGCGGCGGGTTTCGGCACCGTGCTGAACGCGCAGCTCACGGCCGAGCAGATGGCCGCGTGGGGCTGGCGCATCCCGTTCTTTTTCGGGCTGCTGCTCGGGCCCGTCGCGTACTACATCCGCTCGAAGGTCGACGAGACGCCCGAATTCCTCGCGGCGGAAAGCACCGCGAGCCCGCTGCGCGACACGTTCGCGTCGCACAAGGCGCGGCTCGTCGCCGCGATGGGCGTGGTGGTGCTCGGCACCGTCGCGACCTATCTCGTGCTGTTCATGCCGACCTACGGCGTGAAGCAGCTCGGCCTCGCGCCGTCGGCCGCGTTCGCGGCGATCCTCGTCGTCGGCGTGATCCAGATGGCGTTCGCGCCGCTCGTCGGCCACTGGTCGGATCGTTACGGCCGCGTGCGCGTGATGCTCGCGCCGGCCGTCGGCATTCTCGTGCTGATCTATCCGGCGTTCGCGTATCTCGTCGCGCATCCGGGCTTCGGCACGCTGATCGCGCTGCAGGTGCTGCTTGCGTTTTTGATGACCGGCTATTTCGCGGCGCTGCCGGGGCTGCTGTCCGAAGTGTTTCCGGTGCAGACGCGCACGACCGGGATGTCGCTCGCGTATAACGTCGCGGTGACGATCTTCGGCGGCTTCGGGCCGTTCATCATCGCATGGCTGATCCGCGCGACCGGGATGAAGACCGCGCCGAGCTTCTACCTGATGTTCGCGGCCGTGCTGAGCCTCGCGGCGCTGGTGGTGTTGCGGCGGCGGTTCGGGTTCCGGTGAGGTCGCGGCGACGCTGGCGGTGCGTCAGCCGCTTTCCGAGGGTGCGGTGGTTTTCAGGTACTGACAGGCAGACCGTCAGGTAGCCGCGCGCGCCGGGTAATGATATTTCAGCGATTGCCCTGGTTCAAATTGAGCCTTGCCAATTCAGTCATGTCTTATAGCGATTTTGTCCCTCGCTTTGTAGAGTCCCGGGGGTATTTCGCAAATTACCCCCGGCAATTTGGCGGGACAGGACTGATATGGCGGAGCGGGCACGACCGAAGACAGGTTTCGAAAAATGGCAGGCGATATGCGCGTACTGATGGCCTGGGTGTTGTCGATGTCCATCGGCGGCCTGTCGAGTGCGGCGGTCGCAGCCGACCACGTATTCACCGGTACATTCCAGGGAACCGGCCGGGCCTGTTCCGGCGCACTCCATGTACGTGCCAAGACAATCGAATGGAATTCAACCTACAGCATCTGTGAGGCGACGCACTACGAAATTCTGGAAAGCGGACTGGATCGCGATCAGGAACGAATGGTCTTTCGTTTGAAGAACCGCAGCAGTCGATGCCGTTATTCCGTTGTCGAAGTCGAGCACGCGAGGGGTTACAACTGGAATGTGAGCGGCTACCAATCTTTGGAAGGATTTCGGAAAAGAAACTCGCCGGAATGGAGTAATTCGCCGTCACCGGAAAGACAAACGTTGTCGTGCCTGATGACCGGGCCGGATTGAGCCGGGGCCTGCAATCGTATTGGCAGGTCAGCCTTCCGGCTCGCACGTCGGCTTCGCCGGCATCAACGATGGTTTCGCCTCGATCGTCGCGACCGCGCGCTGCGCGAGCGCATTCAGCGCTTGCTGAAGCTGCCAGTCACTTGCCGTGCCGAATTCGCGCTGCGGAAGCGCCGCGCTCTTCGCCGTATCGATCTTCGCGCGCACACGGGCTTCGCGCAGTGCCTGCCGCGCCTTGCGGACCTGCGCGAACGGGTCGGGCGCGACCCGGTCCGCATACGGCGCGCGGGCGAGATCGACTTCGCGGTACCACAGCAGCACGCCGTCGACGTCCGAGTCGCGGCGCGGCGGCACGAGCCAGTCCGGCACGACGCCGTAGCCGTCCATCGGGCAGCCGTTCGGCCGCAGGTTGCGTGCGAACGTGAAAGCGAGGCGCGTGCCGTCGATCAGGTCGACGCCGGTCTGCGCGAGTCCCTTTCCGTAGGTCGGCATCCCGAGCAGCCGCGCGCGGCCGAGATCCTTCAGTGCGGCCGCGGTCGCTTCGGCGGCCGACGCGCTCTGTCCGTCGACGAGCACCACGAGCGGCACGGTGCGCCACCAGTCGTCGGCCTGCAGCGGCGCGAGCGGATCCTGGCCGCGCATGACCGGCAGTTCGTAGTCGGGCCAGTTGGTCGTGAAGCGGCGGCGCTTCGTGCCGTCGCGCTCGAGCGTGATCATCGCGGTACGGTCGCGCCCGGCGAACAGCGCGGTGATGCCGATCGCCGCATTCAGCGCGCCGCCGCCGTTGATGCGCAGGTCGAGGATCACGCCTTTCACCGGCGGCCCCGCGCGGCGCGCGGCCTGCACCGCATCGATCGTATTGCCGATCGCGGGCTCCGGAAAGCTCGACAGCCGCGTGTACAGGATGTCGCCGGCGAGCCGCTTCGTCGTCGCCGGGTGTGGCCGGACGATCGCGCGGACCGGCGCGAAGGTCAGCGTCACGTGGTTCGGACCGCGCCGGACCGTGAGCTTGAGCGGCACGCCCGCGTCGCCCTTCGCGAATTTCACGACCTCGCTGCTGTCGATGCCGACGACGCTCCGGTCGTTCATCGCGACGACGAGATCGTCGGGCCGCACGCCGGCCTATTCGGCGGGCGCGTCGGGGATGACGTCGAGGATGTGCAGCCCGTCGGGCCGTGTCTCGAACACGATGCCGATGCCCGGCGTGCCGTCGCGCGCGCGGCGCTCGTCGTCGCGCCGTTCCTGCTCCTCCTTCGCGTTGAAGAAGCGCGCGTGCGGCAGCGTCTTGATCCCGTCGTGCACGGTGGCGTCGAGCAGCGCGCCGATGTCGACGTCGGTCAGGTGCTGCTTCTTCAGCACGTCGACCGCGGCCTTCAGTTCGCAGAGCTGCGGTTCCCAGTCGGGCGGGCAGGGTGACGGTTGCGACGCGGCGGCAGCAGCGGCCGCCGCGGCCGCGGACGGGGCCGCAGGCGGGACGGCAGGCGGCGCGGACGCGGATTGTGCGCGCGCGGCCGATGCGCATGCAACGAACGCAGCCGCGGCGGCTGCACCGGTACTCCAGGCGACGATGCGATGAACGACACGCGTGGCTGGCATCATGAGGACCGCGGCTTCGGCGGGTGGCGGGGCGGGACGGTGACGCGATTGTAGCCGACGGTCCGTGCAGTCGCGACGGACGAGGAGGGCGGCGGCTCGGCCATGAAAAAAGGCCGGTCCACGAGGGACCGGCCTTCCGGTATCAGCCGAAGCGATGCGGCGCTTAAACCTGCGCGCCCGCGTTCGGATCGTCCGGATCGTGCGCGGTCTTCTTTTCCTTGATCAGGTCTTCGCGCTTGATGCCGAGCCACATCGCGAGCGAGCCCGCGACGAACACCGACGAATAGATGCCGAACATGATGCCGACCGTCAGCGCGAGCGCGAAGTAGTGCAGCGTCGGGCCGCCGAAGAAGAACATCGACAGCACCATCATTTCCGTCGACGTGTGCGTGATGATCGTCCGCGACATCGTGGTCGTGATCGCGTGGTTGATCACTTCCTGCACGCTCATCTTGCGTTCGCGGCGGAACGTTTCGCGGATCCGGTCGAAGATGACGACCGACTCGTTGACCGAGTAGCCGAGCACCGCGAGGATGGCCGCGAGCACCGCCAGCGAGAACTCCCACTGGAAGAACGCGAAGAAGCCGAGAATGATCACGACGTCGTGCAGGTTCGCGATGATACCGGCGACTGCGTACTTCCATTCGAAGCGGATCGACAGGTAGATCACGATGCCGATCACCACGCACGCGAGCGCGAGGAGACCGTCGGTCGCAAGCTCGCGGCCGACCTGCGGGCCGACGAACTCGACGCGCTGCAGCGTCACGTCGGGGCTTTGCGCCTTCAGCGCGGTCATCACCTGGTCGCTCTGCTGCGCGGACGTGAGGCCTTCCTTCAGCTGCAGGCGGATCAGCACGTTGCGCGACGTGCCGAAGTTCTGCACCTGCGCATCGGCATAGCCGAGCTTGCCGAGCGTGTCGCGCACGGGTTCGAGCTGCGCGGCTTGCTGGTACTGGACCTCGATCACCGTGCCGCCGGTGAATTCGACGGACAGGTGCAGCCCGCGGTGGAACAGGAAGAACACGGCGGCGAGGAACGTGACCAGCGAGATCACGTTGAACACCAGCGCGTGCCGCATGAACGGAATGTCTTTACGGATGCGGAAAAATTCCATGGCTTCGTCTCCGGGGCCTTATTGGGTCGAGCCCGGTTTCTTCGGCGACACGCCTTGCTGCGCGCGGTTGCGCAGCTGCGGCTTGCCGGCGCGCGGTGCGTCGCCCTTCGCGGGTGCGGCGAGCTTCGCGGCGCGCGCGGTGTCGGTCGATTCGTCGGCCGCGCCGAACGCTGCGCCTGCGGCACCGGCCGTGGCGCCTTCCGGCCTCCACACCTGGCCGATCGCGAGCGACTTCAGCTTCTTGCGGCCGCCGTACCAGAGGTTGACGATCCCGCGCGAGAAGAACACCGCGGAGAACATCGACGTCAGGATGCCGAGGCAGTGCACGATCGCGAACGCGCGAACCGGGCCCGAGCCGAACGCGAGCAGCGCGAGGCCGGCGATCAGCGTCGTGACGTTCGAGTCGAGAATCGTCGCCCACGCATGCGCGTAACCGGCCTGGATCGCGAGCTGCGGCGGCTGGCCGGCACGCAGTTCTTCACGCACGCGCTCGTTGATCAGCACGTTCGAGTCGATCGCCATGCCGAGCGCGAGCGCGATAGCGGCGATACCGGGCAGCGTCAGCGTCGCCTGCATCAGCGACAGCACCGCGACGAGCAGCAGCAGGTTCACCGACAGGCCGATCACCGAGATCACGCCGAACAGCATGTAGTACGCGATCATGAACACGGCGATCGCGCAGAAGCCCCAGATCACCGAGTGGACGCCCATCTTGATGTTGTCCGCGCCGAGGCTCGGGCCGATCGTGCGTTCCTCGATGATGTCCATCGGTGCGGCGAGCGAACCGGCGCGCAGCAGCAGCGCGAGGTCGGCCGCCGCCTGCGGCGTCGGCTGGCCCGTGATCTGGAAGCGGTCGCCGAGTTCGGACTGGATCGTCGCGACCGTCAGCACTTCGCCCTTGCCCTTCTCGAACAACACCATCGCCATCGGCTTGCCGATGTTCTCGCGCGACACCGCGCGCACCGAGCGGCCGCCCGCCGAGTCGAGGCGGATGTTGACCGACGGACGCTGATGTTCGTCGAAGCCGGCCGACGCGTCGATGATGCGGTCGCCGGTGAAGATCACGTCCTTCTTCAGCAGCACGGGCGCCTGGTTGCCCTGCGTGAACAGCTCCTCGCCCGGCGGCACGGGGTCGTTCGGGTTCGGGTGCGTGTTGAGCGGATCGGCGAGGCGCGCCTCGAGCGTCGCGGTGCGGCCGATGATGTCCTTCGCCTTCGCGGTGTCCTGCACGCCCGGCAGTTCGACGACGATACGGTCGCTGCCCTGCTGCTGCAGGATCGGCTCGGACACGCCGAGTTCGTTCACGCGGTTGTGGAGCGTGGTCAGGTTCTGCTTGAGCGCGGCGTCCTCGACGGCCTTCTGCACGGCCGGCGTGAACGTGCCGACGACTTGCGTGCCGCCGCCGCCGGGCTGGGTCGCCCATTGCAGTTCGGTGACCGACGCGGCGAGCACCTTGCGGGCGTCTTCGGCCGTTTGCGCGTCGCTGAAGTTGACGACGACGGACTGGTCGACGCGGCTCACGCCGCCGTCGCGGATGTTCTTGTCACGCAGCAGCGCACGGGCGTCGGACGCGTCGGAGTCGAGCTTCTTGGTGAGCGCGCCCGTCATGTCGACCTGGAGCAGGAAATGCACACCGCCGCGCAGGTCGAGGCCGAGATACATCGGCAGGGCATGCAGCGCGGTCAGCCAGCGCGGCGACGCGCTCTGCAGGTTCAGTGCGACGACGTACTGCGGATCGTTCGGGTCGGTGTTCAGCGATTTCTGCAGCAGGTCCTTGACGCGCAGCTGCGTATCGGTGTCCTTCAGGCGCACGCGGATGTTCGCGTTGGACGCCGTGTTCTCGAAGGTGACGTCGTCCGGCGTGATCTGCGCGGACGCGAGCGCGGATTCGACCTGGGTCAGCGTGGTCGAGTCGAGCTTGACCGTGGCCTTGCCGCTCGACACCTGCACCGCCGGCGCTTCGCCGAAGAAGTTGGGCAATGTGTACAGAAGGCCGATGGCGAGCGCCACGACCATCACGACATATTTCCAGAGTGGATAACGATTCATGAGGGGGCCGAACGGGTGGTTGGCGTGAAAGCGTCGCGTCCGGCGCCGCGGCGGCCCGCGCTGTCAGGCGGGCACGGCGCGGGGAGCCGGACGCTCGGTGAAAACCTTACAGCGACTTGATCGTGCCCTTCGGCAGAATGGTCGTGACCGCAGCCTTCTGCACGGTGATTTCGGTGCCTTCGGCGATTTCGACGCCGATGTAGCCTTCGGTGACCTTCGTCACCTTGCCGACGAGGCCGCCGCTCGTGACGACTTCGTCGCCCTTCGCCATGGCCGCGAGCATGTTGCGGTGTTCCTTCTGGCGCTTCATCTGCGGACGGATCATGATGAAGTACAGCACCGCGAACATCAGGATGAGCGGCAGGAAGCTCATCAGGCTCGATTCGGCGCCACCGGCGCCTTGCGCGAAGGCATTGGAAATGAACGGCACGTTGGTCTCTCCGTAGGGGAAGATCGAAAAATAAGCCGGTTATTCTACCACCGGCCCCATGCGCGAACGGCTCGGCAAATGCGCTTTCGGATCAAGCTGTTAAGCGTGAAACGACACCGTTGCGACTCGTTTGGAAAGGCAATTGTAATGTTTGGCGGTCGCGACCGGCACTCAGAACGCATTATTTAGTACACGTCCTATGTGACGGGCGCGCTGCGGGCCGCCGGCCCGTCAGTCGACCCCTCTCGCGCGATCCTCTGCGAAGCGCTGGCGGAATGCGTCGAACGTATGGGTCTCGATCGCGTCGCGGATCTCGCTCATCAGCTGCAGGTAGTAGTGCAGGTTGTGGATCGTGTTGAGCTGCGCGCCGAGGATTTCGCCGACGCGGTGCAGGTGATGCAGGTAGCCGCGCGAGAAGTTCTGGCACGTGTAGCACGTGCAGCTGGCGTCGAGCGGCTTCAGCGAGTTCTTGTGCGTCGCGTTGCGGATCTTCACGTCGCCGAAGCGCGTGAACAGCCAGCCGTTGCGCGCGTTGCGGGTCGGCATCACGCAGTCGAACATGTCGATGCCGTTCGCGACGCCCTCGACCAGGTCCTCCGGCGTCCCGACGCCCATCAGGTAGTGCGGCTTGTGCGCCGGCAGCTTCGGGCCGACGTGCTGCAGCACGCGCATCATGTCTTCCTTCGGCTCGCCGACCGACAGCCCGCCGATCGCGAGGCCGTGGAAGTCGAGCTCCGCGAGGCCCGCGAGCGATTCGTCGCGCAGGTCCTCGAACATCCCGCCCTGGACGATCCCGAAGAGGGCGTTCGGGTTGCCGAGCCGGTCGAACTCGTCGAGCGAGCGCTTCGCCCAGCGCAGCGACATGCGCATCGACTCGGCCGCTTCCTTGTGCGTGGTCGGCACACCGTTGGTCGCGTACGGCGTGCACTCGTCGAACTGCATCACGATGTCCGAGTTCAGCACCTTCTGGATCTGCATCGACACTTCCGGCGACAGGAACAGCTTGTCGCCATTGATCGGCGATGCGAACGTCACGCCGTCCTCGGTGATCTTGCGCAGGTCGCCGAGCGAGAACACCTGGAAGCCGCCCGAGTCGGTCAGGATCGGCTTGTTCCAGCCCATGAAGCCGTGCAGGCCGCCGTGCGCGTCGATCGTGTCGAGGCCCGGGCGCAGCCACAGGTGGAACGTGTTGCCGAGGATGATCTGGGCCTTGATCTCGTGCAGCTCGCGCGGCTGGATCGCCTTCACGGTGCCGTACGTGCCGACCGGCATGAAGATCGGCGTCTCGACCACGCCGTGGTTGAGCTTCACGCGGCCGCGGCGCGCATGGCCGTCGGTCGTCAGCAGTTCGAATTCGAGCCCGTTCGCGGGGCGGTCCTGCACGGGGGCGTGCGGATGAGCGTGCGTATCGTGGGATGAACCTTCGGTCATCGCGTCATTCTCCTTGCCACCGGAGAACAGTCCGGCGCATGTTGGAAACGCCGCCGGGCAACCGGCGGCGGGGAAAAGCGGGTGCGCGCCATCGTAGCGCGTACCGCAGGAAAGCGGGGGCGACAGCGCGGGGACAACGGCGCGGCGCGCGACGGCGCGAAGCTCAGCGGCCGCAGCGCGGTCGCGGGCCGGCGCGGGCCGGCGTGTCTTCGCACCTGCCGCGCTTACGCGCGCGGCGCCTCCGGCGTATCGCGCCGCGTGAGCAGCATCGCGTCGCCGTAGCTGAAGAAGCGGTAGCGTGCGTCGATCGCGTGCCGGTACGCGGCGCGGATCGTCTCGACGCCCGCGAACGCCGACACCAGCATCAGCAGTGTCGACTTCGGCAGGTGGAAGTTCGTGACGAGCCGGTCGACGACCCGGAAAGCGTAGCCGGGCGTGATGAAGATGTCGGTCTCGGCCTGCGTCGCCGCGAGCGGGCGGTCGGCTTCGTCGGCGCTGCGCGCCGCGGCTTCGAGCGCGCGCATCGAGGTCGTGCCGACCGCGATCACGTTGCCGCCGCGCGCGCGGGTCGCGGCGATCTTGTCGACGAGCGACTGCGGCAGGTCGTACCACTCGCTGTGCATCTTGTGCTCGGCGAGGTTCTCGACGCGCACCGGCTGGAACGTGCCGGCGCCGACGTGCAGCGTCAGCGTCGCGCGCTCGACGCCCATCGCGTCGAGCTTCTCGAGCAGCGGCCGGTCGAAATGGAGCCCGGCCGTGGGCGCGGCGACCGCGCCCGGATTGCTCGCGTAGACGGTCTGATAGCGCGTCTCGTCGTTCGCGTCGGCGTCGTGCTCGATGTACGGCGGCAGCGGCAGGCGGCCGTGCTGCTCGATCAGCGTGAGGCACGGCGCCGGGAAATGCAGCGTGAAGAACGGCTCGACGCGCTCGCCGACCGTCACGTCGAACGCGTCGGCGAGGCGCAGCGTCGTGCCGGCGCCCGGCGACTTGCTCGCGCGGATCTGCGCGAGCGCGGTGTGCGTGCCGGTCACGCGCTCGATCAGTACCTCGATCTTGCCGCCGCTGGCCTTCTGGCCGAAGAAACGTGCCTTCAGGACCTTGGTATCGTTGAACACGAGCAGGTCGCCGGGCGCGATGCACGACGGCAGCTCGGCGAAGCGGCGGTCGACGAGGCGCGCGGGCTCGACGGTGCCGTCGACCTCGAGCAGGCGGCTCGCGGTACGGTCGGGCAGCGCGGTTTGCGCAATCAGCTCGGGAGGCAGATTGAAATCGAAATCGGAAAGCGTGAACATGCGGGCTGGTTCGAAACGGCCGGCGGGCGCCGCCGACAGGGCGGAAACGCATGAATGGGGCGCGCGAGCCGCTATGATGGCGGGATGCGCGGCCTGGCCGGCGTCGTTCGTTCGGACGACGTGAAAGCCGCTATTGTACTTGCCTTGCGAAGCACCCAGACGATCCGATGCCTGTGTCACCACGCCGTTCCACCGCCGCCGTTGCCGATTCCGCCGATCCGTTCGACGCGGACGATGCCGCGTTGCCCGCGCGCAGCGCGGGGGAGCACGAGCCGCCGCGCAGTATCGCGCCGCGCCGCACGGGCCCGAAGCGCGGTGCCGACGGCCGGCTCGCGCAGCCGGCCGCGGCCGCGCCCGACGCCGAACCGGGCGCGGGCAGCGACGAGGCGGGCGCAGCTGGACCCTCCGGTGCGAAACGCAAGAAGAAGCCGGCCGCCGACAAACCCGTGAAGACCGTCGACAAGCTCGCGAAGCTCGGCCTCACGCGCTCGATCGATCTCGTGCTGCATCTGCCGATGCGCTACGAGGACGAAACCACGCTCACGCCGATCGGCGAACTGCTGCCGGGCGGCATCGCGCAGACCGAAGGCGTCGTGTTCGACAACGAGGTCGCGTACCGGCCGCGTCGTCAGCTCGTCGTGAAGATCCAGGACGACGACGGCGAGCAGCTCGTGCTGCGCTTCCTCAATTTCTACGGCTCGCAGGTCAAGCAGATGGCCGTCGGCCAGCGGCTGCGCGTGCGCGGCGACGTGCGCGGCGGCTTCTTCGGGATGGAGATGGTGCATCCGGCCGTGCGTGTCGTCGAGGCCGATGCGCCGCTGCCGCAGGTGCTCACGCCCGTCTATCCGAGCACGGCCGGCGTGTCGCAGGCGTATCTGCGCAAGGCGATCGAGAACGCGGTCGAGCGCACGCCGCTGCCCGAGCTGCTGCCGCCCGAGATCGAGCGCGACTACCTGAAGCCGCTCGGCGTGCCGACGCTCGCGCAGGCCGTGCGCATCCTGCACCACCCGGCCGTCGATTCCGACGAAGCCGCGCTGATGGACGGCTCGCATCCGGCGTGGACCCGCATCAAGTTCGAGGAGCTGCTCGCGCAGCAGCTGTCGCTCAAGCGCGCGCACGAGGAGCGACGCACGCGCGCGGCGCCCGCGATGCCGCGCCGCGCCGCGACCGATGCCGATGCGCTGACCACACGCCTTTACGCGGCGCTGCCGTTCACGCTGACGGGCGCGCAGTCGCGCGTCGTCGACGAGATCGCGCACGACCTCACGCTCGCACACCCGATGCAGCGGCTGCTGCAGGGCGACGTCGGCAGCGGCAAGACGGTCGTCGCGGCGCTGGCGGCCGCGCAGGCGATCGACGCCGGCTACCAGGCCGCGCTGATGGCGCCGACCGAAATCCTCGCGGAACAGCATGCGCGCAAGCTGCGCGCATGGCTCGAGCCGCTCGGCGTCACGGTCGCATGGCTCGCGGGCAGCCTGAAGGCGAAGGAGAAGCGCGCGGCGATCGAGGCCGCGGCGCTCGGCACCGCGCAGCTCGTGATCGGCACGCACGCGATCATCCAGGACACCGTCGAATTCGCGCGGCTCGGCCTCGTGATCGTCGACGAGCAGCACCGCTTCGGCGTCGAGCAGCGTCTCGCGCTGCGCGCGAAGGCCGCGAACGCGGCCAACGGCGCGCGCGATTTCCAGCCGCACCAGTTGATGATGTCGGCCACGCCGATCCCGCGCACGCTCGCGATGACGTATTACGCGGACCTCGAGGTGTCGACGATCGACGAGCTGCCGCCGGGCCGCACGCCGGTGCTGACGCGCCTCGTCGGCGACGCGCGGCGCGAGGAGGTGATCGCCCGCGTGCGCGAGGCCGCGCTGACCGGCCGCCAGGTGTACTGGGTGTGTCCGCTGATCGAGGAGAGCGAGACGCTGCAGCTGCAGACGGCCGTCGAAACCTATGAAACGCTGGCCGCGGCACTGCCCGAGCTGAAGGTCGGGCTCGTGCACGGGCGGCTGTCGCCGGCCGACAAGGCGGCCGTGATGGAGGCCTTCACGCGCAACGACGTGCAGCTGCTCGTCGCGACGACCGTGATCGAAGTCGGCGTCGACGTGCCGAATGCCTCGCTGATGGTGATCGAGCACGCGGAGCGCTTCGGCCTCGCGCAGCTGCACCAGCTGCGCGGCCGCGTCGGGCGCGGCACCGCGGCGTCGGTGTGCGTGCTGCTGTACACGGGCCCGCTGTCGCTGACCGGCCGCGAGCGGCTGAAGACGATGCGCGAGACGACCGACGGCTTCGAGATCGCGCGGCGCGACCTCGAGATCCGCGGCCCCGGCGAATTCCTCGGCGCGCGCCAGTCCGGCGCGGCGATGCTGCGCTTCGCGAACCTCGAGACCGACGGCTGGCTGATCGATCCGGCCCGCGACGCGGCGGCGCGGCTGATCGCCGCGTATCCCGACGTGGTCACGCAGCATCTCGCCCGCTGGCTCGGCGCGCGCGAGCAATATCTGAAGGCCTGATTCGCGCATTCAGGGTCGGATTTAAAACCGCCATTCAGCGTTGATTCGGCGCGTTGCGATACAGAGAAACTTGGCGAACCGGTGCCAACGGGTGTATAAATTAAACCTATCGCCTGTATATCCCTGATTGACCCACAATGACCCTGACTGAATTGAAATACATCGTCGCGGTCGCGCGCGAACGGCACTTCGGTCGCGCGGCCGAAGCGTGCTTCGTGAGCCAGCCGACGCTGTCGGTGGCGATCAAGAAGCTCGAAGACGAGCTCAACGTGCAGATTTTCGAGCGCGGCGCGAGCGAAGTGAGCGTGACCCCGATCGGCGACCAGATCGTCACGCAGGCGCAGCGCGTGCTCGAGCAGACCTTCGCGATCAAGGAGATCGCGAAGCAGGGCAAGGACCCGCTCGTCGGCCCGTTCCGGCTCGGCGTGATCTACACGATCGGGCCGTACCTGCTGCCGACGCTCGTCAAGCAGATGATCCAGCGCGTGCCGCAGATGCCGCTGATGCTGCAGGAAAACTACACGCTGAAGCTGCTCGAACTGCTGAAGCAGGGCGAGATCGACGCCGCGATCATGGCGCTGCCGTTCCCCGAAACCGGCCTGATGGTGCGGCCGCTGTACGACGAGCCGTTCGTCGTCGCGCTGCCGGCCGGCCATCCGTGGGAGAAGCGCGAGGAAATCGATGCCGAGGACCTGAAGCAGGAAACGATGCTGCTGCTCGGCAACGGCCATTGCTTCCGCGATCACGTGCTCGGCGTGTGCCCGGAGCTGATGCGCTTCTCGCAGACGGCCGACGGCATCCAGAAGACCTTCGAGGGCTCGTCGCTCGAAACCATTCGCCACATGGTCGCGAGCGGCGTCGGCATCACGGTGCTGCCGCGGATGTCGGTCGCCGAGGTTGGTCCGCGCGCGAACGGCCCCGACGCCGAGTTGCTGTCGTACGTGCCGTTCAACGAACCGGTGCCGGATCGCCGCGTCGTGCTGGTGTGGCGCAAGAGCTTCACGCGAATGCCCGCGATCGACGCGATCAGCGAGGCGATCGCCGCGTGCGAGCTGCCGGGCGTCGCGAAGCTCGACATGCCGGCGACGATGAACTGAGTGAACTGATCAGGGAGCAGTGCTCCCGAGGCAGGCGGATGAACGGGGTCTGGCGACCCCGTTTATTTTTGCCTATCGAATAGATGAAATTTATTAAATTCAAAATATCGATAGACGTAATTAGAATCATTTCCATGGATTGCGTCGGATCGGCGGTTCGATTCGCACGTTGAATGCAAGCGTCAAAGGAGGATGTCATGATGCGGTCGGTACTGCAGCACGCGCAGCGGAACATCCCGTCGCGCGACGAGGTCGTCAATCGTGCGAGGGCCGCGGCCCGGAGCCTGCGCCCGATTGCGTTCGCGTACCTGGCGGACCGTACGTATGGCGGATGAGTGCCGTTGCATGCCGGTTCGGTGTTCCCCGACTCACCGCCGTTCAGCCATGAGGGAGCGTTGCATGTCCGAAGTCCCGCAACCCGCATCGAAGGCCGCGCGGCCTGACACCCCGTAGTACGACAGGATCAACCTGTTCCGTTTCATCCCCCCGCAATGCTCCATGAACCGCGCCCGGCAAGTGGGGGCTTACGAGTCAAGCAAAGGAGAAAAAGCATGTCGACCGAATCGAAGTGTCCGTTCAACCATACGGCGGCCGGCGGCACGTCGAACAGGGACTGGTGGCCGAACCAGCTCAATCTCAACATCCTGCACCGGCACTCGGCGCTGTCCGATCCGATGGACAAGGATTTCGACTACGCGGAAGCGTTCAAGAAGCTCGACCTCGCGGCGGTGAAGCGCGATCTGCAGGCGCTGATGACCACGTCGCAGGACTGGTGGCCGGCCGACTTCGGCCACTACGGCGGCCTGTTCATCCGGATGGCCTGGCACAGCGCCGGCACGTACCGGACCGCCGACGGCCGCGGCGGCGCGGGCGGCGGGCAACAGCGCTTCGCGCCGCTGAACAGCTGGCCGGACAACGGCAACCTCGACAAGGCGCGCCGGCTGCTGTGGCCGATCAAGCAGAAGTACGGCCGCAACATCTCGTGGGCCGACCTGATGATCCTGACCGGCAACGTCGCGCTCGAATCGATGGGCTTCAAGACCTTCGGCTTCGCGGGCGGCCGCGTCGACACGTGGGAACCGGACGACGTCTACTGGGGTTCGGAAAAGATCTGGCTGGAACTGAGCGGCGGCCCGAACAGCCGCTACTCGGGCGACCGTGATCTCGAGAACCCGCTCGCGGCCGTGCAGATGGGCCTCATCTACGTGAACCCGGAAGGCCCGGACGGCAACCCCGACCCGGTCGCGGCGGCCCGCGACATCCGCGAGACGTTCGCGCGGATGGCGATGAACGACGAAGAGACGGTCGCGCTGATCGCCGGCGGCCACACGTTCGGCAAGACGCACGGCGCCGGCCCCGCCACGAACGTCGGCCCCGAGCCGGAAGCGGCGGCCATCGAGCAGCAGGGCCTCGGCTGGAAGAGCACGTACGCATCGGGCAAGGGCCGCGACGCGATCACGAGCGGCCTCGAAGTCACGTGGACGTCGACGCCGACGAAGTGGAGCAACGACTTCTTCAAGCACCTGTTCAGCTACGAATGGGAACTGACGAAGAGCCCGGCCGGCGCGCACCAGTGGGTTGCGAAGGGCGCCGACGAGGTGATTCCCGATGCGTTCGATCCGGCGAAGAAGCATCGCCCGACGATGCTGACGACCGACCTGTCGCTGCGTTTCGACCCGGCCTACGAGAAGATCTCGCGCCGCTTCTACGAGAACCCGGCCGAGTTCGCCGACGCGTTCGCGCGCGCCTGGTTCAAGCTCACGCACCGCGACATGGGTCCGCGTGCGCGCTATCTGGGCCCGGAAGTGCCGACCGAGCAACTGCTGTGGCAAGACCCGATCCCGGCCGTCGACCACCCGCTGATCGACGCCGCCGACGTCGCGGCGCTGAAGGCGAAGGTGCTCGCGTCGGGCCTGTCGGTCGCGCAGCTCGTGTCGACCGCGTGGGCGTCGGCTTCCACGTTCCGCGGTTCGGACAAGCGTGGCGGCGCGAACGGCGCGCGCATCCGCCTCGCCCCGCAGAAGGACTGGGAAGTGAATCAGCCGGCGGCACTTGCCGCGGTGCTCGAGACGCTCGAAGGCGTGCAGAAGGCGTTCAACGATGCGCAGACGGGCGGCAAGAAGGTATCGCTCGCCGACCTGATCGTGCTCGCCGGTGCAGCCGGCGTCGAACAGGCCGCGAAGAACGCGGGTGTCGCGGTGACGGTGCCGTTCGCACCGGGCCGGATGGACGCGTCGCAAGAGCAGACCGACATCGAGGCGATGGCCGTGCTCGAGCCGGTTGCGGACGGTTTCCGCAACTACCTGAAGCACGCGTACAAGACGCCGGCCGAGGCGCTGCTGGTCGACAAGGCCCAGCTGCTGACGCTGAGCGGGCCGGAGCTGACGGTGCTCGTCGGCGGCCTGCGGGTGCTCGGCGCGAACGTCGGTGACGCAAAGCACGGCGTGTTCACCGATCGTCCGGGCGCGCTGACCAACGACTTCTTCGTGAACCTGCTCGACATGGGCACGGAGTGGAAGCCGGTGTCGGCCGCGAACGACGTGTTCGAAGGGCGCGACCGGGCGACGGGCCAGGTCAAGTGGACCGGCACGCGCGTCGACCTGATCTTCGGTTCGCACTCGCAGCTGCGGGCGCTGGCCGAGGTGTACGGCAGCGCCGACGCGCACGAGAAGTTCGTGCGCGATTTCGTCGCGGCCTGGAACAAGGTGATGAACCTCGACCGCTTCGACCTCGCGTGAAAGTCGCGATGCGCTGACGCAGTCACGCTGTAAACGTGAAACGGCCGGTCGCACGACCGGCCGTTTTTTCTTCCGATTCGAGGTCTTGTCGAAGGAGTGACGACCATGACGCAAATGATGCTGAACATGCGCGCCGCGTTCACGCCGGCCGAGCTGGCGCGCCGTATCGTCGGTTTCGCGATCGTCATCGGCGGGGCGGCCGAGCTGGTCGCGCAGGCGCTGCACGCGCTCGGCGGCTGAGCGCAGCGAATCGCGCGCCGCGCTAGACTGGCACGTCGCGAACGGATGCCGCACGGCGCGGCATGCGGATTGCTCGACGCGTTTTCGCCGGTTCAACATTTCGAATGAGGAGTCCCGAAGATGGCCAGGAAAGGCAACGCCACGCAGATCAACATCGGCATCAGCGACAAGGACCGCAAGAAGATCGCGGACGGCCTGTCGCGTCTGCTCGCCGATACGTTTTCGCTGTACCTGAAGACCCACAACTTCCACTGGAACGTCACGGGTCCGATGTTCAACACGCTGCATCTGATGTTCGAAGAGCAGTACAACGAACTGTGGCTCGCGGTCGACCTGGTCGCCGAGCGCATTCGCACGCTCGGCGTCGTCGCGCCGGGCACGTTCGCGGATTTCGCGAAGCTGTCGTCGGTGTCGGAAGCGAACGGCGTGCCGGCGGCCGAAGAGATGATCCGCCAGCTCGTCGAAGGGCACGAGACGGTCGTGCGCACTGCGCGCGAAATCTTCCCGATCGCCGATGCGGCGAGCGACGAGCCGACCGCCGACCTGCTGACGCAGCGCCTGCAGACGCATGAAAAGACCGCGTGGATGCTGCGGTCGCTGCTTGCCTGAATCCGGCGTGACGGGCCGTGCGTCGTGCGGCCGGTGTCAACTGGGCGGTGTCCCGAAGTCGAAGCGGGGTCGGATTGCCCGCATCGGCATCGAATGTCGGGCAGGGCGGGTCCCGCCCCGCCCCGCCCCGCCCATGCATCTGTCCCCTGATTGACGTATGTGGCTGCTCGGCCGCGTGCAGCGGGCCCGAGCAGCCTGCGCGCGTGCCGCCTCACCCGGCTGCGGGCCGTCCCGACATGACGCGAACCGCCGCTCGGCTCTAAAATGCCGGGATTCTCTTCCCGGTGGTTCGCCATGCTCGCCCGCTTTCCCCTGTATCTGCGGCTCGTCCGGATGGACAAGCCGATCGGCAGCCTGCTGCTGCTCTGGCCGACGCTCAACGCGCTGTGGATCGCGTCGGACGGTCATCCGCGCTGGCCGCTGCTGGTGATCTTCGCGCTCGGCACGCTGCTGATGCGCTCGGCCGGCTGCGCGATGAACGACTATGCGGACCGCGATTTCGACCGTCACGTGAAGCGCACGGCCGACCGGCCGCTGACGTCGGGCAAGATCCGCGCATGGGAAGCCGTCGCGATCGCGGTGGTGCTGTCGTTCATCGCGTTCCTGCTGATCCTGCCGCTCAACACGCTGACGAAGGAGCTGTCGGTCGTCGCGCTGTTCGTCGCCGGCTCGTACCCGTTCATGAAGCGTTTCTTCGCGATTCCTCAGGCGTATCTCGGCATCGCGTTCGGCTTCGGCATCCCGATGGCGTTCGCGGCCGTGCAGGACACGGTGCCGACGCTCGCGTGGGTGATGCTGGTGGCGAACATCTTCTGGTCGGTCGCGTACGACACCGAATACGCGATGGTCGACCGCGACGACGACATCAAGATCGGCATTCGCACGTCCGCGCTGACGTTCGGCCGCTTCGACGTCGCGGCCGTGATGGCGTGCTATGCGGTGACGCTCGGCATCTACGTGTGGATCGGCGTGACGCTCGGCTTCGGTCTCGCGTACTGGGCCGGCTGGGCGGCGGCGGTCGGCTGCGCGCTGTATCACTACACGCTGATCAAGGATCGCGAGCGGATGCCGTGCTTCGCGGCGTTCCGGCACAACAACTGGCTCGGCGGCGTGCTGTTCGCGGGGATCGCCGTGCATTACCTGCTGGCGGGGCCGGCTGCCAATTGAAGCGGTACGGGCGCCTCGCCGGCGCGCGATGCCAACAAAAAAGCGGCCGCGGCCGCTTTTTTTGTTGGCGCTGCCGGGCACGCCCGGCCGACGACGCGGCGCTTACGCGCGACCGAGCTCGTCGCCCATTTCCTTCGCGCGTGCCTCGGCCGCGAGCGCGCCGCGCACGATCGCTTCCTTCACGCCTTGCGCGTCGAACGACGCGAGCGCGGCGGCCGTCGTGCCGCCCTTCGACGTCACACGCTCGCGCAGCACGCTCGCCGGTTCGCCCGACTGCGCGGCGAGTTGCGCGGCGCCCGCGAACGTCGCGACCGCGAGCGCGCGGCCCTGTTCGTCGTTCATGCCGAGGCGGCGCGCGGCTTCCTGCAGCGCTTCGATGAAATAGAACACGTACGCCGGGCCGCTGCCCGAGATCGCCGTGACCGCGTCGAGCTGCGCTTCGTCGTCGAACCAGACGATCTCGCCGACCGCGCCGAGCACGTTCGACGCGAGCTCGCGACCGGCCGCGTCGACGCCCGGCAGCGCGGCGAGGCCCGTCACGCCCATGCCGACCAGCGCCGGCGTGTTCGGCATCGTGCGCACGACGCGTGCGTAGTCGCCGAGCCAGCGGGCGAGGTCGGTGCCGCGGATGCCGGCCGCGATGCTGATCACGAGCTGCGACGTCAGGTGCGGCGCGAGCGCCTGCGCGACGTCCTTCAGCACCTGCGGTTTCACCGCGAGCACGATCGCGTCGTAGTCCGCGAGCGTCGCGTCGACGGCCGCGCCGGTGCGGATGCCGAACTGCTGCGCGGTGCGCGCGCGGGCGTCTTCGTTGACGTCGATGGCATACAGGCCGTCAGCGGCGACGCCGCGCTTGATCAGGCCGCCGATCAGGGCCGCGGCCATGTTGCCGCCGCCGATGAATGCGATTTTCATGGTGTCGAATTGAGCAAGTGAGTGAACGGGAAGGCGGAAAAGGGCGGCGCTCAGTGCGAATAATCGCGGGCGCCGAAGATTGCGGTGCCGACGCGCACGATGGTCGCGCCTTCGAGCACCGCGGCCTCGAGATCGGCGGACATGCCCATCGACAATGTGTCGAGCGGCAGGCCGTCGGCACGCAATGCGTCGTACAGCGCGCGCAGCGTGCGATGCGGCACGCGTTGCGCATCGATATCGTCGGCCGGCTCGGGAATTGCCATCAGGCCGCGCAGGCGCAGCGCCGGCAGCGCGGCGACCGCGCGCGCGACGTCGGCCACGTCGGCCGGCGCGACACCGCTCTTCGACGCCTCGCCGCTGATGTTCACCTGCACGCATACGTTGAGCGGCGGCAGGTGCGCGGGGCGCTGTTCGGCGAGGCGCTGCGCGATCTTCAGCCGGTCGACCGAATGGACCCAGTCGAACCGTTCGGCGACCGGGCGCGTCTTGTTCGATTGCAGCGGCCCGATGAAATGCCATTCGAGCGCGGCGCGCAGATCCGCGAGCGCGTCGATCTTGTCGATCGATTCCTGCACGTAGTTCTCGCCGAACGCGCGTTGGCCGGCCGCATGCGCGGCGCGCACGTCGTCGGCGGGAAACGTCTTCGACACGGCGAGCAGCGAGACGGTGGCGGGATCGCGGCCGGCCGCGCGGGCGGCGTCGGCGATGCGGCGGTGAACGGAATCGAGACGGAGTGCGAAATCGGACATGACGGGCACGGAAGCAGGCACGGGAAGCGAGTACGGCGGCGAATGCGGTGACGAATGCGGCAGCGGGTGCGGCACGGCACGCGCCGCATCGGTTCGCCCATTATACGGACGGGGCGCCGGCGGGGCCGGCCATCCGCGTCAGCCGTACAGCAGATGTTCGACGAGCTGGATCCAGTGCGCGACCGGAATCTGCGTGCCGCTTTGCAGGTGCGCGATGCAGCCGACGTTGCCGGACACGATCATCTGCGGCTCGAGTGCCTGCAGCTTCAGCAGTTTCTGCTTGCGCAGCCGGTACGACAGCGACGGCTGCGTCAGCGAATAGGTGCCGGCCGAGCCGCAGCACAGATGGCTGTCGGCCGGCAGCCGCACGTCGATGCCGAGCGTCTCGAGCAGGCGCTCGACCTTGCCGCGCGACTGCTGGCCGTGCTGCAGCGTGCACGGCGGGTGGTACGCGACGGTATGGATCGCGCGGCGCCGCGCGAGCGTCGCGATCTCGGCCTCGAACGCGAGCAGCACGTCGGAGATGTCGCGCGTCAGCGCGACGATGCGCTGCGCCTTCTCCGCATAGGCCGGATCGTCGCGCAGCAGGTGCGCGTATTCGAGCACCGTCGCGCCGCAGCCCGTTGCGTTCATCACGATCGCCTCGGCGCCTTGCTCGACGTACGGCCACCACGCGTCGATGTTGCGGCGCGCGTCGTCGAGCGCCTCGTCGTGATAGTTCAGGTGCAGGCGGATCGCGCCGCAGCAGCCCGCGTCGGGCGCGACGATCGTCTCGACCCCGAGCGCGTCGAGCACGCGCGCGGTCGCGATGTTGATGTTCGGCAGCATCGACGGCTGCACGCAGCCGGCGAGCATCAGCATCTTGCGCGAATGGGGGCGCTGCGGCCATTCGAGCAGCCGCGTGCGCGGCGGCACCTTGTCGCGCAGCCGTTTCGGCAAGAGCGGCCGCATGTGCTGGCCGAGCCGCATGAGCGGCGAGAACAGCGCCGCGTTCGGCACGAGGCTGGCGAGCACGCGGCGCACGAGTCGTTGCTGCACCGGGCGCTGCACTTGCGCCTCGACGTGCTTGCGGCCGATTTCGACGAGCCGGCCGTACTGGACACCCGACGGGCAGGTCGTCTCGCAGCTGCGGCAGGTGAGGCAGCGGTCGAGGTGCTGCTGCGTGCTGCGCGTGACGGGCGCGCCTTCGACCATCTGCTTGATCAGGTAGATGCGGCCGCGCGGGCCGTCGAGTTCGTCGCCGAGCAGCTGATAGGTCGGGCACGTCGCGGTGCAGAAGCCGCAATGCACGCACTTGCGCAGGATCGCGTCGGCCTCGTCGCCGTCGGGCGTATTGCGGATGAAATCGGCGAGGTTCGTTTGCATCGATCCCTCAGAGATCAGGATAGAGGCGGCCGCGGTTGAAGATACGCGCGGGATCGAACGCAGCCTTCAGCCCGCGGTGAATCTTCATCAGCGGCGCGGGCAGCGGCGTGAACACGCCCGCGCTGCGGTCGTACGACTCGCCCGCGCGGAACAGCGTCGCATGGCCGCCGGCCTGCTTCGCGCTCATGCGCACCGTCTGCGCGTCGGCGTCGGTGATCCACCAGCGCTGCGCGCCGCCCCATTCCATCAGCTGGGTGCCGGGCAGGTGCATCGGTTCGGTGATCGACGGCAGCGCGAGCCGCCACAGCGCATAGCCGGGCGGGATGCCGTTGAAGAACGGGTCGGTGTGCTCGCGCACGGCTGCCCAGAAGCGCTCGGCCTCGACCGCGTCGACGACTTCGCCGCCGAGCAGCGTCTTCGCCGATTTCACGGCCGCCTCGGCGCCCGACAGCCGCAGCACGAGCGTGCCGTTGCGCCACGCGCTCGCGCTGACGGGCAGCGGATGGCCGCCCCATTCGTTGAGCTTGCGCACCGCGTCGGTCGCGGTCATCTCGAACTTCAGCGTGACTTCGGCGACGGGCACCGGCAGCACCTTGATCGACAGCTCGAGCATCAGCCCGAGCGTGCCGAGCGAGCCGGCCATCAGCCGCGACACGTCGTAGCCGGCGACGTTCTTCACGACCTGCCCGCCGAAGCGCAGCGCTTCGCCGCGGCCGTTCATCAGCGTGACGCCGAGCACGAAATCGCGCGGCGCGCCGCAGGTCGCGCGGCGCGGCCCCGCGAGGCCCGCCGCGACGCAGCCGCCGACGGTGGCCGCGCGGCCGAAGTGAGGCGGCTCGAACGGCAGCATCTGGCCGCACTCGGCGAGGACGGCTTCAAGCTGCGCGAGCGGCGTGCCCGCGCGGACCGTGACGACGAGTTCGGCCGGGTCGTACGACACGACGCCCTGAAACGCGCGCGTGTCGAGTATTTCGCCGTCCAGCGCCTGGCCGTACCAGTCCTTGGTGCCGCCGCCGCGAATCCGCAGCGGCCGGCCGTCGGCACTGGCGGCGCGGACGCGTTCGGCCCATCCGGCGACGATGTCGTCCTCTTCCATGTTGTATTGCTGCCTCGTTGTTGTCCGGTCGATTGTACCGGGGTGGCGCGAATCCACATCGCGACTATCCCTAAGCCACGCATGACGAATGCATGCGGGCGTCGCCGCGCGCACGGCCGGCGCGGGCAGGGCGGCACATCGCGGCCCGCGCGGCGGCACGGGCCGCGCACCGCGCGGCGCTCAGAAGCGCGGCAGGTCGGGGTGCGGCAGCAGCCCTCCGCGCACGTGCTGGCGGCCGTATTCGGCGCAGCGCGCGCGGGTCGGGATGCCCTTGTCGGGGTTCAGCAGCCCGGCCGGATCGAACGCGCGCTTGACCGCGAAGAACGCATCGCGCTCCTGCGGCGAGAACTGCACGCACATCGAATTCAGCTTTTCGATGCCGACGCCGTGCTCGCCCGTCACGCTGCCGCCGAATTCCACGCAGCATTCGAGGATTTCCGCGCCGAACTGCTCGGCGCGGTGCAGCTCGTCCGGATCGTTCGCGTTGTAGAGGATCAGCGGATGCATGTTGCCGTCGCCGGCATGGAACACGTTGATGCAGCGCAGCCCGTAGCGCGTCTCGAGCTGCTCGATGCGGGCGAGCAGCGGGCCGATCGCACGGCGCGGCACGGTGCCGTCCATGCAGTAATAGTCGGCGGAAATGCGCCCGGCGGCCGGGAACGCGTTCTTGCGGCCGGACCAGAAGCGCAGCCGCTCGCTTTCGTTGCGCGACACCTGGATGCGCGTCGCGCCATGCTCGCGCAGCACGGCCGTCATGCGGACGATTTCCTCCGCGACTTCTTCGGGCGTGCCGTCCGATTCGCACAGCAGGATCGCCTTCGCATCGAGGTCGTAGCCCGCGTGCGTGAACGCCTCGACGGCCTGAGTGGCCGGCTTGTCCATCATCTCCAGCCCCGCCGGGATGATGCCCGACGCGATGATCGCGGCGACCGCCTCGCCGCCCTTCACGACATCGTCGAAGCTCGCCATCACGAGCTGCGCGGTCTGCGGTTTCGGGATCAGCTTCACCGTGATTTCGGTGACGATCGCGAACATCCCTTCGCTGCCGATCATCACCGCGAGCAGGTCGAGGCCCGGCGCGTCGAGACCGAGCGAGCCGAATTCGACGACCTCGCCGTCGATCGTGACCGCGCGCACGCGCATCACGTTGTGCACCGTCAGCCCGTATTTCAGGCAATGGACGCCGCCGGAATTTTCCGCGACGTTGCCGCCGATCGTGCAGGCGATCTGCGACGAAGGATCGGGGGCGTAGTACAGCCCGTAAGGCGCGGCGGCTTCCGAAATCGCGAGGTTGCGCACGCCGGGCTGCACGGTGGCCGTGCGCGCGTACGGATCGACCTCGACGATGCGCGTGAAGCGCGCGAGCGACAGCACGACGCCGTTCGCGATCGGCAGCGCGCCGCCGGACAGGCTCGTGCCGGCGCCGCGCGGCACGATCGGCACTTCCATGCGGCGGCAGATCTGCACGATCCGCTGCACCTGCGATTCGGTTTCGGGCAGCGCGACCGCGAGCGGCAGCCGGCGGTACGCCGACAGGCCGTCGCATTCGTACGGCGCGGTGTCTTCGTCGCGGAACAGCAGGCAATGCGTCGGCAGCACGGCCATCAGCGCCTGCACGACTTCGCGCTGGCGCTGCGCGCGGGTCGCGCTCGACAGTTCGACGGAAGCGTTCATTGGGTCTCCAGCCGGGGCGCGGCGGCGCGCCGCCGTGTCAGCACGTGAAGATCTTGCCGGGATTCATCAGGTTGCGCGGATCGAGCGCCAGCTTGATCGCGCGCATCGCGTCGATCGCGTTGTCGCCGTGCTCCTTCGGCAGGAAGCGCATCTTGTGCAGCCCGACGCCGTGTTCGCCGGTGCAGGTGCCGCCGAGGCGCAGCGCGCGCTCGACGATCCGGTCGTTGATGCGTTCGGCTTCGTCGATTTCCTCGGGCTTGTCGGGATCGATCAGGATTGCGACGTGGAAATTGCCGTCGCCGACGTGGCCGACGATCGGGCAGGGCAGCGACGATGCGCGCAGGTCGATCTCGGTTTCCTCGACGCACGCGGCGAGCTGCGAGATCGGCACGCACACGTCGGTCGTCACCGCGCGGCAGCCGGGCTTCAGCTGCAGCATCGCGAAGTACGCGTTGTGGCGCGCGGCCCAGAGCCGCGTGCGGTCCTCGGGGCGGGTCGCCCATTCGAAGCCCTGGCCGTTGTTCTGGCCCGCGAGCGCCTGCACGAGCTCGGCCTGTTCCTTCACGCCGGCCTCGGTGCCGTGGAATTCGAAGAACAGCGTCGGCGCTTCGGCGAGCGTCAGGTTCGAATGGCGGTTGATCGAGCGCACTGCGAGCGCGTCGACGAATTCGACGCGCGCGATCGGCACGCCGATCTGGATCGTTTCGATCACCGTGCGCACCGCGTCGCCCATCGACGGGAACGTGCAGATCGCGGCCGACACGGCTTCGGGCAGCGGATGCAGGCGCAGCGTGATCTCGGTGATCACGCCGAGCGTGCCTTCGGAGCCGACGAACAGGCGCGTGAGGTCGTAGCCGGCGGACGACTTGCGCGCGCGCGAACCCGTCTTCACGACGCGGCCGTCGGCGAGCACGGCGGTCAGGCCGAGCACGTTTTCGCGCATGGTTCCGTAGCGCACGGCGTTGGTGCCCGATGCGCGGGTCGCGGTCATCCCGCCGATGCTGGCGTCGGCGCCCGGATCGATCGGGAAGAACAGGCCGGTGTCGCGCAGCGCTTCGTTGAGCGCCTTGCGCGTGATGCCCGGTTCGACCGTGACCGTCAGGTCTTCCGCGTTGATCGACAGCACGCGGTTCATTTCCGACAGGTCGAGCGAGACGCCGCCGCGCACCGCGAGCAGATGGCCTTCGAGCGACGAGCCGGCGCCGTACGGGATCAGCGGCACGCTGTAGAGCGCGCACAGCGACACGACTTCGCGGACTTCATCGGCGTTGCGGGCGAACACGACGGCGTCGGGCAGTTGCGGATCGAACGGCGATTCGTCGCGGCCGTGATGGGCGCGCACGGCGTCGGCGGTCGACACGCGCTCGCCGAAGGCGGCGCGCAGCGCATCGAGCATGGCGGGGGGCAGCGGGCGGCGCGTGGCGGCCGGCGGGGCAGGGTGATTCACGAATGTCTCCTGACGACTGCTTGTCAAACTTTCGGTCCATTCTACGCTGGAACGCCCGCTGCGCCCGCCGCCGCGGGCTGCGATAATCGCGTACCAACCCAACCGGGCCGCATCGCGGCCGCGCACGAGAGGACATTCGCATGGGCAACCGCTTGAGCAAGATCGCGACGCGCACGGGCGACGACGGCACCACGGGCCTCGGCGACGGCCGGCGCATCGGCAAGGACGACGCGCGGATCGCCGCGATCGGCGACGTCGACGAACTGAACTCGAATCTTGGCGTGCTGCTCGCCGAGACGCTGCCGGACGACGTGCGCACGGCGCTCGTCACGATCCAGCACGACCTGTTCGATCTCGGCGGCGAGCTGTGCATTCCCGGCCATGCGGTGCTCGACGACACGCACCTCGCGCGCCTCGACACGTGGCTGGCCGACTACAACGCGACGCTGCCGCCGCTGAAGGAATTCATCCTGCCGGCCGGCTCGCGTGCGGCGTCGCTCGCGCACGTCTGCCGGACGGTGTGCCGCCGCGCGGAGCGCTCGATCGTCGCGCTCGGGCGCACCGACACGCTCAATGACGCGCCGCGGCGTTACGTGAACCGGCTGTCGGACCTGCTGTTCGTGCTGGCGCGTGTGCTGAACCGCGCGGATGGCGGCTCGGACGTGCTGTGGGAGCGCGGGCGCGTCCGCTGACGCCCGGCGTCGTGTTTCCGCACTGCGACAATTTGCCCGACGGACGTCTGTTTTTAAAGATGTATCGTATGCGCATGTTTAACGGAGAACGAACATGACCCACATCACCGCTGACCAGATGGCTCGCGTGAAGGCCACTGCCCCTGTCCTCGCCGTGCACGGCGCGACGATCACGAAGCATTTCTACCAGCGCATGTTCGCGCGGCATCCGGAACTGAAGAACCTGTTCAACCAGACGCACCAGAAGACCGGCAGCCAGCCGGAAACGCTCGCGAAGGCGGTCTATGCGTATGCGGCGAACATCGACAACCTCGGCGCGCTCGGCGGGGCGGTGTCGCACATCGCGCACAAGCACGCGAGCCTGAACATCCGCCCCGAGCATTACCCGATCGTCGGCGAGAACCTGCTCGCGTCGATCGTCGAAGTGCTCGGCGATGCGGTCGATGCCGAGACGCTCGAGGCATGGCGCGTCGCGTACGGCCAGCTCGCGCAGATCCTGATCGGCGCCGAGGCCGACCTGTACGCGGGCGCAGCGTGGAGCGGCTTCCGTCCGTTCAAGGTTGCCCGCAAGGTGCGTGAGAGCGACGAGATCACGTCGTTCTACCTGACACCCGCCGACGGCGGCGACGCGCCGACCTTCGCGCCGGGCCAGTACGTCACGGTGAAGCGCTTCGTCGGCGATCTCGGCGTCGATCAGCCGCGCCAGTACAGCCTGTCCGACGCGCCGCACGGCAAGTGGCTGCGCATCTCGGTGAAGCGCGAGGCCGGCCAGCCGGAGGTGATCCCGGCCGGCAAGGTGTCGACGCTGATGCATGACGGCGTGGAGGAGGGCGCGATCGTCGAGGTGACGGCGCCGATGGGCGAATTCTCGCTGAAGCGCGGCGCCGATACGCCGGTCGTGCTGATCTCAGGCGGCGTCGGGCTCACGCCGATGGTGTCGATGGCCTCGACGCTGGTCGGCGAAGGCAGCACGCGTGGAGTGCGGTTCGTCCACGCATGCCGGTCGGGCGCGGTGCATGCGTTCCGCGACTGGCTGAACGATACGGTGCGCGAACACGCGAACGTCAAGCGCACGGTGCTATATGAATTGGTGGGGCCGACCGACCGGGTTGGCGTCGATCACGACCTCGAAGGGCGCCTGACGCCGGAACGCGTGAAGCAATACGCGCTTGTGCCTGACGCCGACTACTACATCTGCGGCCCGATCGCGTTCATGAAGGCGCAACGCGACGCGCTGGTCGCGCTCGGCGTCGCGCCGGAACGCATCAACACCGAGATCTTCGGCTCGGGTGCGCTCGAGTGAGGATCTGACGGCCGGTTCCGGCCGAGGCAATGAAAAAGCCCGGCGCGAGTCGGGCTTTTGTTCGTGCTGCGCCAGGCGGGCGACTTCAGGCGCGTAGCATCAGTGTTGCGTGGTAGCGCCATACCTTCGGATCGGCACTGACGAGCGGCATGCCTTCATGTAGCGCCTGCGCGACCATCATGCGATCGAACGGATCGGCATGGTCAGGGAAATCCGGCAACGCAGCGACCGCCTCGGCGTGATCGCTATTGATCGACAATTCCGCGAAGCCAGCGAGCCGGAATGCCGAACGGGCATCGCGTGGATGAACGGGGAGGTTGCCTTTACGATACTTGATCGAGATTTCCCAGATAGACGCGGCGCTGACGTACAGCGTGTTCTGCGGATCCTCGATCAATGCGACGGCGGTCGGCGACAGTTGCGGCGCGCCTTCAGCCGCCCACAGCGCGATATGCGTGTCGAGCAACAGCTTCACGCGCGAGTCCTCGCTCGGCGCTGGCATCGAAATCGGCGGCAATCGATTCGTCGCCGGCGTTGAATGCTTCGACGGTCGTCGGGATGTTCAGGCCGGCAAGCAGCTGACGAGCGGCGCCGATGCGGCGAGGCGCCGTGTAGGGAACGATGCGGGCGACCGGATGGCCATTGCGGGCGATCACGACTTCGGATTCGCGCCCCAGTTCCAGTGCCTCGACGAGACTTGAAAGCCGCGACTTGGCATCATGCATGTTGACGGTCGACATGAGTACCTCCGGTTAGCCAGGGCGTGTTAGCTAGCCTAGCAGGACCGGATACCGGCTGCAGTCGAACCATGGCAACCCGCTGGCAAGCGGGAAGCCACGGTCACGACCGGTATCGCCTGTCAGTTGCCGCTGCCGCGCGCGACGCGCCGTGCCTTCACCGATTCCGCGAGGCCTTCGAGCACCTTCACGCTGTCGTCCCACGCGATGCACGCGTCGGTGATGCTCTGGCCGTAGGTCAGCGGGCAGCCTTCCTTCAGGTCCTGGCGCCCCTCGACGAGGTGCGACTCGATCATCACGCCGACGATGCGCTCGTCGCCGGCCGCGACCTGGCGGCCGATGTCCGCGCACACGGGAATCTGGTTCTCGTGCTTCTTCGAGCTGTTCGCGTGGCTCGCGTCGATCATCAGGCGCGCGGCGAGGCCGGCCTTGCCGATGTCCGCGCACGCGGCGTTCACGCTGTCCGCGTCGTAGTTCGGCGTCTTGCCGCCGCGCAGGATCACGTGGCAGTCCTCGTTGCCGGCCGTCGACACGATCGCCGAATGGCCGCCCTTCGTCACCGACAGGAAATGGTGCGGCTGCGATGCGGCCTTGATCGCGTCGACCGCGATCTTCACGTTGCCGTCGGTGCCGTTCTTGAAGCCGACCGGGCACGACAGCCCCGACGCCAGCTCGCGGTGCACCTGCGACTCGGTCGTGCGCGCGCCGATCGCGCCCCACGAGATCAGGTCGGCGATGTACTGCGGGCTGATCATGTCGAGGTATTCGGTCGCGGCCGGCAGCCCCATCTCGTTGATCTGCAGCAACAGTTCGCGCGCGGTGCGCAGCCCTTCGTTGATCTTGAAGCTGTTGTCGAGGTGCGGATCGTTGATGAGCCCCTTCCAGCCGACCGTCGTGCGCGGCTTCTCGAAGTACACGCGCATCACGATTTCCAGCTCGCCCTTGAAGCGCTCGCGCTCCTTCACGAGCCGCCCCGCGTACTCGATCGCCGCCTTCGTATCGTGGATCGAGCACGGCCCGATCACGACGATCAGCCGGTCGTCCATCCCGTGCAGGATGCGGTGCATCGACTGGCGCGAGTTGTAGATCAGCTCGGACGCGGCCTCGGAGCACGCGAATTCGCGGATCAGGTGGGCGGGCGGCGTCAGTTCCTTGAGTTCGCGGATGCGGACGTCGTCGGTGTTGTGCGGGGGCATGCTGTTTCTCCTGGTTTTGCGGGCGCCGTTCGGTCAGTGCGCGTGCGGCAGATTCATCGATTCAAGCGATTCAGTGATTTCGGTCGGGGCCGCGGGATCCGCTGCGGCGGCGACCGGGTGGCGAAGGGCGAAAAAAAACCGCCGGGTTCGCCGGCGGTTTTTTCGGGAATTTCGGTTGCGCTTCACGCGCCATCAACCCTCTCGATCCGCCAGCGGTCTGAGATGCCAAAAAAAGTAAAAATAAAACTTGGCGGACATGACGGAGATTCGGTTCGTCAAAAAAAGTTGATTCGGAATTTATACCCGGTCGCCGCGTCGCTGGCAACCGGGGGTGCTCAAAAATGCGGAGAATCCGCGTGCTTTTGCCAAAATGCGCGGATTGTCTGCGCCGCGATGCGGTTATGCCGTACCGCCGACCGTCATCTTGTCGATCCGAAGGGTCGGCTGGCCGACGCCGACCGGCACGCTCTGGCCTTCCTTGCCGCACACGCCGACGCCCGAGTCGAGCGACATGTCGTTGCCGATCATGCTCACGTACTTCAGCGATTCCGGGCCGCTGCCGATCAGCGTCGCGCCCTTCACCGGGTAGGTGATCTTGCCGTTCTCGATCATGTACGCCTCGGACGCCGAGAACACGAACTTGCCGTTCGTGATGTCGACCTGGCCGCCGCCGAAGTTCACCGCGTACAGGCCGTTCTTCACCGACGCGATGATTTCCTGCGGATCCTTGTCGCCGTTCAGCATGTACGTGTTGGTCATGCGCGGCATCGGCAGCGCCGCGTACGACTCGCGCCGCGCGTTGCCGGTGACGGGCATCTTCATCAGGCGCGCGTTCAGCGTGTCCTGGATGTAGCCCTTCAGGATGCCGTCCTCGATCAGCGTCGTGCACTGCGTCGGGTTGCCTTCGTCGTCGATGTTCAGCGAGCCGCGGCGGTTCGGCAGCGTGCCGTCGTCGACCACCGTCACGCCCTTCGCGGCGACCTGCTCGCCGATCCGGCCGGCGAACGCCGACGAACCCTTGCGGTTGAAGTCGCCCTCGAGGCCGTGGCCGATCGCCTCGTGCAGCAGCACGCCCGGCCAGCCCGGCCCGAGCACGACCGTCATCGCGCCGGCCGGCGCGGGGCGCGCGTCGAGGTTGACGAGCGCCGCGTGCACGGCGTCGTCGACGTAGCGCGACAGCACGTCGTCGGTGAAGTAGCCGTAGTCGAAGCGGCCGCCGCCGCCGCCGGAGCCGATCTCGCGGCGGCCGTTCTGTTCGGCGATCACCGTGACCGACACGCGCACCAGCGGGCGGATGTCGGCCGCGAGCGCGCCGTCGCTGCGCGCGACCAGCACGACGTCGTATTCGCCGGCGAGGCCCGCCATCACCTGCGTGACGCGCGGGTCGCGCCCGCGCGCCATCTGCTCGATGCGCTCGAGCAGCTTGACCTTGGCGGTCGCGTCGAGCGACGCGAGCGGATCGGACGGCAGGTACAGGTCGCGGCCCGAGATGCCCTTCAGGGAGGTCGCCGCCTTGATCTTCTGGCGGCCGCCGCCGGCCGCCGCGATCGCCTTGGTGGCCGCGGCCGCCTGTGCGATCGCTTCCGGCGACAGGTCGTCCGAGTACGCGAACGCGGTGCGGTCGCCCGCGACCGCGCGCACGCCGACGCCCTGGTCGATGCTGAAACTGCCCGACTTCACGATGCCTTCCTCGAGGCTCCACGCTTCGCTGCGGGTCGCCTGGAAGTACAGGTCGGCGTAGTCGACGCGATGCGTGAAGATGTCGGCCATCGTGCGCGTGAGCAGGCTCTCGTCGAGGCCGTACGGCGTGAGGAGGATGTCCTTCGCCAGCGCAAGATTGCGGATGCCGGGTTCGATGATGTTCATGCGGGTATCGAGGGTTCTCAAAAAGTTGTCGGGTGCGTTCTGGGCAGATGGGTTGGCCGGGCGGCGTTTCAAGCGCCGGGCGGTTCAGCGGTTCAGGCCAGCACGCGATGCCGCCACGCGGGCAGGCTCTGGCGCACGTCGGCGATGCGCTGCGGATCGAGCGTGCCGGTCACGACGCTCGCGCCTTCGTCGCGGACCGCGACGATCTCGCCCCACGGGTCGATCAGCATGCTGTGGCCCCAGGTGCGCCGGCCGTTCTCGTGCTTGCCGCCTTGCGCGGCCGCGAGCACGTAGCACTGGTTCTCCACGGCCCGCGCGCGCAGCAGCATTTCCCAGTGCGCGCGGCCCGTCGTATACGTAAACGCCGACGGCACGACGATCAGCGCGCAGTCGCCCATCCTGCGATACAGCTCCGGAAAGCGCAGATCGTAACAGACCGACAGGCCGACCCGCCCGAACGGCGCGTCGAACGCGACGACCGTGTCGCCCGCGCGGATCGTGCGCGCCTCGTCGAACGATTCGTCGCCTTTCTCGAAGTTGAACAGGTGGATCTTGTCGTAGCGGGCGGCTTCCTGACCGTTCGGGTCGAACACGAGCGTCGTGTTCAGCACGCGATCGGGCTCCGGCGCCTTCAGCGGCAGCGTGCCGCCGATCACCCAGATGCCGTGACGGTGCGCGGCCTCCGACAGGAAGCGCTGGATCGGGCCGTCGCGGTAGGGTTCGGCGAGCGCGAGCTTGTCGGTGTCGCGATGGCCCATGAAGCAGAAATACTCGGGCAGCAGGACGAGCTGCGCGCCGTCGCCGGCCGCTTCCGCGATCAGGCGGCCGGCTTCGGCGAGATTGCGTGCGACGTCCGGCGTGCTCACCATCTGCAGCGCGGCGACCCGAAAGGGCGTGGCGGAACGGGTGTGATCGGTCATCGCTGGATCGGTTGCGTCATAAATGGGGTGCGGCCCGGCACCCTGCGCGCGTCAGTGGCTCGCCGCATCGGCCGGACCGTGATTCATCTTACCCTGATCGCCTCGCACCCGCTCGATGTGCGGATGCGCCCACGAGCCCGTGATCGCGTAGTCGAGCGCGAACGCGTGCGACAGCGTCTCCGACAGCGCGTAGTTCGCGGCCAGCACGCCGACACCCAGCAGCGGATTGATGATCGCGGCCGCGATTGCCGCCGTGCCGGCGCCGATCTTCGGCGCGACGTGCGCGTGCAGGTCCTGCGTCTCGGCGCCGAGGTCGACCGCGCCGCGCACCGTCACGTTCGCCGGCGCCGTCGTCATCGAGAAGTCGTCGGTGCGCGCGATCCCGTTCGAGATCCGGCTGGTGCCCGTGATCTTGTCGAACGGCAGTCCCTTGCCGATCACGTCGCGGAAATTCAGCGTCAGGAAGCGCGCGAGGCTCTGCAGGCTCAGCACGCCGAGCAGTTTCGCGGCACCCGGATCGACCTTCAGGATCTGGCCGTGCTCCAGGTCGAGCGCGACCTGGCCGCCGAGCGACGGCAGATCGACCGCGGTCGGGCCGCCGCGCCAGCCGACCTTGCCGGTCACGGTGCCGTGGCCGTTTGCAAGCGTGCGCGGCAGGCCGACGAGGTCGAGCAGCGCACCCGCGTTGCCGACGTCGAGCTTGAAGTCGAACACGCTGCGGCGCGGCGCATCGTTTTCGTCGACGCCGCGGGCCAGCGCGCGGCGCGACGTGCGCCAGTTGCCGGTCGCCGTCAGCTTCGCGGCCGGGTTCGCCAGTTCGAACTTGTCGAGCTGCCACACCGGCACGCCGTCTTCCTCGAGGTTGCGCGCGTTGACGACGAGCCTGCCGATGTCGTGATCGCGCGCGACGACCTGGTCGACGATCAGGTCGACCGACGGCATCGGCCGGTCGGTCGGCGTCGGCAGGTTCATCGCGCGGCCGACGAGGTCGTGCTGCGCGCTCTGCGGGATCACGAGTTTCGCGAGCCGCGCGTTCAGCACGCCCGCACCGTTGTGGCCGCCGCCCGGCGCCCACGACAGGTAGCCCGAGACCTGGTTCGACGCGATGTTCGCCTGCCACAGCTCGTCGACGTGCGACGCGCCGATGATCACGTTTTCCCAGTTGCGCTTGAGCAGCTTCAGCGTGCCGAAGTGGAGCGCGAAGCGCTTCGGCGTGAAGCTCGCGACGTCGACGCGCGGCGCGGCCTGCGGCTCCGGCGCGCGCGGCGTGTCGTGCTGCAGCGTGCGGGCGAGCGCGAGCCACGCGTCGGCATCCAGTTCGTCGACGTCGACGGCGGCGCTCACGCCGTCCTGCGGCAGATCGGGCATCCGATGGATGCCCATCGCGCCGCGCACCGCGCGCAGCGGCTGGCCGGGCGTCGCGTCGAGCAGGTAGGTCGCGGACACGGGCCCGAGCGTCAGGTCGGCATGCTCGAGGCGCTTGCCGCCGGCCTGGGCGGCCGGCTGCAGCGTGAAGCGGAACGGCATCGGCGTGCCGGCCGGTTTCGCGAACGGCGCCGGGAAATTCAGCGCGACGCCCGTCAGGTCGGAATGCGCGGTGACCTCCGGCAAGCGGCCCGGCGCGCCGCGCACGGCGAGCTGGTACGGCGCGTCGCCGACCACGTGCTCGAGCAGCGCCGCGGCCGTGCCCCGCAGGTTCAGGCCGCGCGCGGCGTCGAGCGCGAGCTTGCCGTCGACGTCCACCGCGTACGGGCCGTGCGACTGGAAGTTGCCGTTCGCGCGCACCGGGCCGCCGAGGAAGCGCCCCGACAGCTCGTGCAGCGACGCGCCGGCCTCGCTGAAGCGCACGCTGCCGCGCAGCGCGGACAGCGGCGGCACGCCGTCGGTCGACAGCGTGTTGCCGCCGAACGCGAGCGTGCCCTCGACGTGCGTATGCGGATGCGGAACGTGCTGCGGAATCGTGATCTTGAGCGCGAGCGCCGCGGGCCCCTGCGCATCGATCCGCTGGCCGATGTGCCCGCTCATCGTGCCGAGCGAGCTGTTGTCCGCGTAGTCGATCAGGTCCGCGAGCGGGCCTTGCGCATGGCCGTCGATGACGAGCGGCGACTTCGACGGATTGCCGAGATCGTCGATCCAGCCGGCGACCTTCGTCAGCGCGACGCGCTTGTAGTGCGCGCGCGCGATGTCGAAGCGCAGCTTGTTCTGCGCGAGCTCGAACACGCCGTCGATTCCGTCGAGTGCGGGCCAGACGCTCGGCGTGCCGTTCGCGAGCTTGCGCGGCGGGTACGGCGTCGGCTCGAAGCGCCCGCCGGTGAACGGCGCGACGATGTGGAACACGCCGGCGTCCGGCTCGTGTTCGAACGGGAATTTCTCGAGCGGGCCGCGGGCGACGATCGACGCCCCCTTGGTCACCTGGCCGTCCTGCAGCGCATGGCCGAGATAGTCGCGCAGGTGCTCGGACATCCCGGTCGGCAGGTAGCGCGGGATGCGCGCCACCGATGCGCGCGCGAAATCCGCGCGCAGGTCGAGCGAGCCGCGGCCGTGGCCGGGGTTCGTGTACGTGCCGGACACCGCGATTTCCGCATCGGGGTTCGCGACGAACAGGTCGGGCAACGTCACGTCGACGCGCGCGTGCTTCTCGCCCGGCGCCGGCGTGATCACCCATTTCGCGTTGCCGCGCAGCCGGTCGAAGGTCAGGCGCGGCTCGTCGAATTCGCCGGGTACCGTGACCGCCGCATTGACCGTGTCGAAGTGCGCGGTGCCGCCGGTTTCCTTCGCATCGATGCGGCCCCACAAATTCTCGACGCCCGGCCAGCCGGCGCGCGGGTGGCCGCGCGGGGAAAGACCCGGCGGCGGCTCCTGCGCGGCGACGCTGATGCCCTGCAGATCGCCGAGGAAGCGGTAGCGGACGATCGGCGCGGCGCCGGTGCGCCGCTCTTCGTCGGCGAGCTCGGCCCGCGCCGGCTTCGCGCGTTCGACCTCGATGTGATAGTTCGACACCATCCCGCGCGGGTCGAGCTTGATCAGCTCGTTGCGCAGCCGCGCGGGCAGCGGCAGCCCGCGGATGAACTCGCTGAGGATGCCGAGATCGACGCGGTCGCCGACGACGCTCAGCAGCTGCCCCTGGTCGGCGGTCGGCACGCGGTAGCGGGCGGTCAGCGTCGACAGCGCGAGCGAACGGGCGAGCGGCGTGCCGTCCGGCAGCGGCGGCTGGCCGAGCTCCGCGTTGAAGCGCGTCAGGTGCAGCGTGTAGTCGTGGCCGGCGTCCAGCGCCATGTCCCAGCCGAACCCGACCGTCGGCACGTCGAGGCGCGGCTGGGTCGGCCGCACGCGCAGCACGACGTCGGCGCCCTGCAGGTCGCCGCCCGCGGAGCGCAGGTGGCCGTCCTGGAAGGTCGCCCAGATCGCGTTGTCGATCCGGCCCGCGTGGATCGTGAGCGGGATGTCGAGATAGCGGCCGAGCGTCTGCAGGTCGACCGGGCCGGTCGACAGGTACGCGTCGCCGGTCCAGTTCGTCGGCTTGCCGATCGGCGCGAGCGGCTTGTGGCGGAAACGCGCGCGGAAATCGAGTGGGCCGAGCAGCAGCGTGCCGTTCGCGGGCGCCTGCAGCGCGGCCTTGTGCTCGCGGCCGTGGTTGAGCACCGCGAGGCGGATGCCGGACAGCGCGAGTTCCGGTGCGTCGTGCTGCGCGTCGCGCCAGCGCAGCGTGCCGTTGCGCAGCACGATCGCTTCCTGCTTCAGCAGCCACGTGCCGAACGTGTCGTTGCCGCCGTGAGTGGTCGCGACGCCGACGCCCGCGACGCTCAGCGAGCCGTCGGCGGCGCGCGCGACGACGAGGTCGGGATGGTCGACGATCAGGCTCGACAGCGCGGGCGACAGCCGCAGCAGCGACATCCACGAGAGCGCGGCCGTCGCGTGCGGGACCGACAGCGCGATCTGGCCGTCACGGCCGCGAATGGTGAGGTTGGCGACTTCGACGCCCGGCTGCATGCCGGACCAGTGCGGAGACAGCTTGCCGATCGAAAGCTGCGCGTGCAGCTTGTCGGACACCGCGCGCTCGATGCGCGGGCGGTATTCGTCGATCCGCGGCAGCAGCACGTAGCGCATCCCGAGGAACACGCCGGACGCGACGAAGTACGTGCCGATCCCGACTGCCAGCGTCACCCTGAACACGCGACGCAGGACCGGATGATCGTGCTTCGGAGGTCCCGCTTCGGGCTCAGCTACGGCGGATTCCTGACGGTCGGACATGCGGCGGAAGGGCGGCGATATGGTAGTTTTGCAGACTGACGTTGAAATGTATCACACGGGTTCGTGCCGGCGGCCGTTGAGCCCGCACGGCACGGGCTTTCCTGCGCGCGGTTGTCGCGGCGGCGCACCCGCGTCGCGACACCGCGCCGAGTCCAAGGGGCCTGTCGGCAGCGGGACGCGCACGCGTTGTCCCGCAGCGGGGCCTTACTGCCAGGCCCGCTTTTCGATGACCGACGCTTCCGCCCTGATCAGCACGTCCTATTCCCGCTATCTCGCCCGCGCGGCCGCCGCGCGTCCCGCGCTGTCCGACCAGATCGCCGCGTGGGCCGCCGCGCCGCTCACGCGCGCGCAACTCGACGCGCGCCTGACCGAACTGCTCGCCACGCCGGCCGGCACGGCCGCGCCGGGCGACGAGCAACTGAAGCGCGCGCTGCGGCAGTTGCGTATCGAGGTGTTCGGCGCGGTCGCGGAGCGCGACCTGCGCGGCGTCGCGAGCGTCGCCGAGGTGACGGGCGCGATGACCGATCTCGCCGAAGTGGCCGTGCAGCGCTCGCTCGCGCTGCTGTCGGCCGAGCTCGAGGCGATGTACGGCGAGCCGCGCGGCGCCGACGGCCAGCGCGTTGTGCTCGGCGTGGTCGGGATGGGCAAGCTCGGCGGCCGCGAGCTGAACGTGTCGTCGGACATCGACCTGATCTTCGTCTACGAGGACGACGGGGAAACGGCCGGCGGCACGCGCTCGCCGCTGTCCACCCAGGAATATTTCACGCGGCTCGGTCGGCGCCTGATCGGCGTGCTGTCCGAGGTCACGGCCGACGGCTACGTGTTTCGCGTCGACATGCGGCTGCGCCCGAACGGCGATTCGGGGCCGCTCGTCTGCAGTCTCGGGATGCTCGAGGAGTATTTCTACGTGCAGGGGCGCGAATGGGAGCGCTACGCGTGGATCAAGGGGCGGCTCGTATCCGAAGGCGACAGCGACGCGGCGCGGCGGCTGGCGGCGCAGCTCGAATCGATCGTCAAGCCGTTCGTATACCGCCGCTATCTCGACTTCGGCGTGATCGGCGCGATCCGTGCGCTGCACCAGCAGATTCGCCAGGAAGCCGCGCGCCGCGCGTCGATGCGGCCCGACAAGGCCGACGACATCAAGCTCGGGCGCGGCGGAATCCGCGAAATCGAATTCAGCGCGCAGGTGTTCCAGCTGATCCGCGGCGGCCAGGATGCGGAATTCCGCGTGCGGCCGACGCTCGCGGTGCTGCGCCATGCGCAGGCGCGCGGGCTGATCGGCGAGGACGTGCGCGAGCGCCTGACCGACGCCTACAACTTCCTGCGCACGCTCGAGCACCGGCTGCAGTACCGCGACGACGCGCAGACGCACGCGATGCCGGTCGATCCGGGCGAGCGGGCGGTGCTGGCCGCGTCGCTCGGCTTTGCCGACTATGCGGCGCTGATGACGGTGCTCGACGGTCACCGGACGTTCGTCGAGGCGCAGTTCGACCAGATCTTTGCCGACAAGGTGAACGGCGGCCCCTGCGCGGCGGGCGAGGACACGGCCGCGACGTGGATCTGGAGCGGGGCGCTCGCCGACGACGGCGAAGACGACGCGCTGCTCGCGCGCCTCGACGGCGTGGGCTTCACCGATCCGGCGGCCGTGCTCGCGCGGCTGCGCGCGATCTGGCAGTCGTCGCGCTACGCGGGCCTGCCGGAAAAGAGCCGGCAGCGTTTCGACAGCGTCGCGCAGCGCGCGCTCGAGGCCGCGCCGCGGATCGACGCCGCGCGCCGCGACGACACCATCGTGCGGCTGTTCGACCTGCTCGAGACGGTCAGCCGGCGCGGCGTCTATCTCGCGCTGCTGACCGAGTATCCGGCCGCGCTCGACCGCGTGCTGTCGGTGCTCGGCGCGACGCGCTGGGGCGGCGGCTACCTGATTCGCCATCCGCAGCTGCTCGACGAACTGCTCGACGACGAAGCGATCGCGAGCCCGTTCGACTGGCCTGCGTTCAAGGACGCATTGCGTGCGCGCCTCGCGGCCGCCGACGGCCCCGAGCAGCAGATGGACCTGCTGCGACACGCGCAGCACGCGGAGGTGTTCCGCATCCTGCTGATCGACCTGGCCGGCCAGCTGTCGGTCGAGCATGTGAGCGACCGCCTGTCGGAACTCGCCGACGCGGTGCTCGACGTGACGATCGAAGTCGTCTGGTCGCAGCTCGCGAAGCGCCACCGCGACGTGCCGAAGTTCGCGGTGATCGCGTACGGCAAGCTCGGCGGCAAGGAGCTCGGCTACGCATCGGATCTCGACCTGATCTTCCTGTACGACGACCCCGACGAGCGCTCGGCGGACGTCTACACGACGTTCACGCGCCGGCTGATCACGTGGCTCACGACCGCGACCGGCGCGGGCGCGCTGTTCGACATCGACCTGCGGCTGCGGCCGAACGGCGAGGCCGGGCTGCTCGTGACCGATCTCGACGCGTTCCGCCGCTACCAGTTGCGCGAGGGCGACGCGGCCAACACCGCGTGGGTGTGGGAACACCAGGCGCTGACGCGCGCCCGCTACAGCGCGGGCGATCCGCAGATCGGCACGGACTTCGAGGCGATCCGCCAGCAGGTGCTGACGACGCCGCGCGACGGGGCGGTGCTCGCGAAGGAAATCGTCGACATGCGCGGCAAGGTGTTCGCCGGCCACCCGAACCAGACCGAGCTGTTCGACCTGAAGCACGATCGCGGCGGGATGGTCGACATCGAGTTCATCGTCCAGTACTGGGTGCTGCTGCATGCGTCGAGCGATGCCGAGCTGATCCGCAACACCGGCAACATCGCACTGCTGCGCGAGGTCGCGCGATTCGGGCTGATGGGCGAGGACGAGGCCGAGCGCGTCGGCGCCGCGTATCGCAAGTACCGGAAGCTGCAGCACAAGCTGCGGCTCGACGGGATGGAGAAGGCGCGGGTCGATCCGGCGCTGGTGGCCGACGAGCGGGCGGCCGTGACGGCGTTGTGGGAGCGTGTGTTCGGCGCAGTCGAAACGGGAGTTTGAGTCGGACGTTTGAATTCGGCGTTCGCGGCAGGACGCTCGAATCCGCGGGGCAGGGCGGGCGCGCCCGGGCGGCGGCCGTCCATCGAAAAACTGCGCCGTGCGAGCGGTTCGACCGGTAGATCGGTCTGCCAGCTCGCCGTGCCGCTGCAGGCCTGTTCCGGGAAAAGCGACACGCCACGTGCCGAAAAACGTGGGGTTCGTCGGCGGTCCGGGACCGGCGCATGCGCCGATCTTCTGCATTCGGCCGACGAAGCCGGCGTCAGGCCGCCAGCATTTCCTTCGCGTGCTTGCGCGTGGTGGCGGTGATCTCGAGCCCGCCGAGCATCCGCGCGACTTCCTCGAC
Source organism: Burkholderia sp. BCC1998 (assembly GCF_905339875.1). NCBI lineage: Bacteria > Pseudomonadati > Pseudomonadota > Betaproteobacteria > Burkholderiales > Burkholderiaceae > Burkholderia > Burkholderia sp. BCC1998. The sequence goes on from NZ_CAJPHE010000001.1 coordinate 217,934, forward strand.
CCGGCTCGCCTTGTCGAGCGGGACGACCGACGAGACGGTGCCGCCGCGCTCGTCGGCGCCTTTCGCGACCTGGAAGTGATGGTCGCCGCGTGCGGCGACCTGCGGCAGGTGCGTCACGCACAGCACCTGGCGGTCGCGCCCGAGCTGGTGCAGCAGGCGGCCGACCACCTCGGCGACGCCGCCGCCGATCCCCGTGTCGACTTCGTCGAAAATCAGCGTCGGCGTCGGGCTGGCGGCGCTAGCGATCACGGCCAGCGCGAGGCTGATCCGTGCGAGTTCGCCGCCCGACGCGACTTTCGCGAGCGGCCGCAGCGGCACGCCCGGGTGCCCGGCGACCCGGAATTCGACCTGTTCGAGCCCGTGCGGGCCGCCGTCGGCGAGCGGCACGAGCGCGACTTCGAAGCTGCCGCCCGCCATCGATAGTTCCTGCATGCCGGCCGTGACGGCCGTGCCGAGCGCCTTCGCGGCCTGCGCGCGGGCCGTCGACAGGTGTTTCGCGTCGGCGAGATAGGCTTCCCGTGCCTTCGCCTGCGCGGCTTCGAGCGCGCCGAGATCGGCGGCCGCGTCGAGCGCGGCGAGCTGCGCGCGGCGTGCCGCATGTTCCTCGTGCAGCGTGTCGGGCGGCAGCCGGAACTTGCGGGCGGTCGAGTGCAGCGCGTCGAGGCGCGTTTCGACCTGCGCGAGCCGGGCCGGGTCGAGATCGAGGCGCTGCGCGTAGTGCGACAGCGAATAGACGGCTTCCTGCAGCTGGATTTCGGCCGGTTCGAGCGACGCGAGCGCATCGCCGAGCCCCGTGTCGTAGTCGGCCAGGCTGCGCAGCTTCGACACGATCGCGCCGAGCTGCGGGAGCATCGCGTCGTCGGCCTCGGACAGCGCGTTGAGCGCGCCCTGCACGCCGGCGATCAGGTTCGCCGAATGCGACAGGCGCTTGTGCTCGCTGCCGACTTCGTCCCATTCGCTGGGTTGCGGTGCGAGCTTGTCGAGTTCGGCGAGCTGCCAGGCGAGCTTCTCGCGTTCGAGCTGCAGTTCGCGCTCATGCGCTTTCGCGGCGTCGATCGCCTGCGTTGCGTCGCGCCAGACGCGCCACGCGCGTGCGACGTTCGCGGCATCGGCCACGAGCCCCGCGTGCGTGTCGAACAGCTCGCGCTGCGCGTCGGGCCGCATCAGCAGCTGGTGCGCGTGCTGACCGTGGATGTCGACCAGCATCTCGCCGAGCTCGCGCAGCTGCGCGAGCGTCGCGCTGGTGCCGTTGATGAATGCACGCGAGCGGCCGTTCGCGTCGATCACGCGGCGCAGCATCACGGTGTCCTCGGCGTCGAACGCGTGTTCGTCGAGCCAGCGCGCGACGCGGTCGTGCGGCGTGAATTCGGCGGTGATGTCGGCGCGGCCGCAGCCGGCGCGCACGACGCTCGCGTCGGCGCGTTCGCCGAGCGCGAGGGCCAGCGCGTCGATCAGGATCGATTTGCCGGCGCCGGTTTCGCCGGAAAAGACGGTAAAGCCGCTGTCGAATTCGAGATCGAGCGCGGCGACGATGACGAAGTCGCGAATCGAGAGGTGGCGGAGCATGGTGTCGGGCGTGGGTGCGTCAGGACGCCTTGTCGTCTTCGTTCGATGCGTGTTCGTTCCAGTGCAGCTTCTTGCGCAGCGTCGCGTAGTAGCTGTAGCCGACCGGGTGCAGGAACGGCACCGTGTGCTTCGAGCGGCGCACCTCGATCGTGTCGTTCAGCTCGAGCGACGTGAACGACTGCATGTCGAAGTTCACGTTGACGTCACGGCCGCCGACGATCTGGATCGCGATCTTCGAATCGTCGGGCAGCACGATCGGCCGGTTCGACAGCGCGTGCGGCGCGATCGGCACGAGCACGATGCCCTGGAGCTGCGGATGCAGGATCGGGCCGGCCGACGACAGCGCGTAGGCGGTCGAGCCGGTCGGCGTGGCGACGATCAGGCCGTCCGAACGCTGGTTGTACATGTACCGGCCGTCGACCGACGCGCGCAGCTCGACCATCCCGGAAAAGCCGCTGCGGTTCACGACGACGTCGTTGAACGCGAGCGCGTGGTAGATCGGTTCGCCGTCGCGCACGATCCGGGCCTCGAGCAGCGAGCGCTCCTCGCGCTCGAACTTGCCCGACAGGATCACCGGGACGCGCGCCTGCATGTCGGCCGCCGCGATGTCGGTGATGAAGCCGAGCCGCCCGTGGTTGATCCCGATCAGCGGTGTCTTGTACGGCGCGAGCTGGCGGCCGATGCCGAGCATCGTGCCGTCGCCGCCGAGCACGACCGCCACGTCCGCGCGCGCGCCGATCTCCGCCGGGGTGAGCGCCGGATAGCCGGAGATGCCGATCTCGCGCGCCGTTTCGGCTTCGAACACGACCTCGAAGCCGAGCTTCGCGATGCAGCCAGCCAGCGTGGCGAGCGGCTCGGCGATGCCGGGCGTGTTGCTCCGGCCGACGAGCGCGACGGTGTTGAACTGATTACCGGTTTTCATGCCGGCATTACACCATAGCTCGTTGACGAAAAGAACCGGCTGTGCGCGAACGGGGCCGGATCGGTCGGCCCGGGCGACAGTGGCCGCGGCCACTCGCCGTGCTCGCGCGGTTGCGCTAAAATTTTCCACCATGCTAGATCCTCGCGCACGAACCCTCCTGAAAACCCTGATCGAACGGTATATCGCCGACGGTCAGCCGGTCGGCTCGCGCACGTTGTCCCGTTATTCCGGGCTCGAACTGAGCCCGGCAACGATCCGCAACGTGATGTCCGACCTGGAGGAGCTCGGCCTCGTGTCGAGCCCGCACACGTCGGCCGGCCGCGTGCCGACGCCGCGCGGCTATCGGCTGTTCGTCGACACGATGCTGACGGTCGAGGCGCCGATCGACGCCGAGGCCGTCGCGCGCCAGGTGCAGAACACGCTGCAGGCCGGCGAACCGCAGCAGCGGGTCGTGGCGGCCGCGGCGAGCGTGCTGTCGAACCTGTCGCAGTTCGCGGGTGTCGTGCTGACGCCGCGCCGCAGCCACGTGTTCAAGCAGATCGAGTTCATGCGGCTGTCGGACAAGCGCATCCTGCTGATCATCGTCACGCCCGAGGGCGACGTGCAGAACCGGATGCTCGCGACGCCGCGCGACTATTCGCCGTCGCAGCTCACCGAGGCCTCCAACTACATCAACGCGCATTTCGCCGGGCTGTCGTTCGACGAGGTGCGCCGCCGCCTGCGCGACGAGATCGACCAGCTGCGCGGCGACATGACCACGCTGATGCATGCGGCCGTGACGGCCAGCACCGAGGTGCCCGACACCGAGGACACCGTGCTCATTTCCGGCGAGCGCAACCTGCTCGAAGTGGCGGATCTGTCGTCCGACATGGCGCGGCTGCGCAAGCTGTTCGACGTGTTCGACCAAAAGACGGGCCTCCTGCAATTGCTCGACGTGTCGAGCCACGCCCAAGGCGTGCAGATCTTCATCGGCGGCGAATCGACGCTCGTGCCGATCGAGGAAATGAGCGTCGTGACCGCGCCCTACGAGGTGAACGGCCAGATCGTCGGCACGCTCGGCGTGATCGGCCCGACCCGCATGGCGTACAACCGCGTGATCCCGATCGTCGACATCACCGCGCGGCTGCTGTCGCTCACGCTGAGCCAGCAGTAACCCGACCGATACCGTCCAGCCATCGTGCCGCGGCGCCGTGCGCACCGCCAGTCGGCCGAACGGCCAGCCGACCCGGGCGAGACGGCCCGCTATAATTGAGGGCCGTCCGACTGCGTGCCCCGAGCACGTTCCTGCCCATGCGTTTCGATCTTGAGCCGCCTTCGAGCGTCGCAGCTGCCCATCGCATCGGCGTGCTGCTGATCAATCTCGGCACGCCCGACGCCCCGACGCCGCGCGCGGTGCGGCGCTATCTGGCCGAGTTCCTGTCGGATCCGCGTGTCGTCGAAATCCCGCAGGTCGTCTGGCAGGTGCTGCTGCGCACGCTGATCCTGCCGCTGCGCGGTCGCGCGTCCGCTAAGAAGTACGCGGCCGTCTGGATGCCCGAAGGCTCGCCGCTGCGCGTGTACACCGAGCGCCAGACCGACGGCGTGCGCCACCTGCTCGCGTCGAACGGCTATCAGGTGACGGTCGACTACGCGATGCGCTACGGCAGCCCGGGCATTGCGCAGGCGCTCGCGCAGTTCAAGCGTGCGGGCGTCGAGCGCGTGCTGCTGATGCCGATGTACCCGCAATACTCGGCGTCCACCACCGCGACGGCATTCGATGCCGCGTTCGCCGCGCTCGCGCGGATGCGCAACCAGCCGGAAGTGCGCACGGTGCGGCACTACGCCGACCATCCGGCCTACATCCACGCGCTCGCCGAGCAGGTGCGCCAGTACTGGGCGCAGCATGGCCGGCCCGACTTCGCGGCCGGCGACAAGCTCGTGCTGAGTTTCCACGGCGTGCCGAAGCGCACGCTCGATCTGGGCGACCCCTATCACGACCAGTGCCAGCAGACGGGCGCGCTGCTGATGGCCGCGCTCGGGCTGTCGACGCTCGAATGCCGCGTGACGTTCCAGTCGCGCTTCGGCAAGGCCGAGTGGCTGCAGCCGTACACGGCGCCGACGCTGCGCGAACTCGGCGAGGCGGGCGTGCGGCGGGCCGACGTGTTCTGTCCCGGTTTTACGGCCGATTGTCTGGAGACGATCGAGGAGATCGGGATGGAGGTGCGCGACGAGTTCATCGCGGGCGGCGGCCAGGCGTTCCACCGGATTCCGTGCCTGAACGGCGCGCCCGCGTGGATCGGCGCGGTGGGCGAGATCGTCGCCGAGAATCTGCAGGGCTGGCCGGTGAAGGCCGCGCAGCCCGAAACGGTGAGTTGAACGCGATGAACTACAGGATTTCGACGGAACCCGGCGCGAAGCTGCGCATCGACAAATGGCTGTGGGCGGCCCGCTTCTTCAAGACGCGCTCGCTCGCGTCCGACGCGGTCGACAAGGGCCACGTGAAGATCGGCGGCGCGGCGGTGAAGCCGGCCAAGGACGTGCGCGTCGGCGACGAGGTCGAGATTGCGATCGACGGTGTCGTCTGGCACATTGCCGTGCTTGGCATTTGCGACGTGCGCGGGCCCGCGAGCATCGCGCAGACGCTTTACGAGGAAACGGAAGCGGGGCGCGTCGCGCGGCTCGCCGAACTGGAACGGCGCCGCACCTATCGCGAGCCGGCGGCGGAGCTGCACGGCCGGCCGACCAAGCGCGACCGGCGCATCATCGACAGATTTTCTGGTGGGAGCTGAACATCTGGTCGAACGTCGCCCGCGCGCTGCCGTATTCGGTCGTGCGGTCGGTGACGGCTCCGGACAGGCAGATGGTGGTGGTGCCGGCAATCAGTACCAGCGCGACCACCGATATGGCAAAGGTCAGTTTCACGGTACGCGCCTCGATGGGACTGTGAATGCAGCGCCAGGTGGATGTCAGGCGCCGGTAAGCTAGGGTAAACGCGCTTTTTCGACGCTTGAATGGAGTGTAGTGCACCCCCCTGTGCCGAGCTAGTACTTGCCTGGTAAGCGTTGTTACCGGTCGTTTCGTCCGATCCGGCGACAAATGCACGTAATCGGCGGCGCGCAGCGCGGTTGTTTCACGGCATTGGCGAATGCCGGTGAATAACCCCCTTGAAATCGCAGTTTTCGCCCTTATTTGCACCAACAATGTGCGGTGCCGCCGACATACGGTCCGGCGGTTGCCGATTTGGCTTCAACCTCTAATCGACTTTCAGCGACATGGAAAACACGCAAGAGAACCCGGCTACCCAATCGGCCGAAGACATCGGCAGCGAGAAGCAGGCGGCGCAAGGCGCGGCGCCCGCCGCCGAAGCAGCCGACGCGGCGCTCGCGGAGGCTCAAGCCAAGGTCGCCGAGCTGCAGGAGAGCTTCCTGCGGGCGAAGGCCGAGACCGAGAACGTCCGCCGCCGCGCGCAGGAAGATGTCTCGAAGGCGCACAAGTTCGCGATCGAGGGCTTCGCGGAGCACCTGCTGCCCGTGCTGGACAGCCTCGAGGCTGCCGTCGGCGATACGTCCGGCGACATCACGAAGGTGCGCGAAGGCGTCGAACTGACGCTGCGCCAGCTGACGAGCGCGCTCGAGAAGGGCCGCGTCGTCGCGATCAACCCGGTCGGCGAGAAGTTCGATCCGCACCAGCACCAGGCGATTTCGATGGTGCCGGCCGAGCAGGAGCCGAACACCGTCGTGACCGTCCTGCAAAAGGGTTACATGATCGCCGACCGCGTGCTGCGCCCGGCGCTCGTCACGGTCGCCCAGCCGAAGTAAGGCCGACGCGATGGTTCCCGCCGGCGTCGATCCGGCCGCGTTCGACGCGTTCGACATGCAGGCGCTGGCGGCCGACACGTTCGACGCCGCGATCGCCGACGCCGGGGATGCGCTCGCCGTGGTGTTCTTCTGGGGCGTCGACTGCTTCAACTGCGAGATCGCCAAGAAGGCGATGCTCGCCCAGCCGGACGCGATCCGCGCGCTGGATCTGAAGTGGTTCCATTGCAACGTGTACGAACATCATGAGCTGGGGCGCCGCTTCGGCCTGCACGGCGTGCCGACGTGGTTCTTCTTCCACCGCGGCAAGCGGCTCGGCCGTGCGACCGGCTGGCATGGCCTCGCGCAGTTCCAGGCGGCGGTGTCGGCGGCGCGCGCGAAGATCGCCGCGGCGGCCGGCGCGCCGTCGGACCGCGACGCCGGTTCGTACGATCCGGCTACCGGCGGCGATTGAAAAAATTTAATATCCGCATCGCTTGGCGGGTCTTGAAAACGGATCGGCCGGACGCATTTCGGGAACAGAGTTGAATTCTGGCGCGCGAAACTGCCCAAAAACGCGGGGTTTCGCGCAGCAAACAAGCATTTCTGGAGATTAGGAAAAATGGGAAAGATCATCGGTATTGACCTCGGCACCACGAACTCGTGCGTCGCCATCATGGAAGGCAACCAGGTCAAGGTCATCGAGAACTCGGAAGGCACGCGCACGACGCCGTCGATCATCGCCTACATGGACGACAACGAAGTGCTCGTCGGCGCGCCGGCCAAGCGCCAGTCCGTGACCAACCCGAAGAACACGCTGTTCGCCGTGAAGCGCCTGATCGGCCGCCGCTTCGAAGAGAAGGAAGTCCAGAAGGACATCGGCCTGATGCCGTACGCGATCATCAAGGCCGACAACGGCGACGCATGGGTCGAAGCGCACGGCGAGAAGCTCGCGCCGCCGCAGGTGTCGGCCGAAGTGCTGCGCAAGATGAAGAAGACGGCCGAAGACTACCTCGGCGAGCCGGTCACGGAAGCCGTGATCACGGTGCCGGCGTACTTCAACGACAGCCAGCGCCAGGCAACCAAGGACGCCGGCCGCATCGCGGGCCTGGAAGTCAAGCGGATCATCAACGAGCCGACGGCCGCCGCGCTCGCGTTCGGCCTCGACAAGGCCGAGAAGGGCGACCGCAAGATCGCCGTGTATGACCTCGGCGGCGGTACGTTCGACGTGTCGATCATCGAGATCGCGGACGTCGACGGCGAAATGCAGTTCGAAGTGCTGTCGACCAACGGCGACACGTTCCTCGGCGGCGAGGACTTCGACCAGCGCATCATCGATTACATCATCGGTGAGTTCAAGAAGGAGCAGGGCGTCGACCTGTCGAAGGACGTGCTCGCGCTGCAGCGCCTGAAGGAAGCCGCTGAAAAGGCGAAGATCGAGCTGTCGTCGAGCCAGCAGACCGAAATCAACCTGCCGTACATCACGGCCGACGCATCGGGTCCGAAGCACTTGAACCTGAAGATCACCCGCGCGAAGCTGGAAGCGCTGGTCGAGGATCTGGTCGAGCGCACGATCGAACCGTGCCGCATCGCGATCAAGGACGCCGGCGTCAAGGTGTCGGACATCGACGACGTGATCCTGGTCGGCGGCCAGACCCGCATGCCGAAGGTGCAGGAGAAGGTGAAGGAGTTCTTCGGCAAGGATCCGCGCCGTGACGTGAACCCGGACGAAGCCGTCGCAGTCGGCGCGGCGATCCAGGGCCAGGTCCTGTCGGGCGACCGCAAGGACGTGCTGCTGCTCGACGTGACCCCGCTGTCGCTCGGCATCGAGACGCTCGGCGGCGTGATGACGAAGATGATCAACAAGAACACGACGATCCCGACGAAGCACGCTCAGGTGTATTCGACGGCGGACGACAACCAGTCGGCCGTGACGATCAAGGTGTTCCAGGGCGAACGCGAGATGGCAGCGGGCAACAAGCTGCTCGGCGAGTTCAACCTCGAAGGCATCCCGCCGTCGCCGCGCGGCGTGCCGCAGATTGAAGTGACCTTCGACATCGACGCGAACGGCATCCTGCACGTCGGCGCGAAGGACAAGGCGACCGGCAAGGAAAACAAGATCACGATCAAGGCGAACTCGGGCCTGTCCGACGCTGAAATCGACCAGATGATCAAGGACGCGGAAGCGAACGCAGCGGAAGACCACAAGCTGCGCGAGCTGGCTGATTCGCGCAACCAGGGCGACGCGCTGGTTCACAGCACGAAGAAGGCGCTCACCGAGTACGGCGACAAGCTGGACGCGGGCGAGAAGGAAAAGATCGAAGCGGCGCTGAAGTCGCTCGAGGACGTGCTGAAGGATACGTCGGCCGACAAGGCGGCGATCGACGCGAAGGTCGAGGAACTCGGTCAGGCTTCGCAGAAGCTCGGCGAAAAGATGTACGCCGACATGCAGGCGCAGCAAGCTGGCGCGGCGGGTGCAGCGGAAGGCGCGGCCCAGGCGGGCGGTGCGCAGCAGGCTGCCGACGACGTCGTCGACGCCGAGTTCAAGGAAGTGAAGAAGGACTAAGCCGGGTTGCAATGGCACCGTACGCCGCGCGTGGAAACGCGCGCGGCGCGGTTGACCAACGACTGAAAGCGGTCTGTCTTTCCTTCCGGATGGCCGGATCGACTCCACGCCTGGCGGGCTTCGCGGCCCTCCGGGCACATTTGTTTTTTGGCGGGTGCTGCGCGAGCCGTCCGCGGACGGCGCAGCGCCAGACGAGTCGAGAGACTTTACTGCGGGCGAAAGGAGCCGCCGCGTGCGTGACGCGCGACGGCACAGTGAATCGATATGGCGAAACGGGATTACTACGAGGTTCTGGGCGTCGCGAAGAACGCGAGCGACGACGAAATCAAGAAGGCGTATCGCAAGCTTGCGATGAAGTATCACCCTGACCGCAATCCGGACAACAAGGATGCGGAAGAGCATTTCAAGGAGGCGAAGGAAGCCTATGAAATGCTGTCGGACGACCAGAAGCGCGCGGCGTACGACCAGTACGGCCACGCGGGCGTCGATCCGAACATGGGCGGTGCGGGCGCACAGGGTTTCGGCGGCTTCGCGGATGCGTTCGGCGACATCTTCGGCGACATCTTCGGCCAGGCCGCGGGCGGTGCCGCGCGCGGCGGCCGCGGCGGTCCGCAGGTGTATCGCGGCGCCGACCTGCGCTACAGCATGGAAATCACGCTCGAGCAGGCCGCGCACGGCTACGACACGCAGATCCGCGTGCCGAGCTGGGTATCGTGCGAAGTCTGTCACGGGTCGGGCGCGAAGCCCGGCACGAAGCCGGAAACCTGCCCGACCTGTCACGGCCAGGGCACGGTGCGCATGTCGCAGGGCTTCTTCAGCATCCAGCAGACCTGCCCGAAGTGCCACGGCACCGGCACCTACATCCCGGAACCGTGCGTGCACTGCCACGGCTCGGGCAAGGTGAAGGAAACCAAGACGCTCGAAGTGAAGATCCCGGCCGGCATCGACGACGGGATGCGGATCCGCTCCGCCGGCAACGGCGAGCCGGGTATCAACGGCGGGCCGCCGGGCGACCTGTACGTCGAGATCCACATCAAGCCGCACTCGGTGTTCGAGCGCGACGGCGACGATCTCCACTGCCAGATGCCGATCCCGTTCACGACCGCCGCACTGGGCGGCGAGATCGAGGTGCCGACACTGGCCGGCCGTGCGTCGTTCCCGGTGCCGGAAGGCACGCAGTCGGGCAAGACGTTCCGCCTGCGCGGCAAGGGGATCAAGGGTCTGCGTTCGAGCATCGCGGGCGATCTGTACGTACACGTGCAGGTCGAGACGCCCGTGAAGCTGACCGACCAGCAGCGCGACCTGCTCAAGCAGTTCGAGAAGTCGCTGGCCGAGGGCGGTGCGCGTCACAGCCCGCAGAGCAAGAGCTGGTTCGACCGGGTGAAGAGCTTCTTCGAGTAACGGCATGACTGAAGGCAACGAGAGCGCGTCGTTCGCGCTCTTGGACGATTGCGACTCGACCGCGTCCGCGCGGTCGAGTCGTTTGTATTCCGGTTTCGTGCGCGAACGCGTGTGCACGGATCCGGCACGGCTCGACGAAGTCGATGCGGCGGTGGCGCAGGATCTGCGCGACGGGCTGCATGCGATCGTCGTCGGCGACTACGAATTCGGGCGCAATCTGGACAGAGCGCAGCCGGGCCATGCCCCGCTGCGCTTTTTGCTGTATGCGCGCTGCGAGCGCCTGTCGCGCGACGAAGTCGATGCGTGGCTCGCGCAGCAGGACGGCGGCGGCCCGCCGTCGATCGCGGGCGTCGCGCACGTCGCGAAGAGTGTGTCGCGCGACGCGTTCGACGCGGCGATCGCCGCGGTGCACGACGCGCTGCGGGCGGGCGATTCGTATCAGATCAACTACACGTACCGGTTGAATTTCGACATGTTCGGCACGCCGCTCGCGCTGTACCGGCGGCTGCGCGCGCGTCAGCCCGTGCGTTACGGCGCGCTGATCGCGCTGCCCGACGGCGCGTGGGTCGTGTCGTGCTCGCCGGAGCTGTTCGTCGAGAAGCACGGCGACGTGCTGCGCGCGCGGCCGATGAAGGGCACCGCGCCGCGCTCGGCCGATCCGCGCGACGATGCGGCGGCTGCCGCGTTCCTCGCGAACGATCCGAAGAACCGCGCGGAAAACGTGATGATCGTCGACCTGCTGCGCAACGACGTGTCGCGGATCGCGCGCACGGGCACGGTCAAGGTGCCGGCGCTGTTCTCGGTCGAGCCGTATGCGTCGGTGTGGCAGATGACGTCGACGGTCGAGGCCGGCTGGCGCGACGGCACCACGTTCGCGCAGATGCTGCGTGCGCTGTTTCCGTGCGGATCGATCACCGGTGCGCCGAAGCACAAGACGATGGAACTGATCGACGCGATCGAGTCGACGCCGCGCGGGCTCTATACGGGCGCGATCGGCTGGCTCGATGCACCGAAGGAAGGCCTTTCGGCAGGCGCTGCGGTGCCCGACGGCGTGGCCGGCTGCGGCGATTTCTGCCTGTCGGTCGCGATCCGGACGCTGACGCTCGATGCGATCGCCGTCGATGCGGCCGCAACGATCGGCTCGCGCGACGCGGCAACGGCCGCTAGCGGCCGGCGGCGCGGCAGGATGGGTGTCGGCGCGGGCATCGTGCTCGACAGCGTCGCCGCCGACGAATATGCGGAGTGCGAATTGAAAGCGCGATTCCTGACCGATGCCGATCCCGGCTTCCAGTTGTTCGAAACCACGGCCGCGACACGTGCGGACGGCATCCGGCATCTCGAGCGCCATCTCGCGCGGCTGCAGCGCAGCGCGGATGCGTTCGGCTTCCGCCTCGACGCCGACGCGTTGCGCCGCGAGATCGACGCGCGTTGCGCGGCGCTCGACGGCGACGGCCCGTACCGGATGAAGCTCGCACTCGCGAAGGACGGCACGGTCGACATCACGGCCGCGGCGCTGAAGCCGCTGCCCGCGGGGCCGGTCGGCGTGATGCTCGCGTCCGCGCACGGCTTCGCGCCGACCCGCACGGACGACGCGCTGCTGCTGCACAAGACGACGCGCCGCGCCGAGTACGACCGTGCGTGGCAGGCGGCGGAAGCGCTCGGCGGCTTCGACATGCTGTTCGTGAACGAGCGCGGCGAGGTGACCGAAGGTGGGCGGTCGAATGTGTTCGTGAAGCGTGATGGCGTGTGGTTGACGCCGCCGTTGTCGTGCGGCGTGCTGCCGGGCGTGATGCGCGGTGTGCTGCTCGAGGATCCGGCGCTAGGCGCAAAAGAGCGCGTGCTGACGCTCGACGATGTGCTGAACGCGGACGAGTTGATGATCTGCAATGCGTTGCGCGGGTCGGTCGCGGCGCGGCTGATTCAAGGCAGCGCACCGGCCTGAACGCGGATTACTTCCCCGGCGTGCATTGCCAGCTTTGTACGATGGCGTGCCCACGCCTGTAACGCGCGACGCAAGTCTGCGCCTGTCTGCCGAGCGGTCGTGCGATCACGACGCTCGTATTCCCGTAGTCGCATGAGACCCAGTAATCCTCACGGTTTTCAGCGAGCGACCAGGTATAGACGTCGCTTTTGGGTTCGGAGCGCGAGCGGTTCGGCAGCAAGGACATCATCCGGTCCGGCGGCCCTGACCAGAAGGTGACGCTGGCAAGCGGGTAGGTGCTTTGCGTGTCGAAGCTTTTCCAGCCATCGGGTGGTTGACCGTCGAGCCGCTGGGTAACGGCAACGCGTGCGGGGCAGTCTTCGGTCGCAGCGGACGCGGGTAATGCGACGAGCGGACTGCATGCGAGCGCGGCGATGGCGAGCAGCCGATGTTCAGCCGCCTTTTCATACACATGCGCCATCTTTTCCACTCCTTCGCTTGACGAAGGTCTGATGGTCGCAGCGACGAAGGTGTGCAGGAATAGGACGAGTTTGAAAGTACGTATTGTCCGCAATGCAGTACGAGAAACGGCGCACCGCATCGCGGCCACGTCAGCGAGTGTGCCGCAGCAAGCGCCGACCGCGCGCCACGGCACGCCCGTCCCGCGTCAGAACGAGTGTTCCGGGCCCGGGAACGTGCGGTCCTTCACCGCGCTCACATACGCCTCGACGGCCGCCTGGATGTTCGGCTGGCCCTGCATGAAATCCTTCACGAAACGCGGCCGCTTGCCGGGGAAGATGCCGAGCATGTCGTGCAGTACCAGCACCTGACCCGAGCAATCGAGGCCCGCACCGATGCCGATCGTCGGGATCTGCAGCATGTGCGTGACTTCGGACGCGACGAGCGTCGGCACCGCCTCGAGCACCACGAGTTGCGCGCCCGCATCTTCGATCGCACGCGCATCGCGCAGCAGCTGCGCGGCGCCGGCTTCCGTTCGGCCCTGCACCTTGAAGCCGCCGAACGCATGCACCGACTGCGGCGTGAGGCCGAGGTGCGCGCACACCGGCACCGAGCGTTCGACGAGGAAGCGGATCGTGTCGGCGAGCCATTCGCCGCCTTCGAGCTTCACCATCTGCGCGCCGGCGCGCATCAGCGTGACCGCGTTCGCGAACGCCTCGGCCGGCGTGCCGTACGTGCCGAACGGCAGATCGGCGACGACGAGCGCGCGCGGCTGCACGCGCGCGACGCATGCGGTGTGGTACGCGATGTCGTCGAGCGACACCGGGAGCGTGGTCGTGTGGCCCTGCAGCACGTTGCCGAGCGAATCGCCGATCAGCAGCACGTCGGTGCCGGCGCGATCGAGCAGCGCGGAAAAGCTCGCGTCGTAGCAGGTGAGCATCGCGATCTTCTCGTCGGCTTCGCGCATTGCCTGCAGCTTCGGCACCGTGACGGCAGGCCGGCTCGATTCCTGGAGATAGGTCATGGGAAATCCGGTTCGATGGGGAGGAACGACAGGCGAGGACGCGTCAGCGCGTCGTCTCGCCCTTGACGAAGAATTCCTTGCGGCCGCGCATCGAGTCGATGCGCTCGATCAGCAGCGCGAGGTCTTCGGGGGAATCCAGCGGGTTCAGGTGTTCGGCTGCGACCGTCAGCACCGGCGTGCGGTCGTAGTGATAGAAGAATTCGTTGTATGCATCGACGAGCGAGCGCAGGTACGCGTCGCTGATCTGCAGCTCCATCGGCAGCCCGCGCTTCTGGATGCGCGAGAACAGCACCTCGGGGCTCGCCTGCAGGTAGACGACGAGATCGGGCGCGGGTGCCTGCGGCACGTCGAGGTGCGTCGCGATCGACCGGTACAGCTGCCATTCGTCTTCCGGCAGGTTCAGCCGCGCGAAGATGTCGTTCTTCTGCGGCATGAAATCGGCGACGACGGGCCGGCCTGTATCGAGCGCGCCGATCAGTTCGCGCGCCTGCTGCGCGCGCTGCAGCGCGAACGACAGCTGCGCGGGCAGCGCATAGCGCGCGGTGTCGCGATAGAAGCGTTCGAGGAACGGGTTGTCCTGCGGTCGTTCGAGCAGCGCCTGCATCGACCAGCGCTCGGCGAAGAGGCGCGCGAGCGTCGTCTTGCCGACGCCGATCGGGCCTTCGATCACGAGGTAGCGATGCGGGGCGCGCAGGTCGGGCGCGGTGACGGTCAGCGGAGTGGTGTTCATCGGCAGGGGTTCTTGTCGGCGTCAGCGCCGGCGGCAAGGGCCTTCTGCATCAGGCATTGGCAGGTCTGCACCTTCTCGACGCGCTGATCGGCGACGGCGGCGAGGAACGCATCGGCGCGGCCGCGCGCGGGGATGTCGAGCGCCGGTTCGATTTCGACGAGCGGCACGAGCGCGAATGCGCGATCGGTGAGGCGCGGATGCGGGACGATCAGGTCGGGTTCGTCGATCGAATCGGAGCCGAACAGCAGGATGTCGAGGTCGAGCGTGCGCGGCGCGTTGCGATACGGGCGCTCGCGCCCGAAGTGATGTTCGATCTTCTGGCAGAGCGCGAGCAGCTCCCGGGCCGACAGCGTCGTGTCGAGCTTGACGACGCAGTTGTAGTAATCGTCGCCGCCCGCTTCGAAGGGCGCCGTGCGATACAGGCTCGATTTGCCGAGGATCGAGATGGTGCGCTGCTGCGCGAGGCACACCACCGCGTCCTTCAGGGTCTGGCGCGCATCGCCGAGATTCGCCCCCAGTCCGATATATGCAACCGTCATGGCTTCACTTCCTACGTCGTTCGCCGGCGAGCGCGTCAGTCGTCGGAACCGCCCGCGGTGTCCGGCGCCTGCTCGGCGGCGCCTTCGCCCGGCTTGCGGTTTCGCGCACCGCCGCGGCGGCGCCGCTTGCGGGGCGATTTTTCCTTCGAGCCGCCCTGCGTGAGGAGTGCCTCACGGGCGGCCGCGTCGCCTTCGATGAAATCCGTCCACCACTGTCCGACTTCCGCATCGAGCTCGCCGGATTCGCAGCGTAACAGGAGGAAATCATACCCCGCTCTAAACCTTTGGTGTTCCAGCAGCCGCATCGCGCTGCGGCCCGAGCGTTTTTCGAGGCGCAGTTGCAGGCCCCAGATCTCGCGCATGTCGGCCGAGTAGCGCTTGTGGATCGCGAGCTTCTCGGTCTGCATGTCGAGCACGTCGTCCATCGCGCGATGGAGCGCCGGCACCGGGATTTCGCCCTCCGCCGTGTATTGCTCGAAGCGCTGGCGCATGTCGTGCCACAGCAGCGTCGCGAACAGGAAGCCCGGCGACACCGGCTTGCCGGCGCGCACGCGCGCGTCGGTGTTGTTCAGCGCGAGCGTGATGAACTTCTCGCCCTGCGGCTGCTCGAGCACGACGTCGAGCAGCGGCAGCAGCCCGTGGTGCAGGCCTTCCTTGCGCAGCTGCTGCAGGCACGCGAGCGCATGGCCCGACAGCAGCAGCTTCAGCATTTCGTCGAACAGGCGCGCGGCCGGCACGTTGTTGATCAGGTCGGCGAGCGCGTTGATCGGCTCGCGCGTGTGCGGCTCGATCTCGAAGCCGAGCTTCGCCGCGAAGCGCACGACGCGCAGCATCCGCACCGGATCCTCGCGGAAGCGCGTGGCCGGGTCGCCGATCATCCGCAACAGGCGGGCGCGCATGTCGGCCATCCCGTCGTGGTAGTCGAGCACCGTCTGCGTCGACGGGTCGTAGTACATCGCGTTGATCGTGAAGTCGCGGCGCGCGGCGTCTTCGTGCTGTTCGCCCCACACGTTGTCGCGCAGCACGCGGCCGCTCGCGTCCACCGCGTGCGTGCGGCGATCGAGCTCGTCGCGCTTCAGGCGCTTCGGCGGCTCGGCCGCGGCGGCTTCGGGCGGCGCGTCGACCAGCGCGCGGAACGTCGACACCTCGATCAGTTCCTGGCCGAACTGCACGTGGACGATCTGGAAGCGGCGGCCGATCAGGCGCGCGCGGCGGAACAGGCGCTGCACCTCGGTCGGCGTCGCGTCGGTCGCGACGTCGAAGTCCTTCGGCGCGATGCCGAGCAGCAGGTCGCGTACGGCACCGCCGACGATGAACGCGCGAAAGCCCGCCTGCTGCAGTGTGTCGGTCACGCGCACGGCGTTTCGCGAGATCAGCGACGGATCGATCTGGTGCACGCTGGCCGGCACGACGGTCGGCTCGTGGTTGCTGCGCGCCTTCTTGGCGCCGCCGCCGCGGCTCCCCTTCGCGGGGCGCGGGGCAGGGGCCGTTTCGACGGCGGGCGCCTCGACGGGCGACGTGTGTTCGGCGCCGTCCTGGCCGAGCAGCTTGCGAATGAATTTTTTGATCACGACGTTCAGAAGAGATCGAGGATGCGCCAGCCGCGGTCGCTTGCATGCGCACGCAGCGTGTCGTCGGGGTTGGTCGCGATCGGGTCGGTGACTTTCTCGAGCAACGGGATGTCGTTGTGCGAGTCGCTGTAGAAGTAGCTGTGTTCGAAGTCGTCCCAGTGCTTGCCGAGCGACGCGAGCCACGCTTCGGTGCGCACGATCTTGCCTTCGCGATAGCTCGGCGTGCCGGTCGGCCGGCCCGTGTACGGCGAGTCGGGATGGCCGTCGGTCGTTTCGACCTCGCACGCGATCAGCGTGTCGACGCCGAACGCGGTCGCGATCGGACGCGTGATGAATTCGTTGGTCGCGGTCACGACGCAGCACAGGTCGCCGGCATCGAGGTGCTTGCGCACGAGTTCGAGCGCGGCGGGCGTCATCGCGGGGCGGATCACCTCGTGCATGTACTGCTCGTGCCATTCGGCCAGCTGCGCGCGCGAATACTTCGCGAGCGGCGTGAGCATCGCGCACAGGTACGCATGGATGTCGAGCTTGCCGGCCTTGTAGTCGGCGAAGAACTGATCGTTCTGACGCGAGAAGCTTTCCGCGTCGACGATGCCGAGCTTCACCATGAAGCGGCCCCATTCGTGGTCGCTATCGGTCGGGATCAGCGTGTGATCGAGGTCAAAGAGTGCCAGATTAGTCATGGAAGCGCATTTTACTCGAAGCGGTTCGGGCCTGTGCCCGGTGGTGCGATGTCGTCGCCGGGGCGGGCCAGCATCCGGCGCAGCAGCGGCAGCGTGACGGCGCGTTTCTGCTCGAGCGAGAAGCGGTCGAGCGCGTCGAGCAGCGCCATCAGGCTCGGCATGTCGCGGCGGAAATGGGTGAGCAGGTAAGCGGCGATGTCGTCGGTGAGCGCGATCCCGCGCTCCTTCGCCGCGAGCTTCAGTACGGCGATCTTGCCGGCGTCGGACGGCGGCGACAGGTGGAACACGAGCCCCCAGCCGAGGCGCGTGCGCAGATCCTCGCGCACGTCGAGCGCGAGCGGCGCCGCGGGGCCCGCCGCGACGAACGCGCTCGACGGGTGCGCGCGGACCTCGTTGAACAGGTTGAACAGCGCGACCTGCTGCGTGTCGCTCATCTTGTCGCAGTCGTCGATCGCGTAGATGCCGATGCGCGGGTCGAACGTGAACGCGCCGAGCGGGCTTTGCGGCGTCAGGTAGCGCGCGTAGCCGTACGACGCGTCGCTCACGAGCGCCTGCAGCAGGTGGGTGCGGCCGCTGCCGGGCTCGCCCCAGATGTAGAACGACCGGTCCGGCACGGGCCCCGCCGCGAGCGCGAGGTCGAGCTTCTGGAGCCGCGAGATGAGCTCGTCGTTCTCCTCATTCATGATGAAGTTGTCGAACGTGGCGGGCGGCGGCGTGCCGAGATCGAGCGTCAGTTGACGGGACACAACAGTCACAATGCAGGTCGGTTGATGAAACGCGTGCCGTACGCCGGGCACGCGCGGGGGGCTGCTCCGGTGCCTGAACACGCGGCCGCACGCACGGCGGCGCGCGGTTTCCGGCGCGGCTCGCGGGGCGATGAAAACGGGGACGTGTCGACCAAGATGCAATCCCTGACGATTCGGTGCTGGGAATTCCGGCCAACGGGCCGGCTTCGGGTAAAATCGCATTTTACCGACCTTCTCGCATTCCCCCATGAATCCTCCGAAATCCGCTCCCGACGCCCAAGGTCTGTCCTACCGCGACGCAGGCGTCGACATCGACGCGGGCGACGCGCTCATCGACAAGATCAAGCCTTTTGCGAAGAAAACCCTGCGCGACGGCGTGCTCGGCGGCATCGGCGGGTTCGGCGCGCTGTTCGAAGTGCCGAAGAAGTACCAGGAGCCCGTGCTCGTGTCGGGCACCGACGGCGTCGGCACCAAGCTCAAGCTGGCGTTTCATCTGAACAAACACGACACCGTCGGCCAGGATCTGGTGGCGATGAGCGTGAACGACATCCTCGTGCAGGGCGCCGAGCCGCTGTTCTTCCTCGATTACTTCGCGTGCGGCAAGCTCGACGTCGACACGGCCGCAACCGTCGTCAAGGGCATCGCGCATGGTTGCGAACTGTCGGGCTGCGCGCTGATCGGCGGTGAAACGGCCGAAATGCCGGGCATGTACCCGGACGGCGAATACGACCTGGCCGGTTTCGCGGTCGGCGCGGTCGAGAAGAGCAAGATCATCGACGGCAGCACGATCGCCGAAGGCGACGTGGTGCTCGGCCTCGCGTCGAGCGGCATCCACTCGAACGGCTTCTCGCTCGTGCGCAAGATCATCGAGCGCGCGAACCCCGACCTGTCGGCCGATTTCCACGGCCGCTCGCTGGCCGACACGCTGATGGCGCCGACGCGCATCTACGTGAAGCCGCTGCTCGCGCTGATGCAGAAGCTGTCGGTGAAGGGCATGGCCCACATCACCGGCGGCGGCCTCGTCGAGAACATTCCGCGCGTGCTGCGCGAAGGCCTCACGGCCGAGCTCGACCAGAACGCGTGGCCGCTGCCGCCGCTGTTCAAGTGGCTGCAGGAGCACGGCGGCGTCGCCGACGCGGAAATGCACCGCGTGTTCAACTGCGGGATCGGGATGGCCGTGATCGTCTCGGCAGCCGATGCCGACGCGGCGATCGCCGACCTGACGGCCGCCGGCGAACAGGTGTGGAAGATCGGCACCGTGCGTGCGAGCCGCGAAGGCGAGGCGCAGACGGTCGTGGTCTGACGCAGCGCACGCAGGATGCAGCAAGGAAAGCCGCCCGGAGTCGATCCGGGCGGCTTTTTTTCTGGCGTGGCCGTTGGCGTTTTGGCGGGCGGCCCGAAAGAGGAACGACGATGACCGAAGACGAACGTGCGATTCGCGATCTGGTGGAAACCTGGTTCCTGTCTAGCCGGCGCGGCGATCTGGCGACCGTGCTCGACCTGATCGCCGACGACGCAATCTTCATGGTGGCCGGCCAGCCGCCGTTCGACAAGGCCGCGTTCGCGGCTGCGTCGCGCGACGCGAACGCGGCGACGGGCAACGGGCCGAAAGTCGACAGCCGTTACCGGATCGACGAACTGCGCGTGATGGGTGACTGGGCCTACATGCGCAATTTCATCGAGATCGACGTGACGCCCCCGGACGGCGACGCGGTGCGCCGCTCCGGCCATACGCTGACGATCTTCCGCAAATCGGAGGGCCGCTGGCAGCTCGCGCGCGACGCGAATCTCGTGACGGGGAGCGCGTGAACTACTCGGCGGTACGGCTTGTATGCTACCCGGCAGTAGTCACGGCGGCTGGCCACACCCCGGTCGACATGTGGTGTGGTGTATTCACGGTTATATTGGGCGACACCTGCGCAGTCCGGCGGCCAACCAGATCGGCACCCCCCAGTTACGCATCTTCGTGAAACGCGGGGCATGGCAGGGGCTAGGCAGGCTCCGGTCAATCTCCGTGCATCGCGCACGACTGAATCCATGTAACTATGCCGACGGGAAGCATTTGGCTACAATCTCCGGAATCATCGATTCGGGCTCGGCAATATGACCGCGCGGGTCGCTATAAAAATACGCCAAATCTCCGCCGCTCTCAGACCAGCCTTCTGCTACTTGACCGCCAATGCCTTCCCAGTAGGGCTTCGAGTGAACATCAAAATGGTGGGTGTCCAGGATGTTCTGAATCAAAACGCTTTTAAATTTCCTTCCGTTATTTTTTAACTCGAGGGCGTTGATTCTTTCCTTGTATTGGATCTGTATTTCTTCATCCGAGATTTTTGGGAATACAATCGATTTGACCAGATCGACTTGCTTGGTATTGAAAAAGCGAAGCGGCTCGATTTGTGGGTTTATTGCAACTGCGGTCGAGTTTTCAATTCTGGCGGCAATTGACAATGCGGAAAAGCCGCCGGCAGAGGACCCCCAAATAACAATATTCTTGTTGGGAATGCCCACTGATCGGGCGTAATCGGTGATGAATCGTGCGATGTCGCCAGTCAGGTCGGACGAAGCAGATCCCAAGCACCAGCCTAGTTCAAGTTGGTCATGCAGCGCAAGAGTCGGATCGGAGATGCAAAGTACCTTGCCAGGGAACAGTCCTTGGGCTGCCCAAGTGAAGCGGGTAAAGATCGGGAGTTGGTGTGTAACCCGATCGACTGCCGATGGCGTGAGAACGAACAGTTTGTTTTCCGTGCTTGGGTAATACAGCATCGGAACTTCCCAATTATCGCTCATGAAAACAAAGGCTGATTTCAAATCTTTGCCTTGTACGTCTCCGTCCGTCACGATATCGGGATTAAGGAATACCGGTCGTGAGGTTTTCATAACCGCAGTTCCATCGCTGGCGCGTATGAAGCATGTGGCTCGGTAATAGCCAGGTTCACCGTTTGTTTTGAAGCTGAATTCCGGGCTGTCGTTGTACCACTCTACGTGGATCCGGTCGCCGTCCTTGTGCAGGTAGTATGCAAATTTAATATCTTCTTTATCGCCGCTTTCGTGTGTGACTTTGAAGGTTACAACGTCTGAGTCAAAGCGGATGTCAATTTTTTCTATGTTCATTTGTTTGGTCGGATCCAAGGCGCGAGGCGTCTATGGATTTCTCGGTGGTGTTTGAAATGTGCGCCCGATACCTTACGATTCTATTTCTTTCTCGTCTGGGTGGCCAGCGCATTTTGCCTGCGGCGGGTTTGTCATTTGCAGGATCGGGCTTCGCGCGCCACCGAGCGATAGCACGTGGCCGCGCATGACGAGTAACGCGACCATACTACGGCGCAGTTCTTTCACTGATCCTGTGAAATGGCGAGAGAGGGGCGAACAGCCAAGGCCTTAACCCGCAGAAATCAGGCAATAACGGATCAGTCGATGCCTATATTGCGGGTCCGTCAAGTTGCTGCGACGCCGTCGAGCACGCGCTCCAGCGCGTCGACCGCCTGCGTGGTGGAGTCAGGCGCGACGCAGTCGACGACGATCCGCTCCGGCATCGCACGCAGCCATGTCAGCTGGCGCTTGCAGAGCTGGCGTGTCGCGAAGATGCCCTTGTCGCGCATCGTCCGGTAGTCGGTGATGCCGTCGAGGAACTCCCATGCTTGCCGGTAGCCGACACAGCGCATCGACGGCAGGCCGAGATGCAGATCATCGCGGCGACGCAGCCGCTCGACTTCGTCGATGAGGCCCGCGTCGAGCATCGCGTCGAAGCGTTGCTCGATCCGTGCGTGCAGCACTGCGCGGTTGGACGGCTCGAGCGCGACCGGCACGAAGCGGTAGCGGGCCGCTTCGTCGTCCGCGCGTGGTGGCGCGGCGAGCAGTGCCGACATCGGCCGGCCGCTCAGCATGAAGATCTCGAGCGCGCGCTGGATGCGCTGCGAATCGTTCGGCGCGAGGCGCGCGGCCGTTTCCGGGTCCACTTGCGCGAGCCGCGCGTGGAGTGCCGGCCAGCCGTCGCGGGCGGCGTCGGCGTCGAGTTCCGCGCGCACGGCCGGGTCGGCGGTCGGCAAATCGTTCAGCCCCTGCGTCAACGCCTTGTAATACAACATCGTGCCGCCCGCCAGCAGCGGCGTGTGGCCACGCGCGGCGATCTCGCCGATCAGGCGCAGCGCGTCCGCGCGGAATTCGGCGGCTGAATACGCGTCGGCCGGGTCGATGACGTCGATCAGGTGGTGCGGCACGCGCGCCCGCTCGTCGCGGGTCGGTTTCGCGGTGCCGATGTCCATGTCGCGGTAGACGAGCGCCGAATCGACGCTGACGATCTCGATCGGCCGGCGCGTCGCGAGTGCCAGCGCGGCGGCCGTCTTGCCGGAGGCGGTGGGGCCGAGCAGGCAGGCGATCGTCGTCGGGCGGGAGGAAGGAAAGACGCTCATTGGCCGCGCATGAACAAACGGTCGAGATCGTTCAGCGTGAGCTGATACCACGTCGGTCGGCCGTGATTGCACTGGTCGGCGCGTTCGGTCGCTTCCATCTGGCGCAGCAGCGCGTTCATCTCGTCGAGCGTCAGGCGCCGGTTCGCGCGCACCGCGTGGTGACACGCAAGCGTGCCGAGCAGCTCGTGCTGGCGTTCGGTGAGCACGCGCGAACCGCCGAACGCGTGCAGGTCGGCGAGCACCGCGCGCGCGAGCGACTGCAGGTCCGCGTCCTTCAGCAGCGCGGGCACCGCGCGGATCGCGAGCGACGTCGGCGACAGCACCGCGAGGTCGAAGCCGAGCGATTCGAGCGTGTCGCGTTCTTCCTCGACCGTGCCGATCTCGACCGGCGTCGCCGTCATCGAGATCGGCAGCAGCAGCGACTGCACGGCGACCGTGCGGTCGGCGAGCGCGTTCTTGAACTGTTCGTACAGGATCCGTTCGTGCGCCGCGTGCATGTCGACGATCACGAGGCCGTGCGCGTTCTGCGCGAGCACGTAGATCCCGTGGATCTGGCCGAGCGCGAAGCCGAGCGGCTGCTCGTCGTGCGCGGCGGCGGCGAGCGGCGATGCGACGAAGCCCGACAGCGGCCCGGCCTGCGCAGCCGCTGCATCGGCCGCGTCGCGCGCGACGATCGTCGTGCCGTCCGGCGTGCCCGCACCCGTGTCCTTGCGGCCGAACAGCGCGTCGTAGAGCGCGAGCGGCTGCGCGACCGGCAGCGTGCCCTGCGTCATGCGCGCCTGGCGCATCCACGTGTTGCCCGACGACGACGAGGACGACGGCGACGAGAAGCCGCTGCCGCCCGCGCCGGTGGCAGCGCCCTGGCCGAGCGGCGTATTCAGGAACGACGCGGGGCCGCTCGGCGCCGGTGAGAGTTGTGCGGCATGGCCCCCCGCTGTAGTTTCCGGCGACGCGCCTGCATGGCGCGCGAGCGCGCGCTGCACCGCGTGGAAGACGTACTGGTGGATCGAGCGCGAATCGCGGAACCGCACCTCGATCTTCGACGGGTGCACGTTCACGTCGACGGCTTCGGGCGGCAGATCGAGGAACAGCACGTACGACGGGTAACGGTCGCCGTGGAGGACATCCTCGTACGCCGCGCGCACCGCGTGCGTGAGCAGCTTGTCGCGCACGAAGCGGCCGTTGACGAAGAAGTATTGCTGGTCGGCGCGGCCGCGGCTCGCGGTCGGCAGGCCCGCGCAGCCGTAGACGGCGAGCGGCCCGGCCTGCTCGTCGAGCGGCAGGTGTGCGGTCGCGAAGCCGTCGCCGAGGATCTTCGCGACGCGCTGTGCGGGTTCGGTCGCGTTCCAGTGCTCGACGGCCTTGCCGTTGTGCAGCACCGAGATCGCGACGTCCGGCCGCGCGAGCGCCGCGCGGCGGATCATTTCGAGGCAGTGGCCGAACTCGGTCTGCTCGCTTTTCAGGAATTTGCGGCGCGCGGGCGTGTTGAAGTACAGCTCGCGCACCTCGATCGTCGTGCCGACCGCGCCGGCGGCCGGCGACAGCGCGCCCGTGGTCGCGTCGATCTTCGTCGCATGCGCGACCTCGGCCGTGCGGCTCGTGATCGACATCTCGGCGACCGACGCGATCGACGCGAGCGCTTCGCCACGGAAACCCAGCGTCGCGACCGCCTCGAGCTCCTCGAGCGAGCGGATCTTGCTCGTCGCGTGACGCATCAGCGCGAGCGGCAGTTCGTCGGGCGGAATCCCGCAGCCGTCGTCGGTGATCGAGATGCGCTTGACCCCGCCTTCCTCGAGCACGATGCGCAGCGTCGTTGCGCCGGCGTCCATCGCGTTCTCGAGCAACTCCTTGACGACCGACGCCGGGCGTTCGACCACCTCGCCGGCGGCGATCTGGCTGATCAGCTGGTCGGGCAGGGGCTGGATCGCGCGCAGCGGGCGCGCGGCGGGCGTGGGCACGGCGCCTGCGGCCGTTTCGGTGATTTCGGACATGGCCGAATTATAGCGAGGCGGCGGCGGATGCCGTGGCCGGGGCCGCTTACGTTTTTTTCACGGAGCCTTAAGGTAGTTTCGGTATGATGACTGCGTTCCGCGCACCGCCTTGTCCGGCGGGCACTTCCGCTTTTCGGCCGCTCCGGCCCTTTCGCCTTCGAGGAATCGCATTTGGATACGCTGCTTCATTTCGTCAACCTGGTCCTGCATATCGACGCGTTCCTCGGCGACTTCATCCGGCAGTACGGTGCGTGGGTGTATCTGGTGCTGTTCCTGATCGTGTTCTGCGAGACGGGGCTCGTCGTGTTGCCGTTCCTGCCGGGCGATTCGCTGCTGTTCATCGGCGGCGCGTTCGCGGCGACGGGCGACATGAACGTCGGCGGGTTGATCGTGCTGCTGCTGGTCGCGGCGATTGCCGGCAATACCGTGAACTACCTGATCGGCCGCTGGGTCGGGCCGAAGGTGTTCAATACGCATATCCCGGTGCTCGAGCGCTTCCTCGATCGCGCGGCGCTGCAGAAGACCCACTCGTTCTACGACAAGCACGGCGGCAAGACGATCGTGCTCGCGCGCTTCATCCCGGTCGTGCGCACGTTCGCACCGTTCGTCGCCGGCGCGTCGTCGATGAGCGTCGCGCGCTTCCAGCTGTTCAACGTGGTCGGCGCGTTGCTCTGGGTGCTGCTGCTGGTGCTGCTCGGTTATTTCTTCGGCAACATCCCGTTCATTCGGCAATACCTGAATGTGATCGTGCTGGCCGGGATCGGCGCGGCCGTCGTGCCGGTCGCGATAGGCGCGCTGTGGAAGCTCGTGCGCGGTCGTCATTCGAACGATACACAGAAGACGGGCGGGCGTTGATACCAGCCGGTTGTCAGAAGCAATAAAAAGCGCGGCCGGTTCATGACCTGACCCCTGAAAATTGGACAATTGAAGATCAGGCGCCCGAGGGCTGAGTTCCGTACTGCACGGGACTCAGCCCTTTCAGTTTGTGCTTGATGTACACGCGGTTGTAGTAACGGATGTAGCGAACCAACGTGTCGCGCAAGTGTTCGATGCCAGAAACGCTTTGCCGTTTAGTGGATATGACCGGCTTTCGTGGATTCGATCTATCCTGTAATGGAGGTGTTGCGGATCGTGTCCAAATATCGACCGCCCTACGCACCGAAGTATCGGCAACAGATTGTTGATCGGCCAGGGAATTCGACCCGAGCATGCGCAATTTGCGGTTGAGTCACCCACGCCGAATACGGCGCGACGGAAAAGCATTCGGCGGAACGCGCAGCGTTGCCGCGCCGGCGCTGCGAGAATCGCCAGGTCACGCTTGAATGCGAGTTATTGTCAAAAGCCAAGGCCGGGTTCGCGAAGGTGACCGGAATGGTGTCCGACAAGGGTTCACGTTCATGAAAGCGATTCAGGCCATCTGGCCTATTGCAACGATGGCGCTTTGCTGAAGGGTTCTTCAACGTGTCACTTGCTTCCATTTCTCTATGGCTTCGTTAACGAAACCGCCGTGCCAAACGCGACTGGGCACGGTGCAATACCGGTCGGCACGAATGCCGCGATCAATCCGAAAACGGTGAAAGCATGAATGAAATGAGGCGTAGTGTTCTCGCACGACTCGCGGGTGTGGCGCTCGGCGGGACAACGTTGGCTGGATTCAAGGGCGCTCTGGCTGACGAGATGTCTGCGAATGTGCTCAAGACAATCCCCGGCACCGGAACCAGCATCAAGCAATTCGGTGCGACCGGCAACGGTGTGAGTGACGATACGGCGGCATTTCAGGCGGCGGCGAACGCAGGTGGGCGTTTCGTTGTTCCGCCTGGGACCTATGTAGTAAGCCACGTCAGCATGACGAAGTCGGCACATTTTGTTTGCGCGCCGGGCTCCATGTTCAAGCGGAAGGCTGGTACGGATGCGCAGTCGGGCAGCTATTGGTCAGCCGGTGCGGCCATGTTCGAGGTCGATGCGCCGGGGTTGACGATCGGATTTACCGGCAATCCGGTCTATGACGGGAACAGGGAAAATCAGGTTCAAGTCGAGCCGACCGGTTTCTTTCTGAAAACTCATCCGTCGGCAGTTATTACCGGCGCTCCGACGAACATCATCCTGGAAAACGCGGTATTCAGGAACGGTACCAGTGGATACCTGGTGTTTCGTGGCGACAATGTCCAGACGCGCTACGAAACACACGTCTATCTGCGAAATCCGAGCTTCTCTGACACGATGATCGGCAAAGGCAAGGGCGATCCGTCTACGCCGACGGCCCTCGGCTATGCGCCGACCTACGTACTGGTCATGGATTACGTGCACTTCAACGCACGCGATTTCCATGCGGAATGGACCACGTCGCTGACGACCGGACAATATGCAGCGACTGCCTTGGTTGGCACGTTTTACGGCAGCGATTACAGGAAATCAGGCCAGCCTCGCGTCGCGTTGTATGGAAAAACAACCCTTCGCGGCGTCGGGCGATCGCCTGCTTACTACGACGACCGCGACATGCAAAACAACGGCATTGGCGCGATCGACATGTACGGCAAGTGCTATTCGCTATTCGTGGAGGACATTTACGCCGTCGGAACGAGATTCGCAGCAGTACGAGCGAAAGCGTCAATCTCGCGCTTTTCCGTGGCGAACGCTCAATTTCAGGATTGTTGGCGTGGAATCGAGGTGGGTGCATCGAGCACGGGGCCGGCTGTTGCAGATGTTGTGCTGGGCAATATTCGTTTCAGCGGCGGGTCAGTACCTGCGGTCGACATAACCGGGACATCGGCAGGAGACGCCAACGTGAAATGCATGATCAATAGCCTGTATGTTGACGGAGTATTGACCAATTCCGAACGGGCACCGGATGCCGCGGTGTTGAGGTCCTACTACGTCGACCGGTTCACCGCAAAGTCCGTGACCCTGCTCGGCGCAGCGCCGCAACGCGGCATCTCCCTTGACGATGTCGGACGATCGGTGCTTCAAAACATTCGAATTGACAAGACGGGCCAGGAAGGCATCTACATCAGTGGTGGAACCGCGCATCTGGTCAGCGGATTCGACATCAGAAACACCGGTGGTGCCGGTATTACGATCGCAAACAATCCGTCGGTCGTTACGGTGCGCGATGGCAAAACTTTCAATACGGTCGACTACGGTGTATTTGGAAACAACAGAACCACACATCTCACAGTGGAGTCCGTAAATGTCGACAGGGTAGGCGGAGTGAGCCGTGGCTTCTACGCAGGCGGTGGCGACGCGACATTCAACAACAGCACGGCAGCGAACGTGGCCACGCCGCTGATGGTGGAGCGCGGCGCGAACAAGCACGAAGTGAAAAACTCATGGAACGCACCGGCTGATTGACGGACGGGGGCGCCGGTCCTTCATCCGGCTTGCGGGTAATGGGCGTCGTGTTTGTGCGATGCCAATGCCGCCGCACCCAATTCTCGCTACGCCATACCCCCGAAGTTGGATCGGCATCCGACTTCGGGGGTATTTCATTCATTGTGCCGCACTTTTTTGTCTGATGAAGGGGTGCGCCTCAGGCGTTACGGTGCGAAATCGGCGTTTCCGGCGTCGGGTACTGCGCGTCGCGGAACGTGTCGAGGATCACGTGGTTGGTGTCGCAGTACACCTGCCAGTAGTTCGCCGGCTGCGTGGACGGACGCACGAACAGCAGCGGGCCTTCCGGCGTGAACTGCAGCACGCCGACGTCCGGAGCCGGCGTGGTCAGCACGTTCGGGATCTTCTGCACCGCTTCCTTCAGGCGATTGATCGCGTCGACCGCATCTACGCCGTTCGCGATCTTCGCGGTCAGGTCGACGCGGCGGTAAGACGTCGCGCTGTAGTTCGCAATGTTGTCCGAGAAGATCTTGTTGTTACCGACGATCGTCACGATGTTGTCGGCGGTGATGATCGTCGTGCCGAACAGGCCCAGTTCTTTCACCGTGCCGGTGACGCCGCCCGCGTTGATCACGTCACCGATCTTGAATGGCCGCAGCACCTGCATGAATACGCCGGCCGCGAAATGCGCGAGCAGGCCGCCCCAGGCCGTGCCGATCGCGAGGCCGAGGCCGGCGAGAAGGGCGGCGAACGATGTGGTCTGAACACCGAAGATCTGCAGGATCGCGAGAATCAGCAGGATCGTGAGCAGCACGCTGACGACGGAGGTCAGGTAATCGGTGAGGGTTGGGTCGACCTTGCCGCTGCGGCGCACGACCTTGCCGAGCAGGCGGGTAGCGATGCGGATCGCCCAGCGGCCGACGAACCACAACGCGATCGCGGCGAGGAGGTTCAGGCCGAAGTCGAGGCCGCGTGTCATCAGGAATTGCTGGGCGGTTTCAAGGTTCAGCATGGGGGCTCCCGGGTGACGTGAATCTGGCAGTTTAAGGGGGGAAACTAGTCTGATTATTACCGTATTTTACAGGGCATCGGGGGATAACTTCCGAATCTGCATTACGTGACGGAGAAAAGGTAGTTTTTACTGCCATACGGAGATGCGGCGCGGAATGGAAAGCATGTAGAAAATCGTTAACAGAGTTAAAAGTAAGGAAGTTTTCTTGCATGTAAGCTGGTACAATGCGGCGCCTCGGTAGTTTGAGGTGATTTAAAAAATTCAGGAGCGTGGGGCAAAAAAATTCCGCCGCGCACGGGGCGCAAACGATAAAAGAAGGACCGGGGTTGGGTATGGTAGAGTCGCCAAACGGAGATTCCAGGCTGGGTGAAGCCTTTGCTATTCAGCGGAGAGTCGTTTATGCATTGTT
Source organism: Burkholderia sp. BCC1998 (assembly GCF_905339875.1). Taxonomy (NCBI): domain Bacteria; kingdom Pseudomonadati; phylum Pseudomonadota; class Betaproteobacteria; order Burkholderiales; family Burkholderiaceae; genus Burkholderia; species Burkholderia sp. BCC1998. Next base: position 246,986 of record NZ_CAJPHE010000001.1, read on the forward strand.
TTTGCGCGAACTGAAGACCCGGTTCGGCAAGCATCGGCTCGGCTATCTGTGGGTGTTTCTCGAGCCTGTCGTTCACATGCTCGTGTTGTTCGCTATCCTGGGGCTGATTGCGAAACATACAATGCCCGGTATCTCGTTTCCCGTATTTCTCATCTGCGGCCTGGTGCCGTACTTCATGTTCATCAACATCGCGCTACGCTCGTTGAACGCGCTGGAGGCCAACCTTGGACTGCTGAGCTATCGTCCGGTGCACCCGCTGGACACATTGATTGCGCGTGCGGGTCTCGAATGCATTATCAGTGCTGTTGTCCTGGTTGTATTGCTGGTTATTCTCGGTCTTGGCGGGCAGCCGGTTCAATTGGGTGATATTCCGGAACTTGCCGGAATTTGGGCGGTACTTGTGCTGTTCGGGCTGGGTATCGGCATCATCTTCATGGTTATCGGTCATGAACTCCCGGTCGTCGAGAAGGTCATCCCGTTGTTCATGCGTCCCCTTTATTTTGCGAGTGCGGTGATGTATCCGCTGACGACCATTCCGGCGGAATACCGCGGTTGGGTGTTGTGGAATCCTCTCGTTCATCTTCTCGAGTTGCTGCGGCATACGATCGTACCGGCATACGCGGTCGAAAACGTCGGTCTTGCATACCCGGCGTTCTGTGCACTTGTCGTTATGTTCGCCGGCATGGCCCTGTACAAGGCGCGTGAACCTTCCCTGCTGCGATCATGATTCGACTCGAGAATCTCACGAAATCGTATAAAACCCCGTCGGGTCGACATTACGTGTTCAAGGACGTCAATGTCGAAGTGCCATCGGGGAAGAGTATTGGTTTGATCGGGCGTAACGGCGCTGGCAAGAGCACGCTGCTCAGCATCATTGGCGGTATCGATCGGCCCGATCGCGGCCGGGTGGTGACGAACCGGCGCATTTCGTGGCCGGTTGGTCTCGCGAACGGGTTTCAAAGCAGCATGACGGGGCGCGAGAACGTCAAGTTCGTCGCGCGCCTGTACGCGAGCAAGGGCGAGCTGGCGGAAAAGGTGCAGTTTGTCGCGGACTTCTGCGAACTCGGCAAGTTCTTCGACATGCCGATCCGCAGCTACTCCACAGGCATGCGAGCGCGATTGGGCTTTGGGCTGTCGATGGCGTTCGACTTCGATTACTACGTGATTGACGAGGTGACGGCGGTCGGCGACGCCGTCTTTAGAAAAAAAAGCGAGGCGTTGATGATGGCCAGGCGCGCCGTCAGCCAGTTCATTTTTGTGTCGCACGGCCTCGACGAGGTGAGTCGGGTCTGCGATGTCGGATTGCTGATCGGCAACGGGAAAGTCACGTACTACCCCGACGTGAATGAGGCAATCGAAGTTTACAAGCAAGAAAACAATGTCTGATTGGTTGGGGAAGCTGCGGGGGCATCGGCTGCAGGTGGCGCTTGTCGCGGTACCGCTTGTCGTTTGCGGGTTGTATCTGGGGCTGGTTTCACGGGATCGCTACGTGAGTGAATCGCAGGTGCTCGTCAAGGACTCCGGGCGCTCCGTCGGGACGGGGCTGAATATCCAGGCGTTGCTTGGCGGAGGGGGCGATGCATCGTCACGCGACGACGCGGTCGTGCTCAAGCAGTACATCGAATCGCCCGACATGTTGGCGAAAGTGGATGCGCGGCTGCACCTGAAGGACGCGTTTGGCCATGTCGGGCTCGACTTGCTCAACCGGCTCTCGCCGCGCGCCACGCGAGAGGAAGCGCTGAAGTACTACCTGCGGCGTGTCAGCGTTGACGTAGACGACAAGACGGGGCTTTTGACGATTCGGACGCAAGGGTTGTCGCCGGCTTTTGCGCAGACGTTCAATCGGACGTTGCTGAGCGAAAGCGAGAACTTCCTGAACGAGTTGTCGCATCGCATTTCCCGCAATGACATGCTGTTTGCGCGTGAGGAAGTCGATCGCTCGTATGACGAAGTCAAGACGGCACGCGATGCGGTGATCGCATTCGAAAACAAGACCGGCATGCTGGACCCGACGGCGAGTGCCGAAGCCGGGGGGCGCATGGTGGTCGAGATGCAGACGAAGCAGGCCGAACTCGAAGCGGAGTTGCGCAACCTGCAGACGTACATGAATGACGATGCGCCGCCGGTCGTAGCCAAGCGTAACGCTCTATCGGCGCTGGTCGCGCAGATTGCCGTCGAGAGGGCCAAGCTCAGTGCACCAGGCGACGGCAAGATGAACCGTACGGCGGCGCAGTACGCGGAACTCAAGTCCCGACTCCAGTTCGCGACCGATCTGTACAAAGTATCGCTGTCGACTTTCGAAAAGGCCCGGATCGAATCGGGGCACAAGGCAAAGAGCCTGTCCGTGATCGTGACGCCCAGCCTGCCGGAAGAGGCCGAGTACCCGCGCAGGCTTCACGTCATGATGTCCCTAGTTGTTGGACTGTTGCTGCTGTTCGGTGTTGTGAGACTGGCGCAAGCGATTATCGAAGATCACCGGACGTGAAACAGATACGACTGCTGCCGGGATTTTGGGTTGGGGGGCAGTTCGAACGAAATTGAATGGCTGGGATAGCGTCGTTGCCGCTGACGGGGTAGCGAATGCAAGCAGGCATCGACAACGCAAATATTGAGATGATCAATCTATCAAGAGGCCGAAAGGCATTGATTGCCCTGATGCTGGGCACCGCGAGCACCGCGGGTTGGGCCGGGATCAGCGATACGCTGTTCGGGCTCTCGGGAACCGAGAGCGATAGTGGCTCGACGTCGTCCAGAGCCGCTGCCGACGGTGGGCAGCGCGGTGCCGCATCGACGGGCTTTGGGTACAACCCCGACGACGTAGCGGCCGGGTCGATGATGCTTCAAGGCGGAAAGGTGTCGCGTCAGCAAGGCGGAGCCGGAACCATGGCTCCGAGCCCGGTCGACGTCGGTGTTGCCCCGCAGGCGCCGAACAGCATGTTCGGCTCGCAATTGTTTGGCGGGACATTCCACAACAGTCGGGGGACCGGATTCAATCCGGGTTATCAGGTCAGCATTGGAGACGCCGTTACGCTACGGATGTGGGGTGCTTTCGCATTCGACGGCCAGCTGACCGTCGATCCGCAAGGAAATATCTTCGTGCCGAATGTCGGGCCAGTCACCGTCGCCGGCGTTCGGAATGCCGATTTGAACGGGCGCGTGCTGAATGAAGTACGCAAGGTTTACAAGGCAAACGTGAACGTTTATGCGAGCCTTGATGTCGCGCAGCCAGTGAAGGTTTTCGTCACTGGATATGTGAAGCAGCCGGGCATGTATGGTGGCATCGCGTCGGAGAGCATCCTGTCCTACCTCGACAAGGCCGGTGGTGTCGACGTCGACCGAGGCAGCTATGTCGACGTGTTGGTCAAGCGCGGCGGGGTGGTGCGTAAGCGCTTCAACCTGTACGACTTCTTGCTGAATGGCGAGATCGATCAGTTGCAACTGAGCGACGGTGACGTGATCGTCGTCGGACCGCGCGAACACGTCTTCACGGTGCGAGGCGAGGTCTACAACGCATACGACTTCGAGTTCGCCACGCCGGTCATAACGCTTCAACAGGCACTTTCGGTCGCGCGTCCGAAACCGGGCGCAACGCATGTCAGCATCGTGCGTCGCCAGGGCACCGAGCGGACCACCGAGTATTACGCGATTTCAAACGCGTCGAACGTCAGGCTCAACGACGGCGATCAACTCATGGTCACCTCGGATCGCTATGCCGGCACGATTCAGGTGCGTGTCGAGGGGGCCCATTCCGGACAGCACGCATTGGTGCTCCCGTATGGTTCGACGATGGCGCAGGTACTGAGCCAGATTCACACAAATCCGCTGTCACGCGTGGACGAGGCCCAGTTGTTCCGCAAGTCGGTAGCGGAACGGCAAAAGGAAATGCTGGCTGTCGAATTGCAGAAGCTTCAGGAGGCGGCGTTGTCCGCGCCATCTGCGACGAGCGAGGAGGCCAATCTGCGCTCGAAGGAAGCCGAGAACATCACGAAGTTTGCTGCGCTCGCGAGTAAGACCGAGTTCAAGGGACAGGTCGTTCTCAACGAGCAGACAATGGGCAACGTGATTCTGGAGGATGGCGATGTCATCAACATCCCCGAAAGAACCAGTGTCGTCATGGTGCATGGAGAGGTGCTCTTCCCGAACGCGGTTGAATGGCAATCGGGCATGACGGCAAGTGACTATGTTGCGCACGTCGGCGGGTACACGCAGAAAGCCGACAACAGCAAGATCATCGTGATCCATCAGAACGGCAAGGCTGAATTGGCCGACAGCGGTACGAAGGTCGAGGCCGGCGATGAACTCATGGTGTTGCCGAAGGTGAGGTCGAAGACTATCGAGATCACGCGCGGGATTACGCAGATCCTGTATCAGATGGCGGTAGCCGCGAAGCTGATCTTCTGGTGATGGTTGCAGCATGTCACATGACGCGTGGAAGGTGTGTCATGTGACGCCGAGAGGGCCGCGGGCTGCTCGTTGGCACGAGCGCACCGGCAGATTGCTCCTTTGGGGGCTCATAAAATAAAAGCAACATAATTAACATGAAAATTCTGACCGTGTTTGGCACGCGGCCGGAGGCGATCAAGATGGCGCCGCTGGTACACGCGCTTAGGGGGAAGCCGGGTGTGGAGTGTCGTGTATGCGTCACCGCACAACACCGGCAGATGCTGGATCAGGTTCTCGAACTTTTCGAGATAAAGCCGGATTACGACCTGAACCTGATGAAGGCGGGGCAAACGCTCCAGTCGATTACGTGCGACATCGTGAACGAGATCACACCCGTTCTCGCATCCTATCGGCCGGACTACATGCTCGTGCACGGCGATACGACGACCACGTTCGCGAGCGCGTTGGCGGCCTTCTATCTGAAGATCAAGGTGGGTCACGTCGAAGCCGGACTGCGTAGCGGCGACATGTACTCGCCATGGCCCGAAGAAGGCAATCGCAAGCTGACAGGTCAACTCGCCGACATTCATTTCGCACCGACCGAGGCGTCGCGCGAGAACCTCATCGCCGAACGTGTTCGCGACGAGGACATCATCGTGACCGGCAATACCGTTATCGACGCGCTGCTGCGAGTGACGCGCAGGCTCGAGCACGATCAGGTACTCCGGCGCCAGATGCGCGACGCGTTTCCGGCGCTTGCAGATGGGCGCCGCATGGTGCTCGTTACCGCACATCGGAGGGAGAACTTCGGGGACGGAATTCGGAATATCTGTCAGGCGATCCGTCAACTGGCCGCGCACTATGCGGACGTCGATTTCGTTTATCCGGTTCATCTGAATCCGCAGGTCAAGCAGCCGGCTGAAGAGATTCTCTCCGGCATCTCGAACGTTCACCTGCTGGATCCGCAGGACTATTTGCCGTTCGTCTATCTGATGTCTCGTGCCACGCTGATCCTCACCGATTCGGGCGGGATTCAGGAGGAAGCGCCGTCGCTCGGCAAGCCTGTGCTTGTGATGCGTGATACGACGGAGCGGCCTGAAGCGGTCGCAGCCGGAACGGTTCGTCTGGTTGGCTCGGATAGCAGTCGAATTGTCGCGGCCTGTCGCGAATTGCTCGACGACCCGATGCGCTACGAGGAAATGGCGCGCGCGCACAACCCTTACGGGGATGGGCGCGCGTGTGAGCGCATCGTCGACCAACTCGCCGGCGGTGGCAATCGCAGCGACGCGCAGCGCATCGCCGCCGCATCCGACACCGCGCGGGCACTCGCCGGGTAATTCCGCATGCGGGACAAGCGTGCCGCTTGTCTGCAGACCCGTCATGAGCGGCAAGTCGATGACTTGTCGCCAGCCATCACATTATCAAGGACGTTCCGTGAAACATTCCATCCAGTCTATCTCCGTCATCGGGTTGGGTTACATCGGTTTGCCGACCGCCGCGGTCCTCGCTTCGCGCAAGATCAAGGTAATCGGTGTTGATATCAACCAGCATGCAGTCGACACGATCAACCGGGGCGACATTCACATCGTCGAACCGGAGCTCGATATCGTTGTCCACGCCGCCGTCAAGGAAGGATGGCTGCGGGCAACGACACGTCCGGAGGCTGCAGATGCGTTCATGATCGCCGTGCCCACGCCTTTCCACGGTGATTTCGAACCCGATCTGTCGTACGTGAAGGCTGCGAGCGAATCGATCGCGCCGGTTCTGAAGAAAGGCGACGTCGTGATTCTCGAATCGACGTCGCCGGTCGGCACGACCGAGAAAATGGTCGAATGGCTGGCGAAAGCGCGTCCGGACCTTGCGTTCCCGAGCAAGGACCAGGACGAATGCGACGTATGGGTTGCCTACTGCCCGGAGCGTGTGCTGCCCGGGCAGGTTATCCGCGAGCTGATCGAGAACGATCGTGTGATCGGCGGCGTGAACCGTGCGTCCGCTGAACGCGCGCAAGTGGTCTACCGTACGTTCGTCGAAGGCCAACTGCTGATCACCGATGCTCGTACGGCCGAGATGTCGAAGCTGACGGAAAACGCGTTCCGCGACGTCAACATCGCGTTTGCGAATGAGCTCTCGCTGATCTGCGACAAGCTCGGGATCAATGTCTGGGAATTGATCGGCATCGCGAATCATCATCCGCGGGTCAACATCCTGCAACCTGGCCCGGGCGTCGGCGGACACTGCATTGCGGTCGATCCGTGGTTCATCGTCAACAAGACGCCGGCCCAGGCGCGGTTGATTCGACAGGCGCGTGAGGTGAACGATTCGAAACCTCAATGGGTGATCAACAAGGTCCGCGAGCAGATCGAGTCACTCTGCGAGGGCGGCAAATCGTTGAGGAATATCAGGATCGCGTGCTTCGGGCTCGCGTTCAAACCCAATATCGACGATCTGCGCGAAAGCCCGTCTCTCGACATTGCACGCAAGCTCGCCGCAGCATATCCGGGGCAGGTTGTGGCCGTCGAACCGCACATCGAAGCGATTCCGGAGGAGTTGGGTGCGTGTGGCGCACAGCTGGGGGAACGGGATGATGAGGTGAAGCAGGCGGACGTACTCGTCATGCTCGTAGACCACGCGCACTTCAAGGAAATCAAGCCTGAGCTGCGTGCGGACCAGCGACTCGTCGATGCAAAGGGTATTTGGGCCTGAGACGGCTTCAGCGCCCGTCTGCTGGGCATGGCGGACGGGCGAATTCGAACGATAACGAGGTAAGGAAGTCGGTATGAGCGTGAATGTCGAATCAGACGACAGCTACTGCGAACTGCATGTCGGAGACACGTATTACAGGATACTGCTTCCTCACGCGACGACCGACTATATCCAGGGCAGAATCATCAGCGAGGGCCGCCCCTACGAACTCTCGATGCTCGAGGACATGGCTTCGCGGGTGCAGCCTGGGCAACTGGTTCTCGATGTCGGCGCGAATATCGGCAATCATGCGCTATACATGGCCATGGTGTCCGGCAGCGAAGTCATCGCATTCGAACCGAATGCGGAGCTTTGTGACGCGCTGCGCCGGAGCATCGACGAGAACGGGGCCGGCGACCGAGTGACCGTACGGCAATGTGCGGTCGGTGCGGCGAACGGAAAAGGCCGGTTCGCCGAAATTCACCTCGACAATATTGGCGCGCAGTCCGTGAAAGTGGGAGAGGGCGACATCGACATCGTCGCTCTCGACTCGCTTGCGTTCGATGCGCCCGTCAAGCTGATCAAGATCGACGTCGAGGGAATGGAGCTGGACGTGCTGCGTGGTGCGTCGAAGCTGCTGGAAAAGCATCGTCCGCTGATCTACGTCGAGTGTCTCGACGAACATCAGTTCTTCGACGTCGCCGCCCATCTCGCTGGGCTCGGCTACGGCTATTGGGAAACATTCAACGCGACGCCGACGCACCTGTTCGTACCGAACGACCAGACAACGCCCGAGCAGCTTCATTCCCGATTGAGTCACGCAGTCGCGCAAGGTATTTACCATACCGGGTTTCAATTGCACGAGGCCCAGCAGCGGCTCGGCGACGCGAACAAGAAATACCGCTCGGCGACCGAACAGGTCGCGCTATACAAGTCGCGGGTCAGCGATCTGACTGCCGACAAGCTTGCGCTCGAAGCGGATCTGACAGCGCTCAAGCAACGCTTTGACGCGGTAAGTGCCGATCACCGAAGTGCGGCGGAGCGGGTTGCCGGACTCAAGTCGCAGATGGAAAAGAATCTGGCGACGCTCGACGGTGCCCGCCACGAGCTGACCGAAGCGCGGGATGCGGCGTCCGAATATGAACGACGCCTGACGGAGACCAAGCACGAATTGGCGGTCAGGCAGGCGCTGTCGGCGCAAGCGGAGGCGAGCAACAAGGAGCGTCTCGACGACTGGAAGCAATGGGGGGCCGATCTGCAGTCACGCACGTCGGCGGAACTGGCAAGACTGCGCGAAGAAACGGCAACCGTCCGGTGTCAACTGGAAGACGCGCAAGCGAAATTCCATGGTGCAGTCAGTGATAGCCGCGTCCTTGAAATGCGCGCAGCGACGTTTGCCGCAGAGCTGGGCCGGGTTCAGGCCGATCGCGAACGCTTGCAGAAACAGCTGACGTCGCTGAATGCGAGACAAGCCAATCTCGTGTCTCGTTCCGAGAAACTGTCGGCTGATCTGAATGAGCAGCGGATTGCGCATCATGCGGCTGAAGTGGAGGCCGGGCGCGAGCGTGCGAATCTGACGGCAGAAATCATTACGCTGCGAGAACTGAGCGTGAGCCAGTCGAGCGAAATCGTTCGGCTTAATGCGGAAATCGATGCGCTGAATACATCCCTGGTGAATTTCGAGGACCAGCGCATCAGAGAACTGGCAGCGTTGAGACAGGAGTGCGACGAGTATGCCGAGCAATGTGTCGCCTTGCGAGCCGAGCGATCGAACCGGGATGAGACGATCGCGCAACTGGGCATGGAGATGCAAAGGCTGCGCGACGTCGAAGAGGCTGCACGTCGCAATAGTGCGGACCTCGAGGAGCAACTCGCGCAACGATTGGAGGACGACGTCTGGCAGAACCGCAGGATTGCCGAGCTTGCTTCAACAAACGACGCATTGAGTGCATTGCGTGAGCGCGAAACAACGGAATTCGAGGAATATCGCGCCGACGCCGAAATCACGATCGACACACTCGCATCGGCGGCGCGCGAGCACACCGATCAGGTTGCGCGTTTATCTCGCGTCATCGACGCGCTCGAGAGCGAACTCGCCAGGCGCAACGAGACGATCGGGCAGTTGACCACCGAAATCGAAGCGGCACGCGAACTGTCGAAGCAGAAGGAACAACTGCATGCTGACGGACTTGAATCGCTTCGGCAAACAATCGACGCGCTGCAAGCGGAGCGCGGCAACCTCGAGGCTGGGCGGCAAGAACTCCGGTCGACGCTTTCGGTTCTGCGATCGGAAAGCAAGGCGAGCGTCGCCAATCTCGAGCGTTTCAAGCTGGATGCCGTTCGCCACAAGGTCGCGTTGACGGAAGCGAACGCACATATTGAGCGCCTTCGCCAGCAGGTGATCGCGGCAAATCAGCAGGTGTTGCGCACCAAGAACACGTTGTCGTTTCAGCTGGGACATGCGCTGATATTCGGTACCAAGTCATGGGGTGGATTTTTCGCGCTGCCAGGCAAGCTGTGGGCGATTCACAAGTTGTCCAAGCAGCGGCGCAACGAGAAAATCCTGAATGGACACAAGACGGTGCAAACGAACCCCGCCGTGCCAGGTCTTTCCGGCCCGCGGCGAATCGAAATCGTCGAGCATGTGGCGGAGGCCGCGCGCGCACGATTGCAGGGGTTGCACGACGACAACGGACAACAGCTTGCGCATCGCATGAAGCAGCTCAAGGTGGCGGCGATCATGGACGAATTTACGTTCGGTTCGTACGATCCTGAATGCAATCTGCTGCAACTGACACCGACACATTGGCAGACCGAGCTGAGTGCGTTCAACCCGGACATGCTGTTCATCGAATCGGCATGGCGAGGCAAGGACGATCTCTGGGGCAACAAGGTCGGCCACATGAGTCAGGAGGTCGTCGGCATCGTCCAGTGGTGTCGCGATCACAAGATCCCGACGATCTTCTGGAACAAGGAAGACCCTGTCCACTTCGAGACCTTCCTTTCCACTGCGAAGCTGTTCGATTTTGTCTTCACGACGGATATCGACTGCATTCATCGATACAAGTCCGCATTGGGGCACGAACGCGTCTATCTGCTGCCGTTCGCTGCGCAGCCGATCGTCAACAACCCGATCGAGAAGTACGAGCGGAAAGACGCGTTCTGCTTCGCAGGCGCCTACTACGTTCGGTATCCGGAGCGGACGCGGGATCTCGGGAACTTCATCGTGAATCTGCCCGAGTACCGACCGCTGGAGATTTATGACCGAAACTACGGGAAAAACGATGCGAGTTACCAGTTCCCGGAGGAGTATCAGCCGTTCATCGTCGGCAATCTTCCATACTCGGAAATCGACAAGGCATACAAGGGCTACAAGTACGCGATCAATCTGAACTCGATCAAGCAGTCGCAATCGATGTTCGCACGTCGTGTCTTCGAGTTGCTGGCATCGAACACGATCACGGTCAGCAATTTCTCGCGGGGCGTGCGTCTGATGTTCGGCGACCTGGTCGTGACGAGCGACAGTGGGGCGGAAATCCGGCGACGACTCGACGCATTGGGCGGCGATGACGTCGGCACGCGCAAGCTTCGTCTCGCAGCGTTGCGCAAGGTCATGCGCGAGCATACCTATCAGGACCGGCTCGCTTACGTGATCTCGAAGGTCAGCGAGGAAAAACTGCCGTCGTTGCTGCCGCAGATCGTCGTGATCGGCTATGCGAAGGATCAGCTGCAGGCGGATCGCATTCTGCGATCGTTCGCGCGACAACGCTACGAAGCGAAGACGTTGGTGCTCATCGTACCCGAGCAGTTCAGCCCGACGGGCATTCCTGATGGGGATGCCGTACGCGTGCTGTCTGCGCTCGAATCGGACACCGTGACGCTCCCGACGCTCGCGTCGTCGGCCGCATGGGTGTCGGTCATGGTGGCGGACGATCATTACGGTGAGCATTACCTGACTGACCTTGCGCTGGCCACGCGTTACTCGAATGCACTTGCGATCGGCAAGGTCGCGCAGTTTGTGTGGTCGGGCAGCAAGGGCCTTTCGCTGATACGGGGCGAAGTGGCGTACACGCACGTTCGGAGCGTGCCGGCACGAGCCGGCATCGCGCGTCTGGATACCTTGCCAGGCGTCACGCTACGCGAATGGATGAGGGAACCGTACACGGCGCAGTTCGAGAGCGAGGCAAGCTTCGCCGTCGACGAATTCAACTACTGCCGCAGCGGTGTCGCGCTCGATGATGCCGGTCGTGCGGCCGTCGACGATGCGGCCCTGGCTGACCAGGGCTTGACACTGGCAGAAATCCAGAAGCGAGCGGAAGCGATCGAAGCGGAGAAGGTCGACAGCGCCGCGCTTCCGCAACTGCGTGGCAGCGACCTTGCATCAATGCTGACGAAGCCACCCTCGAACAGCCGTGTGTCGATGGTCGAGCGCAGCGGCTGCCTGCAGGTCGATTCAGCATTGCCGGACGGCAAGCACGAGTACTGGTATGCAGACCGGGATTTCGAGCCGGCGGCGCTTTCAGTCGACAATGGCCATTTTCGGTTTCATCTGGAAACCACGCCGGGCCTGAATCTTCAGATCACCGTGCTGTTTCTCGACAGTACAAAGGTACGAATCGGCCACGTGGTCAAAGCCGCTAACCGGAACCACGATGTCGAACTCCCCGCGAACACTGCGTACCTCCGGCTTGGCCTGCGCGTGTATGCGGGCGGCTCCGCGCGCATTCAGTCGTTGCTGCTCGGCCACCGGTCGCTTCTGCCGGCTGATGTGTTCGCGCAAGGGCAGCACCTTGTGTTGACGAATCACTACCCGTCGTATGACGATCTCTATCGCAACGGATTCGTCCACAGCCGGGTGCGCGCCTATCGGGCACACGGTGTGCGTAGCGACGTATTCCGTTTCCGCGCCGAGCAGATGGCGGAGTACCAGGAATTCGAAAACGTCGACGTCATGACGGGCGGTGCCGAGGTCCTGAATCGATTGCTGGAGGCGGGCCGATACCATTCGGTGCTCGTCCATTTCCTCGACGAGGCAATGTGGCAGGTACTGAAACAGTACGCGGACCGCATGAAGATCGTCGTGTGGGTGCATGGTGCCGACATTCAGAGCTTCGAGCGCCGGGCGTTCCTCTATGACGACGCAGAGCAGCGCACTGCTGCTGCTGCAAAGAGCGAGAAGCGTCTCGCATTTTGGCGAGACGTGTTGAACGAACGTCCGACGTCGCTGCATCTTGTCTTCGTTTCGGAATATCTCGCGACGACGGCGATGGAGGACCTCGGTGTGGTGCTGCCGAAGGACGCATACAGCGTCATCCACAATCCGATCGACACCGGACGGTTCAACTACGTCGAGAAAGATGCCGAACTTCGAAAGAAGGTGCTTTCGATACGGCCGTATGCATCGAAGGTGTACGGCAATGATCTGAGCGTGCGGGCGATTCTCGCGCTCTCGGACAAGCCGGGCTTCAACGAGATGCAATTCCATCTGGTCGGCGATGGTGTCCTGTTCGACGAGACGGTCGAGCCGCTTCGCGCATTCCCGAACGTCAGAATCGAGCGGCGCTTTCTGACGCAAGGCGAGATTTCCGACCTGCATAAGGAATACGGAATTTTCCTGTGTCCGTCGCGGATGGACACGCAGGGCGTTTCGCGTGACGAAGCGATGGCATCAGGCCTTGTGCCTGTTACGAACAGCGTCGCGGCGATTCCCGAATTCGTCGACGCAACCTGCGGCGTGCTCGCGCCGGCAGAGGATGCGGATGCGATTGCCGACGCAATGCTGGCCCTGGCTGAGAACCCAGACAGGTTTGCGGCGATGAGTGTCGAAGCGGCGCGCCGCGTACGGCGGCAAAGCGGTCACGAACTGGTGATCGAGCGCGAGATCGCCCGTTTTCGCGATTGATCGGGGGCATTGGGAGCGATGACCCGTTTGAAAGGGACTCTCTGCCCGCGGGTGCGGCATTCGATACATTTCGGAGCGCGCGATTTGTTTCGGATGCTGCATGTCAGCATAGATGTCTGCAGGGCACGGGTTGAGGATAGAATCCGCGGTTGGCGCATGTTCGAACATTGAACGATCGTGTCGATAATCGATGTCGACTGCGGTGGACCCGTGTTTCCGGTCTCGTTCGATTTGGGCATGAAAGGCTATTGAAATTTCGTGTGTGCTGGTTGAGGCAAACGTTTGGATCGTTTTTTAGCTCAAGCAGCTGCGTGATTGAATGGCGAAAAATAAAGGTAAACGAGGAAAGATTGATGGCGCGCAGTAACCCAAAACTGTTGATTCATGGGAGTTGCGTTAGTCGAGATGCGTTTGGTGATCAATATTTGCAAGCTTCCGGGTACGAGCTGGTTGGTTACCACGCGCGCAGTTCATTGGCAACGGTGTTTTCACGTGGAATGATCGATGATGTCGATTTCGACGCAATTGCGTCGCCATTCCAACGTAGAATGGTTCGATCCGATATCGAGCATGGCCTTGCTGAAATGCTGGAGGCTGGTGAATACGATCTTCTGTTGATCGATTTGATAGATGAGCGTTTCAGTCTGTTCGTGGACGCACATGGAGCGCGATGTACGATTTCTGGTGAGTTGCTTTCTTCCGGATTTGATCCGAATTCGCGTCGTGGAACAATAATAAAGCCGTTTACTGACGAATTTTTCGACCTTTGGGAAGACGGTTGGCGTAAGCTGGTTGCCGCGTTGGACGCACGTGGCCATCTCGGAAAAGTGGTCGTCAACGCAGTTTTCTGGAGTCAGGCCTGCTCTGATGGCACGAGCTTTATGCCAGCGTATTCTCGCGACGATATCGAGCGCGCAAATGCATTTCTGCGCAGGCAGTACGCGCGGATGCGTGCAGACCTTAATGAAGAGCAGTTCCTGAAGGTCGATCCATCGCTATTGGTAGGAGCTGTGGATCATCGATGGGGGAAAAGTCCGTTCCATTATGTAGATGCATACTATAACAATTTGCTCGAAAACCTGGGGCGGTATTCAACGCAAGCTCGGTCAGGCGATCGACGCGTTTCTGACCAGAGGGAGAACGGCGTGGGCTTTGTAAAATATTTTCGGGACAGATTTCGACTGGCCGGGAGAAAGTTTCGCCACGAAGAAATCGAGCAGAATACAGTGTGGTATGCCGAAAGAGTGACTCTGCAGAAAGGACGCCCGGGGCTGGATGTCGGTGTTCGAGGGAGTGGCGCGGCACGCATCAAGTTGAGTGCCATCGTCAATGGCGAGCTGATCGGCAACCGAAATCTGTTGTTGATCGTCGACGGCGAGGAACTGGACGAAGCCGGGATGCAGGCGATGGGTTACTTGAAGTCGAAGGTCGGATATTTTCGCTACCTCAAGAACGATATTCAAGGTGACCAACTCAAGACGGAGATTGCGGTCAATGCCAAGGTCACGTCGTTCAAAGTGCTGACCTGGAACTTTGATGAGCCTGTGTTACTTTTCGATGTGAATTTAGAATCGAAGGATGTCAAGCTCGTCAGTTCCATGTTGATGGAAAAGAATCAACACGAGGGGCGTCCGGTTAATATTACGCGCGAGCCGACGCTGCGCGCCAACCTGTTGCTCAAAAAACATCGATGTGGGCCAGAGTGCGTCGTTCATTGTGACAAGTGGTTCGAGTCTATGGACGCATATGCAACCCGGCATGCCGTTGAGAAGTATGGGCGGGAACCGGTGTTCGTGGAAGCGCCGAGTGGCGAGCTTTTGCCGGCTAGCCTGCAAAAGGCAAGTCCTGCATTCCTGACTCTTCCCGATACGGTGGAGGAGTATCTGAGATCGATTGGCGACAAGTCCAGAAATATGATCCAGAAGGCTAGCCGCCTTGGGTACCATTTTCTCGACGGGAGTCACAAGGATTTTGATCAGGATATTTACGAGATTCGTACTTCTGATCCGATGCGGCAGGGACGTCCTATCCCGGATTATTACTATTCCAATCCGCCGGTATTTGTGTTGAGGCCGAGTTCGGTTGGATGTGAGTATCATACGGAAAGATTCTTCGGCATCTTGCATGAGGGGCGTCTCGTTTCGTACATCAGTCTCTTCATGTACGGGGAATTCGCGCAGATTAATCACATTCTCTGTCACAAAGAGCATGTGAAGAATGGTGTCATGAATCTCAACGTGTTCTACGTAGTAAAGGAGCTGATTGAGAAATTCCCGTGGGTTAAGTCGATAAATTATTTGTATGTCAGGGACGACGGTCTTGGGATTGACCTGTTCAAGCGCAGCGTCGGCTTCAAGCCGCAGCGATTCATCGCGTACGACAGCACGCTGGACGCGCTGCAACTCGTCCAGAAGGATCCGGATGCCGAGCGCGACGTCGTTCCGCAAGCCGAACCGCGCGAAAGTCAGAAGCCACGCATGAAACTTACGCAATGGCGTTTCGTGCGGGAGTCGGTGCAACGCGCATCGCTCGCGTCGAAGCTCGAATCGCTACTCCAGCGGTCGTGGACCGCCTTGCCGCGTCCATCCGATTCGGAGTTCGCGAAGTTCTGCTCGACCGGCCTCGGCGAAGCGACGGAGTCTCACCCGGTGGGTGCGTGCTTTCTGGTTCCGTTTCCGAGCAGGGCTGAGGAGGGTCGTCATCCGGACGTCGCTCGCTATCTTGCACGCCGATTCAAGGGTAACCCGGTCCCGGAAGACGGATTTTCGGTTGCATTCCGCGGCGGGAAGCTGCGCGCGCTGGCGTATTTCGGAATCGAGGAGGAGTCCGGCAGCCTGTTCGACGGGGTACTGGTACTGGAGAAAGTGGCGTGATCCGTTGCCACACGGCCGGTGTGACGAGGCTTCGGTTTCCTGCATCCGATAGTTAATGGTTATAAAGATTGAGCATTGAAACGTATCCGACCATCGCGCTGGTTGCAGATGGATTGACATCGTCGAGTCTGGTATTCGACGGTCGAATCATTCCGGTCGGCCCTTACGATTACCGCTGGCGACTGGCGTTCGCGCGTCCCGACTACCTGCTCGTCGAGTCGGCGTGGTCCGGCCTGCGCGATCGCTGGAAGTACAAGATCGCCGCCTATCCGGAACGCCCGGAGCGGACGAACCACGCGTTGATTCGGCTGGTCGAGGCCGCGAGGGACCGTGGTATTCCGACCGTGTTCTGGAACAAGGAGGACTCGGTTCACTTCGATCGTTTCGTGGATAGTGCGAAGCTGTTCGACCACGTGTTTACGGTGGACGCCAATGCCGTGTCACGCTACAAGGCGGTGATGGGCGAGCAGGCATCGGTTCACACGTTGATGTTCGCGATTCAGCCCAGGACGCACGGTTTTACCGGCTTCGATTTCAAATTCCGGCGTGCGAATTTCGTTGGCAGCTACAGCAGCGAGAATCACGCGCGTCGGCGCGCGTGGCAGGACGTGCTGTTCGGCGCGGCCTGCGGTAGTGGTCTGGGCCTGACCGTCGTCGACCGCAATTCGAGCCGCAAGGCGTCGCACTATCGATTTCCAGCGCTTGAAGGCCTCGATGTGCAGCATGCAGTCCAACACGAACAGACGGCCCAGATGTACCGCGACTACGTCGTGTCCCTGAACGTGAATACGGTCGAGGACTCGCCGACCATGTTTTCGCGGCGCCTGGTCGAGATTCTCGGTTGCGGCGGAATTGCCGTAACAACGCCGGCGCGGTCGGTCGATGCGATGTTCGCGGACTTCTGCCATGTCGTACGCAGCGAGGACGAGGCGCGCGAGCTATTTGCGCGTCTGCGGGGTGGCCCGTCCAGCAGTGATCTCGAGCGTGCACGCGCCGGTGCGGAGTTTGTGGCGAAGCACCATACGTGGCAGCATCGCCTCCGCCAAATTGCCGAGGTGCTGGGGCAGTGAGCACGAAGATGCAACGCTTGCGCGACCCTGTTCTGTTGCGCGTGTGGCGGCGATGCGCGGCGCTTGTATGCGAGCGACCGCTGCTGCGCGTACTGGTTCTTGGGGATTCTCACGTTCGTGTGTTCGAGCACGCTTGGTTCGCATTGCGATTGCCGAACGCGCAGTTCGACATCGAATACGTCCCGGGCGCGACTGCGATCGGCATCGACAACCGTCATTCGATCACGTCCGCATTACTGCGTTTCACGAACCGGCTTCACTCGTCGAGACATGATTGGGTGCTGCTCAATCTCGGTGAAGTCGATACCGCCTATTCGCTTTGGAAACTGGTGGAATTTCGGGCGTGTCCGATTCCAGTTCTGCTTGACGAGGCGGTTCGCAACTATTGCGATTTCATCGCCGAAGTAGCGGCGGCCCACCGGGTCGCTGTACTCAGCGCGCCGTTGCCGACGCTGGCGGACCAGGCCGCGCCGCGCGACGAGACGGCCGCGGTACGTCAGCAGGTGTCGGCAACACAGCGCGAGCGAACCGAGCTGGCGCGGGAATTCAATGCGCGTATCGAGCGATTTTGCTGTACGCACGGGATTCCGTACCTCGATTCAAGTCCGTATGCGCTCGGGGCGGATGGCTTGGTAAAGCGTTCCTGGCACCATCCCCGCCGGTTCGATCATCACTACGCCCGCCGGCCGTATGCGCGTTGCCTGGTACAACAATTGAAGGTGCTGTTTGCGATGCCGCTCACGAGTGCCGAACGTTCCATCGGGCACGCCGGGACGCGCAGCGGGGTGGAATCATGACCCGTCCGCCGCGCTGGATCGTTCCGATTCAAAGCGTTGGCCTGTGGGCATGGTGCGGCCGGACCCCTTGGCTCGACGGTATTGTTGCCTGCGGCTTTCCATGGCAGCGATCCGGCGTATCAGGCATTCTCGGCTGGGGCCTGCGCGAAAGCGGCCAGCGCGCCCAGGCATGGGCGCTGCGTGCCGGCGTGGACGTGCTGCGCATCGAAGACGGCTTCCTCCGCTCCGTCTCCCTCGGCGTGCTCGGCGACACTGCCCTGTCGATCGTCATCGACGATCTCGGCATCTACTACGACGCCAGCCGTCCGTCCCGTCTCGAGATGCTCGTGAAGGAAGCCGCCGCGCTTGAGGGCGACCGTACCGATGCCTCGCGGAACGAAGCCGGCCGCGCGATGTCTCTGATCGTCCGCCACGGCTTGTCCAAATACAACCACGCGCCCGATTTCGTCCCGCCCGACGACTGGCGCGACGACGCGATCCTGGTCATCGACCAGACTCGCGGGGACGTCGCTGTCCGCCTCGGCGGTGCCGACGAATCGTCGTTCCGCGCGATGCTTGCCGCCGCGCTCATCGAAAACCCCGGCAAGCCGGTCTGGATCAAGACCCATCCTGACGTGATGTGCGGCAAGAAGGCCGGCTATCTCGTCGACGCGTCATTCAGCGATCCGCGCGTGCGTCTGCTGCCGGCCGACGTCAGTCCGCCATCGCTGCTGAAGCGGGTGGGCAAGGTGTATGCCGTTTCGTCGCAAATGGGTTTCGAGGCGCTGCTGTGCGGCAAGCCGGTCATGACGTTCGGCTTGCCGTGGTACGCCGGCTGGGGGCTCACCGACGATCGTCACGCGGACGCACCGATCGTTGCCGATCGCCGCGGTAGCGCGACGCTGCATCAGCTGTTCGATGCGGCGTACCTGCGCTATTGCCGTTACATCGATCCCGAAACCGGCAGCCGTGGCACGATCTTCGACGTGATTGCCCATCTCGCGAAGCAACGCCGGCTGAACGAGGTGACGAGAGGCGAACTCGTGTGCGTCGGGCTGAGCCTATGGAAGCGCAGCGTGGTCGCACCGTTTCTGCGGCACGGTGGCGCTCGCGTGCGTTTCGTCGATTCGCCGGCGGCGCTGCGGCGTCTGCCGCCTGACGCATCGCGGCGCGTCGTGCTGTGGGGTGCCCGGCGTCCCGATGTTGCTGCCGCCGCGCAGGAGCTGGGCTTGCCGGTGCTTCGCATGGAGGACGGGTTCATCCGCTCTGTCGGTCTCGGCTCGAATCTCATCGCGCCGCTCTCGCTCGTGATCGACGATCTCGGCATCTACTTCGATCCGCGCACGCCGTCCCGACTGGAAGCGATCCTCGAGCGCGGTGGCTTCGACGATGCGGAACTCGCTGAGGCTCGCACCGTGCGGGCGGCGCTCGTCGACGCCCGCATTGGCAAGTACAACGTCGGCAACGGCGGCGTCGCGCTACCGTCGCCGCGCCCCGCGAAAGTGATTCTGGTGCCGGGGCAGGTCGAGGATGATGCATCGATCCGGACCGGCTCACCGTGGATCTCCACGAATCTCGGGTTGCTGTCGAGCGTGCGGGCCGCCCATCCCGATGCGTTCATCGTCTTCAAGCCGCATCCCGACGTCGTCAGCGGAAATCGCGCGGGTGCGGTGCCACTGCACGAAGCCCGGCGACTTGCCGACGCCGTGGCGCCTGAATCCGACGTGATCGCCTGCGTCGAGCAGGCCGACGAAGTGCATACGATGACGTCGTTGACCGGCTTCGAGGCGCTGCTGCGTGGCAAGCGGGTCGTCTGCTACGGCGCGCCGTTTTATGCCGGCTGGGGGCTGACGCACGACGTGTTCGCAAACGTATCGGCAGGCACCGACCGCATGCCGGGCGCTGGCGACGGGACGTACACCCATCCGGTCTGGTCGCGCCGCAATCGCCGGCTAACGCTCGACGAGCTGATTGCCGGGACGCTGCTGCGCTATCCGCGCTATGTCCATCCGGTATCCCGGACCGTAATCGATGCCCAATACGCAATTGCATTACTGCACGCGCAGCGGCAGTCGACCGGGCAGGGCAAGCTGAAGCGAAATCGGCTCAAGCAGCAGTCCGGGAAAGTCAAGATGTGGGCGCTGACGACTTACTCGGAATATCGGATTTCGGCGCGCAAGAAGCTGTACATGTCACTGCAGCGCTGGCTCGCGAAGCTTTAGCCGGCGGCCATCCGGGAATGGTGCCGACAGTGTCCGATAACGCAAATCAGCTATACCGCATTTCGGAGCGCCGAGGTTGTATCGTTATCTCGTAAAACGATACAATCGTTCATCTATAAATCCGGGGCAAAAAATCGGGGCAGGGGTGGCGATTCAACTGCCGGCGCATCGTCGTTCATTTCGTGTGTGTGCGTAAAAATATTGAAAAATGATAAATCTTATTAATAATGCGACGCTCTTTTCTGGTTCTGCAAGGCACGGCATCGCCGTTCTTTAGCCGATTGGCCGATGCGTTGCGGGGTCGCGGCCATCGCGTTCGCAGGATAAATTTCTGTGGAGGAGACCTGGTCTATTCCGGAAATGGCGCTGCGAGCGATTACACCGCGCATCCAGACGAGCTTGCCGCGTGGTATGCGACAACGCTGCGAACCGGCGACGTGACGGACGTGATCCTGTTCGGCGACTGCCGGGCCATTCACCGGCCCGTGCATCCTGTCGCCCGCGATCACGGCGTCGCCGCGCATGTATTCGAGGAAGGTTACGTGCGTCCGCATTGGCTGACGCTTGAGCGCCACGGGGTCAATGGGCGTTCGCTGCTGCCGCGCGATCCGGCGTGGTATCTGGATCAGCGCAGCGTAACGCCGCCGCGCGATCTCGGGCACGCCACAGGATATCGACTGGCCGTCCGTGCGTATCACGACATGCGCTATCGTGCGGCCAATACACTATATCGGTCCCGTTTCCCGAATTATCGCAGCCATCGTCCGCGCAACGGCTTCGTCGAATATGCGGGGCTGGCGACACGCGCGCTGAAACAACCGATATTCGATCGCGAAGCCGAGCGAGTGACACGGCGCATGCTCGCCGGCCGGCCCTATTATCTGTTTCCGCTCCAGGTCAACGCGGACGCGCAAATCGTCCATCATTCGCCATTCGGAAGCGTGCGCGCATCGATCGACCTCGTACTGCAGTCGTTCGCGCAGCACGCGCCCGCCGGACACGACTTGCTGGTCAAAAACCATCCGCTGGACACGGGCGCGTTCGATTATCGCGGACGCGTCCGGCAGCTTGCGCGCGAGCTCGGCATCGCCGATCGCGTGTCGTTCATCGACGCCGGCCATTTGCCCACGCTGCTCGATCACACGCGCGGCGTGGTGCTGGTCAACAGTACGACCGGGATGTCGGCGCTTTACCACCATTGCCCGCTGATCGCGCTCGGCGTGGCGATCTACGACATGCCGGGACTGACGTGGCAAGGCGGCCTCGACAGCTTCTGGGAGCATGCCGAACGGCCTGACGAAGACCTGTTCCACGCGTTTCTGGATTATGTGATTCATCACACGCAGATCAACGGCGACTTCTATACGGATACCGGCATCGACATGGCGGTGGAAGGCGCCGTGCGACGACTGGAGGCAACCAGGGTGGAGGTCAATCATGCGTTCGCGTGAACCGCGTCATGTCGTGATCACCGGCGCGACGGCCGGACTCGGGCGCGCGCTGGCGCTGGCCTATGCGGTACCCGGCGTCGTCGTCGGATTGATCGGCCGCGACGCGGCGCGTCTCGACGACGTGGCGACGGCCTGTCGGGCGCGTGGCGCGATTGTTGAATGCGGTCGTGTCGACGTGTGCGATGCCGAAGCGCTGCGCACGTGGCTGGACGCGTTCGACGACGCGCATCCGATCGATCTGTTGATCGCGAACGCGGGCGTTGCGAGTACGCTGGCGCATGCCGACGATTGGGAAGAGCTCGAACGCACGACCGTGGTGGTCGATACGAATCTGTACGGTGCGTTGCATGCGGTGCTGCCGGTGATCGCCCGCATGCGCGCGCGCCGTCGCGGCCACGTTGCGATGATCAGTTCGCTCGCGGCGTTGCGCGGCATGGCGATTTCGCCCGCGTATTGTGCGAGCAAGGCGGCGATCAAGGCGTATGGCGATTCCGTGCGGCCCCTGCTGGCGCGCGACGGCATCCGGATGTCGATCGTACTGCCCGGATTCGTGAAGACCGCGATGAGCGACGTCTTTCCCGGCGACAAGCCGTTCATGTGGTCGGCCGATCGCGCCGCGCGGCATATCCGCCGCAGGCTGCATGCAGGCCGCGCAGAAATCGCGTTTCCGGGCACGCTCGCGCTCGGAATGCGATTGTTGACGCTGGCGCCGGCGCTGGTCGCCGATGCGATTCTCGGCAAGCTGTCGTATTTGCCACGCGAGGGCCGCTAGCATGTCCGGCACGCTGGTACTCGTTTTCGCGATCGCATTGGCCGCCTCGTTCGGCCTCGACGCCGTCGCGGTGCCGCGTGCGCCGTTGCGCAGGCCGTTGCGTGCCGTGTTTCTGCATGGGTTGGCCGTGTCGTTCGTCGGGGCGTGCGTGCTGGTGGCCACGTCGCGGCCGGTGTTTTCCGCAGGCATCGCTGCCGCGCTGGTGGCGCTGCTGGCGGCCATCAGCAACGCGAAGTTCGAATCTCTGCGCGAGCCCTTCGTCTTTACCGATCTCAGCCTGTTCAGCCAGTTGTTTGCCCATCCGCGCCTCTATCTGCCGTTTCTGAGCGTTGGCAAGGTGGTCGCGATTGCAGCCGGCGTCGTGCTGCTCGTTGCAGGTTGCCTGCTCGACCATGCGGATGCGCCGCCGCGAACGATTGCCGCCGCCGTCGCGCTAGCCTGTCTGCTGATTGCCGCGCGCGTGGCGGCGCGCTTGCCGTTGACACTCGATGCGACGGTGGACCAGCAGCGGTACGGTTTTTTCGCGGTGTTCGTCGCGTATCTGCTCAATGGTCTGCGTCCCGCGACGCTGAAGACGTTCGATGCCGCGGCAGGTACGAGCCAGTACGTGGCCGGCTCGCCGCCGCGCAGGCCCGACGTCATCGTGATTCAGAGCGAGTCGTTCTTCGATATCCGGCGCGCGACGTCGGCGGTCGCACCATCGCTGATGGCGGGGTTCGACCGTGCACGCCGCGAAGCGGTCGCGCACGGCACGCTGGTCGTTCCCGCATGGGGCGCGAATACGATGCGCACGGAGTTTGCCGTCCTCACCGGAATACCGCCCGAACGACTCGGCTATGCGCGCTTCTATCCCTACGCATTTCTACGCAAGATGTGCCCGTCGCTTGCGGGGTGGTTCAGGCGCGGTGGCTACAGGACGATTGCGATTCACCCGTACCACGCGGATTTCTTCGGGCGCGATCGCGTGTTTCCGCTGATGCACTTCGATGCATTCATGGACATCCGCGGCTTCGACGGTCGTCCGCGCGCCGGGCAGTATGTTGCGGACACGGCCGTCGCCGACGCGATCATCGACGTGCTGGACGCACCGCGCGAGCATCCCGCGTTCATCTTCGCGATGACGATGGAGAATCACGGGCCACTGCATCTCGAAGCCGTGGCCGCGGGCGAAGCCGCCCGCTACCATGCGCTCGGCGAAGACGACGCGTGGCACGACCTGACTGCCTACCTGCGTCACCTGGATAACGCGAACCGGATGATCGAGCGACTGCTCGACCATCTGAGGCGAAGCGACCGCGAGACGATCGTCTGCTTCTACGGCGATCACGTACCGGCGTTGCGGCGCGTATTCGACAAGCTCGGTGTCCTGCCCGATCGCAGCGATTATTTCGTCTGGAAGAACGACGCGAGCGCCGATGCCCGCGGACAGGATATTCGCGCAGAAGAATTGGGCCGACTGCTGATGTCGGCCATCACCTATTCGAACGAGCCGCGCGCGTGTGATCGCGATGCGCTGGCCAAAGCAGAAAGAGCATGAACAAGCAAATAGCGATCATCGGGATGGCGTGCCGGTTCCCCGGTAGCGTCGAGAGTCCCGGCGACTTCTGGCAACTCCTGTGCAGCGAACGCGATGCCGTGACCGCCATCCCACCGGACCGTTTCGGTACGACGTTCTACCAGCACCCGTCGAAGCGCG
This sequence comes from Burkholderia sp. BCC1998, assembly GCF_905339875.1. NCBI lineage: Bacteria > Pseudomonadati > Pseudomonadota > Betaproteobacteria > Burkholderiales > Burkholderiaceae > Burkholderia > Burkholderia sp. BCC1998. The sequence goes on from NZ_CAJPHE010000001.1 coordinate 270,813, forward strand.
AGCCGGGAAAGAGCTACACGTTCGCCGCGGGCGTCGTCGATGACGTCGCGGGCTTCGACGCCGAATTCTTCGGCATCTCGCCGCGCGAGGCCGCGCAAATGGATCCGCAGCAGCGGCTGCTGCTCGAACTCGCGTGGGAGGCGTTCGAGGACGCCGGCGTGCGTCCGGCTGCGATGCGCGGCCGCGACTGCGGCGTGTTCGTCGGTGTGGCGGGCATGGATTACGGCAACCGCAATATGGACGACATGAACACGATCGATCCGTATTCGGCAACCGGCAACACGCTCAGCATTGCGTCGAACCGCGTGTCCTACCTGTTCGACCTGCGCGGCCCGAGCATGTCGGTCGACACCGCATGCTCGTCTTCGCTCGTCGCGCTCCATCAGGCGGTCCGGGCGCTGCAGTCGGGCGAGACCGCGATGGCGCTGGCCGGCGGCGTGAACCTGCTGCTGCACCCGTTCGGATTCGTCAGTTTCTCGAAGGCGTCGATGCTGTCGCCGCGCGGCCGCTGCCGTGCGTTCGACGCGACCGGCGACGGCTACGTGCGTGCCGAGGGCGGTGCGTTCGTGCTGCTCAAGCCGCTCGATCAGGCGCTGGCCGACGGCGATACGATCCACGCGGTCATCGCCGGATCGGGCGTGAATTCGGATGGCCATTCGCATGGCGGCATCAACGTGCCGGCCGCGGCGACGCAGGCGGACCTGCTGCGCGCCGTGTATCGGCGCGCGGGCATCGATCCGCGCACGCTCGCGTATCTCGAGGCACACGGAACGGGCACGGCGGTCGGCGATCCGATCGAGGCGCGTGCGTTGATCGATGCGGTGTCGGGCGGCCGGCCCGAATCCGATCCGCTGCTGATCGGTTCGGTCAAGACCAATATCGGGCACCTCGAAACGGCATCGGGAATGGCGGGCCTGCTGAAGGCGGTGCTGTGCCTGAAGCATCGTGCGGTGCCGCGCTCGCTGCATTTCGATACGCCGAATCCCGGCATCGATTTCGACGGGGGCCGCTTGCGCGTGGTCGATCGGTTCACGCCGCTCGAGCGCGGCGAAGCCCCGCTGACGATCGGCATCAACTCGTTCGGCTTTGGCGGCACGAATGCGCACGTCGTCATCACCGAAGCAGCGGCACCCGCGCCCACCGCACAGGCGGCGGCAAGGATCGATGCACCGTTGCCGCCGCTCGTCCTCACCGCACGTTCACCGGCTGCGCTGGCGGCCGTCGCTGCGCGCTATCTCGCACGTCTGCAGTCGGGTGCCGACTGGGCCGCACTCGCGGCTGCCGCCGCACGGCGCCGCCAGTGGCTCGAGCATCGCGCGGTCATCGCGCCGGCAGATCGGGCCGAAGGGCTGGCCGCGCTCGCCGCACTTGCCGAGCCGTCGGCGCGCGGGCTGCCGGCGTGCGCGGTGCAGGGGCAGGCCGTCGAAGGCGACGCGCCGGTCGCGTTCGTTTATGCGGGCAACGGCAGTCAATGGGCCGGGATGGGCAAGCGGCTCTATGGCGAGGACGCCGTGTTTCGCGCGGCACTCGACGAAGTCGATGCGCTCTGGCGTGCAGACGGCAACGCGTCGCTCGTCGAAGTCATGTGCGAAGGTGTCGACGCCGCATGGCTTGCCGCGACCGAGAACGCGCAGCCGCTGCTGTTCGCGATGCAGGTCGGCATCACGCGTGTGCTGACCGCGCGCGGCATCCGCTTCGACGCGGCGGTCGGCCACAGTGTCGGCGAGATCGCCGCGGCCTGGGCGTCGGGTGCACTCACGCTCGCCGAAGCCGTGCGCGTGATCCGGATCCGCAGCGGGGCACAGGGTCTCACGCGTGGCGCAGGCAGGATGGCGGCGGCCGGCATCGGCGAAGCCGCGGCGCGCGACTGGATCGCGCGTCTCGAACTCGGCGCCGCCATCGAAATTGCCGGCACCAACAGCCCCGAGTCAGTGACGCTCGCCGGTTCGCAAGCTGCGCTGGAAGCAATCGGCGCGGCGCTTGCGGACGCGGGCCATTTCTACCAGATGCTCGACCTCGATTACGCGTTCCACAGCAGCCGCATGGACGCGATCGAGCCGGTCGTGCGCGACGGGCTGGCCGATCTCGCGCCGCGCGAGACGCATACGCGATTCGTGTCGACGGTGACCGGCGACACGCTGTCGGGCACCGCGCTCGACGCGGGCTATTGGTGGCGCAACATTCGCGAGCCGGTTCGTTTCGGCGACGCAATTTCCCGCCTGGCCGACGATCGCGTGCGCGTGTTCGTCGAGATCGCGCCGCACTCGATCCTGCGCACCTACGTGAAGCAGACGCTTGCGGCGCGCGTTGCGTCGGGCGTCGTCGTGCCGACGCTCAAGCGCCAGCACGATAGCGCGGAGATGCTCGCCCATTCGGTCCTGTCGGCGGTTGCGCAAGGCGCGCGCGTCGATCTCGACCGCTTCGTGCCCGACGCGCCGCACGCCGCGCTGCCGACCTATCCGTGGCAGCGTGAGCGTTACTGGCTGGTGCCGAGCGTCGAAGGTTACGGGCTCGTGAACCGCCGCGTCGATCATCCGCTGCTCGGCTATCGCCTGCACGAGCATGCGTTCGCCTGGGAGAACCAGCTCGATCCACAGCGCGTGGCGATGCTCGCCGATCACGTCGTCGACGGTGGCGTCGCGTTCCCCGGTGCCGGTTATGTCGAAATGGCGCTCGCGGCGGCGCGCACGTTCTTCGGGACGCCGGATGTGGCCATCGAGAACGTCGAGATCCGCATGCCGGTCGTGTTCCAGCCGCAGCACGCAAAGTTGTTCCGGTTCGCGATCGACGTGCGCACCGCGTCGTTTACGATCGAGACGCGCGACCGGATGACAGACGGCCCGTGGAACCTGAACGTGACGGGGCGCCTGCTCGAAAGCGGCAATACGCTCGATGCGGACAGCATGCCGGAGGCGTCCGTGATCGCCCGGCTGCAATCGCGTCCGGTGCTATCCGGTGACGCGCTGTATGCGGGCACGGCGGCGATCGGCCTCAGCTACGGCCCGGCGTTCCGCTGGGTGCGGTCGCTGTGCGTGTCGGGCGACGACGCGCTTGCCGAGCTCGAGGTGCCGACGGTCCTGGCCGACGCGCGTGCGCAGGCGGACTATCTGCTGCATCCCGCGCTGATGGACAGCGGTTTCCATCCGCTGTTCGCGGTGCTGGGGCAGGCCGGCGCCGCACCGGACGATGCGCATGCGGCATTTGTTCCGGTCCAGATCGGCCGCGTCGATTTCCTGAGCGGCGAATCGATTCGTCGCGTGCTGGCGCGCATTCACCGCCGCAGCCCGCATTCGATCGTCGCATCGTTCGAATTCATCGATGCCAGCGGCAGGATCGTCGCGCGCCTTGCCGCGTGCCGCTTCCGTCGCGTCGATCTCGCCGGGCGCCGTCACGGCGCGCCGGCGCGCTTTGCCTACGTGCTCGAGGCGCGGCCGCTGCCGGGCGGTTACACGGCCGCGGCACTGCCACAGCCGGGTATGCTCGTCGAGCGTGCGAACGCGCATGTCGCGGCGCGCGAAGACCGCGCGCGCCGCACGCAGCATCTGACCGAAATGCTGCCGCTGCTCGACGTGCTCGCCGGTCTGCATGCGCTCGACGCGCTGGATGCGCTTGGCGTCTTCGCCCAGCCGGGGCTGCCGATGGGCACGCACCCGCAACAGGTCGCCCGTCTGGCGGAGATCGTCGTCGAAGACGGGCTGGCCCGTTTCGACGGCGATCGTCTGGTTCGCGATGACGAAGCCTGCGCGGCGATGCCCGCGCGCGACGCGCTGTGGCGCGACGTGCTGGCGGCATCGCCGGCCCATGTCGCCGAACTGACGTTGCTGGCGCACGTCGGCGCGGCGTTGCCGCGCGTGCTGAGCGACGCGTCGTCCGAGCGCGCGCTGCTGTCGTCGACCGGGCGCAGTCTGGTCGAGCAGTTCTTCGATGCGTCGCCGACCTGGGCGCATGCACGCGCGCTGCTCGCCGCCTGCGTGACGCAGGCGATCGCAGCGTGGCCGGATGCACGGCGCTTGCGTGTGCTGGAGATCGGTGCCGCGAGCGGCGACGTGCTGCAACCGCTCGACGTTGACGTGCCGGCCGGTCGCTGCGAATACCTGCTGGCAGGTACGCAGCAGCAGCTCGCCGGGTTCGATGCAGAAGCGCACGCGCAGGTACGAACGCTGGCGTTTGCGACCGACGCGCCGTTGTTCGCGCAATGTTGCGATACGACGCCGTTCGACGTCGTGATCGTCAACCGGATGCTGGGCGATCACCCGGATCCGCTCGCCGCGCTGACGGCGATCACCGAACGGCTCGCACCGGGCGGCCTGGTCGCCATCACGGAAGGGCGGCGAAGCCGGTTCTCCGACATCGTGTTCGGCATGGCCGGCGGCGAAGTGTCCGCCGGTGCGTACGGCACGCTGGCGCCAGCCGCGATCGTCGCGATGTGTGAACGCGCCGGGCTCGTCGACGTGGTGCGCGATACCGAACAAGGCCTCGATCTCGAAGGCGTGCCGACCTTCATCGCCGCACGCAAGCCATTCGCCGACGAACCGGTGGCTATCGCATCGCACGACGCGGATCTCGCGCGTCGCATGGCGACGAGCGACGCGGCGCACTGGTTGATCGCGCAAGACGGTGACGACGCGTTCGGCATTTCCTTGGCGGGCGAGCTCGAGCGGCTCGGTTGCCGGGTCGAATCGGCATCGGTGCGTGACGCCGCCGCATGGTCGGCGCGTCAGCCGGCAGAGCATCCGGCGCATGTCGTGTTCGTGGCGCCGCTTGCATCGCTCGACTCGGCCGACGGTGCGGCCGTGATGCATGCGCAGCACGACGGCGCGCTCGCACTGGCATCGCTCGTGCGCGATCTCGAGGCGGCGGGCGCGTCGGAACGCGGTCGGCTGTGCGTCGTGACGCGCGGCGGTGCGCCGTTCGCGGCCGGTGCGTCGGCGCATCCCGAGCACGGAACGTTGTGGGGCCTCGGCCGCGTGATCGCGAACGAGTATCCGACGCTGCCGATCCGTCTGATCGACGTCGATCAGGCCGTCGAACGACCGACGCTGCAGCTTGCGATGGCGCTGCTCGGCGACGATGGCGAAGAGGAAGTGCTGCTGGCACCGCAGGGCCGCTACGTGCCGCGCATGCTGCCGGCTGCGCAGGCGGCCGAGCGTGACAACGCGCTACCGCCTGCATCGGACCACCCGGGAGCACGGCTCGCATTCGACATGCCGGGTTCGTTGCGCAACCTCGAATGGTTCGCGATGCCAGCACACGATCTCGCCGCCGGCGAGGTCGAGATCGAACCGATGGCGACCGGGCTCAATTTCCGCGACGTGATGTATGCGATGGGGCTGCTGTCCGACGAGGCGGTCGAGACGGGCTTCGCGGGCGCGACGATCGGCATGGAGATGTCGGGGCGCGTGGTCCGGATCGGCCCGGGCGTTGACGGTTTCGTACCGGGCGACGCCGTGCTCGGTTTCGCGCCGGCATCGTTCGCGACACGCGTGGTCACGCGCGCAACCGCGATTGCACGCAAGCCCGACACGATGTCGTTCGAGGAGGCCGCCACGGTCCCGACGACATTCTTCACCGCGTACTACGCGTTGTGCGAATTGGCGCGGCTGCGACGCGGCGAGCGCGTGCTCGTGCACGGCGGTGCGGGCGGAGTCGGCATCGCGGCGATCCAGATCGCGCGACATCTTGGCGCGGAAGTCTTCGCGACCGCCGGCAGCGACGAGAAGCGCGAGTTCATTCGCCTGCTCGGCGTCGACCGCGTGTTCGATTCGCGCAGCCTCGCGTTCGCCGACGAGATCCTCGCGCGCACGCACGGCGAAGGCGTCGACATCGTGCTCAATTCGCTCGCCGGCGAAGCGATGGTGCGCAGCATCGATACGCTGCGTCCATTCGGCCGTTTCCTCGAACTCGGCAAGCGTGACTTCTACGAGAACAGCCAGATCGGCCTGCGGCCGTTCCGCAATAACATCAGCTATTTCGGCATCGACGCCGATCAGCTGATGGGCGTGCTGCCGTCGCTGACGACGCGACTGTTCGAGGAAGTGATGGACCTGTTCTCGGGCGGCGTGCTGCATCCGCTGCCGTACCGCGCGTTCCCGGCCGCGCGTGCGGAGGAAGCGTTCCGCTACATGCAGCAGGCGCGCCAGATCGGCAAGGTGCTGGTCACCTATCCGTCGGGCACGCCGGTACCGACGCGCGGCGTCGCGGTGCCGACCCTGCGGCTCGACCCGCAGGCGGCGTACCTGATCGTCGGGGGCACCGGCGGGCTGGGTTTCGCGACCGCGCGCTGGATGATCGAGCGCGGCGCACGGCACCTGACACTCGCGAGTCGCGGCGGCGCACTGGGCGCCGCGATGCAGGCCGAAGCCGATCGCTGGCGCGACGCGCTCGGCGCGCACGTGTCGGTCGCACGATGCGACGTGACCGACAGCGCGGCGCTGGAAACCCTCATCGAAGAGATCGAGCGTCGCGGGACGCCGCTCAAGGGTGTGCTGCATTCGGCGATGCAGATCGACGACGGTCTGCTGCGCAACGTCGATGACGCGCGCTTTGCGGCCGTGCTCGAACCGAAGGTGGCCGGTGCATGGAACCTGCATCGCGCGACGCGGCGATGTGCGCTCGATTTCTTCGTCGTGTACTCGTCAGCGACGACCTATCTCGGCAATCCGGGGCAGGGTGCATATGTGGCCGCCAACGGCTTCCTCGAGGCGCTGGTCGCACATCGTCGCGCGGCGGGGCTGCCGGCGATGTTCATGGCATGGGGGCCGATCGAGGACGTCGGTTTCCTCGCGCGCAACGCCGACACGCGCGAGGCGTTGCAGTCGCGGATCGGCGGTGCGTCGATCACGTCGGACGAGGCGATGGGCGCGCTCGAACGCGCGCTTGTGCAAGGGAGCGCCGGCGAAGCGGTCGTGCGTCTCGACTGGGGCGCCATCTCGCGCGGCATGCCGGCCGCGCACGCGCGCCGTTACGCGGCATTGCAAACGGGTGGGGCGGTCGAGGCGTCGAGCGAGGATCGCGTGTTGCTGGAGCAATTGCGAACGTTGTCGACGGCCGAGGCCGTCGCGCTCGTCGAGTCGGCGCTGCGCGGCCAGATCGCGCGGATTCTGCACATGTCGCCGGAGCGCGTCGATGCCGGCCGGTCGGTGCTGGATCTCGGGATGGACTCGCTGATGGGCATGGAGCTCGGCATGGCCGTCGAGGAGACCTTCGGCGTCAAGCTGTCGATCATGGCGATCGCGGAAGGCGCGACGGTGCATACGCTGGCCGAGCGCATCGTCGAGTTGCTCGATGCGCAGGGCGGCGGCGAGAACGTCGCGGCAGCGGACGAGCTGGCGGAAGTGCTGGTCGCGCGGCACGCGTTGGGTGACGAAGCGCGGGCCGAGCTCGAGCGGGGTTCAAATTGAACGAATCGAGAGGCGCAGGCGGGTCGGTCGACGCGGAGACCGCTCGAGTCAAGCTGCCATCGGGTTGGCAGCCGAGCGCGGGAACGCTGGCGCGGCCACTCGCGTTGTCGGGCCACGGTCTGCATACCGGTCGGCGCGTGCAGGTGCGGATTCACCCGGTCACGCCGGCGGACGGCCGGCACGGGATCGTGTTTCGGCGGATGCGCAACGGACGCGAACTCGGTGTGCTCGAAGTCGATCCCGCCCTGCGTCGCGCTCAACCACTTTGCACGATGCTGCGCAACGCCGACGGGGTTGGCGTGCGCACGATCGAGCATCTGCTCGCGTCGCTGCTCGCATGCGAGATCGATCACGCGATCGTCGAACTCGATGCGGAGGAAGTGCCGATTCTCGATGGCAGCGCCGCGCCGTGGGTCGACGCGATCCGCGCATGCGGCCGTCTCGCGCTCGATGCGCCGAAGCGCTTCATCCGTGTGCTGCGGCCCGTCGTAGTCGCGGACGGCGCAGGCGATCAGCGACGCGAAATGCGGATCGAGCCGGCCGCGCGCTACGAGCTGAGCGTGCGGAACGACTTGCGCGGCTTCGGCGACATGCACTGGGATGGCGTGCTGACGCCGGATGCGTTTGCGACCGAAATCGCACCGTCGCGCTCGTACGGGCGTGTGAAATGGGCCGTGCCGGCGATCATCGCCGGCTATGTGCGCGGCGTGCCGATCCTGCGCGGCGCTCGGCCGTCATGTACGGCGTCGATCGTCGGCAATCGCGTGCTCGGTGGAATGCGGCTGCCGGAGGAGTTCGTCCGGCATCGGGTGCTCGACCTGGTCGGCGATCTCGCGCTGGCCGGGGCACCGCTGCTTGCGCGCGTGAGCGCGGTGCGGCCGAGCCACGAAATGAATTTCCGGCTGATCGATGCGCTGCTCGCCGACCGCGATGCCTGGCGGTGGGCCGAGTTCGCCGAAGCCTGAATCGGCGCCTGTTGAAACGACAAGCGACACCTCATACCTCGTAACGGATTCGCGGCAAACCGCGAACGAAGCAATGGCACTCGGAGAAACTCTTCGCCAGCAACTGGCGGCGAAAGCCCTGAAACGGCAGCTGGAGCGCGCGACGGAAGCCGTCGCGGCGCCCGGCGTGCCCGCTGCACCGGCGGCACAGGCCGCGTCGGCGCGCAGCCGTTTCGAATCGATGCCGCAGTATCAGCAGGTCAGGATCATGCGCGAGATGGGCGAGAAGCTGCGCGTCGACTCGCCGTTCTTCCGCGTGCATGACGGCATCGCCGGCGCGACCACGCAGATCGGCGGTCGCGAATACGTGAACTTCGCGAACTACAACTATCTCGGTCTCGCCGGCGATCCGGCCGTATCCGAGCGGGCGAAGGCCGCGATCGATCGCTATGGTACGTCGGCGTCCGCGAGCCGGATGGTCGCGGGCGAGCGTCCGGTGCAGCGCGACCTCGAGCGCGCGCTGGCTGCGTTCTACGAGACCGACGATTGCGTCGCGTTCGTGAGCGGCCACGCGACCAACGTGACCGTGATCGGTGCGCTGTTCGGCCCCGGCGACCTGATCGTCCACGACGCGCTCGCGCACAACAGCATCGTGCAGGGCGCGCAGCTGAGCGGCGCGAAGCGGTTGAGCTTCGCGCACAACGACTGGCAGGCGCTCGACGCACTGCTGTCGCGCGTGCGGCGCGAATACCGGCACGTGCTGATCGCGATCGAAGGGCTGTACAGCATGGATGGCGATTTTCCGGACCTGCAGCGTTTCGTCGACGTGAAGACGCGCCACGGCGCGTTCCTGCTGGTCGACGAAGCGCATTCGCTCGGCGTGCTCGGTGCGACGGGCAAGGGCATCCGCGAGCATTGCACGGTCGCGCCCGACCAGGTCGACATGTGGATGGGCACGATGAGCAAGACGCTGGCCGGTTGCGGTGGTTTCATCGCCGGCTGCCAGCCGCTCGTTGACATGCTGCGCCATCTGGCGCCGGGCTTTCTCTACAGCGTCGGACTCGCGCCGACGCTCGCAGAAGCGTCGCTGGCCGCGCTCGAACGCCTGCAGGCCGAACCGCAGCGGGTGGCGCAATTGCAGGCACGCGGCCGGCAGTTCCTGACCGAGGCGCGCGCCGCCGGGCTCGACACCGGCACGAGCGCCGGCTATGCGGTCGTGCCGGTGATCACCGGCAGTTCGCTGAAAGCCGCGCAGTGGGCCAACGCGATGTTCGACGAAGGGATCAACGTGCAGCCGATCTTCTATCCGGCCGTGGAGGAGAAGGCCGCGCGCCTGCGTTTCTTCATCTGCTCGACGCACGCGCCGGCGCAGATCAGCAGGACCGTCGCCGTGCTGGCCCGCCTGGCGGGGCGGGCAACGTGATGCCCGCCGCGGCGCTCGCACCATCCTTCGACGCGCCGCATGCCGATGCGTCGACACCGTTTCGCGCCGCTTGCGCGGACGATGCGGCGGCATGCGCGCCGCTCGTGTTCGCATCCGGTGTCGGCGAATTCGGCTTCTTCCTCGGTGAAAGCGACGCGCGCTGCATTGCGTTCCTGCAACAGGCGTTCCGCTCGCGTCACGGCCGGTTCTCATGGCGCCGGCATCGGGTCGCGGTCGGCGCCGACGGCACGGTACAGGCCGTGATGGCCATCCATGACGGGCGCCGGACGATGTTCGACGACCTTCACGTCGTGTGGGCCCTGGCGCGCTTTTTCGGCGTGCGCCGCGCGATCGGCCAGTTGCTGCGCGGGCTGGTGCTCGAAACGGAGATTCCGGCGCCGAAACGTGCGCAGATCCTCATCGCGCATTGCGCGACGGACGAGCGGCAGCGCGGCACGGGCATCTTCACCGCACTGCTGCGCGACGCGCTCGAGACCGGTGCGGTGCCGGACGACCGCAGCCGAGAAATCGTGCTCGACGTGCTGACCCGGAATGTGCGTGCCCGCGAACTGTACGAGCGGCTCGGCTTTGCCGTGCTGACGCGGTCGCGTCAGCGCTCGCGCCGGCTGCCCGCCGAACTCGCTTCGGTCCGCATGCGGCTCACGCGCCGCGGCTGACGGTGCACCCGCCGTCGCGGCCTACTTATGCCGCGGATTGAACGGCCGCTGCTGCACATCCGCCCCCTGCGCGACGATCGCCATGCTTTCCGGCACTTCCTCCCATGCGCCGCGCAAGTCGACGAGCGGCTCCGACACGACCATGAACGCGTCGTCGCCCGCTTCCGCGATGCGCGGATTGTGCGGATAGAGTTCGTGCAGATGCTTGAACGACGTGCTGTGGAACAGCGAGCGCGATTGCCGTTCGCTCGAGTAGCGCACCGCGATGATCCGCTCACCGTCCGTCGCGCAGATCGTCATGTTGAGCGGCTCGGCAACGCGGTATCGCGCGGCGGTTTCCTCGACCATGCCGACCATCCGTTCGAGCGCCGGCAGCGGCGTCTGCTCGAGGCCGAAGGTCAGCGCGAGACGGAACATCAGTTCGGAGTCGGTCGTCCCTTCGATCGTCGGGAACAGTGCCGGGTCGACCTTCATCGTCAGGTCGCGGCGCAGCTTGTGGAAATCGCGAATCAGCCCGTTGTGCGCGAACAGCCAGCGGCCGTGGCGGAACGGATGGCAGTTGGTTTCCTGGACGGGCGTGTCGGTTGCCGCGCGGATATGCGCGATGAACATCCGCGAGCGGATCGCGCGCGCGGCTTCGCGCAGGTTGCGGTCGTTCCATGCGGGATGCACGGACCGATAGCGGAACGGCAGTTCCTCTGGGCGGCCGTACCAGCCGATGCCGAACCCGTCGCCGTTGGTGGTCGTGGCGCCCAGCTCCGAATGCAGGCTCTGGTCGATCAGCGAATGCTTCGCGCGAAACAGTACGGTCTCGAGATGGATCGGATTACCCGTATAGGCGAGCCAGCGGCACATGGAGCGCTCCTTCGCGATGAATCTTCTCGCGCATGGTAGCCGACTTCGCGGCGCCGGCGTACGCGACCGCGCCGCGTCCGCCGGCTGGCCGGCTGCGCCGGCGATCGTCCGCGAAGGATGCGGCGGGCGCCGCACCCTTCAGGTGCGCGTCACTCGCCGAGCGCGTCCATCACGCGGGCCGAATAGACGAGCGCCGCGCCCGCATTCAGCGCGATCGCGACGCCGAGCGCCTCGGCCACTTCCTCCTTGGTTGCGCCATGCTTCGCGGCTTCGGCCGTGTGCACCGCGATACAGCCGTCGCAGCGCGTCGTGACGGCCACCGCGAGCGCGATCAGTTCGCGCGTCTTCGCGTCGAGATGGCCTGTCTTGGCGCCGGCGCCGGACAGCGCCTTGTAGCCGGCCAGCGTGTCGGGCGAGAGCTTCGCGATGTCGCCGATGCGCGTCGTGAGTTCCTTCCGGTATTCGTTCCAGTTCAGCATGATGCGTCCTTTCGAGAAGAGGTGGATCAGGCGGCGGATGCCGCGATCTCGGGCGATGCAGGACTTATTCTGAGCGTTCGCGCTGAGGGTTTCGATACGCTAGAGTGTCAATTTTTAGCGCAAACGTCTCATGGACGCATTGAGTCAACTGTTGTCGCTGGGTCGCAGCCATGTCGAGCTCGACGTGCGCTGCCTGCTCGACGGCCCGTTCGCGATGCCGCACGATCCGTTGCCGCCCGGCGAGGCGGCGTTTCACCTGCTGCTGTCCGGAACGTGCCGGCTGCGCACGGCCGACGGGCGCACGCTGCGGCTGGCCGACGGCGACTTCGTGCTGCTGCCGGCGGGCGACCCGCACGATTTGTCCGATGTCGGGGGTGGCGGCGCGCGGCAGCCGGTCGCGTCGCTGCGCGAACCGGGCGCGGCCGGCGGCGCGGTGCTGCCGGTCAAGTCGAATCGCGATCCCGCGGATCCGGCCGATGCGAGCGTCGACCTGCTCTGCGGGCGCTTCATTTATGCGCGCGGCGCAGGTGAATTGCTGATGCGTACGTTACCGCGGGTGCTGCATGTCGGGCTGCGCGCGGCGTCGGGGCCCGCGTCGCTGCAACTGCTGACGAGCGTGCTGCGTGCCGAAGCATCGAGCGCGCAGCCGGGTGCGCGCGCGATCGTGAATGCGCTGGGGCAGGCATTGCTCGCCTACGCGTTGCGTGCGTACGGCCGCGATGCGCGCGTGCCGGCCGGCTGGCTCGCGCTGGCTGCCGATGCGCGGCTCGGCCCGTCGGTCCAGGCCGTGCTGCAGGCGCCGGCGCAAGCGTGGACGGTCGAATCGCTCGGCGCGGCATCCGCGATGTCGCGCGCGACCTATGCGCGGCATTTCCGCGAGAAGGCCGGGATGAGCGTGGGCGCGTTCGTCGCGCAGATCCGGATGATGCATGCATGCGCGCTGCTGCAGGACACGCAGCGCGGCCAGGCGGAGATCGGGCAGGCGGTCGGCTATCAGTCCGAGGCGGCGTTCGGCAAGGCGTTTCGTGCGGTGCTCGGCACGACGCCGGGGCGCTGGCGGCGCGCGCAGCGGGACACGTAAGACCGGCAGCGCGATCGTCGTGTGGCGCGGCAACGCGGCTACCATGCGCGAAATGTATTCCGATGAAAACGATTTCGAACAAGACACAACGGCTGGGTCGCGCTGTTGCTCGCGATCGTGCTGCTGGTCGTCGGCATTCTTCAATGCGACGCTGCAATCGAGCGAGAAGGGCTTCTACGCGATGTCGTTCGTGCTCGTGCTGTTCGTTCGGTGCGGTGACCGTGCAGAAGAATACGCGCGACATGCAGCGCGCCAAGCCGCGCTTCACCGACGCGGATTCCGCGCCGACCGTTCAGGAGTGACGGTGACGCCACGCGAAGCGGGCGCCGGAGCGGGCCGCCTGTGTCGCATGGCACGCGCCGGCTCCGCGTTCGATCGACTTCGTCGAAAGCGGCGCGAGCATCATCGAGATGCCGAGCGCAATACTGCAGGAAGCAGACGCAAAAAAGCCTCCACTCGGGAGGCTTTTATTGCACTATCAAAGATAGTTGGTAGGGTGGGAGGGACTCGAACCCTCGACTCTCTGATTAAAAGTCAGATACTCTAACCAACTGAGTTACCACCCCACGTTCTTGAAACCGGTCGGTCCGTTGCGCTGACAACTTGCTCAACGACCCGAAGAGCAAAAAATTATATCGGCGAATTGAAGGGCTGTCAACAATTCGACACGGTAATTTATTTGATGCTCTCGATCTTGCCCTGCGCGGTCTGCGCAGCGTTCGATCCGGCGTACTGCGACACGACCTGCTCGAACGTCTTCTTCGCGGCCGCCTTCTGGCCTTGCTCGAGCTGGTTCGTCCCGATCGCGACGAGCGCGTCGGCCGCGCGCGGATGCTGCGGATACTTGCTCACGATCGCTTGCCACGTCGCGGTCGAGCCGCGGTAGTCGCGCAGCGCGTATTGCGCATTGCCGAGCCAGTACTGCGCGGTCGGCTGGTACGGGCTCTGCGGATACTTCGCGATGAAGCTGCGGAACGAGGCCGCGGCAGCCTTGAAGTTGCCGTTGCGGAATTGCTGCTGCGCCGCGCTGAGCGCATCCGTTTCACCCGGCTGCACGGTGCCTTCGACACCATCGATCGTCGCCTGTTGCGGCTCGAACTTCTTGAGCCGCGTGTCGAGATCCTGGTAGTACTCCTTCTGCTGCCGTTCGAGCGTCGTCAGCCGGTTCGTCAGATCCTCGTTCTCGCCGCGCAGCGTCGCGACCTGCTGGTTCAGCTGGTCGATACGGCCGGATTGATCGAGGATCGTACGCTGGGCGGCCGACAGCTGGCTGGACAGGTTGTCGCTCTTGCTGCGCAGATCGAGCACGGCGCGGCGCGCCTCGTTGTCGTCGAACATGCCGGCGTGCGCCGGCGCGGCCGACCACGCCGCGCCGACGACGCAGAACGCTGCGGCGATGCGCAGCCAGGATACACGGTGCGTCATACGGCAACTCTTCCGTTACTTACTGTTGGTAGACGAGGTCGGCGCGACGGTTCTGCGCCCACGATGCTTCGTCGTGCCCCGCTGCTTGCGGCTTTTCCTTGCCGAGGCTCACGGCTTCCATCTGCGAGTCGTTCACGCCGAGCAGTGCCATCGCGCGGCGGACAGCTTCCGCACGCTTCTGGCCCAGCGCGAGGTTGTACTCGCTCGTGCCGCGCTCGTCGGTGTTGCCCTGGATCAGCACGTGACGCTGCGGATGGCTCTTCAGGTACTGAGCGTGTTGCTGCATCAGCGGCTGGTACTCGTCCTTCACCGAATAGCTGTCGAAGTCGAAGTAGATGCTGCGCTTTGCGAGCGGGCTGTTCGGGTCGTTCAGCGGATCGACGTTCACTTGCGCGACGTTGTCGGCGCTCGGCTGCGTGCTCATCGCACCTGCGTTGGCCTTGTCGTCGAGCTTCACACCCGACTTGCACGCTGCGAGCGCGCTGATCATCATCACGGCCAGGGCCAGACGAGCTTTATTCGACATCATGGTTACTCTCCTTGTGGTCATTGCATGAAGGGCCCCCACGACGGCTCGCGAACGGAGCCGCCCTGGACGGACAGGATTTGCGGCGGCGCGCTGCCGTCGGAGGGCACTGCTGCCAGCACGTTACGACCACCCGACTGGGTCGCGTAGAGAAGGTACTGGCCATTTGCCGCGAAGCTCGGCGATTCGTCGCGATTGGTATTCGTGACGGCGTTCGCCGCCCCGGATTGCAGATCCTGAACGTACAGCTTGAACCCCCCACCCGTGCGGGAGATGTAGGCGAGCAGCTTGCCGTCCGGGCTGATGCGCGGGCTGGTGTTGTAGCTGCCGGTGAAGGTCACGCGTTGTGCCGCGCCGGCGCTTTCGCCTTGCGCGGGCATCCGGTAGATCTGCGGCGCGCCGCCGCGATCGCTCGTGAAATAGATCCAGCGGCCGTCCGGCGAGTAGAACGGCTCGGTATCGATCGAGCTGCTCTGCGTGAGCCGGTGCAGACCGCCACCGGTTGCATTGACCGTATAGATTTGCGTATTGCCCGTCAGCGACAGGGCGACGGCCAGCGTGTTGCTGTCCGGCGACCACGCCGGCGCGCTGTTGTTGCCCTTCTGGTCGGAGACGATGTAGCGGCGGCCGGTCGGCAGGTCATGGATGTAGACGATCGGCTTCTTGCGCTCGAACGACACGTACGCGACCTTCGTGCCGCTCGGCGACCACGACGGCGAGATGATCGGCTCGGTGCTCGACAGCGCGATGCGCGGGTTCTGGCCGTCCGAATCCGAGATCTGCAGCTGGTAGCGGTTACCCGTCTTGATCACGTACGACAGGCGCGTGGCGAACACGCCGCGCACGCCGAGCAGCTTCTGGTAGATGTAGTCGGCGATCTTGTGGCCGGCCGTGCGCAGCGTGGTGTCGGTGGCCGTCAGCGACAGGCCGCCGAGGCTTTGCTGCTTCACGGTGTCGTACAGGATGAAGTTCACCTTGTACTGGCCGTTCGCTTCGCGGTTCACGCTGCCGGCGACGAACGCATTCGCGCCCTTGGCCTTCCATGCGCCGAGATCGACCGATGCGGTCTCGGGCACGGGCGTGCTGCCCGCGTCGATGTTGGTGAATTTGCCGCTACGGGCGAGGTCGGAGCGGACGATCGACGTGACCTGCTGCGGCAGGCCTGCCTCGTTCGCGAAGTTCGCGGTGGCGATGGGGAACTGGGTCGAACCGACGCCGGTGATCAGCACGTTGACCTGCGCGTTAGCGGCGCCGCCGGCCGCAATCAGACACGAGGCCACGAGTGCCCTGAAACCTAGTTTCGTCATCAAACTCATGCTTCTTGCTTCCCATGTGACTTGGATCGCTGCGCAACCGCAGAGACAGTAAAAATACCCGATTCGTTCCCGTCCGGCAGCGACGCACGGAGTGTAAGCGCATTTGCGATCACTCCGCCGCCTTGAAGGTAATCGTAATGTCGGACGGGGTACGACCGTTAGAATCGGGCGGCAATGGGACCGACGACTGGATCGCATTGACCACGGCTTGATCCCACCCCGAATTTCCGCTCGAACGGCGGATCGAAACACTGAGCACGTCGCCCGACGGCGTGCAGCGGATCGCGACGACGGTCGTCAGACCCGCGCGCTCGCCGCCCCAGACGATGTTCGGCTTCACGCGGCGACGCACCTTGTCGGGATAGCCGGGCGATGCGGCATTGCCGCCGGAGCCCGTGCCGGTGCCGCTTTTCGCGAGGCCCTCGCCGCCACCTTCGCCGGCGCCGGACATGCCCTGCATCTGCGCGAGGCGCGCGTTGCGCTCACGGTCGAGCTTCGCCTTCGCTGCCGCGTCGGCCTTCGCGCGCGCCGTCGCTTCAGCCTTCGCCTTGGCCTGGGCTTCCGCCTTCGCCTTCGCGGCCGCGTCGGCCCTGGCCTTCGCTGCCTGCTGCGCTTCCAGCTGCGCCTGCTTCTGTTGCTGCTGTTTCTGCTGCTGGAGTTTCTGTTGTTCGAGCTTCTGCTGCTCCACGAGCTGTTGTTGCTTGAGCTTGTCCGCCTGCTTCTGCCGTTCGCGCTCGGCGGCCTTCTGCGCGGCGAGCGCGGCAGCCTGCTGGGCCGCGAGCTGCTCGCGCCGGGTTTCCTCTTGCTGGGCCTTCAGTTGCTGCGCGCGGCGCTGCTGCTCGAGCTGCGCTTCGCGCGCGGCCGCTTCCTGCTGCCGTTTCTTCTGCTGCAGCGCGATGTCCGCCTGCTCGTCCCGGACCGGGGGAGGGGGCGGTGCGAGCTTCGCGGGCGGCGCGGGCGTGACGACGGGCCGCGGCGCGGGGACGTCGGGCACCTCGGTCCACAGCTCGGCCTCGGAGCCGGCCGGCGTGCTGTTCTGCCACTGCACGCCGTGATAGAGGAACAGCGCGAGCAGCACGTGCATCAGCGCGGCGAGCGCGAACGCGCGCCAGGTGCCGCGCTCGCGCGGGGGCTGAGACGGGTAGGCGTTGCCGCGCGTGGATTGCTGCCGGTTCATTGCGATTTGACGAGGAGGCCGACGCGCTTGACGCCGCGCGCCTTCAGGTCCGACATCACGGTCATGACCGCATCGTACTGCACGGTCTTGTCGGCCGCGATCACGACGGGCTGGTCGGGATGGTCAGCCTGCCGGGCCGAGATGAAGCTGTCGAGCTCGGCCTTGGTCATCGTGTCTTCCTGCGTCGCGCCGGCGTCGCTCTTGTACTTGACGCTCATCGTGCGGTCGGCCTTGATGTTGACGACGACGGGGGGCGTCTGTTCCTGCGGTGCTGCGTTGCCGACGGTCGGCAGATTGATGATCGATGGGGCGACGAGCGGTGCCGTGACCATGAAGATCACGAGCAGCACCAGCATCACGTCGATGTACGGCACGACGTTGATGTCGGCCATCGCGCGGCGCGAGCGGCCGCCGCGCATGCTGGATCGAATGGGGCTTCCTGCCATGGCGTGCTCCTTACTGGGCCTGGCGCTGCAGGATGTTCGAGAACTCTTCGATGAAGGTCTCGAAGCGGATCGCGAGGCGGTCGATGTCGTGCGCGTAGCGGTTGTACGCGACCACCGCCGGAATCGCGGCGAACAGGCCGATCGCGGTGGCGACGAGCGCCTCGGCGATGCCCGGCGCGACGTTCGCGAGCGTCGCCTGCTGCACGTTCGCGAGGCCGCGGAACGAGTTCATGATCCCCCAGACGGTGCCGAACAGGCCGATGTACGGGCTGACCGAGCCGACCGACGCGAGGAACGCGAGGTTCGCTTCGAGTACGTCCATTTCGCGCTGGAACGACGCGCGCATCGCGCGGCGTGCCCCGTCGAGCACGAGGCCCGGGTCGCTGATGCGCTTTTCCTTCGCCTTCAGGAATTCACGCATCCCCGATTCGAAGATCCGCTCGAGCGCGCCGATCGTGTGACGGTTGTTGGCCGCGCTCTGATACAGCGCCTGCAGGTCGCCGCCCGACCAGAAATCCCTTTCGAAGCGTTCGGTCTGCGCGCGCGCGCGGCGGATCGCGAACCACTTGCGGAAGATGAAGGTCCACGACATCAGCGACAGCAGCAACAGCAGCCCCATCACGGCCTGGGCCAGCACGCTCGCATTGAGGACGAGGGAAATGATCGACAGGTCTTGAGAAGTGTTCATAGAGGTTTGGGTAACGTCCCTTCGGGGGTGTCCGGCGAGGGCGCACGGTATGCGTGTGGCGCGGCGCGCCGGCCTGGCCTGGCGCCGAACCTTGCTTAGTATCGATTCAGGAAGGCAAGTTCATGGGCCTTGTCTAAACGGTGCTCATCCGAGCTTCGTTGACAGTACGGCAGTCTGCCCGGCGTCGATGACGGGCCCGCGTTGCAGCGCGTCGAGCACGACCGGCGGGATCGCCGCGGGCCGGATGCCGATCTGTTCGACGCAGCCGAGGCGGATGTGCCCGGCGACGAGCAGCGTGTCGCCACGCCATGCTTCCTGCGTGAATTCCACCGAGGCGCGGCCGATGCGTCCGGGCCGGCTCGTGATCGTCAGCGTGTCGTCGAGTCGCGCCGGAGCGCGGTAGTCGAGCGACGTGCTGCGGACGATGAAGATCGCGCCCGTGTCGTCGGCGAGCCGACGCTGGTCGATGCCGCACGCGCGCAGCCATTCGGTGCGAGCGCGCTCGAAGAATTTCAGGTAGTTGGCATAGAAGACGATGCCGCCTGCGTCGGTGTCCTCGTAGTACACGCGTACCGGCCAGGTGAAGCCGGAGTGCGCGTCCGGGGAGCGGGTAGGCTGAGTCATGGCGCGCATTTTACCGGAAGGCCGAGGCCGGATTCGTAACCGATTCGTAACGGAATGTAGTACGGCGTAGCATGCCGCAGGCCGGCCGGAGGCGGGCCGCGGCTGCGCCCGCCGCGTCAGCCGCGATGGATCGTGAGGCCGGCCGGGGCCTGGGCGACCGGCATCATCTCGATCGTGTTGATGTTGACGTGCGCGGGGCGCGTCGCGATCCAGTAGATCGTGTCGGCGATGTCCTCGGCCGTGAGGGGCTGGACGTTCTGGTAGACGTTCGCCGCTTTCGCATCGTCGCCGCGGAAGCGGACGTTCGAGAATTCCGTGCCGCCGCAGAGGCCCGGCTCGATGTCGGTTACGCGCAACGGCGTGCCGATCAGGTCGGCGCGCAGGTTGAGGCTGAATTGTCTGACGAAAGCCTTGGTTGCGCCGTATACGTTCCCGCCCGGATACGGATAGGTACCGGCCACCGAACCGAGGTTGAAGATATGGCCGCGGCCGCGCTCGATCATGCCGGGCAGCAACGCGTGCGTGACGGTCACGAGGCCCGAGCAGTTCGTATCGATCATGGTTTGCCACTCGTCGAGGCTGGCCTTGTGGGCCGGCTCGACACCGAGCGCGAGACCGGCGTTGTTGACGAGCACGTCGAGCGCCGCGAATTCGGCGGGAAGGGCGGCCGGCAAGGCTTCTACTGCGGCGCGGTCGCGCACGTCGAGCTCGAGCGGCAGCAGTGCCTCGCCGAGTTCGGCCGCGAGCGCATCGAGACGATCCTTTCGGCGCGCGGTTGCGACGACGCGATGGCCGCCGTTGACGAAGGCTCGGGCGATTGCGGCGCCGAAGCCGGCGGACGCGCCTGTGACGAACACGATCATTGCTGCTCCTGGTCGGTAACAAAGTAGCGGATAGTATCCCGCAAGCCTACTGAGATTGCCGCACCGCGGCAAGGCGCCAAAGCGCGTCGGCACGGGTGCGTAAAGTCTGGCCCTTATTGTTTCGGAGCCGCTGCCGCGCGGTTGCCTATTCATGACGCATCCAATAAACTAACGCGCTCATCACCCCTGCGTGACTGGCGATAGAACCCTTCGGGTTCAAGGTGGAGCATCCCACCGTGAAGCGCGGGGCGCCGTTTTTGCCGTTCGCCTGGGCAGCCGTTGTGCGCCGTTGCGTGCATCGCCGGTGGCTGTCCCGTCTCGCGTCATACGGATTCTTCCGCCACGTCGAGCTGGTTCCGCCAGCAGCGCAATGTACTCGGCCGCCCCGGTCAACCTGTACACACTTAACGGAAACCGTATGTTTGACAGAGCCCAAAGCACCATCGCGAACGTCGATCCCGAACTCTTTGCAGCGATCGAGCAGGAAAACCGCCGCCAGGAAGACCACATCGAGCTGATCGCGTCGGAAAACTACACGAGCCCGGCCGTCATGGCCGCACAGGGTTCGCAGCTCACGAACAAGTACGCGGAAGGTTATCCGGGCAAGCGCTACTACGGCGGCTGTGAATACGTCGACGTGGTCGAGCAACTGGCGATCGACCGTGTGAAGCAGCTGTTCGGCGCGGAAGCCGCGAACGTGCAGCCGAACTCGGGTTCGCAGGCGAACCAGGGCGTGTTCTTCGCGATGCTCAAGCCGGGCGACACGATCATGGGCATGAGCCTCGCGCATGGTGGCCACCTGACGCACGGCTCGCCGGTGAACATGTCGGGCAAGTGGTTCAACGTCGTCAGCTACGGGCTGAACGAACAGGAAGACATCGACTACGACGCGGCCGAGAAGCTGGCAAACGAGCACAAGCCGAAGCTGATCGTCGCGGGCGCATCGGCGTTCGCGCTGAAGATCGACTTCGAGCGTCTGGCGAAGATCGCGAAGTCGGTCGGCGCGTACCTGATGGTCGACATGGCGCACTACGCGGGCCTGATCGCAGCGGGCGTGTACCCGAACCCGGTGCCGCACGCCGACTTCGTGACGACGACGACGCACAAGAGCCTGCGCGGCCCGCGCGGCGGCGTGATCCTGATGAAGGCCGAGTACGAGAAGCAGATCAACTCGGCAATCTTCCCGGGCATCCAGGGCGGCCCGCTGATGCACGTGATCGCCGGCAAGGCGGTGGCGTTCAAGGAAGCACTGTCGCCGGAGTTCAAGGAATATCAGCAGAAGGTCGTCGAGAACGCACGCGTGCTGGCTGAAACGCTGGTCAAGCGTGGCCTGCGGATCGTGTCGGGCCGCACGGAAAGCCACGTGATGCTTGTCGACCTGCGCGCGAAGAACATCACGGGCAAGGCAGCGGAAGCGGCACTCGGTGCGGCGCACATCACGGTCAACAAGAACGCGATCCCGAACGATCCGGAAAAGCCGTTCGTGACGAGCGGCATCCGCCTCGGTTCGCCGGCGATGACGACGCGCGGCTTCGGACCGGCGGAAGCGGAGAAGGTCGGCAACCTGATCGCCGACGTGCTCGAGAACCCGGAAGATGCAGCGACGATCGAGCGCGTGCGCGCGCAAGTGGCCGAGCTGACCAAGCGTTTCCCGGTCTATCGCTGATCCGGCATGCGCTGCCCGTTCTGCCGGCATGAGGACACGCAGGTCGTCGACTCGCGCGTGTCCGAAGATGGCGCCGCGATTCGTCGGCGCCGTCGTTGCTCGGCTTGCGACAAGCGCTTCACGACGTACGAACGGGTCGAGCTGAACCTGCCGGCCGTCGTGAAGAAGGACGGCAGCCGCACGGAATTCGACCGTCGCAAGATCGTCGCCAGCATGCAACTCGCGCTGCGCAAGCGGCCGGTTGCGGCTGACGCGATCGACGCGGCGGTCGCCCGCATCGAATATCAGCTGCTCGCAACCGGCGAGCGTGAAGTGCGTAGCGAGAAGCTCGGCGAACTCGTGATGAACGAGCTGCGCGGCCTCGATACGATCGCCTATGTCCGTTTCGCGTCGGTTTATCGCCGGTTCGAGGACGTTTCCGAATTTGCCGACGTGATCGAAGAGTTCCGTCGCGCGTCCCCCTCCAAGCCTCCGCGTAAGCGCTGACGCGCTGCGTCTGTTCATCGTCTTCTCCGTGGGTTCAGTTCGCGCCGATTGTGTCGGCTGCGATCGCATGTCGCCAGTCGGCCGTTCGGCTAATGGCGCGCGTTCGCTCGCGTCGCTACAGTCGACGCATCACGTTGACGGAGGGCGATCGCGATGGGACTGCACCGGCAGGGTGTTGAAAAACGCATGCGATGCGGCGGCTTCACGCTCGTCGAGTTGATGGTCGCGATCGCGCTGGCAGCCGCGATCGGACTTTACGCCGCACCCGCATTCGATCAGTGGCGCATGCGCGAACGCGTGGAGGCCCGCGCGCTCGCGCTGCTTGGTGCGCTGTCGTTCGCGCGCACCGAGGCGACGCGTCTCGGCGTGCGTGTCACGCTGTGCAGGGCCGGGCGCGATGGCGACTGCGTGCGGCCCGGCGAGCGGTGCGATCCGGCGGAATGGTCGTGCGGCTGGATCGTCAGCGGGCAGTTCGACGGGCGGTCGCGCGTGCTGCGGCGCTATCCGCGCGATGCCGACGTCGCTATCGCGGGCGCGGCGCACGATCTGGCATTTGCGCCGTCGGCAGGCCAGGTGATCGGCGGGATCCGGCGTTTCGAATTGCGTCCGCAGCGTGCGCTGCCCGGCGAAGACGCACGCGTGTCGCGCTGCATCCGGATCGCGGCGGGCGGTCGGGCACGCGTCGTCGCCGGTCGTTGCGACGCGGCATGAAGTGCGCGCGCAAGTCGATGCGCGGCACGTCGCTGCTCGAAGCGGTGCTGGCCATCGCGTTGCTCGCAACCGTGATGCTGGCCGTGGCCGGCAGTCAGCTCGCGATGACGCGCGCGCAGCGGGCGACGATCTGGCGTGAACGCGCGCTGTGGCTGGCCGACGCTCGCATCGAGCACCGGCACGCAGCGACGGGCGCCGACGACGGCATCGCGGCGCTCGCGGCTGCATCGCTGCCCGGCGGCACGATGACGCTCGATGATGGGCCGGCCGGTGTCCGCTACGTGGTGGTCGGCTGGCGCGACACCAACGCCTACGCGGCGACTTCCACGCGATGTGAAGGTGCGGGCGCTACGGTCAAGCCGGCGTCGTGCGTGCGGATACCGTTTCGGGAGGCCCATGCCGATGCGGACGAACGCTGATCGCCGCAGCCGCGCGCATACGCTGCTCGAAGTGCTGATCGCGATGACCGTCGGCCTGCTCGTGCTTGCCGCGGCCGGTGCGCTGTACCACGCTCAGCGCATCGCGCAGCAGCGCGCGGAAGACGGGTTCCGGATGCGCGATGCGGCCGCGACCGCGCTGATGCTGATCGGCCAGCAGATCCAGATGGCCGGGTTTCGTCCGCTCGATGTCGAAGGGGCATCGTCGCTGCCGCCGGTGTTCGGTTGTTCCGCGGGGCGCGTGCGAGGCGATGGCGCGCAGGTGCGCTGCGAAGCCGTGCGCGCAGCGTCGGATGCGGTGCTGGTTCGGTATGTCGGCGATGCCGTGTCGACGTGGCCGACGGTTGGTGCGCAGGTGTCGGATTGTCTCGGGCAGGGTGTCGGCGCTCCCGGTGAGCGGCCGCTCGTGGAAAACCGTTTCGACGCGCATGTCAGCCCGTCGACGGGCGAGCCGGAGTTGTACTGCGAGGGAAGCGGGCGCCCGGGTACGCCGCAACCCGTCGTGTCCGGCATCGATCAACTGCGGGTCCGTTACCTGAGTCGCGCAGGCGCGCGGTTCGTCGACGCGGAGGCGATGGGCGCCGGCGACTGGCGCGATGTCGTCGCCGTGCACGTATGCGTGCGGGCGCGTGGCGAACCGATTGACGGGCCCGCGCGTCATGTCGATTGCGACGGCCGCACGGCCGTTTCGCGGGACGATCGCGCGCATCTGGTGCTGCATCGAATCGTCGCGTTGCGCAATGCCGCGGTCGCATTCGCGGATCCCGTCCGCGACGCGGCGCAGGACCACGAGGTAGCGCGATGATCCATGCAACCGGATTCGTCGGCGAGCTTGCGATGCGAATCGCGGCCGGCCGCGCAAGGGGGGCGCGCCGTCGCGTTCGTCGACTCGCAGCAAGCGGTGAGGGCCTCATGCTGAGCGGAAGAACGACGCGCGCATGCTTTCCATCCGCCAGCCGCGGCTGGCGTCGCGACGCGGGCCTTGCACTGCCGGCCGTGATCGCTGTCGGCGCGGCGGTCGCCGCGCTGACCGGTACATGGTTCGAATCCGCGCTGACGGAATCGCGCCGCACGCGTGCATTGTCGGACCGGTTGATTGCATTTCACGCGGCCGACGCAGCGCTGGCCGCCTGTACCGCGCGATTGCTTCGCGGCGGGGCGCCGTACATGGACGAACCGCTATCACCCGGCGAGCCGGATGCATGGCGGCGTACGCCCGCGCTGGGCATCGACGATGCATTCGCGCCGTTCGCCTCCTGGCCGATGGCGGCCCAGCCGCCGCGTTGCCTGATCGAAGCCTGGCGAGGCGTCGGTCCGCAAGGGAGTCGCGCTTACCTCGTCACCGCGCGCGGTGTCGGCGGCCATGCGTCGAGCGTAGTCTGGCTGCAGAGCCAGGTCGCGCTGCGCGACGGACGCATCGTGGCGCAGCGCTGGCGTCGCGTCGCGGCGGTGCATCGATGAAAGCGCGTGGATTGCTGCGCCGGTCGGCGGCGTTCACGTTGCTCGAACTGATGATCGTGCTTGCGATCGTCGCCGCGCTGGCCGCGTGGGGCGTCCCGTCGTATCGCGAACATGTCGCGCGCATGCATCGCGCGTCCGCGGTTGCCGCGCTGTATCGCGCCGCTCAATATCTCGAAACGCTCGATGGCCCGGCGCCGCAGACGTTGCCGGACGCATACGCACAGGCACCGCCGGACGGGCAGGCGATTTACCGCGTGGGGTTGAAGCGATCGGTCGGCGACGATGCGCAGGTCGTCTACGAACTCGTTGCGAACCCGCTCGAGGCAGGCCCGATGCGTGCCGATGCATGCGGCGCATTCACGCTGCGTTCGGACGGCACGAAAGGCAATACGGGATCGAGCGACGCAGCGTCCGAGACACTGGAGCGGACATGCTGGGGCGTGCGCTGATCGCCCGATCACACGTTCACACGTTCACGCACGGAAAACGCGCGCCGCCAGATGGCCGTGCACGCCCGTCGTTGCCTATCAGTCGTCGTTCGCGGCCATTGCGCGTTCATCGCGCGACTGTTTCCAGATCCGGTAGAACTCCCACGCGGCGAAGCCGACGGTGCCCCACTTCAGCGCGGGGCCCGCGCTCGCGCGCAGCAGCGATCGAATGGGTTTCGCCAGCACGAGCGACGCGAGCGAACTCAGCATCGGATACTGGTTGACGAGCTGGCCGAGGTTCGCGTTCAGGTTCTTGGCGGACTGGCTCAACTTGCCGCTCGACAGGCCGGGGATGAACACCTTGAGCCAGCTGAAGCGCGTGACGGCGTGGCGCATTTCGGCGGCGGCTTCGGCAAGCTCGAGCCGCTCGACCTCGGATCGCAGGATCAGCAATTCCTTGCGGAGCGCGCGATGCTGCGACGCGCTCCACTTCGATCGCGACGAATGGGGGCGGGGCGAGTGGCCCGTGACGTTCTGGCTCATGGCGCGTCGGCGAAGTAGGTGAGAGGGGTGAACGCGACTGCGTTCACGGCTTGCCGCGGAAAGCCTCGCGGTCTTTCTCGAGCTCGGCGAGCGTTGCTTCGAACACGGTCGGCGCCTCGCGCAGGCCCGTGCGCGCCTTCAGCGCACATGCGATACCGGCGATCGCGTACAGCGCGGTGATGACCGCGAGCGATTGCCACCGGTAGGTGTCCCAGAACGCGATCGTGACGAGCACGGTCAGGCTGATGAGCGCCATCGTCGCGAGCATCATGGCCGCGAGCCCGAGGAACAGCACGCCCATCAGGCGTTCCTTCTCCTCGGCGAGTTCGATGCCGACCAGTTCGAGGCGCGTCTGCAGCAGGCCGATCGCGGAGCCGACGAAGCGGCGCAACGGTCCCTGGCCGGACGGCTGCGAGTGGGTGTCTGTCGTCATGAATAAGGCGCTTGCGCGCGCAGTGAGCGTCTAGGTCAAAGCTGGCCGGCGGCGAACCGCCGGCCGGCTTCGGCGCCCATGTGCCGCACCGGGCGGCGCATGGGGCGGAACGGCGCCGAGCGCGTTACTTGCGGTTGATCAGCAGGCCGATCAACACGCCGACGCCGGCGGCGACGCCGATCGACGTCCACGGATGCTCGTGCACGTAGTCGTCGGTCGCGCGCGCGGCCTTCTTGCCTTTCTCGACCACCACGACCTGGACGTCGGTTGCCTTTTCCTTGGCCTGCTTCAGGCGCGACATGGCTTTTTCGCGCAGTTCGGCCGCACGGTCGCCCGTGCTGCTCGCCGCTTGCTTGAGCAGATCCTCGGCGTCCGCGAGAACGGTTTTGATATCCGACATCAGTTTCTCCTTGTTGATTTCCGACATTGCAACTCCCTTCATGCTGTCATGCTGCAGGTTCACATCCTAGCGAAACGCCTGCCCGCTGGCGAGCCGGGACAAATAAACGGCGGCAGTGCAAGACTGCATGGTAAACGACTCGTAATCGTCAACAGAGCTTCAGACGATACGAAAAGTTTCCCTGGCGCCATTCGTGCCGCGCCGCCACCCGGCAAAAATGACAAAAAAGTATGAATATCAAACGTAATAATCGTTCGCATGTCTCATTGCTTCCCGTAAGCTGATGGACTGTCCCGCGCCATCCAGCGCGCGGTTTCAACCAGCATCGTTCGAGGAGGGAACATCATGAGTCTGCGTCTTGGCGACATCGCACCGGATTTCGAGCAGGAATCGAGCCTGGGCCCCATCAAGTTTCACGAGTGGCTGGGCGACAGCTGGGGTGTCCTGTTCTCGCACCCGGCCGATTACACGCCGGTGTGCACGACTGAACTCGGGCTGACCTCGAAGCTGAAGGGCGAATTCGAGAAACGCAACGTGAAGGTGATCGCGCTGTCGGTCGACGGCGTCGAATCGCACAAGGGCTGGATCAACGACATCAACGAAACGCAGTCGACCGTGGTCGGTTTCCCGATCATCGCCGACGCGGACCGCAAGGTTTCGCAGCTGTACGACATGATCCACCCGAACGCGAACGAAACGCTGACGGTGCGCTCGCTGTTCGTGATCGACCCGAACAAGAAGGTGCGGCTCACCATCACCTATCCGGCCAGCACCGGCCGTAACTTCGACGAAGTGTTGCGCGTGATCGACTCGCTGCAGCTGACCGACAATTACAAGGTCGCGACGCCCGGCAACTGGAAGGACGGCGACGACGTCGTGATCGTGCCGTCGCTGCAGGATCCGGAAGAGCTGAAGAAACGCTTCCCGAAGGGCTTCAACGCCGTGCGCCCGTACCTGCGCCTCACGCCGCAGCCGAACAAGTAAGGAGCGGCTGCCGCCTCGGCGGCGCGTGACGAACGCGCGTCGATGAAAACGGCCCGCCCGGCAGCGATGCCGGGCGGGCCGTGTCGTTTCAGCGGCGACGATGCGACGCGAAGGGCGCCGTGCCGTGCAGGCGAATGATCAGAAGAATGCCTGGATGCCGGTCTGGGCGCGGCCGAGGATCAGCGCATGGATGTCGTGCGTGCCTTCGTACGTATTCACCACTTCGAGGTTCACGAGGTGGCGCGCGACGCCGAATTCGTCCGAGATGCCGTTGCCGCCGAGCATGTCGCGCGCGAGCCGCGCGATGTCGAGTGCCTTGCCGCACGAGTTGCGCTTCATGATCGACGTGATCTCGACGGCCGCCGTGCCTTCGTCCTTCATCCGGCCGAGACGCAGCACGCCTTGCAGGCCAAGCGTGATTTCGGTCTGCATGTCGGCGAGCTTCTTCTGGATCAGCTGGTTCGCGGCGAGCGGGCGGCCGAACTGCTTGCGGTCGAGCACGTACTGGCGCGCGGTGTGCCAGCAGGACTCGGCTGCGCCGAGCGCGCCCCAGGCGATCCCGTAGCGCGCCGAGTTCAGGCACGTGAACGGGCCGCGCAGGCCGCTCACGTCCGGCATCAGGTTCTCTTCGGGCACGAACACCTCGTCGAGGACGATCTCGCCGGTGATCGACGCACGCAGCCCGACCTTGCCGTGGATCGCCGGCGCCGACAGTCCCTTCCAGCCCTTCTCGAGAATGAAGCCGCGGATCGCGTCCTTGCCGTTTTCTTCCAGTTTCGCCCACACGACGAACACGTCGGCGATCGGCGAGTTGGTGATCCACATCTTCGCGCCGGACAGCGAATAGCCGCCGGGCACCTTCTTCGCGCGCGTGACCATGCTGCCCGGGTCGGAGCCGTGGTTCGGCTCGGTCAGCCCGAAGCAGCCGATCCATTCGCCGCTCGCGAGCTTCGGCAGGTATTTCTGCTTCTGCGCGTCCGAGCCGAATTCGTGGATCGGCACCATCACGAGCGACGACTGCACGGACATCATCGAGCGGTAGCCGGAGTCGACGCGCTCGACTTCGCGCGCGATCAGCCCGTAGCTCACGTAATTGAGACCGGGGCCGCCGTATTCTTCAGGAATCGTCGGGCCGAGCAGGCCGATCTCGCCCATCTCGCGGAAGATCTCGGCGTCGGTGCGCTCGTGGCGGAACGCTTCGGTCACGCGCGGCGCGAGCTTGTCCCGCGCGTACGCGTGCGCGGCATCGCGCACCATCCGCTCTTCTTCGGTCAGTTGCTGGTCGAGCAGCAGCGGATCGTCCCAATGAAAAGTTGCAGCAGCCATCGTTTCATCTCCTGTCGGCCCCGGGTTGGCGCTTCGCCGCCTGGCCCGATGTCTAAAGTTCGCTTGACTGAAGTTCCGCTGTGCGGAACAATGTTTTGCAAAACGAACCCAGTGTAGCATCAGATGACGCTTTCAACCATCGACGAAACCACGATCGACGAACGCAAGTTCGTCGTTGCGCTCGCGCGCGGGCTCGACCTGCTGCGCGCATTCCGGCCCGGCGAGACGATGCTCGGCAATCGCGACTTCGCGGAGCGCACCGGGCTGCCGAAGGCGACGGTGAACCGGCTCGCCTACACGCTGACCGTGCTCGGCTACCTGCGCTACGACGAGACGCTCGGAAAGTATGCGCTCGACGCCGGCGTGCTGTCGCTCGGCTACGCGCTGCTGTCCGGCTCGGGCACCCTCGATCTCGCGCGGCCGCACATGCAGGCGCTCGCGCGCGAGATCGGCGCGGCCGTGTCGCTCGGCTGCCGGGACGGGCTCGACATGATCTATCTGGAGACGATCCGCAGCGAAACGGCGCTGACGCTCGGGCTGGCGCCCGGCTCGCGGCTGTCGATGCTGACGAGCTCGATGGGGCGCGCGTACCTGGCCGTGCAGCCGGAGGACGTGCGCCGCGCGCTCTATGCGGATCTGCACCGGGCGGCGGGCGGTGCGGCCGAAGCGGATGCGCTCGTCGCGGCCGCACAGGACGCGGTGGCCGAATTCTCCGCGGGCGGATGCTGTTATTCGTTCCGCGCGTGGCACATGGACGTGAACGCGGCAGCCGTGCCGTTTCGCGAGCCGCGCGAGGGGCGCTGGCTGATCCTGAGCTGCAGCGGGCCTGCGTCGTCGATGGACGAGGACGTGTTCCGCACGCAGGTCGGGCCGAAGCTGAAGGCGCTCGCGCAGCGGCTCGGGCAGACGGTCTGAAACGGGCCCTGCGCGCGGCGCGTCGCCGGGGTGTCCGGGCACGCGAATAGGCGCGCCGACATCCCGATCCCCACCGCAACCCGCTCGCTGAATCGAATCCACGATCCTGCGCGGCGCGCTCCACGCGCCGGCTGCTCCCGCGCGCCGGCAGCCACACCGCCAATCAGGCCGTGACGACCTTCGCGAACACCGGCCCCTGCATGAACCGCACGTCGTGCTGGCGCAGCAGCTCGCACTGCGTCTCGTCGACGACGCCGTCGAAAATCAGCGGAATCCGCACGCGCTGCGCATACGCGACCAGCGCCTTCACCATCCCGTCGCGCAGCGCGATGCCTGCATCCATCTTGATGTAGTCGGGCCGCGCCATCTCCGATTCGACCGCGAGGATCCGGCCCGGGTCGGGCAGCTTGTCGGCGACCTTGAAGCCGTGATGCTGGTAGCTGCGCGTCAGGTAGCCGAGGAAGGTCTTGTGCGCGACCGCGACCGCCGGCAGCTCGATCACGATCCGCTCGGTCGGTAGCCCGAAGCGCTGCAGCACCGACGAGAAATGCTTGCCGTGGTCGTACTTCACGCTCTTGAGCAGCCGTTCGTGCACGCGCAGGAACAGCAGCCCGTGACGTTGCGCGCCGAAGAAGTTGATCGCGTGCAGCGCGCGCGACAGCCGGTCGATCGCGACGAGCGTCTGGTCGTCGACGGCCGAATCGACCGGGTCGTGCGGCGTGCCCGTGACCAGCGTGACGGCCTGGAAGCCGAGTTCGTCGCCGTAGCGCTCGATCGCGTCCGCGAACGACGTCGATTGCGGCGCGCCGGGCATCGTCACGTCGTAGATCGGTTCATAGGCGCTCGCGAGCGTGCGCTCCGGCAGATTGGCGCACGCGGTGCCGCCCTCGGCGAGCGCAAGGTGTTCCCGCAGATACGGCAGTTGCCCGGCACGGACGACCAGCTCGGGAATGTTGGGCGGAATCATCGGCGTGGGAAGGAAAAAATGGCGGCCGAAAGGGCCGCCTCATTTCTCGATATTAGCAGCGCGAGCCCGGCTCGGCTTGGCGTTTCGCTCATATGGTTATCCCGTTCCGGAACGGGCGGCTAGGGTTTACGTTGATTTCACTATTCGTAATTGGTTTTACTATTCGTAAATCCAAGAATATGTCGTCGATCAAGAAAAGCGGCGTTCGGGCGCCCGCAGCGGTGCCGTTTCCCGAATCGGATCAACAGGAAGCAAGGAGCGAGACGTGGCGGTTGACAGGAAGTGGACGGAACAGGGCGGGCCGCGGCGGCCGCGGGCAACGGGCATGAGCGGAACGACGCTGCGCGCGCCGGCATGCGCACGGCAGGGTTGAGGAGCGGATGGCGACCATGAGCATCGATTACCAGACGCTGAAGTTCGACTACCGGCCGCGCGCGACGCGCGCCGCCGGCGATGACGCGACCCTCCACCCGGTGATCGTCGTCGGCGCGGGCCCGGTGGGCCTGTCGGCCGCGATCGACCTGGCGCAGCAGGGTGTGCCGGTCGTGCTGCTCGACGACGACGACACGCTGTCGACGGGCTCGCGCGCGATCTGCTTCGCGAAGCGCACGCTCGAGATCTTCGACCGGCTCGGCTGCGGCGAGCGCTTCGTCGACAAGGGCGTGAGCTGGCATGTCGGCAAGGTGTTCCTGCAGGACGAACAGCTGTATGCGTTCGACCTGCTGCCGGAGGAAGGCCACGCGCGTCCCGCGTTCATCAACCTGCAGCAGTACTACGTCGAAGGCTATCTGGCCGAGCGCGCGTTCGCGCTGCCCAACCTCGAGATTCGCTGGAAGCACAAGGTGACGGGTGTCACGCAGTCGGCGGAACACGCGACGCTCACCGTCGAGACGCCGGAAGGGATCGAGACGCTGCGCGCGCAATACGTGATCGCGGCCGACGGCTCGCGCAGCCCGATGCGCGCGGCGATGGGCCTCGAGAGCCGCGGCCGCACGTTCAAGGACCGCTTCCTGATCGCCGACGTGAAGATGAAGGCGGAATTCCCGACCGAACGCTGGTTCTGGTTCGATCCGCCGTTCCACCGCAACCAGTCGGTGCTGCTGCACCGCCAGCCCGACAACGTGTGGCGCATCGACTTCCAGCTCGGCTGGGACGCCGATCCGGTCGCCGAGAAGCAGCCGGAACGCGTGATCCCGCGCGTGCGCGCGCTGCTCGGGCCGGACGTCGAGTTCGAGCTCGAATGGGTGAGCGTCTATACGTTCCGCTGCCAGCGGATGGACACGTTCCGTCATGGCCGCGTGCTGTTCGCGGGCGATTCCGCGCACGGCGTGTCGCCGTTCGGTGCGCGCGGCGCGAACAGCGGCGTGCAGGACGCGGACAACCTCGCGTGGAAGCTGAAGCTCGTGCTCGACGGCCGCGCGCACGACCGCCTGCTCGACACCTACGCGAGCGAGCGCGAGTTCGCGGCCGACGAGAATATCCGCAATTCGACGCGCTCGACCGACTTCATCACGCCGAAGAGCGCGGTATCGCGCGTGTTCCGCGACGCGACGCTGAAGCTTGCGCGCGACTGCGAATTCGCGCGCAAGCTCGTGAACAGCGGCCGCCTGTCGGTGCCTGCCGTGCTGACCGATTCGCCGCTGAACACGCCGGACCGCAACGGCGACGCGTTCGCGTGCGCGATGCGGCCGGGCGCGGCGGCGGCCGAAGCGCCGGTGCGCGCGCAGGGTGCGTCCGGCTGGCTGCTGCGGCATCTGGGCGACGGCTTCGCGGGCATGCTGTTCGGGCTGCCGGGCGACGCCGCCGCGCTCGCGCAGGCGCTCGACGGCCTCGCGCTGCCGGTCCGGCCGGTGCTGGTCGTGCCGGCCGGGCATGCGCAACCGGTGGCCGGCGTCGACGTCGTGGAGGACGTCGACGGTTTCGTCGCGCAACGCTACGACGCGAAGCCCGGCACGTTCTACCTGCTGCGTCCCGACCAGCACGTCTGCGCACGGATGCGCACGCTCGAGCGCCAGGCGATCGCCGACGCACTGGCGCGTGCGACCTGCGCACGCGCAACCGCGCATTGACTACGACAACGATACCGGAGACACCCGTCATGCCCCGACTCGACACCCGCCCGCGCCTGGCCGATCCGGACGCGTTCTACGAAGCGCTGATCGACATGCATCGCGACCTGTCGGACGCCGACAGCCAGCTCGTCAACGCGAAGCTGATCCTGCTGCTCGCGAACCAGATCGGCGACGCCGACGTGCTGCGCGAAGCGATGGCGCTCGCGCGCCAGGGCGTGACGCCGCCCGTGCATCCGGCCGCCGAGGCGGCGCAATGAGCGCGGCGCCGGCCGACGCGCGCGTGCTCGAAGTCGAGCGCGTGATCGACGACACGCATCGCCCGGGCTTTCACTGGATGCTGCTCGTGTTGTGCGGGCTGTGTCTCGTGATCGACGGCTTCGATGCGCAGGCGATGGGGTATGTCGCGCCGAGCGTGATCGCCGAATGGGGCGTGCCGAAGCAGGCGCTCGGGCCCGTGTTCAGCGCGAGCCTGTTCGGGATGCTGCTCGGCGCGCTCGGGTTGTCGGTGCTGGCCGACCGGATCGGGCGGCGCCCGGTGCTGATCGGCTCGACGCTGTTCTTCGCGGTGACGATGCTCGCGACGCCGTTCGCGGGTTCGATCCCGGTGCTGATGGCGCTCCGCTTCGTCACGGGCCTCGGCCTCGGCTGCATCATGCCGAACGCGATGGCGCTGGTGGGCGAGTTCAGCCCGGCCGCCCATCGCGTGAAGCGGATGATGATCGTGTCGTGCGGCTTCACGCTCGGCGCCGCGCTCGGCGGCTTCATCAGCGCCGCGCTGATTCCGGCGCTCGGCTGGCGCTCGGTGTTCTTCGTCGGCGGCGCGGTGCCGCTGGTGCTGACGCTCGCGATGTTCGCGCGGTTGCCCGAATCGCTGCAGTTCCTCGTGCTGAAAGGGCGCGACGCGCAGGCACGCGACTGGCTCGCGCGCTTCGCGCCGCAGGCCGGCATCGACGCGAACACGCGCCTCGTCGTGCGCGAGCGCGCGGTGAGCGGCGCCCCGGTCGCCGAGCTGTTCCGCCATGGCCGCCTGCCGGTCACGCTGCTGCTGTGGTCGATCAGCTTCATGAACCTGATCGACCTGTACTTCCTGTCGAACTGGCTGCCGACGGTGATGCGCGACGCGGGCTATTCGCCGGGCACGGCGGTGATCGTCGGCACGGTGCTGCAGACGGGCGGCGTGATCGGCACGCTGTCGCTCGGCTGGTTCATCGAACGCTACGGTTTCGTGCGCGTGCTGTTCGCGTGCTTCGCGTGCGCGGCCGTGTCGGTGGGGCTGATCGGCTCGGTCGCGCATGCGCTGCCGTGGCTGCTGCTCGTCGTGTTCGCGGGCGGGTTCTGCGTGGTCGGCGGGCAGCCGGCCGTGAACGCGCTCGCGGGCCAGTATTACCCGACGTCGCTGCGCTCGACCGGCATCGGCTGGAGCCTCGGTATCGGCCGGATCGGCTCGGTGCTCGGGCCGCTCGTCGGCGGACAACTGATTGCGCTCAACTGGACCAACGGCGCGCTGTTCCATGCGGCCGCGGTGCCCGTGCTGTGCTCGGCGCTGTTCGTGCTGGGCCTGGCCGGCGTCACGCGGCGCAGCGGGGCGCAGGCGCCGAACGCCGCCTTGAATTGATGGAGAAAGGAAACGATGACGCTTGACCTGTCGAACCCGGCAACCGCCGGCTACCTGAGCGGATTCGCGAACGAATTCGCGACCGAGGCGCTGCCCGGCGCGCTGCCGCACGGCCGCAACTCGCCGCAGCGCGCGCCGTACGGGCTGTATGCGGAGCAGCTGTCGGGCACCGCGTTTACCGCACCGCGCAGCCACAACCGCCGCTCGTGGCTGTACCGGATCCGGCCGGCGGCCGTGCACCGGCCGTTCGAGCCGTTCACGGGCCCGCAGCGGCTCGTGTCGGAATTCGGCGACTCGGCCGACGTGCCGCCGACGCCGCCGAACCAGCTGCGCTGGGATCCGCTGCCGATGCCGGTCGAGCCGACCGATTTCGTCGAAGGGCTCGTGACGATGGCCGGCAACGGTTCGGCGGCCGCGATGAACGGCTGTGCGATCCACCTGTACGCGGCGAACCGCTCAATGCAGGACCGCTTTTTCTATAGCGCCGACGGTGAGCTGCTGATCGTGCCGCAGCAGGGGCGGCTCTTCATCGCGACCGAATTCGGCCGGCTCGACGTCGAGCCGTTCGAGATCGCGGTGATTCCGCGCGGCGTGCGTTTTTCCGTCGCGCTGCCGGACGGCGATGCGCGCGGCTACATCTGCGAGAACTTCGGCGCGCTGCTGCGCCTGCCTGACCTCGGCCCCATCGGTTCGAACGGGCTCGCGAACCCGCGCGATTTCCTCACGCCGCAGGCCGCGTACGAGGATCGCGAGGGCGCATTCGAGCTGGTCGCAAAGCTGAACGGGCGCCTGTGGCGCGCGGACATCGGCCATTCGTCGTTCGACGTCGTCGCGTGGCACGGCAACTACGCGCCGTACAAATACGACCTGCGCCTGTTCAACACGATCGGCTCGATCAGCTTCGACCATCCCGATCCGTCGATCTTCCTCGTGCTGCAGTCGCCCAGCGACACGCCGGGCGTCGACACGATCGACTTCGTGATCTTCCCGCCACGCTGGCTCGCGGCCGAGGATACGTTCCGCCCGCCCTGGTTCCACCGCAACGTCGCGAGCGAGTTCATGGGGCTCGTGCACGGCGCGTACGACGCGAAGGCCGAAGGCTTCGTGCCGGGCGGCGCGAGCCTGCACAACTGCATGTCGGGCCACGGGCCGGACGCGGACACGTTCGAGAAGGCGTCGGCGAGCGACACGACGAAGCCGCACAAGGTCGACGCGACGATGGCGTTCATGTTCGAAACCCGCACGCTGATCCGGCCGACGCGCTATGCGCTCGACACGGCGCAGCTGCAGGCCGACTACTTCGAATGCTGGCAAGGCATCAGGAAACACTTCAATCCGGAGCAACGATGAGCGATACCCAAGACTGGCGCGCGACGCTCGACCCGGCTCGCAAGAGCTGGGTCGAGACGGCGAACGATCCCGCCTGCGATTTCCCGATCCAGAACCTGCCGTTCGGGATCTTCAGCGATGCGAAGCAACCGGCGCGCCGCGCGGGCGTCGCGCTCGGCGACCAGATCGTCGACCTCGCCGCGCTCGCGCGTGCGGGCCTCGTGACGCTGCCGGCCGGCGCCGACGTGTTCGCCGCGCCGACGCTCAATGCGTTCATCGCGCTCGGCCGCGATGCGTGGCGCAGCGTGCGCGTGCAGCTGTCGACGCTGTTTTCGCGCGACGACGCGCGACTGCGCGATGACGCCGCGTTGCGCGCGCAAGCGCTCGTCGCGCAGCGCGACGCGACGCTGCACCTGCCGGTCGACATTCCCGGCTACACCGATTTCTATTCATCGAAGGAGCATGCGACCAACGTCGGCTCGATGTTTCGCGATCCGAAGAATGCGCTGCTGCCGAACTGGTCGGAGATGCCGATCGGCTACAACGGCCGAGCATCGTCGGTGGTCGTGAGCGGCACGCCGGTGCGGCGCCCGAACGGGCAGCTGAAGCTGCCCGACCAGGAGCGTCCGGTGTTCGGCGCGTGCCGCAAGCTCGACATCGAACTGGAGACGGGCTTCATCGTCGGCCGCGGCAATGCGCTCGGCGAGCCGATCGCGTGCGAGGATGCCGAAGCGCACATCTTCGGGATGGTGCTGCTGAACGACTGGAGCGCGCGCGACATCCAGCAGTGGGAATACGTGCCGCTCGGCCCGTTCAACTCGAAGGGCTTCGCGACGACGATCTCGCCCTGGATCGTCACGCTCGACGCGCTCGAACCGTTTCGCGTCGCGCAGCCCGAACAGTCGCCGCAGCCGCTCGCGTATCTGCGGCACGCGGGCAAGCATGCATTCGACATCGCGCTCGAAGTGACGCTGCGCGCCGAAGGTGCGGCCGAAGCGACGTCGATCTGCCGCACCAACTTCAGGCACATGTACTGGACGATGGCGCAGCAGCTCGCGCATCACACGGTCGCAGGCTGCAACACGCGCGTGGGCGACCTGATGGGTTCGGGCACGATCAGCGGGCCGACGAAGGATTCGTTCGGCAGCCTGCTCGAACTGACGTGGAACGGCAAGGAGCCGCTCGCGCTGAACGGCGGCGGCAGCCGCGCGTTCATCGAGGACGGCGACGAGCTCACGCTCGCCGGGTGGTGCCAGGGCGATGGTTATCGCGTCGGCTTCGGCACCTGTGCCGGCAAGATCCTTCCCGCGCGGGGCGCGTGACGGATCGCGGCGCGACATGTAGCGCGTAGTCCGGAAGGACAGGGCGGCCCGCATTAAGTGGGCCGTTTTCGTTTTGTCGGCGAGTGGCGCGCGTGTGCGCCGATGCGTGCGGGTGGGTGATGCTGCGCACGCGTTTCAGTGTCAGGGTGTTTGAGTCTGCGCCAGCGTGCGCGTCGGTGTCGGCATCGGCATCGGCATCGGCATCAGCATCGGCATCGGCATCAGCATCAACGCCACCGCCAACGCCAACGCCAACGCCAACGTCAGACCGCGCGCTGCAACGCGGCGCGTCGTTCCCACAGCGCTGCCGCGACGAACGCGGCGACGCAGACGACCAGCACGCCGATCAGCGCGTTGCTGCCGAGTTGCTCCATCAATGCGCCGGCGACCAGCGGACCGCCGAAGCTTGCGGCACTCCACGACGCCGACACGAGCGAGCTCGCGGTGACGAGCGCCGCGCCGCGAAAGCGTTCGCCGCACGCGACGAGCGACAGCGTGTAGATGCTGCCGGCCGCCGCGCCCAGCACGAACAGCAGCGGCCAGCACAGCCACGGGTTCGCGATCACGAACGGCAGCAGCGGCAGGCCTGCGAGCACGATCCAGCCGGCGCCGAGGTGCACGCGTTCGCGGCCGAGCTTGTCCGCGAGCCAGCCGATCGGGAACTGCATCGCAGTGTCGCCGAACAGCATGATCGACGCGAGCAGCACGGCGGTCGCGCTCGCGACGCCGTGATCCATCGCATAGAGCGGCAGCAGCGACAGCGCGAGCGTATCGAACAGCGCGAAGAAGCCCGTGCCGATGATCAGCGCGGGCATGCGCGGCAGCACGGCGAACCAGCTGTCGTGCGCTGCGTGATGTGCGTCGTCGCCGGCGAGCGGCGCGCGCCGGATCGTCGCGAGCGCCGGCAGCGCGAGCAGGAACAGCGCGCCGCACAGCGCGAAGCGGATGTGCGTCGCGCCGGCGATCTGGCTGACGAGCACCGGGCCCGCCATCTGGAACAGCGTGAAATTGGTCGCGTAGATCGCGACCACGCGGCCGCGTGTCGAGTCGTCGGCGAGCTGGTTGACCCATGCCTCGCCGATCGTGAACAGCAGCATCAGCGCCGCGCCGCACAGCACGCGCAGCGCGCCCCACACGATCAGGTTCGACGTGAACTGCATCAGCGCGGTGGCCGCGGCGAGCAGCACGACCGACACGACAATCGCGCGGCGCGCGCCGATGCGCCGTGCGAGCGCGGTGACGAACGGGACGATCGCGAGGCCGCCCAGGGCCTGCGCGGCCGTCAGCATGCCGACGACGTTGGTGCCGTGTCCGGCTTCGGTCAAGGCGAGCGCGGTGAGCGGCATCGTGGCGCCGGTGCCGAGACCGACCACCGCGACGCTGAGGATCAGCGCGAGGAAATCACGATTGAGAATGGCTTTCATCGGCCGCGATGCTACACCGTGGCCCCTGAAAGGTCCATGAAGGCCGTCAGGATCGAATGGGGTTGCGTGCGCAACGATCGCGGCGGTGCGCGGGCGCGGACGCGCGCCGTGCCGCCGCGCGTCGCCGCCGCGCGCGCGTCATACGTATCCGGTCGGCCCACTCACCGGGCGGCGTTCGAGCGACGCCGACCACAGCGTGAGCGCGAGTGCAGCGACCGCCATCGCTGCACCGACCCACGGCAGGTTCACGAGCGACACGCCGGATCCGATCGCCATCCCGCCGAGCCACGCGCCCGTCGCGTTGCCGAGGTTGAACGCGCCCTGGTTCAGCGTCGACGCGAGGTTCGGCGCGTCGCTCGCGCGATCGACGATCAGGATCT
Organism: Burkholderia sp. BCC1998; assembly: GCF_905339875.1. Classification (NCBI taxonomy): domain Bacteria; kingdom Pseudomonadati; phylum Pseudomonadota; class Betaproteobacteria; order Burkholderiales; family Burkholderiaceae; genus Burkholderia; species Burkholderia sp. BCC1998. Next base: position 309,636 of record NZ_CAJPHE010000001.1, read on the forward strand.
GCAGCGGCGGCACGATCGCGAACGCGAGGATGCCCCAGACGAAGATCGTCGCGAGTGCCGCGAACGGCAGGTGCATCGTGCCCGCGAACAGCGCGAGGACGATGCCGATCAGCGCGAGCGTCGCGATCAGCGACGGCATCCGGCGCCAGTCGGCGAGCTTGCCGCCCAGCGTGCCGCCGACGGTCAGGCCGAGACCGAACAGCAGCAGCACGTAGGTGACCTGGCGCGGCGAGAAGCCCGTCACGTCCTCGAGGATCGGCGTGATGTACGTGAACACGCTGAACAGGCTCGCCGACGCGAGCACGCTGATGCCGAGCACCATCAGCACCTGCGGGTGCTTCAGCACGCTGAATTCGCGCGTGATGCTGGTGTCGGGCATCGCGAGGTGCTTCGGCAGGCACACCGCGAGCGCGGCGGCCGCGGCGATGCCGATGCCGGTGACGGCCCAGAACGTCGCGCGCCAGCCGTACGCCTGGCCGAGCGCGGTGCCGAGCGGCACGCCGAGCACGTTCGCGAGCGTGAGGCCGGTGAACATCAGCGCGATCGCCTGCGCGCGGCGGTTCGGCGCGACGAGGTTGCTCGCGACCACCGAGCCGATCCCGAAGAACGCGCCGTGGCAGAACGCGGTGACGACCCGCGCGGCCATCAGCACCGCATAGCCGGGCGCGATCGCGCAGAACAGGTTGCCCGCGATGAACAGCCCGATCAGGCCCATCAGCGCGCGCTTGCGCGGCATCTTCGCGGTGACGATCGCGAGGATTGGCGCGCCGATCGTCACGCCGAGCGCGTAGCCCGACACGAGCATCCCGGCGGCCGGGATCGACACGCCGAGGTCGCGGGCGACGTTGGGCAGCAGCCCCATGATCACGAACTCGGTGGTACCGATTCCAAATGCGGCGACGGCAAGGGCGAAAAGAGGTAATGGCATCGCGGTGGGCTACGGAAAAGGCCGCGGCCCGAGATCGGCGCGGCATGCGCGGAAGGGGCGAGGCGAGGAGATATCAGCCGCGATTCTACTTCAGTGAAAACCCCTATGCTCGGGGCCAAAATGGTTGTTGCCGGCGTGCGACGGGTGACGGCCAAGGTGCGCCCAAACTGTGGGATTTGGCGGTGCTCGGTGCTCGGTGCTCGGTGCTCGGTGCTCAGCGCTCGGTGGCAAGGCAAGGGCGAAGGCGAGAGCGAGAGCGAGCCATAATATCGGGTCGGAGCAAGACCGGCGAAGCGGCCGTTCCGCGCTTCGTGCGTCCCGTCAGCGGTCGGACACGGCGCAGGCGGGTGTCGAGCCGAAGCGGTCGTCCGCTGCGGCAACCTCGGGCGACGGCGACGATCCGCAGGTCGCGTCGGAGGTTGCCTTGCCCTCGGCGACCCCGGCCGCCGACGCATCCCAGCCGTTTTCGAACAGGCACGCCTCGATCGGCATCCGCGCGGCCCACCGCTCTTCCTCGAGCATCGGCTTCGCATAGAACGCGTCGACATGCCCGACGCACAGCACGGCGATCGGCTTCGCGCCGGCCGGCATGCCGAGCAACGTGCGCAGCGCGTCGACATCGAACAGCGACACCCAGCCCATCCCGAGCCCTTCGGCGCGCGCGGCGAGCCACATGTTCTGGATCGCGCAGGCGGCCGACGCGAGGTCCATCTCCGGCAGCGTGCGGCGGCCGAACACGTGGCGCTCGCGGTCGTCGGTCAGCGCGACGACCAGCAGTTCGCCGCATTCGCGCACGCCTTCGACCTTCAGCCGCATGAATTCGTCCTGCCGCTCGCCGAGCGCGTCGGCGGTTGCGCGGCGCTCGGCCTCGACCAGCGCATGGATCGCGGTGCGCAGCGCGGGATCGGTGATGCGGATGAAGCGCCACGGCTGCATGAAGCCGACGCTCGGCGCGTGGTGCGCGGCGCGCAGCAGCCGCGCGAGCGTGGCCGGATCGACGGGTGCCGGCGTGAAGTGGCGCATGTCGCGCCGTTCGAAGATGGCGCGGTAGACCGCGGCAATGGCGGAGTCGTCGAAACGCATGAGCGGCAGAAGCAGGGAGAGGTCGGCGCAACGATAGCAGACGCCGCGCGCGCGGCGTTACATCAGTCGAAATAAATTGACGAATCGTTGATGGATCGCGTGCGCTCAGGCGCCGCGCCAACGCTCCGCCAACGCCGTGCGGAACGACGTGGCTCAGCGCCCCGTCGTGACGACGTTGGTCGGCGTGCCGGCGTGCCACGCCTCGATGTTCAGCAGCGTCGTGTGCGCGATCTCGGCGAGCGCCTCGCGCGTGAAGAACGCCTGGTGCGACGTGACGATCACGTTCGGGAACGTCAGCAGGCGCGCGAGCACGTCGTCCTGCAGCGGCAGGTCGGAGTGATCTTCGAAGAAGAGGCCGCTTTCCTCCTCGTAGACATCGAGCCCGAGATGGCCGAGCTGGCCGCTCTTGAGCGCGCCGATCAGCGCCGGCGCATCGACCAGGCCGCCGCGGCCGGTATTGATCAGCATCGCACCGTGCTTCATCCGCGCAAGCGTCTGCGCGTTGATCAGATGGTGCGTCGACGGCAGCAGCGGGCAGTGCAGGCTGATGATGTCGGCATGGTGCAGCAGTTCGTCGAGCTCGACGTAGCGCGCGCCGTACGCGATCAGTTCGTCGTCGTACGGCGGCATCGAATGTGCGAGCACATGCATCCCGAAGCCCATCATGATCTTCGCGAACACGCGGCCGATCAGGCCCGTGCCGATCACGCCGACGGTCTTGCCGTGCAGGTCGAAGCCGAGCAGGCCGTTCAGCGAGAAGTCGCCTTCGCGCGTGCGTGCGACCGCGCGCGGCAGCCGGCGGTTGAGCGCGAGGATCAGCGCGACCGCGTGTTCGGCGACCGCATGCGGCGAATACGCGGGCACCCGCACGACCGCGATGCCGAGCCGCTCGGCGGCCGCCAGGTCGACATGGTTGAAGCCGGCCGAGCGCAGCGCGATCAGGCGCGTGCCGCCGTCGGCGAGCCGTTCGAGCACGGCCGCGTCGACGGTGTCGTTGACGAACGGGCAGACGACCTCATAACCGTGCGCGAGGATCGCGGTTTCCGCGTCGAGGTGCGACGGCTGGAAGTGCAGCCGATAACCGAATGACCGATTGGCGGCGGTGAACGATTCGTCGTCGTACTGCCGGCTGCTGAACAGGATCACGCGCACGCTGCACCTCCGATGGCTGTCGCGTGCAGTTTACTGCAGGCCCGTCTGCCGGCCCGCGACGATCTCGGCGCGATCGGGCGTGTGCAGGAAGCCGTAGCCGGTCCGCTCGCGGGCCGCCTGCGCGCCGAAATGCTCGAGCGCATGCTCGACGAAGCTGCGTGTGCGGGCCGGCACGTACTGGCGGTTCGGGTAGACGAGCGACAGCTGCGCGTCCGGGTCGTCGATCCGGTAAGCGGGCAACAGCCGCACCAGCGTGCCGGTGGCGAGTGCGTCGGCGACGCTCGGCTCGGGCAGTACCGCGATGCCGGACCCGGCGACGGTTGCAGCGTGCACGAGCGCCAGCTGGTTGACCGTGCAGGTCGGGCGCACCGTGACCGAATGCGTGACGCCGTCGTGGCCGACCAGCCGCCACGCGGGCGCATGCTGGTGCGGCGCGAGCGCGACCCAGTCGTGGCCCGGCAGGTCGTCGGGTGCGCGCGGCTCGCCGCGCCGTTCGAGATAGGCGGGCGCCGCGCAGGCGACGAACGGGTTCGGCGTGAGCGCGTGGCCGATCAGCGTCGGGTTGCCGTCGAGCCGGTTGCCGGTCACGATGCCGACGTCGTAGCCCGAATCGAGCACGTCGAGCGGCCCCTCGGCGACGGTGAGCTGCACGCGCAATTCGGGGTAGCGGTGCCGGAAACTGCTGACGAGCGGCGTCAGCGCGAGCGGCGACAGCAGGCCCGATGCGACGACGCGCAGCGTGCCGGCCGGCTCGCGCACGGCGTGCGCGACGGATGCCTCGAGGTGGTCGAATTCCTCGAGCAGCGCACGGCAGCCGTCGAGGTAGCGCAGGCCGGCCTCGGTCAGCGACAGGTTGCGCGTGGTGCGGTGGATCAACCGCGTGTTCAGGTGAGACTCGAGCATCGCGATCGAGCGCGTGACGAGCGCGTTGGACACGCCTAGATGGTGCGCCGCCCGCCGGAAGCTCTGCTGCTCGGCGACGCAGACGAACACACGCATGGTCTGAATCTGGTTCATGGCTCGCGAATTTCTGGCCCGGTTGATTGATTTTGGTTGGGATTTCTCGTCAAACGACCTGGAAAACCGTCGCGCAACCCCCGGGTCTCGTTCGTCTCGAAAAATCGGTTTTCGATTCTGCAGACGATTGTTCATTACGGAAGCGATATCGTCAACCTGAGAAAAGGGGCGGCTTGCGTAAAATCGAAATCGCGGGTATCGATTTAACGGATCGGGGGCGCTGGCATGCACCTGGGTTAGTCCGGTGTGTATTCGGAAGGTCCGCCTTGTATTTTAATATTACTCATATAAATCAACATGTTGATTCGGTCTAGATGCGACGTCGTGCGGTAATGGGTGAAATCGCTCACCAATAGATGCTGCGATAGTGGATGTTTTTGTGCCAGTCTGGTTTTCGTGTGCCGATGCCAGTCGCGCGATTTTTGTCGTGGTGACCGGTATTCCGGTAGATGCATGCGGCATGCTGAACTCGGGCGTCAGGATGCGCGTCTCAATATTGCCGGAGAAAATCGCGGGCATCGATCGTCCGGTGGAACCGTTTCGCATGCGGCCGGCAATGCCGCGGCAATACGAAACCCGGTCGTGCGGCGCGGGCGCGGCAGGCTGGCCCGGTCCGTCGACCGGGCCAGCGTCACGCTGTCCGGGCGCGCGTGCCTCTTGCGCACGGGCGCGGAACGCGGAATGATCGATCAGTTCGCCGTGCCGTGCGGCGAACGACGTCCGAGCGTTTTCTCCGTTCCTCTTTTACCAGCCATGTCCATCGATTACTCGCCGATTCCCTGTCCCGTCGTCGTGCCGCTCGACGCGATCCTGCCCGAAGAACCGCTGCTGATGATGGGGGCCGGCCCGGTCCCGATCCCGGCCGCCGTCGCGAAGGCGAACACGATCGTGATCAACCACCTCGGCGCGACGATGGCGAAGATCATCGAGCAGGTGAAGGAGATGGCGCGCTACGTGTTCCAGACCCGCACGAAGTGGGTGCTCGGCGTCGCCGGCCCCGGTTCCGCCGCGATGGAAATGGCGATCTCGAACCTCGCGTGGCGCGGCACGCGCGTGCTGTCGATCCGCAACGGCTTCTTCAGCGCGCGGATGGCCGAGATGGCCACGCGCGTCGGCGCCGACGTCGCCACGCTCGAAGTGGCCGACCGCTCGGTCGCGAGCCTCGACGAGATCGCGGACGCGATCGCGCGCGAGCGGCCCGAGATCGTCACGATCGTGCAGGGCGAGACGTCGAACACCGTGTGGAACCGCGAGCTGCGCGACATCGCGGCGCTCGCGAAGGCGGCCGGCGCGCTGGTCGTCGTCGACGCGGTGTGCACGCTGTCGACGATGCCGCTCGAGATGGACGCGTGGGGCATCGATGCGGTGATCACGGGCGGCCAGAAGGGGCTGTCGTCGATTCCCGGCGTATCGCTGATCGCGTTCTCGGACGCCGCGTGGGACCGGATGAAGCAGCGGCCGGAACCGAACGCGCACTGGTGCCTCGACATGGCGCTCGCGGAGAACTTCTGGCACAACGCGGGCTACCACTACACGGCGCCGGTGTCGGGCGTGCTCGCGCTGCACGAGGCGCTGCGGCTCGTCTGCGCGGAGACGCTCGAAAGCCGCTTCGCGCGCCACCTGCGCTGCTCGCTCGCGTTGCAGGCGGGCGTCGAGGCGATGGGGCTCGCGCTCTATGCGCCGAAGGACTGCCGGCTCAATTCGGTGGTCGGGATCGAGACGCCCGAAGGGCTCACGCCCGGGATGGTGTGCGGCCATATCTCGAAGCAGTACCAGGTCGAGATCTCGGGCTCGTTCGGGCTGCCGATCGTGCGGATCGGGCAGATGGGCGAACAGTGTCGCGAACACAACCTGTTCCGCACGCTGCACGCGTTCGGCCGCACGATGATCGACCTGAAGGTGCCGGTGGACCTGCCGGCCGGCGTGGCCGCGCTCGAGCAGGAATTGTCGCAGCGAGGCGCGTAAGCAGGGAGACGGCGAAGCGTGCCGGGTGCGCTGCGCCAGCCGGCACGTTGAAGGTGCGCGCGGGGCTCAGCCGCCCTGCATCGCGCGCCGGTACGCGTTCGGCGTCGTGCCGTGCGCGTCGCGAAAGCGATGGCTGAAGTGGCCGGCGTTCGCGTAGCCGCATTCGGCCGCGACCTGCGCGAGCGGCAGCGCCGTCGTGCGCAGCAGCAGGCGCGCCCGCGCGAGCCGCTGCTCGGCCACCCATGCGTGCGGCGCGCGGCCGAACGACAGCCGGAACATCCGCGAGAAGTGGTATTCGGACAGCGCGGCGACCTCTGCCAGTTCGCCGAGCGTCAGCGGCTGCGACAGGTAGCTGTCGATGTAGTCGCGCACGCGGCGGCGCACGGCCGGCGCGAGTCCGCCGCGGAACGGCACGTCGGTGCGCGTCGTGCTCTGGCCGCGCAGCAGCAGGCTCAATACGTCGTGCGCGGCTTCGTTCACGCGCAGCCGCCCGTCGGCATCGTCCCAGCGCTCCAGCGCAAGCGAACGGAACTGCGCCGCGACGCGCGCATCCTCGAAATAGGTGCGGTCGGCGAGCTTCAGCTCGCGCGGCTCGCGATCGAGTTCGCGGATCGCGCGCTGCGTGAAGTGCTCGGGCAGGAAGTACAGGTGGATGAAGTGCATCTCGCCGCGCACCCACCAGCGCGATTCATGGTCGCCCGGCAGTGCGCACAGCAGGCTCGGCGCGCCGTAGCGCGGCACGCGTTCGCGCTCCGTCCGGTAGCCGCCGTCTAGATAGCACGACAGCGTGTGGTGGCCCGGCTGTTCGTAGATCGTCTCGCTTTCGTCGGTGATGCGCGTCCATTCGGCGATCGCGAGATGATCGCCGAGCCACGTGAAGCGCTCGAGCGTCGCGTTCGCCTCGGCGAGCGTGCGGCACACCGAGTGCAGGCCGAACGGCATCGCACCGCCGGCAAGGGCGGCGGCGTGATCGGCGGGCGGGGCGTACAGGGGCGGACTCATGGTGCGACGAGTATAAGCGCGCGCGCGGCGCGCCGTGCGGCCGCCCGAAAAAGACCGCAATTCCGGACAATCCGCGCGGGCGGGGCGGCGGCACAGTCTGAGTCCGTTTCACTCGTTTCGCTTCGTTGCCGCCATGAACCTGTCGCTTTATTTCGTCACCGTGCTGATCTGGGGCACCACCTGGATCGCGATCAAATGGCAGCTCGGCGCCGTGCCGCCGCCCGTGTCGATCGCGTGGCGCTTCTGGCTCGCGGCCGCCGTGCTGTTCGCGCTGCTGCGCGTGATGCGCCGGCCGGTGCGTCCGCCGCGCGAGGCGTGGCGCTACCTCGTCGCGCAGGGCTTCGCGTTGTTCTGCCTGAATTTCCTGTGCTTCTACTACTCGGAGCAGGTCGTGCCGAGCGGCCTCGTCGCGGTGATCTTCTCGACCGCGCCGCTGTTGAATTCGATCAACGGCCGGCTGTTCATGGGCCGCCCGCTGCGGCCGTCCGCGATTGCCGGCGCGCTGCTCGGGCTGACCGGCATCGCCTGCCTGTTCTGGCAGCAGATGGCCGGCCACCTCGACGATCACGCGACCTGGACGGGCCTCGCGATCGCGTTCGCGGGCACGATGTGCTTCTCGGCCGGCAACCTGCTGTCGAGCCGGATGCAATCGATGGGGCTGCATCCGCTCGCGACCAACGGCTGGGCGATGCTGATCGGCGCGGCGATCCTGACGGTCGGCAGTGCGGTGGCCGGGTTGCCGTTCATGATCGACCCGAGCCCGCGCTATCTCGGCGCGCTCGTCTATCTGGCCGTGCCGGGCTCGGTGATCGGGTTCACCGCGTACCTGACGCTCGTCGGGCGGATCGGGCCGGAGCGCGCCGCGTACTGCACGGTGCTGTTCCCGATCGTCGCGCTGGCCGTGTCGACGGTCTTCGAGGGCTACCAGTGGTCGCCGCTCGCGGTGATCGGGCTGCTGCTCGTGCTGGCCGGCAATCTCGTTGCGTTCGACCTGACGCGCCGGTTGTTCCTGCGCACGGCTTGACCGGGGCATCAGGCACTCTCCGGACATTGCGCGGAAAAGTTGACTTGGTTGACTTGATTTCGAATCGGGACTAGGCTTGATCCTCCGGTTGCATCAGGAGGTGATGATGGTCACGCACGCTCACGCGCTCGAAGGTTCGGCCACGGTTCTCGATATCGAGACCGAGGAGGCGCTGCGCAGCGCCGTCGGCGCGGCAACCATGCTCGGGCCGGATCGCGCCCGTGCGCTGCTCAGGCTGTCGGACGAGCAACTTGGGCACCTGTTCAAGGTAGGCATCGCGCAGGTCATCGATCTGGCCGGCACGATCACGTTCGGTATCGCGGCCGCCGCGACGCGCGACAGGAAGCCGTCCGGCCGGAAGAAGGGGGCGGCCGATACGCGCACCGGCGTCACCGTCGCCGATCTGGAGCGGCACGCGCAGGCTGAACGACACGCGCTGGTTGCCGACGGCAGGCTGTTGCCGGCCGCACGGATCTGGACGGAGCTCGGCATGACGCGGCAGGCGCTCAGCAAGGCGGTGGCGTCGGGGCGCATCTTCACGGTCGACGTCGGCGCCGCGCAGTACTACCCGGCGTTCTATCTGGCGGGCGACATCGATCGCAAGACGCTCGGGAAGGTGACTCAGCGTCTCGGAGCCTTGCCGGGATGGAGCAAATGGCAGTTCTTCATGACACCCAAGGCGTCACTCGGCAACGTCACGCCGCTGGTCGCGCTGTCGCGCGGGAAGCTTGACGAGGTCGAGCGTGCGGCCGCAGCGTTTGCGGGACGCTAGGAGGCGCGGGTGTTGACGGTGCCGGGGAAGCATTTCGCGAGCGCGACGCTCACGATCCGCGAGGTGGCGCCTGCGGCGCTGGTCCGGATCTCGCGATTCGCAACCGGCGAGCCGTACTTCGGCAAGTCCGGCGGCAACCGCTTCGACGATCCGCGGCCGCGGCGGCGGTTCGGCACCAGCTATTTCGGTTTCGATCTGCATTGCGCATTCGCGGAGACGGTGCTGCACGACGAAGTCGCCGATCTGGTGCTGGGCGGTTTCCCGCTCGTCACGACCGAGCTCGATCGGTACGTGCTTTCATTCGACGGTGCGCCGTTGGCCGTGGCCGTCCTGCATGGCTTGCCGCTGAAGAACCTTGGCGGCGACGGTGCGTTGTCGACGATCGTGCCGTACGACGTTCCGCAGCAGTGGTCGCTGGCCGTCCACCGGCATCAGCGGCGGGTCGACGGCTTTCTGTACATGTCGCGCCATCTGAACACGTCGGAAGCCCTCGTGCTCTTCGATCGTGCCGAACCCAAGCTCTCGCTCCGGGACGCCGTTCCGCTCCGGCGTCATCCTCAAGCCGTCCGCGTATTGCGCGACTTCAACGTGTTGCTGCGTTGAACGGCGTTGCGCGCGCGGCAGCACGACTCAAGCCGCCGCGCCGCTCCCCGCGAGCCGCGCCTGCCGCTGGTACAGCACCATCGACAGCGCGACGCCGGCCGCCGCGGCCACCGCCGCGAACAGGAACACCTGCGGATAACCGAACGCACCGGCCACATAGCCGGCGAGCGGGCCCGTGATGCCGAGCGACAGGTCGAGAAACACCGAATACGCGGACAGCGCCGCGCCGCGGCTCGCCGGCGGGACGAGCGCCACGGCCTCGACGCCGAGCGCCGGGAAGATCAGCGCGAAGCCGAAGCCGGTCAGCGCGGCGCCGACGAGCGCGACGTGCGGCACGGGCGCGAGCCACAGCAGCAAGAGGCCCGAGCATTCGAACGCGAACGACACGATCGCGACGCGGAAGCCGCCGTGGGTCTTGATCGTGTTCGCGAACAGCAGCCGCGCGCCGATGAACAGCGTGCCGAACACGGTCAGCGACAGCGCGGCGTTCGGCCAGTGGCGCGCCGCGTAGTACAGCGTGACGAAGGTCGCGATCGAGCCGAAGCCGGCCGAGCCGAGCGCGAGGCCGAGGCCGTGCGGCAGCACGCGCGTGAACACGCTCGCATACGACATCCGTTCGCCGTGCACGAGCGGCACGGAAGCGATCAGGCGCGCGAGATAGAAGCCGATCGCGGCGAGCGCGATCACGATCACGCCGATCAGCGCCGGATTCAGCGTGTGCGCGATCGCGACGCCGACCGGCGCGCCGAGCGCGAGCGCCCCGTAGGTCGCGATGCCGTTCCACGAGATCACCTTCGCGTTGTGCGCGACGCCGACCCGCCCGATGCCCCACAGGATCGCACCGGTGCCGCACAGGCTCTCGCCGACGCCGAGCACGAGCCGGCTCGCGACCAGCAGCACGAGGCTCGCGACCGGCCAGTGGGCCAGCAGCAGCGCGACGAGCAGCAGCACGCCCGACACGCCGCAGCCGATCAGCCCGCGCAGCACCGTCTGCTTCGGCCCGAGCGTATCGGCGAAGCGCCCGGCGAGCGGGCGCGACGCGAGCGTCGCGAAATACTGGACGCTGATCGCGCCGCCCGCGACGATCGCGGAAAAGCCGAGGTCGTCATGGACGAAGCCCGGCAGCACCGCGAGCGGCAGGCCGATGGTCAGGTAGCAGATGAACGTGAAACAGACGACGGACACGATTTGCAGCGTGACGGCAAACCCGCTGCGCGGCGGTGTGGCGGAATCGGTTGACATGGGGTCGGATCGAATGGGCGAAACGGAACGGAAAGCGGCGAAAAACGGAATCGGGATTTTCCCATGGAACCGGTTTTCACGCAGGTACCATTTAGTTAATCGCGACCCATTTTCATCGTCGAAGAATGGCTGACGGACCGCTGCGGGCAGGCCGGAACCCAGGCCGGGCAACGCGCCCGACGCCTGCCGGGCGGCCGCGGCGCGCATATCGCGGCAGTTATATGGGCCCCATGCGTGATGGGCTATGGGTTGCGGAATTTGACGGTGATAGCGTGCAAACTGTCAGAGAAACGTCGGTCGAGCGCCCCGCGCAGGCCGCCTTGCCCCCACCGGAAGAACGATAGAGACATGAGTGAGCCGATCCGCTTCTACCATCGTCACGCGGTCCGCGAAGTCAGCGGCGCGGACGTCACCCGCACCGTGCTGCAGTACCTGCGCGAGGATGCGCACTGCACCGGCACCAAGGAAGGCTGCGCGGAAGGCGACTGCGGCGCGTGCACGGTCGTCGTCGGCGAGCTGACCGACACGGGTACGGTCGCGTTCAAGGCCGTCAATGCCTGCATCCAGTTCCTGCCCACGCTCGACGGCAAGGCGCTGTTGACGGTGGAAGACCTGCGCCAGCCGGACGGTTCGCTGCATCCGGTGCAGCAGGCGATGGTCGATTGCCACGGCTCGCAATGCGGGTTCTGCACGCCCGGTTTCGTGATGTCGATGTGGGCGCTGTACGAGAAGCACGGCCATGAAGGCTGCGCCGGCACGTGCGCGAAGGCGAAGGACGTGCCGACGCGCACCGAGATTGCCGATGCACTCACCGGCAACCTGTGCCGCTGCACCGGCTATCGCCCGATCGTCGATGCGGCCGTGCAGATGTTCGGTGCGCCGGCGCCCACGGCACCGGTCGATACGGCCGCGCTGGCCCGCACGCTCGCGTCGCTCAAGCGTGACGACACGTTCGACTACACGACGCTCGACGGCGCGCGCTTCGCCGCGCCGCGCACGCTCGACGCGCTGGCCGCGCTGAAGGTCGAGCGCCCGGATGCACGGCTGCTCGCCGGCAGTACCGACATCGGCCTGTGGGTCACCAAGCAGATGCGTCGCCTCGACGACCTGATCTACGTCGGCCAGATCGCTGAACTGCAGCAAATCGTGCACGGCGACGACTGGATCGAGATCGGCGCGGGCGTGACGGTCGAGGACGGCTATGCGGCACTCGCCGGCACGTATCCGGAACTGACCGAAATGTGGAAGCGCTTCGCGTCGCTGCCGATCCGCAACGCGGGGACGATCGGCGGCAACGTCGCGAACGGCTCGCCGATCGGCGACTCGATGCCGGGCCTGATCGCGCTCGGCGCGCGGGTCGTGCTGCGCGGCGGCGACACGGTGCGCGAGCTGCCGCTCGAGGCGCTCTACACCGGCTATCAGCAAAAGGACATGGCGCCGCACGAATTCGTCGTCGGCCTGAAGGTGCCGACCCGCACCGGCGCGCGCGCGAAGCTGCAGTTCCGCACCTACAAGCTGTCGAAGCGCTTCGACTCCGACATTTCGGCGGTGTGCGCGGCGTTCGCGTTCATCGCGGACGGCGAGCTGATCCGCGAGCCGCGCATCGCGTTCGGCGGGATGGCCGCGACGCCGAAGCGCGCGACGCATACGGAAAGCCTGCTCGACGGCGCGCAGTGGCACGAAGCCAGCGCGCAGGCCGCGATGCAGGCGCTCGAGCGCGACTATCAGCCGCTCACCGACATGCGTGCGACGAGCGCGTATCGCCTCGATACCGCGAAGAACCTGATGTACCGATTCTGGCTGGAGACGCGCCCGCACGACCCGCTGCCGCCGCAGGCGCTGAACGTGCGTGAAGTGGCCGCCGAAGTTGCCGACGACGCGGCGCGCGTCTGACGAGGGAGAACACCGAACATGAACCAGCAAGCAGAACCGTTCCTGAACACCCTCGACCCGCAGGCCGACGCCGCGCAGGTGCACGTCTCGCGCGCGCACGAATCCGCGCACCTGCACGTGAGCGGGCGCGCGACCTACACCGACGACATCCCGCTCGTCGCGGGCACGCTGCATGCGGCGCTCGGGTTGTCCGCGAAGCCGCACGCGAAGATCGTGTCGATGAACTTCGACGCGGTGCGCGCGACGCCCGGCGTGGTCGCCGTGTTCACTGCCGACGACATCCCCGGCGTCAACGATTGCGGCCCGATCATCCACGACGATCCGGTACTCGCCAAAGGCATCGTGCAGTTCGTCGGCCAGCCGATGTTCATCGTCGTCGCGACGTCGCACGAAACCGCGCGGCTCGCCGCGCGCCGCGCGCAGGTTGACTACGAGGAGCTGCCCGCGATCCTGACCGCGCAGGAAGCGCGCCAGGCCGAAACCTATGTGATCCCGCCGCTGAAACTCGCGCGCGGCGACGCGGCCGCGCGGCTCGCCGCCGCGCCGCATCGCGAGTCGGGCGAGATGCTGCTCGGCGGCCAGGAGCAGTTCTACCTGGAAGGGCAGATCGCGTACGCGGTGCCGAAGGACGACGACGGGATGCACGTGTACTGCTCGACGCAGCACCCGAGCGAGATGCAGCACCTCGTCGCGCACGTGCTCGGCGTCGCGTCGCACAACGTGCTGGTCGAATGCCGCCGGATGGGCGGCGGGTTCGGCGGCAAGGAATCGCAGTCGGGCCTGTTCGCATGCTGCGCGGCGCTCGCCGCGTGGAAGCTGCTGTGTCCGGTGAAGCTGCGTCCGGACCGCGACGACGACATGATGATCACCGGCAAGCGGCACGACTTCCACTACCGCTTCGACGTCGGCTACGACGACGACGGCCGCCTCGACGGCGTCGCGCTCGACATGACGTCGCGCTGCGGCTTCTCGGCGGACCTGTCGGGCCCGGTGATGACGCGCGCGGTGTGCCACTTCGACAACGCGTACTGGCTCGGCGACGTCGACATCGCCGGCTATTGCGGCAAGACCAACACGCAGTCGAACACCGCGTTCCGCGGCTTCGGCGGGCCGCAGGGCGCGTTCGCGATCGAGTACATCCTCGACGACGTCGCGCGCGCGCTCGGCCGCGATTCGCTCGACGTGCGCTACGCGAACCTGTACGGCAAGACCGAGCGCAACGTGACGCCTTACGGGCAGACGGTCGAGGACAACGTGCTGCACGAACTGCTCGGCGAACTCGAGGCGACGAGCGACTACCGCGCGCGGCGCGCGGGCGTGCGCGAATTCAACGCACGCAACACGGTGCTGAAGAAGGGCATCGCGCTCACGCCGGTGAAGTTCGGCATCGCGTTCAACGTCACGCACTTCAACCAGGCCGGCGCGCTGGTGCACATCTACACCGACGGCTCGGTGCTCGTGAACCACGGCGGCACGGAGATGGGGCAGGGGCTCAACACGAAGGTCGCGCAGGTCGTCGCGCACGAGCTCGGCATCCGCTTCGGCCGGATCCGCGTGACGGCGACCGACACGAGCAAGGTCGCGAACACGTCCGCGACGGCTGCGTCGACGGGCTCCGACCTGAACGGCAAGGCCGCGCAGGATGCGGCGCGCCAGCTGCGCGAGCGCCTCGCGGCGTTCGCGGCGAAGCAGTTCGGCGACGGCAAGGTCGATGCGGCCGACGTGAAGTTCGGCAACGACTTCGTGTGGATCGGCGGCGCGAGCGTGCCGTTCGGCGAGGTGATCGCGAAGGCGTATCTCGCGCGCGTGCAGCTGTGGTCCGACGGCTTCTACGCGACGCCGAAGCTGTACTGGGATCAGTCGAAGCTGCAGGGCAGGCCGTTCTACTACTACTCGTACGGCGCGGCCGTGTCGGAGGTCGTGATCGACACGCTGACGGGCGAGATGCGCACGCTGCGCGTCGACGCGCTGCACGACGTGGGCGCATCGCTGAACCCGGCACTCGACATCGGCCAGGTCGAAGGCGCGTTCATCCAGGGGATGGGCTGGCTCACGACCGAGGAGCTGTGGTGGAACAAGGGCGGCAAGCTGATGACGCATGCGCCGTCCACGTACAAGATCCCGACGGTCAACGACACGCCGCCCGAATTCAACGTGCGGCTGTTCCAGAACCGCAACGTGGAGGACAGCATCCATCGTTCGAAGGCCGTCGGCGAACCGCCGCTGCTGCTGCCGTTCTCGGTGTTCTTCGCGGTGCGCGACGCGATTGCCGCGGTCGGCGACTACCGGGTGAATCCGCCGCTCGACGCGCCAGCCACCGGCGAGTCGATCCTGCGCGCGATCACTGCGGTGCGTGCTGCGCGCGCCGGTCAGGCAGGTTGAGATGAACGGGCCTGCACGTTCGTTTCGCACCGCGACGACCCCGGCATTCGCGCAGGGTACCGGCCAGCGCAACCGCGCGACCGGTACGCCCGCGCCGATGCACATCGTGCTGTTCGGCGCGGGGCACGTCGGCCATGCGCTCGTCACGCTGCTCGGCGCATTGCCGTGCGTCGTGCAGTGGGTCGATACGCGCGACGAGCTGTTCCCGGACGAATGCCCGCCGAACGTGCAGCCGGAGCCGACCGACATACCCGAGGCCGTCGTCGACGCGGCGCCGCCCGGCGCGTACTTCCTCGTGATGACGCACAACCACGCGCTCGACTTCTCGCTCGCCGTGCAGATCATGCGGCGGCGCGACTTCGCGTACTTCGGGATGATCGGTTCGCGTACCAAGCGCGTGAAGTTCGAGCGCCGGCTCGCCGCGCGCGGCGTCGATCCGGCGCGGCTCACCGAGATGGTATGTCCGATCGGCGTCGCGGGCATCGTCGACAAGGCGCCCGGCGCGATCGCGGTGGCCGTCTGCGCGGAACTGCTGCAGGCCCGCTCGGGCATGCCGGTGGCCGACGCGAAGGCAGCCGCGGCGGGGCGCTTGCGCGACGACGCGCGCTGCGCGCGGTAACGATCAGGGCCGGCACGCCCGACCCACGTCCGCGCGTTTTTGCCTACACTGCACGGATCGCGCGGCAGCGGGCCGCGCGTCCTTTCGTGCAGGCACCATGTCCGATCATCAGGTCTATCTCGACGCGCTCGATGCGAGCCTCGTCGTCATCGAGCGCTGGCTCTCCGGCGCCGATACTTCCCCCGCGGCGCTCGATGCGCTGCTCGCGCCTTTCTCCGCCGAATTCACGATGATCATGACCGACGGTCGCGCGTTCGACCGCGATGACACGCGCGCGCTGTTCGCGAAGCTCGGCGGCGCGAAGCCGGGGCTGCGCATCACGCTGTCGGACATCCGCGTGCTCGCGGCAGACGCGTCGCATGCGGTGCTCACCTATCTCGAAGCGCAGCAGGCGGCGTCGGGCGAACTGCCCGCGCGTCGCGCGACCGCCGTGTTCGCGCGCGACGCGGCAGGCGTCGTGCGCTGGACCCATCTGCAGGAAACCTTCTGCACGGCCTGAGCGGCCGCGCCGCGTGATCGTGCGCGGGCGATTCCGCGGGGGTTCAGCGCCGCTTCAGCGCTTGCGGCCGCGTGCGGCCGTCAGCTCGTCGGACACGCTTTGCATCAGCGCACACAGCCACGCGATGTCGGTCGGGCGATCGGGGTGCGGGTGCGTGAGCAGGTAGCTCTTGATGCGCGGGAACGGCACGGGCGGCGCGACGACGACGAGCGGCAGCAGCTGCGCGTAGTGCGTCGCGAAGCGGCGCGTCGTCGTGAAGATCAGGTCCGACTGCAGCAGCACCTGCGGCACGATGCCGAAGTACGGCAGCGTCGTCACGATCCGTCGCGTGAGGCGGGCGCGGGCGAGGCCGATCTCGATCGCGTTGCGCTTGTCGCCGGTGTACGGCGTCGGCGCGACGTGCGCGGCCGACGCGTACGCTTCGCGCGTGAGCGGTTCGCGGGCGAGCGGATGCGCGTCGCGCATCAGGCACACGATCGTGTCGGAGAACAGGTCCTGGCGCGCGAACCGCGGGTCGGGCTTCGGCCAGTTGCCGATCACGAGATCGAGCGCGCCCGATTCGAGCGCCTCCGCGTGATCGAGCGCGGGATTCAATGAGTCGATTTCCAGATGCGCATGCGGCGCCGCGTCGCGAAAGCGCTCGATCAGCGTCGGCATGAAGAAATCGTTCAGGTAGTCGGGCGCGGCGACGCGGAACGTGCGCCGCGCGGACGATGGATCGAAGTCCCCGTGCGGCGTCGCGATGAAGTCGACCTCGCGCAGCGCGCGCGACGCGGCACCGAGCAGCGACGCGCCGTACTCGGTCGGCACCATCCCGGATTTGCCGCGCACGAGAATCGGGTCGTTCAGCGTCTCGCGCAGCTTGCGCAGCGCGGTGCTGATCGCGGGCTGGGTCTGGTTCAGCCGCAGCGCGGCCTGCGTGACGCTGCGCTCGAGCAGCAGCGTGCGCAATACGCGCACGAGCCAGATATCGAGCGAGGCGGTACGATCGTCGTCTTCCATCGGCGAGCGGTGTTCGGGAGAAGCGTAACCTTACCGCAGCCGCACGTTGCCGTGCGTGATACCGGCCATCAGGTGCGCCCCTTCGGCAGCACGCTGATCCGCTTGACCTCGCGCGACTCGAGCCAGTTCGGCGTGCGCGCGCAGTACAGCACCATCGGCAGCGCGTCCTCGCCCCAGAACAGCTGCTGGTTCATCCAGAAGGTCGGTACGCCGAACACGCCGAGCGCGATCGCGTCGTCGGTGTTGCGGCGCAACTGCGCGCTCGTCTCCTCGAATTCGATCAGCTCGTCGCCATGCCCGACGCCGACGCGCTCGCACAGCGCCGCGAACCCGTCCGGCGTCGACGGATCGTTGCCGTCGTGCCAGATGAAGCGGAACATTTCCAGCACGGTCGCGATGTCGGCGCGCAGCGCGATCGCGAGGCGCAGCACCTTGTCGGAGTCGAACGGATGCGCGGGCGGCATCTTGAAGCGGATGCCGAGCTGTTCGGCGCGAAACAGCGCGTGGCGGTACGTGAACACGCGCTTGGCCGGCACGTCGGCGCTCGGGCGCTGCCCCCAGTGGCGCTGCAGGTCGGGCAGCGACACGGCGACGGGGTCGAACGGCACGTCGGGCCACTTGTCGTGCTGTTCGAGCAGCAGGTAGGAGAACGGCGACACGAAGTCGAAGAACCAGGCAGGCTGGGCAGTGTCGAGGCCGGTTGTCATGGCGATCTCCAGAGGGTGGGGCGTGCGCGCCTGGCGGCGGCCTTCATGTTACGTGGCGGCGCGCGGATGCAACCGCGCGGATGCAGCAATGATCGCGGATCGGCCGCTCATGCGGAACCGGGAGTCGCCCGGGGGGGCTCGCCGGCCGGCGCCGCCGCGCCGCCGCGCGCCGCTGCACGGCCGCCGGCGCCGGGTGTGCCCGGCGTGACCGATGCGGTGTCGTGATCGTGCGCGGTGAGCCGCTCGCGCACGAAGCCGATGTGCTCGCGCAGCACGTAGAACTGCCCCGCGTACGCAAGCGGCATCTTCATCCGGTTCACGGCTTCCTCGATGTCGTCGAGTTCGTCGAGCAGCTGGACGCGCTCTTCGGCCGTATGCTCGCCGAGCGCGCGGCGCTCGAGCGCGATCAGCGCGCCGTACCAGCGGTAGATGCGCGAACGCACGCGCCAGCCGTACAGCGACGGCACCAGCCGCAGCCCGGGGATCAGCACGACGATCAGCGGCACCACGACGACGAGCAGCCGGTCGACGAGACTCGCGACCCAGAACGGCAGCCGCCGGTACAGGAACGACTTGCCCGACTTGTAATAGCGCCCCGCGTCGTCGGACAGCGGGAAGCCGCGCGTGACGGCCGACGGGAATTCGCCCGCGTGCTGCAGGATCGTCGCGTGGCCGTGCACTTCGCGCGCGGCCTCGATCAGCAGGTCGGACAGCGCGGGGTGCAGCGTATCGCGCGCGACCAGCTCGATCGTCGGCGCGACCGTGTGGATGTCGGCGGGCGGCAGGTTGAGGCCGAGATCGTAGACGCCCATCGGCAGCGTGATCGCGGTCAGGTACGGAAAGCGCCGCGCGTAGGCCTCGGCTTGCGTGAACGAGTACACGTGCACGCCGGGCGCGCGGAACAGCTTCGCCATCACCGGGATCTGCGTCGAGTCGCCGGACAGGAACGCGGCGTCGATCTTGCCGTCGAGCAGCGCGGCCGCGGCGTCCTCGCCGGCGGTCGGCAGCAGCTCGGTCGAGCCGCCCGGCACGATGCCGTTCATCTTCAGCAGCGCCAGGCTCAATTCGCGCGCGCCGCTGCCTTCCGCGCCGAGCGCGAGCCGCTTGCCCTTGAAGTCGGACAGGCGCGCGACCACCGGCCCGCGGTACATGATCGCGAGCGGCACGTAGCCGATGCTGCCGAGCGAGACCAGGTGTTCATCGCGCTCCTTCGGGCCGATGCCGCTCTGCACGAAGCCGACGTCGACCGGCGCGTCCGGATTCGACAGCCGCGCGAGGTTCTGCGCGGATCCTTCGGATGACTGGACGTCGAGCGTGACGCCGTTCTTCGCGAGGATCGCCTTGTATTTCTGCGCGGCGTTCCAGTAGGTGCTGCCGGGCGGGCCGGACGAAATCACGAGCGTGGACGGCGGCGCCGGCTGGATCAGCTTGACCGCGAACCAGACCGCCGCGACCGCGAGCAGCACGGTGGGGCCGATCGACAGCGCGAGGTCGCGCCACGACACCGCGACGAAGCGGG
Organism: Burkholderia sp. BCC1998; assembly: GCF_905339875.1. Lineage (NCBI taxonomy): Bacteria > Pseudomonadati > Pseudomonadota > Betaproteobacteria > Burkholderiales > Burkholderiaceae > Burkholderia > Burkholderia sp. BCC1998. The sequence continues at coordinate 329,045 of NZ_CAJPHE010000001.1, forward strand.
CGAGGATGCGGCGGGGCGGGCGGGGGCGGGCTGGCTTCATGGAGTCGGCGGATGACACGGGCGTGACGCAGCGATGACGGCCGTCGCGGACAAGGCATGCGATGCGCGTTCTGGCGGCGATGGTACCCGGTTTCGCCCGGCGTGCGCGAGTCCGGCGCCGTCGCGCGGCGGCGGACACGCGCGCGCGCGGGCGGATGGCGGGCGGCCACGCGTCAAAAGCTTTGCGCTTCGGCTGGCGCTGGATTACATTGTGCGACGCAGCCGCGCCCGATTCGCGCACGACCCGGCACGTTATGAGACCGGGCGCGCCCGGCCGGCGGCTGTCCGGCCCGGCCGGCCCGCATACGCGCGCGCCGGCCGCCGGCCCGTGTCGCCTCTCTCGCATCGCCGTGGAAATCATCGGCCGTCCCGCCCGTTCGCGCGCGGGCCGGCTGCCTTTGGGGGTATCCGGCCGTACTGTGCACGGCCGGTCCGGAGTTACAAGGAGATAGCATGAAGTCGATCGTGTTGAGAGCGTTGGGTGTTGCGGCCGTGGCGGCCTGTCTGACGGGCAGCGTGTACGCGCAGTCGAGCGATGCGGCGGCCACCGAAGCGCCGGCCGCGGCAGCGAGCTCGCCGAAGGCGGCGGCCAAGGCCGCGAAGAAGGCCAACCGCCAGCTCGGCTACGCGGTGCGCAAGGCCATTACGAAGGCCGGCGGCATCGACGTGGCGAACATCGTCGTGCGCTCGAAGGGCGGCGCGATCTTGCTGGAGGGCACGGTGCCCGACCAGGCACAGATCGACAAGGCGGAAGAGGCGGCGAAGGGCGTGAAGGGCGTGACGTCGGTCACGAACAAGCTGACGGTTCAGCAGCAATGATGCCGGGCGGCGGCGCGCCAGCGCCGCGCGCCCGCTTTCACGCGGGCCCCGGCGTGCCGGGGCCCGTTTGCACTTTCGAATGCCCCCGGGCCCGCCGCTTCGCGCCAGGCCCCCGAGCGGGCGTCCCCCAAGGAAACTTCCTTCGGGGCGGAAAGCCTTGGGCGGCCCGGCGTTTTCCCGACAGGCCGCGAGCCGCGCACGACGCAGCGGCGCACCGATAACGATATCGAGAGGGCGGCAATGACAACGCACGGGTGGGGCAGTCGGATTCTTTGGGGCGCGGCGCTGGCCGCGATCACGTTGCTCGGCGCCTGCAACGGCGACGAGTCGTCCGAACGCAACCGGCTGCCCGGGTTCGTGTCCGGCAGCGTGCGCACCACCGCCTACGACGGTACGGGCGACGATCTGCTGACGGCCGGTCTCGGCAAGACGGGCCTCGCCGCCGCCACCGCGCCGACGTTCGCGAATCCGTCGCGGCCGACGAGCGCCGAGCTGCGCCGGCTCGCGATCTGGTCGAACTACCGCGCGCTCGTCGACATGAGCGCCAACGGCGGCTACGGCCGCTTCTGGGGACCGAACGTCGACCTCGACGGCAACGACACGCTCGGCGAAGGCAAGATTCCCGGCACCGAATATCTCGCGTATTCCGACGACGGCAGCGGCCGCAAGAACGTGACGCTGCTCGTGCAGGTGCCCGCGAGCTTCGACCCCGCGCAGCCGTGCATCGTCACCGCGACGTCGTCCGGTTCGCGCGGTGTGTACGGCGCGATCTCGGCGGCCGGCGAGTGGGGCCTCAAGCGCGGCTGCGCGGTCGCGTACAACGACAAGGGCGGCGGCAACGGCGCGCACGAGCTCGGCACCGACACGATCACGCTGATCGACGGAACGCTCGCCGACGCGGTGCTCGGCGGCAATGCGAGTCTCTTTACCGCCAACGTGACGAGCAGCGACCTGGCTGCGTTCAACAACCGCTTCCCGAACCGCTACGCGTTCAAGCATGCGCATTCGCAGCAGAATCCCGAGCAGGACTGGGGGCACGCGACGCTGCAGGCGGTCGAATTCGCGTACTGGGCGCTCAACGAACAGTTCGGACCGCTCGTCGACGGCTCGCATCACGGCGTGCGCTACCGCCCGGGCGACATCACGACGATCGCCGCGTCCGTCAGCAACGGCGGCGGCGCGGCGCTCGCGGCGGCCGAGCAGGACACGCGCCGCTGGATTACCGCGGTCGTGGTCGGCGAGCCGCAAGTCAACGTGCGGATGGCGCCGAACGCGGTCGTGCGCGAGGGCGGCCAGCCGGTGCCGTCGTTCGGCCGGCCGCTGGCCGACTACGCGACGCTCGCGAACCTGCTGGAGCCGTGTGCGGCCGCGTCGTCGTCGCTCGCGGGCGCGCCGTACCTGAGCGCGCTGCCGGCCGCCACCACGCAGTCGATCCGCACGCAGCGCTGCGCGACGCTCGCCGCCGCCGGGTTCGTGTCGGGGGCCGATACGCAGAGCCAGGCCGCCGACGCGCTCGCGCAACTGCACGCGGCCGGCTATCTCGCGGATTCCGACCTGCTGCAGGCGCCGATGTGGGATTCGCAGGCGATTCCGGCGATCGCGGTCACCTATGCGAACGCGTACACGCGCTCGCGCGTGACCGACAACCTGTGCAATTTCAGCTTCGCGACCACCAATGCGGCGACGGGCGCGGTGGCGCCGCCCGCCGCGTCGCCGATGCCGGCCGTGTTCGGCCTCGGCAACGGCGTGCCGCCGACGGCAGGCGTCAATCTCGTGTTCAACACCGGCGCGGGTGTCGACCACCGGCTCGCGACGCCCGACGCGAGTTTCGCGGGCGCGCTGTGCCTGCGCCAGCTGTGGACCAACGGGATGCTCGACATGCCGGCGAATGTCGATGCGGTGCGCGTGAACGCGAACCTGCAGGGCAAGCCGGCGATCATCGTGCAGGGCCGCAGCGACGCGCTCGTGCCCGTGAATCACGCGTCGCGCGCGTACGTCGCGCAGAACGGCATCAGTGAAGGTGGCCGCAGCCAGCTCGTGTTCTACGAGGTGACGAACGGGCAGCACTTCGATGCGTTCCTGCCCGTCGCGGGCTTCGACACGCGCTTCGTGCCGGTCCACTACTACAACCTGCAGGCGCTGAACCTGATGTGGCGGCACCTGAAGAACGGTGCCGCGCTGCCGCCGTCACAGGTGGTCCGCACGCTGCCGCGCGGCGGCACGCCGGGCGCCGCGCCGGCGCTGACGAGCGCGAACCTGCCGCCGATCTCGGCGTCCCCCGGCGCGAACGCGATCACGGCCGGCGCGGGCGCGATCGATGTGCCGCTCTGACGGCACCGGCCCCACCGCGATACGGAAGCCGGACGCTCGTCCGGCTTTTTATTTTCAGCGTCTGGAATCGGTCCCGCATTGCCCTTGGTCCGAATAGCATGCGCTGTAACAAATTATCGCTTTACGGCGGAAAATCCGGAATCTATTATACGCCGATATTTTAACTTAATTTAATAAATTCCCGTAAAGACAATATTCCTTTCCGTATAGTTAATCGATCCTTTCGATTTTATTAAATCGGCTCGAGTTGCGGTTGGTCGCCATTTCGCGATTGACCGACATTTTGCCGAGGGAATCGTTCGTCTGTTCGAAGCGAAGGCGCCTTGTCCGGCGGGCTTTGCGTGGGATGCTTTTGCTTACGGTTTATCGCGCGTGCGGATGATTGAGGGCGAATTCGCAGTGCCGCGCATTATTGAATCGTCGTTTGCAATGGAATTGATTCCATTGTGCGATCGCGGAATATGGGTGGGGTAAATCATGCCGGTCGGTATTCGCCGATCCGGTAAAAAACTCGGGGTGCATCGCAAAACGAATGCGCTCCCGGTGCGGAGCGCCGGCGCAAATGATCCTTTGCGACCGGCGGTATTTATCGTTCTGTTCGAGAGGCAATAATGACGACACTGAAGTCCTTGAAAGACGGTTTCGCGCTATTTGGAACGACGCTGAGCGTGCCGCTCGCCGCAGCCGCGGCCGCGGCGCTGCTCGTCACGGGGTGCGGCGGCGACGACGGATCGGGCCCGACCGCCGCCACCGCGGCAGCCGCGACGACGTCGAACGGCAGCACGTCGGCCAGCACCAATGCAACGGCCGCCGTCCCGGCCGACCAGCCGTACGTCGACAACGACGTGTACGGCACCGGGCCGAACGACGCGGTCACGGATTCGACCGAAGGGGCCGCAGTCGTGCACCGCCAGGTCACGATCGGCGGCAAGACCGTCCAGTACACGGCCACCACCGGGCACCTGACCACGATCGACCCGATCACGTCGGCGCCGAACGCGAAGATGTTCTACGTCGCGTACACGCAGGACAATCCGGACCCGTCGAAGCCGCGTCCGGTCACGTTCTTCTACAACGGCGGCCCCGGCTCGTCGTCGGTCTACCTGCTGCTCGGCTCGTACGGGCCGAAGCGCCTGCAGTCGTCGTTCCCGAACTTCACGCCGCCGGCCCCGTACAAGCTGCTCGACAACCCGGACAGCCTGCTCGACCGCACCGACCTCGTGTTCATCAACCCGGTCGGCACCGGCTACTCGGCGGCGATCGCCCCGGCGAAGAACAAGGATTTCTGGGGCACCGACCAGGACGCACACTCGATCGACCGCTTCATCCAGCGCTACCTGACCAAGTACTCGCGCTGGAACTCGCCGAAATTCCTGTACGGCGAGTCGTACGGCACCGCGCGCAGCGCGGTCGTGTCGTGGGTGCTGCATGAGGACGGCATCGACCTGAACGGGATCACGCTGCAGTCGTCGATCCTCGACTATGCGAATGCGCTGTCCGCGCCTGGTACCTTCCCGACGCTCGCGGCCGACGCGTTCTACTGGAAGAAGACGACGCTCAACCCGACGCCGACCGATCTCGACGCATACATGGTGCAGGCCCGCAACTACGCGGACAACACGCTCGCGCCGCTCGCGCAGAAGCCGAACCCGCAGGACGGCGGCTTCGTGAACGTGCGGCTGAACCTGAACCTGCAGACCGCGCAGCAGATGGGTTCGTACATCGGCACGGATCCGACGTCGCTGATCCAGACGTTCGGCAACCCGGCCGCGCTCGGCAACGTGCCGTCGTCGGACGACAACCCGCCGTACACGTTCTTCCTGACGCTCGTGCCGGGCACGCAGATCGGCCAGTACGACGGTCGCGCGAACTTCACCGGCAAGGGCATCGCGCCGTACATCCTGCCGAACTCGGGCAGCAACGATCCGTCGATCACGAACGTCGGCGGCGCTTACACGGTGCTGTGGAACAGCTACATCAACACCGACCTCAAGTACACGTCGACGTCGTCGTTCGTGGACCTGAACGACCAGGTCTTCAACAACTGGGACTTCAGCCACACCGACCCGACCGGCGCGAACAGGGGCGGCGGCAATACGCTGTACACGGCCGGCGACCTCGCGGCGACGATGAGCGTGAACCCGGACCTGAAGGTGCTGTCGGCGAACGGCTATTTCGATGCGGTCACGCCGTTCCACCAGACCGAGCTGACGCTCGCGCAGATGCCGCTCGATCCGACGCTCAAGGCGCAGAACCTGACGATCAAGAACTATCCGTCGGGCCACATGATCTACCTGAACGACGCGTCGCGGACCGCGCTGAAGGGCGACCTCGGCAACTTCTACGACGGGATCCTAGCGAACCGTACCGCGCTGCAGCGCGTGCTGAAACTGCAGGCGCGTACGCAACAGATGAAGCAGCAGCAGTTGAAGCAGCAGGGGCAGTAAGGATCGCGAGCGACTTGCGCTGCCCGGCCGTGCGCCGGGCGGCCCGAGTTCGCGAGGCCCCGGATGGACGACAGCCCGATCGGCGCAGGCCGGTCGGGCTGTTTTTTGCGGCGGGGTGCCGGCGTCGCGTGCTGGCCGGTCATGCAGCACATCGCGCATGCGGCTCGCGATGCTGTGATCTTCCACGGTGCCCGTGAGTCGTCGACCGACGGGGCATTGTCGGGTCCGCGTGAGATTCGCCGCGGCTTGATCCTCGAAAGGGGAATGCATGTCCCTGTATCGAGGATTTGCCGGAAATTCCCCACCGACAAATCGTGCCGATCTCTTCCATCAGGGGCGGGAAGACGGCGATGTCTGCCGTGGCGGGCGCCAGCCGCGCCGCTTACGCGAGCACGAGTCGCACGCCGACCGCGACGAGCGTCGAGGCGAGCAGGTTGCGCAGCAGCCGCTCGGGCGCGCGCGCCGACAGCAGGCTGCCGAGCACGATGCCGGGCAGCGAGCCGAGCAGCAGCGACAGCAGCATCGACCAGTCGACGGAGCCGAGCAGCCAGTGGCCCATGCCGGCGACGAGCGTGAGCGGCACCGCGTGCGCGATGTCGGAGCCGACGATGCGCGCGGTCGCGAGCAGCGGGTACAGCAGCAACAGCACGGTGACGCCGATCGCGCCGGCGCCGACCGACGTCATCGACACGAGCGCGCCGAGCACGGCGCCCGTCAGCACGGTCGACCAGAACGTGCGCGCGGGATTCGGCGGGAGCGGGTTGCGCGCGGCGAGCGCGGTCAACTGCGGCCGGAAGATCAGTGCGAGCGACGTGAGCAGCAGCGCGATGCCGAGCACCAGCTGGATCATCCGCGCGGTGCCGGGCGAGTTCATCCCGTGCGTGTGCAGCAGCCACAGCGTGACGGCCGCGGCCGGGACGCTGCCGGCCGCGAGCCGGCCGGTAATGCGCCAGTCTATCGACCCCTTCAGTCCGTGGACGAGGGTGCCGGTGGCCTTGGTCGCGGCCGCGTACAGCAGATCGGTGCCGACCGCCGTCGCGGGGTGGACGCCGAACAGCAGCACGAGGATCGGCGTCATCAGCGAACCGCCGCCGACGCCCGTCAGGCCGACGAGAACGCCGACGAACAGGCCGGACAGGGAGTACAGCAGATCGATATGGGGAAGCGACATCGGAAGCAGGCGGTTATGCGGCGTTCGGCGGCGGCGCGCGGCCGCGGCGCGCGCATCAAAGTCTGCCATTGTCGCAAAAGTGGCGCTTCGGTGTACGACTACGTTAAAAATCGGCCGGGGAGGCCGGCCGGACGGGCCGTTCGCGGCGGGTCAAACGAACGTTTGAACAGGCGCGGGACCGGGCGGGGCGGGGCGACGTGCCGGCGTTGCCGGGTCGCAACGCCGATGGCGGGCCATCGGGTGCGGCGGGGCGGAGCTCGCCCCGATACAGGCCGGCCGGCCGTCAATGCATCGCGGGGCCGGCGCCCGCAACGGCGTCCTGGCGGCGGATGCGCAGCGCGAGGCCGAGCAGCCCGGCCGCGGCCGCAAATGCGGCGCCGACCGCGAACGCGGCGTGGTAGCCGCCGTTCAGCGCGTCGAGCGGTGCGGCGTGTGCCGCCGCGAGCGCATCGGTGCGCGCGGCCGCGAGGCTCGCGAGTACGGCGAGGCCGAGTGCGCCGCCCATCATGAACGCGGTGTTGACGATGCCCGACGCGAGCCCGGAATCGGCCGGATCGACGTCGCTCATCGCGGCGAGCAGCACCGGATTGAACGCGACGCCCGCGCCGATGCCGAGCAGCGTCATGCCCGGCAGCACGTGCCAGACGAAGCTGCCGTCGGCCGGCGCGCGCGCGAACAGCGCGAGGCCGCACGCCGCGATCAGCAGGCCGGCGGCGATCGGGCCGCGGATGCCGAAACGCATCACGATCCGCGCCGACAGCCCGAGCGAGAACGCGGCCATGATCAGGTTCGCCGGCAGGAACGCGAGCCCGACCTGCAGCGGTCCGTAGCCGAGCACGCGCTGCATGTAGAGCGCGGACAGGAAGAACCACGCGAACATCGCGGCCGCCCACAGCACGCCGATCACGTTCGCGAGCGCGACGTTGCGCGCGGCGAACAGCGTGAGCGGCATCAGCGGATGCGCGACGTGCGCCTCGATCGCGACGAACAGCGCGAGCAGCACGACGGCCGCGCCGATCAGCACGACGGTTTGCGTAGACAGCCAGCCGGCCTCGTTGCCGCCGACGATCCCGTAGACCGCGAGCATCAGCGATGCGGTCACGGTGATCGCGCCCGCGACGTCGAGCCGCGCGGCGCCGGCCGGCGCGCGCAGGCGCGGCAGCAGCGCGACGCACATCGCATAGACGGCGATGCCGATCGGCAGGTTGACGAGGAAGATCCAGTGCCACGACAGCGTGCTCGTCAAGAGCCCGCCGAGCAGTACGCCGATGCTGCCGCCGCCCGCGCAGACGAAACCGTAGACGCCCATCGCGCGCGCCCGTTCGCCTGGCTCGGTGAACAGGTTCATGATCAGCGACAGCGACACGGCCGACACGATCGCGCCGCCGAAGCCCTGCACCGCGCGCGCGGCGATCAGCATCGTCTGCGATTGCGCGAGGCCGCAGGCGAGCGACGCGAGCGTGAACACGACGAGGCCCGCGAGGAACATGCGCCGCTGGCCGTACAGGTCGCCGAGCCGGCCGCCGAGCAGCAGGCAGCCGCCGAACGTCAGCAGGTAGGCGTTGACGACCCACACGAGGGCCGTCTCGGTGAAATGGAGGTCGGTGCTGATCGACGGCAGTGCAACGTTTACGATCGTGCTGTCGAGCACGATCATCAGCACGCCGAGGCAGAGGACGATCAGCGCGTACCAGCGCTTCTCGCCGTGGATCCCGTGGGTCATGGGCTGGCAGCCTTCTCTCAGATCGTTATTTGAAAGGCTGAATTGTAGACGTCGTTCGCGTGCGCTTCCTGCCGGTTTGTGGCAGGAGCGACGCGTAGCGGCGGCGCGTGTCGCGCCGCGCCGGACGTTATCCGCGCGGCGGGAGTTCGCAGCCGTCGGGGCCGCATGCGGCGGCGTCGTCGCCGGCGAATTCGACGATGGCGCCGTCGCGCCATGCCTGCTCGAGCGCCTGCGCGAACACGTCGGCCGGCTGCGCGCCCGATACCGCGTAGCGGCCGCCGAACACGAACAGCGGCACGCCGCGTCCGCCGATCTGCGCGGCGCGCGCGATGTCGGCCTCGACTTCGTCACGGTATGCATCGCTGCGCAGCACGGCTTCGACGGCCGAGCGCTCGAGCCCCGCTTCGACCGCGAAGTCGATCAGCGCCGCATGGTCGAACAGCGAGCCGTGCTCGCAGAAATAAGCGCGGTACAGGCGCTCGGTCAGCGCATGGGCGCGGCCGGTGGCTTCCGCGAGCTTCACGAGCCGATGGCCGTCGAGCGTGTCGCCGACGAACGTGCCGGGCAGGTCGTAGCTCAGCCCGACGCTCGCTGCCGCGTCGGTCACCTGGCGCAACATCTGGTCGACCTGCGCGGGCGACATCCGGTACTTGCCCGCGAGCATCGCCTCCACCGGTTCGACCGGCTGGCCCGGCATCAGCCGGTACGCACGCAACGCGACGTCGACGTGCTCCGCGTGCGCGAATGCGGCGAGCGCCTCGTCGAAGCGGCGCTTGCCGATCCAGCACCACGGGCAGATCAGGTCGGACCAGATTTCGACGGTCAGGGTCGGGCGGGCAGTCGGGGCGGGGGTGGTCGTCATGGGCGGTCCGGGGCGGCAAATAAATGTAACCGGGACTATAGCATTTTGTGCTTCGACGCTACGCCGTGGGCTGGCCCGGGTGGAACGGGCCGGCCCCCGACGTATCACGAAGCATAGTCACGGACCGCGCGAACCGGTAGCGGGGCCGATGTCGGTGATGGTGAACGGGGAGCGGTGAACGGTGAACGGTGAACGGTGAACGGGGAGCGGCGAACGGCGAACGGCGAACGGCGAACGGCGAGCGGGGAGCAGTGAAGGCCGCAAGCTTGGCGACCAGGCGACCAGGCGACCAAGCAACCAAGCAACCAAGCAACCAAGCAACCAAGCAACCAAGCAACCAAGCAACCAAGCAACCACGCCCGCAGCACACGTCGCTCACACGTCGCCCTGCGTTTCCTTCAGATGCTTCAGGTGCTTGTAGACGGTCGCGCGCCCCATCCCGAGCACGTTCGCGACGTAGTTCGCGGCGCTCTTGCCGCGGAACGCGCCTTCCGCATAAAGCGCCTCGACGAGCTCGCGCCGGTGCTCGCGCGTGAGGCCGTTCAGGCCGACCTGCCGCTCGCGCAGCCAGCCGTGCAGGAACGTGTTGATGCGCTCCTGCCAGTCGTCGCGGAACAGCTCGTCCGGTTGCGCGACGATGCCCGCGCCCTTGATGAACACGTCGAGCGTCGCGCGGACGTCGTCGAACACCGCGATGTTGAAGTTGATGCACATCATCCCGGCCGGCCGGCCTTCGTCGTCGAACAGCACGTTGCTCACGCAACGCATGCGCCGGCCGTCCCAGTTCAGTTTCTCGTACGGGCCGATCACGCGCTCGCGCGCCGAATGATCGATTTCCTCGAGCGCCGAATCGTCGCCGACCTCGCGCTTCGACAGGTTGTTCGCGAGGTACAGCACGGTCTGGTCGTGCAGGTCGTGGATCACGACTTCCGCGTACGGGAAGAACAGCGCCGCGATGCCGTCGGCGATCGGTGCGTAGCGGGTGAGCAGCAGGTCTTTGACGGGGGATTGCTTCTTGCGCATCGGAATCGCCATCTCGGGTGAGCGGGGGCCGGGCGGTGCGTCGGTACGGCGCGCCGGCGTGCCGTCCACCGGCTCGCCCGTGCGCCCCCGCGCTGCCGCCGCGGCGGTTGCGCCATTGTATCGGCCCCGCGTGCGCGTGCCGCTCATGCGCGCGTCAGATGCATGTACAGCGCGTGTGCGATCGTGATGTCCTCGAGCCCGAGGCCGATCGAGCGGAAGAACGCGTGACGCATGCGCGACGGCGCCGCGCAGGTGCCTGCGACGAGCGCGGGCAGGTCGCCGACGATCCGCTCCGGCGTCCAGCCGTGCCCGGCCGCCGCGATCTGCATCTCGCCCGCGCTCGCGGGCGTCGTGTGCCGGTAGTCGCAGTACACGTCCATGTCGGGCAACCATGCCGGCGGGATCTCGTGCGCGCGCGCGACGTTGGTGCTGATCGAGGTGACGAGCGCAGGGCGCGTGAGCATGCCGTCGGCGAGCACCGGCGTGCCCGACGACGTGCACAGCATCACGACGTCCGCGTCGCGCACGCACGCCTCGACGCTGGCGGCCGCACGGGCGCGCGGATCGATCCGCGCGAGCGTCGCCTGCAGCGCCGGGTCGCCGGCGAGCGCGGGCGAATGGACGCTGATCGATGCCCAGTCGCGCAATGCCGCCGTATGGCGCAGATGCGCGAGGCCCACCGCGCCCGCGCCGATCACGGCGAGCCGGCGCGCGTCGCGCGGCGCGAGGCAGTCGACCGCGAGCGCCGTCGTGCCGGCCGTGCGCTCGACCGTCAGCAGCCCCGCGTCGCACCACATCAGCGGCTGGCCGGTGCGCATCGACATCAGCGCGGTCCACGCCGTGACGATCGGTTTGCCGCCCGTCACGACGTATGGCGACAGCTTCGCGCCGAACACTTGCTCGTCGGCGAGCGCGCCGAGATACGTGATGAAATCGCCGGCCTGCTCGGGGAACAGCGTGAGGGTTTGCGGCGGCTGCACCGCGCGGGCCGATGCGAGCGACGCGAACATGCGGCGCAGCGTGCCGAGCACGTCGAGCGACGGCAGCGCCGCGCGCACCGCGGCTTCGTCGACGGTCAGCGGCAGGGTCGGGGCGGGTTGCGTCATGGAACTTCTCCGGTCGGGGCCGGACAGGACAGTCTCGAAAGCGGGCGTCCGGCGATGTTCGTGATGGATTAAAAGTCTAATATAGACAAAAGAAGTCGGGTGAATTTTTCTTTTCAGGACAGGCCCGAGCCGCCGTCAGTCGAAAAAACCTCGATGAATCAACGGAATTTTGCGTAATCGGTGGGATCTCGATGGGCAGCAGCGAGGCCACGATTATCGTATCCCCTATAGTCTATAGTAGACTAAGAGTCTATATTTAGCATGCGGACCGGCATGTTGCCGCCCGGCGGCCGGCATGCATCGCATGCCGATCCGGCGCCCGGCGACGGCGTCGCGCGAACGGTCTTCATCGCCTCAATCCGGAATCGAAGGACATCGTCATGAACTGGAAGCTTTCCCTCTGCGCCGTCGCGGCGCTTGCGTGCGCGGCCGTCACCGCCCACGCGGAACAGACCACGCTGCGCTTCGGGATCGAAGCCGCCTATCCGCCGTTCGAGAGCAAGACGCCGGCCGGCCAGCTGCAGGGTTTCGACGTCGACGTCGGCAATGCCGTCTGCGCGAAGCTGAACATGAAGTGCGTGTGGGTCGAGAATGCGTTCGACGGGCTGATCCCGGCGCTGCAGGCGCGCAAGTTCGATGCGATCAATTCGGCGATGAACATCACCGCGAAGCGCAAGCAGAGCATCGATTTCACGCCGGCGATCTACGTGGTGCCGATCGTGATGGTCGCGCACCGCGGCTCGCCGCTGCGGCCCGATGCCGCGAGCCTGCGCGGCAAGCACGTCGGCGTGCTGCAGGGCTCGTCGCAGGAGGATTTCCTGAAGGCGCACTGGGCCAATGCGGGCGTGGACGTCGTGTCGTATCAGGACCAGGACCAGATCTATGCCGATCTCGTCGCCGGTCGTCTCGACGCGGCCGTGCAGGAAGCGCAGACCGCGCAGGACGGTTTCCTCGACAAGCCGGCCGGCCGCGACTACCAGATCGTCGGCGAGCCGCTGAAGGATCCCGCGACGCTCGGCGAAGGCACCGGCTTCGGGTTGCGCAAGGGCGACAAGGCGCTGCAGGCAAAGATCGTCGGCGCGCTCGACGCGCTGAAGAAGGACGGCACGCTGAGCGCGCTGTCGCAGAAGTATTTCAAGCGCGACATCGTCGCGAAGTAAGCCAGGCCGCGCGCCGGCCGCGGTGCCGGCGCGCGTCGCACCGAATCTCGACGCAGTACGGGGAAGCATGGATTTCGACGTCATCGTTCTGGGGGCCGGCATCGTCGGCGTGTCGTCGGCGCTGCATCTGCAGGATCGCGGGCTGCGTGTCGCGCTCGTCGACCGGCGCGCGCCCGGCGAGGAAACGAGCCACGGCAATGCGGGGCTGATCGAGCGCTCGTCGGTCGTGCCGTACGCGTTCCCGCGCCGGCTCGGCACGCTGCTGCGCTACGCACGCAACCGCTCGGTCGATCTCTATTGGGACTACAAAGCATTGCCCGCGTATGCGGGCTGGCTTGCGCGTTTCTGGCGTGAATCGTCGCCGCAGCGGCTCGCGGCCGCCGCACGCGACATGCTGCCGCTCGTCGCGGCGAGCGTCGTCGAGCACGACGCGCTGATCGCGCGCACCGACGCGCAGCCGCTCGTGCATGACGGCGGGTGGCTCGAGGCGTTCCGTTCGCCCGCGCTGTTCGACGCGGAAACGCGCGCGCAGCAGCGGGTGGCCGACGCGCACGGGTTGCGGATGAGTGTGCTCGACGCGCGCGCGTTGCGCGAACGCGAGCCCGGCATCGGCGACGCGTTCTGCGGCGCATTCCACTGGCAGGACCCGAAGACGGTGTCGAGCCCCGGCGGCCTCACGAAGGCGTACGCGCGGCTGTTCGAGCGCGACGGCGGCACGTTCGTACGCGGCGACGCGACGACGTTCGCGCAGGTGCGCGACGGCTGGCAGGTCGATACCGAGCATGGGCCGATTGCGGCCCGTTCGGCCGTGGTTGCGCTCGGGCCGTGGTCCGATCACGTGTTCGCGCCGCTCGGCTACCGGATTCCGCTGCGCGCGAAGCGCGGCTATCACATGCATTACCGGCCGACCCGCGCGCCGCTGAACGTGCCCGTGTGCGATACCGAGGAGGGTTTCGTCGTCGCGCCGATGGAAGGCGGCCGCCTGCGGCTCACGACCGGCGTCGAGATCGCGTTGCGCGGCGCGCCGCCGACCGGCGTGCAGCTCGCGCGTGCCGAGCCGCTGGCGCGCGACGCGTTCGGCATCGGCGAGCGGCTCGATCCGGCGCCGTGGCTCGGGATGCGGCCGTGCACGCCCGACATGCGGCCCGTGATCGGACCTGCGCCGCGCCATCGTCATCTGTGGTTCGCGTTCGGCCACTGTCACCACGGGCTCACGCTCGGCCCCGCGACCGGGCGTCTGCTCGCCGAGATGATGACGGGCGCGCCGACCTTCATCGATCCCCATCCGTACCGGCCCGCGCGCTTCGGCTGAGCCCGTTGCGATACGACGGCCGCCGCGTGTGCGGCCGTCACAGTTTTTCATTCGGCTGTCCGTATTGAGTGAAGTCTTGCAGCCGGAAATGATCTGCGCAATTGACCGGAAAGAAATCGCGAAATAAGCAAAACAGAAAACACGCGATTTATTAATGCATTTTCATGAAGATGAAATGCGCAGCAGGTGGTCCGTCCGGGCCATCCGGCGACGTTTCGCAACGGACGTTCCGATGTGACCCGGGATGTACCGGAACACGTTACTTCCGGCCTCGCAAACGTTACGTTACATCCGAGCGCCCGACGCAATTATCGTCAGATGATTGCGGCTGCGCGACCCGTTTATTTTCCCGGAAATCCATATAAAACGGTTATTGGCTTGCAATAGGCCAACGAATCAATCCGTTTTATCCGGATGGCACACTTCGTGCAATCCATCCCCATGCTTTATCAACGTAGTGCCAACGAGATGGGGTAAGGATGAGACAAAACTTTAAATTGACGGGTGTGGCGCTGTCGGTCACGACGGTGTTCGGGGTACTGGTTTCCGGTTCGGCTGTCGCCGGGCCGCTCGATGCGCTGCCGATTCCGCAAGTCGTCGTGAATCCGCCGACCAACAGCGTATCGATCGGGTTGGCCGCGACCGGCACGTCGCCGCTGGGTTCGGTCACCGTTGCGACGGGTGGGGCCGGCGCGATTCAGACGTCGCTGGGCAACCCGGCGCAGGCGTTGTCGGGCGCGGTGAACGCGCTGCAGGGCGCGCTCGGCGGCGGTGGCGGCGCGGTGACGCCCCTCGCGCCGGTACAAGGCGTGGTGAACCAGGTGACGGGAGCGCTCGGTGGCGGCAACCCGGCCGGTGCGTTGAGCGGCGTGCTGAATACGGCGACGGGGACGTTGAGCAATGCGGTCGGCACGGTGACGGGCGGGCTGGGTAACGTCGGCGGCGGTGCGAACCCGCTGGCACCGGTTCAAGGTGTCGTCAATCAAGTGACAGGGGCGCTCGGTGGCGGCAACCCGGCCGGCGCGCTGACCGGCGCCCTCGGTACGGTCACGGGTGCGTTGGGTAACGTCGGTGGTGGGTCGAACCCGGTGGCACCGGTTCAAGGTGTCGTCAATCAAGTGACGGGGGCGCTCGGTGGTGGCAACCCGGCCGGCGCGCTGACCGGCGCCCTTGGTACGGTCACGGGTGCGTTGGGTAACGTCGGTGGCGGGTCGAACCCGCTGGCGCCGGTTCAAGGTGTCGTCAATCAAGTGACGGGAGCGCTCGGTGGCGGCAACCCCGCTGCTGCACTGACCGGCGCGCTCAATACGGCGACGGGTACGCTGAGTAACGGAATCGGTACGGTGACGGGCGCACTGGGCAACGTCGGCGGCGGCGCGAATCCGCTGGCGCCGGTTCAGGGCGTGGTGAATCAAGTAACGGGTGCGCTTGGCGGCGGCAACCCGGCCGGCTCACTGACCGGCGCCCTCGGCACGGTGACGGGTGCACTCGGCAACGTTGGCGGCACGAACCCGCTGGCGCCGATCCAGAACGTCGTCGACCAGGTCACGGGCACGCTGGGCAGCGGCAATCCGGCTGGTGCGCTGAGCAACGCGGTCAATACGATCACGGGTACGCTCGGCAACATCGGTGGCGCGTCGAGCCCGCTGGCACCGGTGCAAGGCGCCGTCACGCAACTCGCCGGCACGCTCGGCAACGGCAACCCGGCCAGCGCACTGACGGACGCTGTGAACTCGGTGACGGGCGCGCTCGGCAGCCTTGGCGGCACGAACCCGCTGGCTCCGGTACAAGGCGTCGTAAACCAGGTCGTCGGCACGCTATCGGGCGCCGGCGGCGGCAGCCCGATCGCGCCGATCACGAACCTCGTCAGCGGCCTGCAAAACGCGCTGCCGACGGGCGGCAACCCGGCCGGCGCACTGGGCAACGCGGTCAACTCGGTCACGGGCGCACTCGGCAACCTCGGCGGCACGAACCCGCTGGCGCCGGTACAGGGCGTCGTGAACCAGGTCGTCGGCACGCTCGGTGGCAGCAACCCGGCCGGCGTACTGAGCAACGCGGTCAGCTCGGTCACGGGCGCACTCGGCAACCTCGGCGGCACGAACCCGCTGGCCCCGGTACAGGGCGTCGTGAACCAGGTGGTCGGTACGCTCGGCGGCAGCAACCCGGCCGGCGCACTGAGCAACGCGGTCAGTTCGGTGACGGGCGCACTCGGCAGCCTCGGCGGCACGAACCCGCTGGCGCCGGTGCAGGGCGTCGTGAACCAGGTCGTCGGCACGCTGTCGGGCGCAGGCGGCAGCAGCCCGATCGCGCCGATCACGAACCTCGTCAGCGGCCTGACCGGCGGCAGCAACCCGGCCGCCGCGCTGACCGGTGCGCTCGGTTCGGTGACGGGTGCCCTGGCGAACGGTCCGGCGGCCCTCGGGCAGGCGGCCGGCGCGTTGTCGGGCGCGGCCGGTTCGACGGCTGCAGCGGGCGGCAGCCTGCTCGGCTCGGGCGCGAGCGCGGCGGGCAGCACGGCGGGGGCAGCCGGTTCGCTGCTGTCGACGGGCGGCAACGCGACGGCGACGGTCGTCAATGCGGCCGGCACGACGCTGGGCACGGCGCTGGGTTCCACGCCGAGCCTGTCGGTCACTCCGCACTCGGGCAACAACTCGGCGAACAACCCGCTCGCACCGGTGTCGACGCTGCTGCAGGCGGTGACGGGCGCATTGCCGAGGTAACCGGCCGGCGCGCGCGGCGACGGTTCATCGCCTGCCGCGCGCAACGGGTCGCACAACGCGGCATGACAGCAATGTCATGCCGCGTTTTTTTGGGGTTCCCGGTCTGTCTCATGGGAGGAATGGCACTGAATTGCGGGGCGGAATGGAATAACCGGCCGGATTCGTCCGTTTACTTACCGAGTCGCGGCGCAGCCGGACAGCGGGATAATGGTCATGACGTAGTCGACGTCCCGTCCGGCGCCGCCGTGCCGCGATGCCATGCCAAGGAGAACGGGAATGAAGACGATGCTGTTCGCCATCGCGCTGACGGCCGCGATCGCGCGGCCCGCGGCCGCCGAGCCGCCGCAGGCCGGTGACGGGAAACTGGTCGACGAAGATCACATGACGCTGTACGTGTTCGATCACGACGCGCCGGGCAAGAGCACGTGCACCGGTACCTGCGCGGCCAACTGGCCGCCGGCGCTCGCCGACGGATACGACAAGGCGTCGGGCGCACTGAGCTTCGTCACGCGCGACGACGGCAAGAAGCAATGGGCGTACCGCGGCCGTCCGCTATACCGCTGGAAGATGGACCACAAGGCCGGTGACGCGGGCGGCGACGGCGTCGGCGGCATGTGGCACGTTGCGCGCCCCTGAGAACGGACTGACGGGCTGACGGCGCGGCGACGCGCAAGGCATCCGGATGAGCTACGAATCGGACCTGCTGGTGTGGCTGCCGCATCTCACCCGGTATGCGCGCGCGCTGACGGGCGATCGGGCCTGGGCGGACGATCTCGTGCAGGACACGCTGGAGCGCGCGCTGAACCGGCCGCCGCGTGACGGCGGCAACCTGCGCGCGTGGCTGCTGACGCTGTTGCGCCACCGCTTCATCGACCAGTTGCGCGCGCGGCGCGAGATCGCGGTCGACGATGCGACCGCGCCGTGGCAGACGATGGCCGCGCCGAACGACGAGATCGGCGGCCTGCTGCTGCGCGACGTGCAGCGCGCGCTGTACCGGTTGCCGGTCGAGCAGCGTGAGGTGCTGCTGCTGGTCGCGCTCGAGGAGCTGAGTTACCGCGACGCCGCACAGGTGCTCGGCGTGCCGGTGGGGACGGTGATGTCGCGGCTGTCACGGGCGCGTGAACAGATGCGTGCGCTGTTGTCCGGCGAGCCGCCGGCGCACGGCGCGGCCGCGTTACGGGTGATCGGGAAGACATGATGGACGACGACGATCCGCGCAAACCTTCGAACGATCGGGACGATGCCGTGTCGGCCCAGCTGCTGTCGGCGCTGCTCGACGGCGAGCTGTCCGGGCAGGAGCGCCGCGAGGTGCTCGAGCGGCTGCGGGCCGATCCGCGGGAGGCCGACCGGTTCGCGCATTACGGCGCGCAGCGCGATGCGTTGCACGCGCTGTTCCCGCTGCCGGCTGCCGCACCCGCGCTGTTCGTGCAGCGGCGCGCGCCGCGCTGGCGTGGCCTTGCCTATGCGTTCGCGGGGCTGGCGGCCGGGCTGGTGATCGGCATCGCGCTGCACGCGGGCTGGACGACGTTCGGCGCCGAGCCGGCATTCGCCGCACGCGCGGACGTCGCTTACGCCGTGTACGCGGCCGAGCGGGAGCATCCGGTCGAGGTCGACGCACGCGATCCGGCGCGCCTTGCCGCGTGGCTGTCCGCGCGTCTCGGGCGGCCCGTGCGCGCGCCGTCGCTCGACGAATACGGCTATGCATTGCTGGGCGGCCGGCTGCTGCCGGGCGACGCGGGGCCGGCGGCGCAACTCATGTACCAGCGCGCGGACGGCAAGCGCGTGACGCTCTACATGACGGCCTACGACGCGCGGCGTTTCGCGCCCCAGGCGATGTCGGCCGACGGCCGCCATACGTATTTCTGGTCGGATCGCGGCATGGGTTTTGCGCTCTCCGGGCGCGCCGACGAACGACGCCTGCGCGAACTCGCGATCGAGGCATGCGGCGCGCTCGGCGGGCCGACCGACGCGTGGAAGGGATGATGCACGCGGTATCGGCAGGGAGCCAATGATGAACGCGAAGGTGGCGATGGTGACGGTGGCGCTCGCGGCATGCGCCGGGCTCGCGCGGGCGGATGGCGATGCCCCGGTGCGCGTGCCGGTCGACGCCGACGGCGTGCAGCGGGTGGCGATCGTCGGCGGCAGCTATTTCTTTCGCCCGAACCACGTGATCGTCCGCGCGCACGTGCCGGTGGAGCTGACCGTATCGGCCGAACCGGGCGTCGTGCCGCACAGTTTCGCGATCGACGCGCCGCAGGCCGGCATCGCGGTGCGCACCGAACTCGGCACGACGCCGCGCACGTTGCGCTTCACGCCGACGACGCCCGGCCGCTTCGCCTACTATTGCACGCATCGGCTGCTGTTCTTGCGCAGTCATCGCGAGCGCGGAATGGAAGGCGTGCTCGACGTCGAGGCGGCGCCATGATCGCCGCGTTGCTGGCCGCGAGCCTGATAGGAGCGAGCATGACAGCCGACCCCGTGACCGTCGCGCAGACGCATTTCGACCAGGTCCACTCGTATCGCGCGACGATCCGCTCGTCGGCGCGAAGCGGCGAGCACGCCGAATTCCACTATGCGTACCTGAAACCCGGTTTCGTCCGGATGGACTTCGTGTCGCCGCATCACGGCGCGGTGCTCGCGTACGATCCCGGCGACGGCAAGGTCCGGCTGCGCCCGTTCGGCGAGCATGCGCTGCCCGCGTTGACGCTGTCGCCGTCCAATCCGCTCCTGCGCAATCGCAGCGGCCATCGCGTCGATCGGTCGGACGTCGGCGTGCTGCTGCGCAACGTGCATGCGCTGCAGCAGGGCGGTGCGACGGTGACGGAGGGCCAGGAAACCGTCGGCGGCCGCACCACGCTGCGCGTGTCGGTGACGGGCGCACCCGCGCACGTGGTCGACGGCGTGCATCGCTATCGTCTGTGGCTGGACACCGAGGACGGCTTTCCGCTGAAGGTGGTCAGCTTCGCGGACGACGACGGCGCGCCGCTCGAGACGGTCACGCTCGACGACGTCGAGATCGACGTCGCGTTTCCCGCCCGCTTTTTCTCCCCCTGATTCCTGATCCCGACGACTCCTGCCGGAGGCAGCATGGCGGAATACCGGTTTTCGACGACGTGGCGCGTGGACGCGCCGCTCGCGGCGGTCTGGGACGCGATCTACCAGGTCGATCGCTGGCCCGACTGGTGGAAGAGCGCCGTGCGGACCGTCGAGATCGAACCCGGCGATGCGCGCGGCGTCGGCGCGCTGCAGCGCTACACGTGGAAAGGCGCGTTGCCGTACCGGCTGACCTTCGACATGCGCGTGCTGCGCGTCGAGCGGCTGCATGTGCTCGAAGGCCGCGCGAGCGGCGCGATCGA
This sequence comes from Burkholderia sp. BCC1998, assembly GCF_905339875.1. Taxonomy (NCBI): domain Bacteria; kingdom Pseudomonadati; phylum Pseudomonadota; class Betaproteobacteria; order Burkholderiales; family Burkholderiaceae; genus Burkholderia; species Burkholderia sp. BCC1998. The sequence goes on from NZ_CAJPHE010000001.1 coordinate 349,114, forward strand.
AGGCGACGGCCGCTGGTCGTTCGCCGGCGACGGCACGCGCACCGTCGTGCGCTACGACTGGCACATCCGCACGCGCGAGCGCTGGATGAACTGGCTGGAGCCGGTCGCGCGCCCGCTGTTCGCCTGGAATCACGACGTCGTGATGCGCGAAGGCGCGAAAGGGCTCGCGCGCCGGCTTGGCGCGACGGTCGAGACCGACGGCCGGACGTTCCAGCCGGTCGCCGGCTGTCCGGACATGTGACGATCTCGCGTTCTGTCCCGGCCTCCTTGGCGTCCGAGCGGCCCTTTTCATGCGATACCGGACGACCGCGGGAACTCGGTGCCTGCCCCGTGTCAAATTGGGGCGATGGTCGGGATATCCCGTATCCCGTCCGCTCCCGGTGTGCGAGGTTGATGTGTATGTGATTGTTTTGAATGGCTTTTTTTGATTTATCCCCGTTTTTCCGCCGTTCCGCCCCGCACGAAAAAACCTCCGGCTCCCCTTCTTGAATTTGTCAAAACCCGTCCATATAATTAGCACTCGCTGCACGAGAGTGCTAACAATTCTCTGCCGGGCGACCCGCCGGGCAGATTCCCTAAGCGTTCTTCAATCTCAGTCAAGAGAGGAGTGAATATGAACCTTCGTCCTTTGCACGATCGCGTGATCGTCAAGCGCCTGGATCAGGAAACCAAGACCGCCTCGGGCATCGTGATCCCCGAAGCTGCTGCTGAGAAGCCGGATCAAGGCGAGATCCTCGCGGTCGGCCCGGGCAAGCGTGACGACAAGGGCGCGGCGATCGCGCTCGACGTGAAGGTCGGCGATCGCGTGCTGTTCGGCAAGTACGCTGGTCAGACCGTCAAGGTCGACGGCCAGGAACTGCTGGTCATGCGCGAAGAAGACATCATGGCCGTGGTCAACGCGCAGTAAGCGTCCACCGACGGTACATATTCCCAAGAATTCAAGGAGTTAGAAGATGGCAGCTAAAGACGTCGTATTCGGCGATTCCGCCCGTTCGAAGATGGTCGAAGGCGTGAACATTCTCGCCAACGCAGTCAAGGTCACGCTGGGTCCGAAGGGCCGCAACGTCGTGCTCGAGCGCAGCTTCGGCGGCCCGACGGTCACCAAGGACGGTGTGTCGGTCGCGAAGGAAATCGAGCTGAAGGACAAGCTCCAGAACATGGGCGCGCAAATGGTCAAGGAAGTCGCTTCCAAGACCAGCGACAACGCAGGCGACGGCACGACGACGGCAACCGTCCTCGCGCAATCGATCGTTCGCGAAGGCATGAAGTACGTCGCATCGGGCATGAACCCGATGGACCTGAAGCGCGGCATCGACAAGGCAGTCGCAGCGGCTGTCGAAGAGCTGAAGAAGATCAGCAAGCCGTGCACGACGAACAAGGAAATCGCACAGGTCGGCTCGATCTCGGCGAACAGCGACACGTCGATCGGCGATCGCATCGCTGAAGCGATGGACAAGGTCGGCAAGGAAGGCGTGATCACCGTCGAAGACGGCAAGTCGCTGGCTGACGAACTCGACGTCGTCGAAGGCATGCAGTTCGACCGCGGCTACCTGTCGCCGTACTTCATCAACAACCCGGACAAGCAAGTCGCCGTCCTCGACAACCCGTTCGTGCTGCTGCACGACAAGAAGGTGTCGAACATCCGTGATCTGCTGCCGGTGCTCGAGCAAGTCGCGAAGGCTGGCCGTCCGCTGCTGATCATCGCTGAAGACGTCGAAGGCGAAGCGCTCGCAACGCTGGTCGTCAACAACATCCGCGGCATCCTGAAGACCGTTGCGGTCAAGGCGCCGGGCTTCGGCGATCGTCGCAAGGCGATGCTGGAAGACATCGCGATCCTGACCGGCGGTCAAGTCGTCGCGGAAGAAACCGGCCTGACGCTCGAGAAGGCAACGCTGGCAGAACTGGGCCAGGCGAAGCGCATCGAAGTGGGCAAGGAAAACACGACGATCATCGACGGCGCAGGCGAAGCCGTGAACATCGAAGCGCGCGTCAAGCAAGTTCGCACGCAAATCGAAGAAGCGACGTCGGACTACGACCGTGAAAAGCTGCAAGAGCGCGTGGCCAAGCTGGCCGGCGGCGTGGCAGTGATCAAGGTCGGTGCTGCGACCGAAGTCGAAATGAAGGAAAAGAAGGCACGTGTCGAAGACGCACTGCACGCAACGCGCGCAGCTGTGGAAGAAGGCATCGTGGCAGGCGGCGGCGTTGCGCTGATCCGCGCTCGCACCGCGATCGCAGGCCTGACCGGCGCGAACGCCGACCAGAACGCCGGCATCAAGATCGTGCTGCGCGCAATGGAAGAGCCGCTGCGCCAGATCGTCACGAACGGCGGCGAAGAAGCGAGCGTCGTGGTGGCGGCAGTGGCTGCAGGCACGGGCAACTACGGCTACAACGCAGCAACGGGCGAGTACGTCGACATGGTTGAAGCCGGCGTCGTCGACCCGACCAAGGTCACGCGCACCGCACTGCAGAACGCAGCTTCGGTTGCTGGCCTGCTGCTGACGACGGACGCAGCTGTCGCAGAACTGCCGAAGGAAGACGCACCGATGCCGGGCGGCATGCCGGGCGGCATGGGCGGCATGGGCATGGACATGTAATCGACTTCGGTCGATGGTGTCCGGGGCGCGCAGCGATGCGCGCTCCAGCCAAAGAAAAAGACCCGCAGCGATGCGGGTCTTTTTTTATGTGCGCGTAAAAAGGGGCGGACATGCCGCCCCGGCGCGAGGGTGAGTCGCGTGCAACGGCGGCGCAGGGCCGCCGTGCGGGTTCAATGCCGGGCGATCCGCGGTGAGCTTTTGCTGCTTTCCGTCACCGGGCGCCCGCCTTCCTCATCGTTGCTGCGGGCCCAGAAGAACCGGTCGGGCAGGTACGCGCCCATGCCGGGCCGGAACGCGTCGCGCACGGCCTGGTACAGGTATTCCTGCGCCTCGCGCACCGCCTCGGGCGGTTCCTGGCCATTCGCGAGCAGTGCCGCGATCGCCGCGCCGAGCGTATCGGTGATGCCCATCAACCGGTGCGGCGAGCGATCCCACATGTCTTCGCGAAGCTGGCCTTCCTCGCCGTACAACGTGTTGACGAGCCGGTGCGAGCCCGTCTCCGACGACAGGATGTACTCGCAGCCCTGCGACAGCAGGTGCGACACGGCCGCGTCGAGATTCGGCGCCTCGGCATCGCCGTCCGGCTGCGCGAGCGCGATCAGCGTCGCGTGGTCGGCGACCAGCAGCGTCGTCTGCGGCGCGAGCAGGTCGGCGATCGATTCGCGCAGGTCGTCGGCGGCGAGCACGTGCTCGTCGTCGAGCGTGAAGTCCGGCGCGAGCACGAGCGGCACGCCGTCGTAGTCGGCGACCACTTCGGCGATCGCGCTCACGACTTCCGCGCGCGTCGCCGCGCCGATCTTGAACGCGGCGACCGGCATGTCCTCGAGCAGCATGCGCGCCTGGGCGGCGACGACATCGGGATCGAGACCGGTCACTTCGTCGCAGGCGGCGGAGTCGCGCACGGTATAGCCCGTCAGGACGGACACGCCGTGGCAGCCCATGCTCGCCAGTGTCATCAGATCGGCTTGGAGGCCGGAGCCGCCGGTGGGATCGGACAGGCCGAAGGTGAGGACGATCGGAGGGGCGTTGCTGGACATGTAAAAATGGGGCAAGAAAAAAACGGGGAAGCGACGGAACTGCGGACGGCGAGGCGAAGTGGGCCTTTGGGCCCTGTGTTGCCCGGCAGGCCGCACTTTCCAGCCATTATGCGGCGGAATCCGGCCCGCACGACGGATTTTTTAGCGCAGCGCAACGTAGTCGCCGTACTCCAGCGCGATTGCTAGGCAGTCCGGCCCCGACACGGTACCATCATGGCTCCCGAATTTACCGACTTTTCCCGACGCGGCTTAAGATGGAATACAAGAGCTGGATGTGCCTGATTTGTGGCTGGATTTATGACGAAGAAGCCGGGCTGCCCGAAGAGGGCATCGCCCCGGGCACGCGCTGGGAAGACGTCCCGATCAACTGGACGTGCCCCGAATGCGGCGCTCGCAAGGAAGACTTCGAGATGGTCCAGATCTGACCGGACCCTTGGCCAACGGACACCCGGCTGCGGCCTCGCGGTTGCCCGGTGCTTGCGCGCCGAGGCCGGCGCGAGCGACTTGACGATGACAGGCGCGCGTGTCCATGACGGCCGATCCGGCGAACGTTCCCCACCCTGACGCATTACCCAACCCGCGCGGCGGGGCCGTGCGCGCGGCCGACGCGTGGCTCGCGGCGGCCGCCGACGCATTCGAGCGTCGCGACGACGCGGCCGCGCCGCTGTCGGCCGCTGCCGCCGTGCTGGCGGAGGCCGGCTGGCTGCCGGCCGCCCGATTCGCGGGGCAACTGGCCGCCGCGGTGCCGCTCGTCGCCGCCGAACCGGCTTGCGCCGCCTGGCGCCTCGCGTTGCGCGATTTCAGCGCGGCGGTCGGGCGCCACAATCTGCGCGAGCTGGCCTGCTCGCCCGTCCTGTTCGACCATTTCCGTGCGCTGCGTGCGCAAAGCTCGGCCGACCTGCACGCGAGCGTGCCGCTCGACGCGCTGGCACTCGTCGGGCGCGCGATGCCGCCGGCGACGCTGCGCGCGCTGCCCGACGCATTCGCGAGCCGCGCGCGGGCCCGTTACGAGCAGGCGCTGCTCGGCGTGCTGCGCGCGCCGCACGGCACGCCGGACGCGGCGCTCGACGAGCTCGACACGACCCTGACCGCCCTGGCCGACGACGCGCCGTATGACTTCTGGCGACTCGCCGCCGCGTGCCTGCGCGCACTGCGCGCGTGCGCTGCGCCCGAACTGAAGCGTTTCCTCGCACGGACCAACCTGCTGCTCGGCGAGCACGCGCAGGGCAGGCGCAGCGCGCCGCCGGCGCTCGTGCGCGAGACGGTTGCGTTGCTGTGGCGCGATTTCGCGCTGTTCGGCGCGGCCGCGGAAGACGTCGCGCTCGTCGACGTGCTGCACGACTATGGGCTGACCGTGGACTGGCACGTCGCCGGCACGCCCGCGTCCGAGGCGCTGTGGGAAGCCGGCGCGGCGCAGGCCGAGCATGAGGCGGTCGCGGCGGCACCCACCCGCATGCTCGGCGTCGTGACCGTCAACGCGCATGCGTATGAGGATTTCCTGCAGACGGCCGACGCGTCGATGGCCGATCTGGCCGTCGATGCGGGTGCGGCCGATGCGGGGGCCGCATGGCGCGCATCCGCGGCCGCCTACCGGGTCGGTACGGCCGCATGCGCGCTCGGGCTCGGTCACGCGGCGCTGCTGGCCGACACGCTCGGGCTCGCGTGGCGCCGTGCCGCACACGGCCTGCCGCTCGCCGACGGCGGGCTCGACGCGCACGGCCGGGCATCCGACCTGCTGCGCGGCGCGCTGCTGAAGATCGCCGCAGGGGTGGCGCCGCCGGACCTGACCGCGGCGTCCGAGGCGCTCGGCGCGGCGCTCGCCCGGACCTGATGCGCAACGGGGCGCGACCGCGGCGGCAGCCCTTGCCACGCGGGCCGGCAACACGCTGCCGACAGCGCCCGCGCGCGTGTTAGAGTGCCATGTGATCCGCGCGTGTCGTTGCCAGCGTCGTGCGGCGTTGCTTGTTGATCGCGGCCCGGTCAGGCCGCGGCGTCTTTGCTAAAATTCAAACCATGTCAAAGCCTTCCGATCGCATCAATCTCACCAACCAGTTCCTGATCGCCATGCCGAACATGGCGGATCCGACGTTTTCGGGAACGGTGGTCTATCTTTGCGATCACAGCGAGCGCGGTGCGCTCGGCCTCGTCATCAATCGTCCGACCGACATCGACCTCGAATCGCTGTTCAGCCGCATCGACCTGAAGCTCGACATCGAGCCGCTGCTGCACATTCCCGTGTACTTCGGCGGCCCGGTCCAGACCGAGCGCGGCTTCGTGCTGCACGAGCCGGTCGAGGGCGCGAACTACAACTCGTCCATGTCGGTCGAGGGCGGGCTCGAGATGACGACGTCGAAGGACGTACTCGAGGCGGTCGCGACGGGCACCGGCCCGAAGCGCTTCCTGCTGACGCTCGGCCACGCCGGCTGGGGCGCCGGGCAGCTCGAGGAAGAAATTTCCCGCAACGGCTGGCTGACGGTCGCCGCCGATCCGCGCATCGTGTTCGACACGCCGGCCGAGGAGCGTTTCGAAGCCGCACTTGGCCTGCTCGGCGTCAGCTCGTCGATGCTGTCCGGCGAAGCAGGGCACGCATGAGCGGCGCGAGCGCGCGCGATGCGACGCTCCTGGCGTTCGATTACGGCGAGAAGCGGATCGGCGTCGCGATCGGCAACGCGCTGACGCGCTCGGCCCGTGCCCTCGTCGTGATTCCCAACCTGAACCGCGAGCACCGCTTCAAGGCGGTCGGCGAACTGCTGGCCGAATGGCGGCCGGACGCGCTCGTCGTCGGCCTGCCGATGCATCCGGACGGCACGCCGCACGACATGACGCAGCAGGCGAAGCGTTTCGGCAACCAGCTGAACGGCCGCTTCGGGCTGCCCGTCACGTGGGTCGACGAACGCTATTCGTCGGTCGAGGCCGAGGCCGGGCTGCGCGAGCGCAACGTGCGCGGGCGCGCACGCGCCGAGATACTCGATGCCGAGGCCGCGCGCGTGATCCTTCAACAGTATCTCGATCAATTGTCCGACCATGAGCACCATTGATGCCGACGCGCTCTACCGCGTCCTGCTCGACCAGATCCGCAACGCGTACGGCACGGCCTTCGCCGAGCCGGGCGGCCCGCGGCTCGCCGGCATTCACAGCGGCGGCGCCTGGCTCGCCGAGCGCCTCGCGCGCGATCTCGGCGCGCCGGAGTTCGGTGTCGTGAACGTCGCGCTGCATCGCGACGACTACGCGAAGAAGGGGCTGCACAGCCAGGCAAGCCCCACGTCGCTGCCGTTCGAGGTCGACGGCGCGCGCATCGTGCTCGTCGACGACGTGCTGTACACCGGCCGCACCGTGCGCGCCGCGCTCAACGAACTGTTCGACTACGGCCGTCCGGCCGCGGTCGAGCTTGCGGTGCTCGCCGATCGCGGCGGCCGCGAACTGCCGGTCGCCGCGCGTTTCGCGGGCGGCACCGTCGATGTGCCGGCCGATGCGACGCTCGTGCTCGCGCGCGACGAAGCCGCGCAGCTCACGCTGCGCATCGAGGCCCACGGCGCCTGAGCGAACCGCGCAACCGTATCCCGGGCCGCCGGTTCGTACCGCGGCCCGTTTGCATAGTTGGAATCACGCACACCATGACCACCGACACCACTGGCCGCACCGGCAATCCCGCCGCGGCCGCGAGCCCCGAGCGGTTCCGCTACGGTTTCCTGAAGGGCAACCCGCAGCTCACGAAAAACGGCGAGTTGAAACACCTGCTGTCGATCGAGGGCCTGCCGCGCTCGATCGTCAACCACATCCTCGACACGGCCGAGCAGTTCGTCAGCGTGACGGACCGCGAGGTGAAGAAGGTGCCGCTCCTGCGCGGCAAGTCGGTGTTCAACCTGTTCTTCGAGAACTCGACGCGCACGCGCACGACCTTCGAGATCGCCGCGACGCGTCTGTCGGCCGACGTGCTGAACCTGAACATCAACGCGTCGTCGACGAGCAAGGGCGAGTCGCTGCTCGACACGATCAACAACCTGTCGGCGATGCATGCCGACCTGTTCGTCGTGCGCCATGCGTCGAGCGGCGCGCCGTACCTGATCGCCGAGCACTGCGCGCCGCACGTGCACGTGATCAACGCGGGCGATGGCCGGCACGCGCACCCGACGCAGGGCCTGCTCGACATGTACACGATCCGTCACTACAAGCGCGACTTCACGAAGCTGCGCGTGGCGATCGTCGGCGACATCCTGCATTCGCGCGTCGCGCGCTCGGACATCCACGCGCTCACCACGCTCGGCGTGCCGGAAGTGCGCGCGATCGGCCCGCGCACGCTGCTGCCGGGCGGCCTCGAGCAGATGGGCGTGAAGGTGTTCCACAACCTCGACGAAGGCCTGAAGGGCGTCGACGTGATCATCATGCTGCGCCTGCAGAACGAGCGGATGAGCGGCGCGCTGCTGCCGTCCGCGCAGGAATATTTCAAGACCTGGGGCCTGACGCCCGAGCGCCTCGCGCTCGCCGCGCCCGACGCGATCGTGATGCACCCGGGCCCGATGAACCGCGGCGTCGAGATCGACTCGCAGGTCGCCGACGGCCCGCAGTCGGTGATCCTCAACCAGGTCACGTTCGGCATCGCCGTGCGGATGGCGGTGATGGGCATCGTCGCCGGCAACAGCGACTGAGCCCGCTTTCGCGCATCCTTATTCACGCAATCAACGCATTTACAGACAGCGCATGAAGATTCATATCAAAGGCGGCACGCTGATCGACCCGGTCGCCGGCACCGAGCGGCAGGCCGACGTATTCGTCGCGGACGGCAAGATCGCCGCGCTCGCGGCAGCAGGTGCGGCACCGGCCGGTTTCGACGCGGACAAGACGATCGACGCGTCGGGCCAGATCGTCGCGCCCGGTCTCGTCGACCTGTGCGCGCGGCTGCGCGAGCCCGGCTACGAGCACAAGGCGACGCTCGCGTCCGAGATGGCCGCGGCCGTCGCGGGCGGCGTGACGACCCTCGTGTGCCCGCCGGACACCGACCCCGTGCTCGACGAGCCGGGCCTCGTCGAGATGCTCAAGTTCCGTGCCCGCAACTTGCACCAGGCGAACGTCCATCCGCTCGGCGCGCTCACCGTCGGCCTCAAGGGCGAAGTGATCACCGAGATGGTCGCGCTGACCGAATCGGGCTGCGTCGGCTTCACGCATGCGAACGTGCCGGTGCGCGACACGCAGGTGCTGCTGCGCGCGCTGCAATACGCGAGCACCTACGGTTACACGACGTGGCTGCGTCCGCTCGATGCGTTCATCGGCCGCGGCGGCGTCGCCGCGAGCGGCGCGCTCGCGTCGCGGCTCGGGCTGTCCGGCGTGCCGGTCGCGGCCGAGACGATCGCGCTGCACACGATCTTCGAACTGATGCGCGTGACGGGCGCGCGCGTGCACCTCGCCCGCCTGTCGTCGGCGGCCGGCCTTGCGCTCGTGCGTGAAGCGAAGGCCGAGGGGCTGCCCGTGACGTGCGACGTCGGCGTGAACCACCTGCACCTGATCGACGTCGACATCGGCTACTTCGATTCGCAGTTCCGGCTGGACCCGCCACTGCGCGGCGAGCGCGATCGCGAAGCGATCCGCGCGGCGCTCGCCGACGGCACGATCGATGCGATCTGCTCCGATCACACGCCGGTCGACGACGACGAGAAGTTGCTGCCGTTCGCCGAAGCGACGCCGGGCGCGACGGGGCTCGAACTGCTGCTGTCGCTCACCGTGAAGTGGGCCGATGAAACGAACACGCCGCTCGCGCAGGCGCTGCGCCGCATCACGGCGGCGCCGGCCGACGTGCTGCAGTTGCCGGCGGGCCGCCTGGCCGAAGGCGGCGCGGCCGACCTGTGCGTGTTCGATCCACGCGCGCACTGGCGCGTCGAGCCGCGCGTGCTGAAGAGCCAGGGCCACAACTCGCCGTTCCTCGGCTACGAACTGCCGGCCTGCGTGCGTGCGACGCTCGTGGCGGGGCAGGTCGCGTTCGAGCGTCACTGAACCCAGCCGGATCTTCGCCATGACCGCTCTTCGCAAGCTGCGTCTCGTCTTTCACCTGCTGCGCGGCATGGCGATCGTCGCGCTGCGCTTTTCGCATGTCACGCCCGCGCGCCGCGCCGAAATGACGCGCCGCTGGTCGCTCAAGATGCTGCGGATCTGCGGGATGCGCCTCGTCGTCCACAACGACGGCGCGCGGCTCGACGCGAGCGCGCTCGTGGTCGGCAATCACGTGTCGTGGCTCGACATCTACGCGATCAACGCATGGCGGCCGACGCCGTTCGTGTCGAAGGCCGAGGTGCGGCAGTGGCCGGTCGTCGGCTGGCTCGCCGAGAAGCTCGATACCGTGTTCCTGCAGCGCGAGAAGCGTACCGAGGCGATGCGGATCATGCACGAGATGGCCGAGCGCCTGCGCGGCGGCGGGCTGATGTGCGTGTTTCCGGAAGGCACCACGTCGGACGGGCAGGGGCTGCTGCCATTCCATGCGAACCTGTTCCAGGCTGCGGTGTCGGCCGGCTGCGCGGTGCAGCCGGTCTGCCTGATGTACGAGGACGCGCAGCGGCGGCAGTCGGTCGCGCCGGCCTATACGGGCGAACTGTCGCTCGGGACGTCGCTCGACATGGTGTTGCGCGGCGGCCCGCTCGTCGCGCATCTCTACGTGTGCGAGCCGATCGCGCCGGGCGGTGATCGGCGCACGACGTCGGCGGCGGCCCGCGATGCGATCGCCGCCGCGCTGGCGACGTTGCAGGAGAAGGTCGGCAAGCCGTCGGCCGAGTCGCTCGCGGAGCTGCAGAAGCATGCGTATCCGGCGACCGAGCTCGGTGGCGGTGCGGCGGGTGAGGCGGCGGCCGAGGAGCCGGTGCCGGGGCGGGAGGGGTGATGCTTCATTCCGCCCGCGCGCCGCGCGTGCGGGTCATTCGCCGCCCGGCGTGCGGCACGCCTCGCACTGCACCTGCGTGACCGTACGCTGCGCCGGATCGGCCGTCAGTCGCACGGCCGACAATTGATTTCCCCATACGCACCCCGAATCGAGCGCGACGACGTTGTCGCGCAGCATCAGGCCGAGCGCGGCCCAGTGCCCGAACACGACCGTTACGTTTTCGGTGCGGCGCGCCGGTACGTCGAACCACGGCAGGTAGCCCGGTGGCGCGCTGTCGGGGCCGCCGTTCGTCTTGAACTCCATCGCGCCATCGGGCGTGCAGAACCGCAAGCGCGTGAACGCGTTGAACGCGACACGCATCCGGTCGCGTTTTTTCAGGTTCGGATTCCATTGATTCGGTTCGTTGCCGTACAGGCCTTGAAGCGTGTCACGCCAGTCGGGGGCGCGCAGTGCGCGCTGGAGTTCGTCCGCGAGTTCGAGCGCGAGCGATGTGTCCCATTGCGGCAGTACGCCCGCGTGCACGAGCAGCATGTCGTTTTCGAAGTGCGCGAACGGGCGGTGGCGGACCCAGTCCAGCAGTGCGTCGGCGTCGGGGGCGTCGAGGATTTCGCCGATCGTGTCGCCCGGGCGTTCGGTGCGGATGCCGGCTGACACCGCGAGCAGATGGAGGTCGTGGTTGCCGAGCACGACGGTCGCGCGCGGGCCGAGGTCGACCAGCGCGCGCAGCGCGGCAAGGGAGTCGGGGCCGCGGTTGACGATGTCGCCGGCGATCCAGAGCGGGGTGTCGGCGGGGGCTGAAAGCTTTTCGGATAGCGACTGGAAAGCTGAATGACAGCCTTGGATGTCGCCGATGGCGATGGGGGTGGGCGGCATGAGAGGCAGTTGTTACAGGTCTTGACACTGGATGGGAAAAGGCGCGCTGCGGAAGCGCGCTCATGCACGATATTGTGCCAGTTTAACGTATTGATTTAGAACATAATTTCGTGCGTTCTGCCGATGCGGACCACTGTTTCAAGTTGTTAGCAGCGTGGCTTTTGCAGAGGCTTGCTTCCTATAATTGCCGCTTCCTCGACAAAATTAGCATTTCATGACTTTGACGGTCACGGTGAGAAGTTAGAATTCCCGCCTTGAGCGACGCGTACGTTGATGCCGTCGCAGTTCGAAATGACGGCGGCTCGTACTTGAGGCCTGCCGCGTATGACTAGAGGGAGCCTCATGATCCTGGTGACGGGGGGCGCGGGTTTTATCGGCGCCAATTTTGTACTCGACTGGCTGCGTCAATCCGACGAGGCCGTGCTCAATGTCGACAAGTTGACCTACGCCGGCAACCGTCGCACGCTGCAGTCGCTGGACGGGAACCCGAAACACGTGTTCGTACGGGCCGATATTTGCGACCGAGCGGCACTCGATGCGCTGTTTGCGCAACACAAGCCTCGCGCAGTGCTGCATTTCGCCGCGGAAAGCCACGTCGATCGCTCGATTCACGGGCCGGCGGATTTCGTTCAGACCAATGTGGTGGGCACGTTCACGCTGCTCGAAGCCGCACGGACCTACTGGAGCGGCCTGGGCGAAGCGGACAAATTGGCCTTTCGTTTTCTGCACGTATCGACGGATGAAGTGTTCGGCTCGTTGTCGGCGACTGATCCGCAGTTCTCGGAAACCACGCCGTATGCGCCGAATAGCCCGTATTCGGCGACCAAGGCCGGCTCCGATCATCTCGTGCGCGCCTATCATCATACGTACGACCTGCCCACGCTCACCACGAACTGCTCGAACAACTACGGCCCATACCAGTTCCCCGAGAAACTCATTCCACTGATGATTGCCAATGCGCTCGCCGGCAAGCCGCTGCCCGTCTACGGCGACGGGCAGAACGTGCGCGACTGGCTGTACGTCGGCGACCACTGCAGCGCGATTCGTGAAGTGCTCGCGCGCGGCGTGCCCGGCGAGACGTACAACGTCGGCGGCTGGAACGAGAAGAAGAACCTCGAGGTCGTGCATACGCTGTGCGATTTGCTCGATCAGGCGCGTCCGAAGGCAACCGGTTCGTACCGTGATCAGATCACCTACGTGACGGACCGTCCCGGCCACGATCGTCGTTACGCGATCGATGCGCGCAAGCTCGAGCGCGAACTCGGCTGGAAGCCCGCCGAGACGTTCGAGACCGGTCTCGCGAAGACGGTGCGCTGGTATCTCGACAACCAGGTGTGGGTCGACGAGGTGGCCTCGGGCGAATACCTCAAGTGGGTTGAAACCAACTACGCGGAACGCGCTTGAGGAGTCGAACGATGGCACGCAAGGGCATCATTCTCGCCGGCGGTTCCGGCACACGGCTCTACCCGATCACGCATGCGGTCTCGAAGCAGCTGCTTCCGGTCTACGACAAGCCGATGATCTATTACCCGCTGTCGACGCTGATGGTAGCGGGCATCCGTGACGTCCTGATCATCTCGACGCCGCAGGACACCCCGCGTTTCGAAGCCATGCTCGGCGACGGCAGCCAGTGGGGGATGAACATCCAGTATGCAGTGCAGCCGTCACCGGACGGTCTTGCGCAGGCGTTCATCATCGGCCGGGATTTCGTCGGTAACGATCCTTCGGCGCTCATCCTCGGCGACAACATCTTTTACGGGCACGATCTCGCGAAGCAACTCGAGCGGGCATATGCGGCCGAGGCCGGGGCTACGGTGTTTGCCTACCACGTGCACGATCCCGAGCGTTATGGCGTCGTCGAATTCGATCAGGACTTCCGTGCCGTATCGATCGAAGAGAAGCCGGCCAGGCCGCGTTCGCACTACGCCGTGACCGGTCTCTACTTCTACGACAACCGCGTGTGCGACATCGCCGCCGACATCAAGCCGTCGGCACGCGGGGAACTGGAAATTACCGACATCAACTCGCGATATCTCGCGGACGGTGCGCTGAATGTCGAGATCATGGGGCGCGGTTACGCATGGCTCGACACGGGCACCCACGATTCGCTGATCGAAGCGGCAAGCTTCATCGCGACATTGCAGAAGCGGCAGGGACTGGTCGTTGCATGCCCTGAAGAGATTGCGTATCGCAGGCACTGGATCGACGCGGAGCAGGTGCTGAAGCTGGCGCAACCGCTGTCGAAGAACGCTTACGGGCAGTACCTCAGGAACCTTCTCACGAATCAGGTCGCATGGCTATCCAGGTAACGGCAACGGCGCTGCCCGAAGTCAAGGTCATCGAGCCGAAGGTGTTCGGCGACGCGCGAGGGTATTTCTACGAGAGCTTCAATGCGCGCGAATTCGCGGAGCAGATCGGGCCAGGCATCGAATTCGTTCAAGACAATCATTCGCGTTCGACGAAGGGCGTGTTGCGCGGGCTGCACTATCAGATCGAGCACGCGCAAGGAAAGCTCGTGCGTGTTGTGGAAGGTGAGGTATTCGATGTCGCGGTCGATATCCGTCGCAGTTCGTCGAACTTCGGCAAGTGGGTTGGCGTGATGCTGTCGGCGGACAACCATCGCCAGCTTTGGGTGCCGCCCGGCTTCGCGCACGGCTTCGTTGTGCTATCGGCGGCAGCGCAGTTCCTTTATAAGACGACCGATTACTGGTTCGCCGAGCACGAGCGCTGCATTGTATGGAACGATGCGGAGATCGGCATCGAGTGGCCCATCGATGGCGAGCCGCTACTGGCAGCGAAAGATGCGGCGGGCAAACGTCTGAGCGAGGCCGAAGTCTATGCGTGAGGGCCACATGCGTGCTGCCCCGACAGTTCTCGTGACGGGTGTCAACGGGCAAGTGGGATTCGAACTGTTGCGTACGCTGCAGGGGCTCGGCCGTGTGGTGGCGTGCGACCGGACGATGCTCGATTTGTCGGATCTGGATCAGGTGCGGGCCGTCATACGTGACCTGAAGCCGGCGGTCATCGTGAATCCTGCGGCTTATACCGCCGTGGACCAGGCCGAAACGGCCATCGATGCCGCCCGGCGCCTGAATACCGATGTGCCGCGCGTGCTTGCGGAGGAGGCGTTGCGGCTCAACGCGTTGCTCGTTCATTACTCGACCGACTATGTGTTCGACGGTACGAAGGACGGCGTCTATGTCGAAACGGACGAGACCAATCCGCAGAATGTGTATGGCCTGACCAAGCTTGACGGCGAGCGGGCCATTGCAGCGACGGGTTGCGATCACTTGATATTGCGCACGAGCTGGGTCTACGGGCGTCGAGGCAAGAACTTCCTGCTCACGATGCTCAAGCTTGCTGCCGAGCGATCCGAGCTGCGGGTTGTGGTCGATCAACTCGGGGCGCCGACCTGGTCGAATTCGATTGCCGCTGCGACCGCACATATTCTGGCGCAGTGCCTGGCACCGAATGCTGGTAACGTTCGGGCGCCACAATCGGGTGTCTATCATCTTGCTGCCGGCGGGGAGACATCATGGCATGGCTTTGCGCAGGAAATTTTCCGACTGGCGCTGGGCGACAAGGCGCCGCGAGTGTTGCCGATCGCCGCGAGCGAATACCCGACGCCGGCGCGGCGCCCCGCAAACTCGCGCATGTCCGGAGCGAAACTGGCCGATACGTTCGGCATACGGATGCCGGCATGGAATGAGGCGCTCAGACTATGTCTGGATTCCTGAATGGACGATGATCTGGTTGCGGTTGGGCAAAGCGACCGTTGCGATAAACTGATCGGCTCCGTGTGCGTTGCCCTGTCGGTCCGCCGGCGAGTGCGCCGCAATTGCGTGCGGATGTCTCGAGGTCGGATGCGTCGGCATTGTGGATGGGAGACAATGCCCGGCGAATCGATTCAATGAATGGTGCTGTAGCGATGGACTCAACGTCACAAAATTTTGCTTCCGGCGAGCCTGCTCAGTCGGCCGATGCTCTCGCGGTGCTGCAGACTCGCATAGAGGAACTCGAGGCCGAGCTTGTCCAAGCGCGGGCGCAGGCTCGTGAGGCAACGATGCGTGCGCGGCGGAACAGTTATCAGGCATCCGCCGCGCAGGCGCATGCAGATGCGGCAGAGCGTCAACTGAGTTCGGTTCTGTCCAGTTCGTCCTGGCGCATCACCGCTCCGGTTCGCGTTGTGGCGCACGTCGCGAAATCTGCAATCCGGTTCGCGCGTGATCCATCGTGGTCGGCATTGAAGCGGCGCAGTATCTCGCTTCTTCGCGAAGCTGCGCGCCGGAGCGCATTGGCGCGGGCGGTGGTGTTTTGGGTGCGCGATCGCCATCCGCAACTTTGGGCGCGACTTGCGCCGCTGGCGGCTCCTCGCTTCGCAGGGGCGCAGTCCATCTCGGTTACACGCTGGAAGGAAGGGAGCGTGTCTCGCCGGAACTACGCTGAACTGGTTGCCGCACGCGCGCCGCAATGTGATCGAGCCACCATCGATGGTTTTCTCGACGCAAGCATGAGAGGCGTCGACTCCCGAAAGCTTGCCGGACGCCTTGCCGAAATCTGTGCCGCTACCATGCCGGGCCGCGATGGCGGAACGGCTGCGCCTTGACGGCGACGAAATCAGGTAGCACCTCTTACATCATGCACAACGGAGTAACACGCGCAGTGGGTTCATCAAACACCGTATCGGGAATCATGGCCGACATCGAGGGGAAGTCCCTCCCTGCGCAGTCACGGCGAACGGGCGCCATCCATCAGTTTCATTCCGGAAGTGCGGTTGCGGATGCCGTGACCAACAGTATGTTCATGATCCAGGCGCTGCTGCGCGAGCTGGGTTTCGAATCCGATATCTTTGCCGAACACGTTGCGCCGGAACTGACGGGCAGCATCCGCTATTTCAGGGAGTACGCCGAGTCCAAAGAAGACGTGATGCTGTTGCATCATTCGATGGGACATGATCAGGATGAGTGGGTCATGAATCTGCCGTGCACGACGATTCTGATCTATCACAACATTACGCCCGAATCGTTTTTCGACGAGCGTTCCCCTTTCAGACATTATTCGGCCAAGGGCCGTGCCCAACTCGACGCGTTTCGTGAGCACTTCGCGGCAGCAATCGCGGTGTCCGATCTCAATGCGCGAGAGCTGACCGAACGCGGCTACGAAAAGGTTACGACGATTCCGCTCCTGATCGATGCGGCAAAGATTCGCTCGGCAGAATGGAACGATGTGCTCGTTCAGGAGCAGTCACAGGTGATGACGGTCTTGTTCGTCGGCCGCATCTCGCCGAACAAGGCGCATCGGGATCTCGTCGAAGCAGCGGCCCAACTGCGGGCAATGATGCCCCGGCCGTTCCAGTTCGTGTTTGTCGGGGGGTACGGAGAAGAGGAGCCTTACTATCTCGAACTGCGGCAACTGATCGACGAGCTCGAGTTGGGCGAGATCGTTCGGTTTGCGGGGAAGGTGCCTGATGCGGATCTCTATGGCTGGTACCGGGCGGCAAGCGCGTTTCTGTGTCTCAGCGATCATGAGGGGTTTGGCGTTCCGCTAATCGAGGCGATGACTTTCGATGTGCCGGTGATCGCATATGCGAGTAGCAATATCGAGTCGACGCTTGGCGGCGCCGGGCTGCTCATTCACGACAAGCACCCGCAAGCCGTCGCCGCGCTTTTGCGCGCCGTATCCGAAGACCGCGCGCTGCGTCGCGCGATAGTTGTCGAGCAGCGCAAGCGGGTTCGACAATTTGAACGTCCCGCGCTGCTGGAGCAGTTGCAGCAGTTCCTGCGTCAGCACGGTATCGAGATTCCGCAGCCGATCGACACGTGCACTCGTACTGATCGGGAGCGTCCACCACACTATCAAGTCGAGGGGCCGTTCGAGACGTCATACAGTCTTGCGCTGACCAATCGCGAACTGGCTTTCGCACTGGACCGTGCAAATCCGGGTGAAGTCGGTTTGTTTGCGACTGAGGGGCCGGGCGACTATGCGCCTGACGTTCGAAAAATCAGCGCGATCCGCGGGCTTCCCGAGCTCGCGGCGCGTGGCAGCAAGCGCAGTGGTGCGGACGTCGTGGTCCGCGACCTCTATCCGCCGCGCGTTCACGACATGGACGGACTGTACAATTTCCTGCATTTCGCATGGGAAGAGTCGGAACTGCCTGCTGCCTGGGTCGGTGCATTCAACGAGCATCTCGATGGAGTGGCCGCGATATCGACGTTCGTCGCAAAGGTCATGCGAGACAATGGCTATGCGGGGCTGATTGCTTCTGTCGGCAACGGCGTCGATCATGTCACCCGAGCCGAGCGGCTCGAATATCGCGGCCCGCTCGGAAAGGGCTTTCGTTTTCTGCACATATCATCCTGCTTTCCGCGCAAAAGTGTCGACGTGTTGCTCGACGCGTTCGCGAAGGCCTTCACCACGCGCGACGATGTATCGCTGACTATCAAGACGTTTCCCAATCCTCACAATAAGGTTTCTGCCCAGATCCAGGCTTTGCGCCGGCGCTACCCCGACTGTCCGGAGATTGTCCTCGTCGAGGAAGACCTGAACGCTGGCGAGATCGTGGACCTTTACCAACGGTGCCACGCATTCGTGGCGCCGTCTCGCGGGGAGGGTTTTGGGTTGCCCATGGGCGAGGCGATGTGGTTCGGTCTACCCGTTATCACCACGGCGTTTGGTGGCCAGGCCGACTTCTGTACGGCCGAGACCGCGTGGCTTGTCGACTTTACGTTCGAGCGCGCCAAGACGCACCTTGGGTTGTTCGACTCCGTCTGGGCGGAACCCAACGTCGACAGTCTTGTCGCTCAACTGAAAGCGGTGCGTGAAGCGACGGCTGAAACACGTGCCGAAAAGGCGGAGCGCGGTCGTGCATTGCTCGAGTCGCGTTTCACGTGGGACCGTTGTGCCGAGCGACTGATGGCGCTGGAAGCGTCGGTCCGGCGTCTGGAGCCTGGGTCCGCTCGGCGAATGCGGCTCGCATGGATTTCGTCGTGGAACACGAAATGCGGAATCGCGACCTATTCATCATTCCTGGTCGGTGGTCTCGATCCGGCATGGTTCGATGTCAGGATTCTCGCCTCGCGCGATCCTGCCGTCGTCATCGAGGACGGTCCGGAAGTGACACGCTGCTGGACGGATCAGCGTGGCCGCATCGACGACTTGCTGGCAGAGCTCGATCGATGCCGCCCGGACGCGATCATGTTGCAGCACAACTTTGGCTTCTTCAGCATGCCTTCGACGTCCCGAATCGTCGAGTATGCGAACGCACACGACATTCCGATCGTGATTACCTTTCACTCGACGAAGGATGTCGATGCGCCGGACTATCAGGCATCGCTGTCTGAGATCGCTGACACGCTGCGTGGTGCCGACCGCTTGCTCGTGCATAGTGTCGACGACCTGAATCGGCTGCGGATATTGGGCCTCGTTGATAACGCGGCGCTGTTTCCGCATGGTGTGCATGCACGCGAGTCGTCCGACCGGCTTGCGTGCCGGACAGCGCTGAACATTCCCGCCGATGCTCCGGTAATTGCGACGTATGGGTTCCTGCTTCCGCACAAAGGCTTGGAGGAGATCATCGAAGCGTTCTCGATGGTGTCAAAAGAGCTGCCGCAGGCGCGTTTGTTAATGGTCAACGCGCTGTATCCGGTGCGCGATTCGGAGTTGACGGCGGAACGATGCAGCAATCTGATCAAGACGTTCAATCTCGAAGACCGTGTGCAGATGATTACCGATTTCCTGCCCGATCGCGAGAGCTTCGCGTATCTGGATGCGGCCGACCTTGTCGTGTTTGCATATCAGGATACGGCCGAATCGGCGAGCGGTGCCGTGCGGTACGGACTGGCTGCCAATCGGCCGGTTGCCTGCACACCGATACCGATCTTTGACGATCTCGGCGACCTCGTACATCGGTTCTCGGGCACTGATGCGCGCGCGATTTCCGCTGATCTGGCTACGCTGCTCGGCGATTCCGCGCTGCTGCGAAGCAAGGCCGGTGCTCAGGCGGCGTGGATCCAAGCCAGGTCGTGGGACGAGATGTCGGCGCGGCTCGGCGGGATTGTCCGCGGGCTCGTCGCCGAGCGGTCGTCTGTCAGCCGAGGTGGCTGATAAAATGACGGGTTTGCCAAGCGGCAGCTGGGCAAGGGACGCGTGTCACCGCTGTTGATCGCCATCTCCGTCGGCGCTGTGCAAAAGGGCTAAAAGGCGCCTGAGTTCGTCGCGCAACACGTTCGCGAGGCGCGTGTCATTCGAGTCCGCCTTCGAAGGGACTCTAATTAATTGGGTATCGAAAACCGATGCAGGACAAAGCACATCACTCCGTCGGGAGTTCACTGAGGTTGGCGTGGATGCTTGCGAAGCGAGATCTGAAGAATCGCTACGCCAGCTCGTACGCGGGTACGGCATGGAACGTCGGCGTACCGCTGCTTTACTCCCTCATCAACGTGGTCGTGTTCTCGATCCTGATGCGGGGACGAATGGGGGCCCAATACGGTGACATTCCGTTTGCCCTTTTCTATTTCGTGCCATTCTCGCTGTGGACAGTATTCACCGAAGTGACGGGGCGCAGCACCGGCATCCTGCGGGAATACAGCTATCTCATCAGCAAGATCGCGTTTCCGGTCTGGGTCTTGCCGCTGATTCCACTCACGTCGGCGCTGATCAGTCAGGGCATCATTTTTGTTTTCGTAATCGGCCTGTTGATCATTAAGGGTGTCGTGCCGGGAGCCATGATCTGGATGTTTCCCATTATCTGGGCGCTCTCGCTTGCGATTTCGATCGGCTTTGCCTATGGCATCTCGGCCATTTCGGTCTATGTCCCGGACATGGTGCCGATCGTTCCGCTGTGCACGAACATCATCTTTTGGCTCACGCCGATCCTGTATCCGGCGACGATGGTGGAGGCATCGCGCATGATCTGGATGCGCAACATCGTAATGACGCTCAATCCGTTCTACTACATGGTGGAGACATCTCGGCAAGCCGTGTTTCCCGGGATTCCGTTCAATTGGGAATATGTCGGAATTCTGATCGTTGTAGCGGTGGGTGCCGTTGCGATCGGTGCATATATTTTTCGCAAGCTGAAGCCTGGCTTCGCAGACGTCCTTTAAAGGTCAAGAGTTAGTTCATGTCGACACAAGATCGCTCCAAGGTTATCGAGCTGAGCAATATCAGCAAGATCTACCGTTCGTATTCTTCGCCGCGACATCGCTTGCTCGAGTTGATGTCGGCGGGCAAGAGGCAATATTTTCGCGAAACTCGTGCGCTGGACGACGTTTCATTCTCGCTTGAGAAAGGCGACCGATTCGGTGTAGTAGGGGAAAACGGCAGCGGCAAGAGTACGCTCCTGAAGGTCCTGGCCGGCGTACTCAATCCGAGTACCGGTTTGGTCAATGTCTCCGGGCGCGTATCGGCGCTTCTCGAACTGGGCGCAGGGTTTAATCCGGAACTGTCTGGACGTGAAAACATCGTCCAGTTCTGCATGCTGCATGGCATGCTGCAAGAGCAGGCCATTGCCGCTCAGCCGGAAATCATCAGGTTCAGTGAACTGGGCGATGCAGTCGATCATCCCGTCAAGACATACAGCAGCGGGATGGCAGTGCGGCTCGGGTTTGCATGCGCAGTCTACGTGCAACCCGACATTCTGATCGTTGACGAGGCGCTGAGCGTCGGCGATGCATACTTTCAGAACAAGTGCCTGCACAAGATCCGCACGATGCTTGATGAAGGGACGACGTTCATCTACGTGACGCACGCTGCGGATTCGGTGCGTGCACTTTGCAATCGAGGCCTGTGGCTCGAGAAAGGGCGCGTTCGACTGCTCGGCAGTTCGAAGCAGGTCGGCGCCGCATACCAGAGTGAAGTGTTCAGCCGGATGGTGCGAGCTGGTATCGACGTCACCGAAGTCGATGACGACGACGTCTCGGCGGATACGCAAGCCACGGCCGGCGAAACGGTGACGACGCGTACGCATGTGCGCCCCGACAAGGCCCGGACGCGCGCATTTTCATCGCGTGTCGAGCCGTTGCGTACCGGCACCGGCGAGATCCGGATTGACGATATCAGCGTAATCGATCCGGAGGGCAATGAGTGCGACACCATCGACATCGAGAAGAAGATGCGCGTTCGCGTTTTCTTTCACGTGGTATCGCCGCCTCCCGAGCGCAGTTCCCTCGCGCTTGGCATCACCGATTCATCGGGGCGACAAATCCTGCATTTCAGTTCCGCAGTACAGGACGTGTTCCCGTCGGAGGCGACACCGCATATCCAGCATATGATGGAATTCACCTTCGCGAACCCGCTGTGTCCTGGCGAGTATGGATTGATCGCGGGGGTCGGTGTGACCACGGAGCATCCCGAAAATCGAGGGCAGAGTCTCGTCACGACCGTGATTGATTACTGCGTAGGCGGCGCACGGTTCGCAGTGCGATTCCCCGACGAAGTGGTAAAGCGGGATTTGTGGGGCGTTGTGCACGTGGACTACGATGTTTCGATGCATTCGCTCGATTGAGCGATCGCGTCGTTGCCAGTCGGATATTCACATGTTTGAGCGTCTTAGGACAAAAATCCGGGAACGATTGATTGAAGCCGTGACCGATCGTGTGATCTCGCGTCTTGCTGAATCAGCGGACTTCACGGCTCAGGTTGCCCGGCGCGTGGTAGCCGAGCATTCGCCCAACGCGTCGCAGTCCGTGCCATGGGAGTCAGATTCCGTCGTCGAGCGCCTCATCGAGCGGATGACACCGGGAATCGCGCAGCGACTGGTCATGACGCCGGTCGTGTTCGGAGGTGAATGGGATCGCATCTCGCTCGGAGAGGGCGTGCAATTGGTGAACACGCTGATGAATGTGTCATCAGGGCGCATCGTCATTGGCGATCAAACGTTCTTCGGTCATAACGTCAGTCTAATTACGGGTACGCATCCGTTGACTGAGCAGATGTCCGCCCGGCACGACTATCCGCGGGCAGGGCGCGATATCGTGATCGGGAAAGGCGTTTGGATTGCATCCAACGCGATCGTCGCGGGCCCGTGTACGATCGGCGACCATGCGGTGATCGCCGCGGGCGCAGTCGTGACGTGCGATGAAGTCGAGGCGGGTTGGCTGTATGGTGGCGTTCCAGCGCGCAAGATCCGGAAGTTGATTTGAGTGTACGCGCGGAGCTTCAGGGCGACCTCGATACAGCAGACCTTTCGCACTGTCGAACGAAAGCCGAGGACGGAAACTTCGTGAGCACCGCGCCTGGTCGCGGCAGAGAATCATTGAGCGTATTTTGAGAGTTGACTGAATATGAAGGCTGAAATTAGAAAGGTGGTGCGAGCCGTTGCGAACTGGCCGGTAGTGGGCCGACTCGTACGCATCGTGGTCGCCGCGATACGACTCCCAGAGTTCCGCGCTGACGTCATGCATCGTCAGGACGTTTATGAACGAGATCAGCTTCCGATGCTCTTGCGCACGTTGTCGGAGCTGAACGATCGTCAACGGTTGATCGATAACGACCAAGACAACCTCGTACGATCGGTGCCCGTTGCGTTGCGACGGCTTCATGCGGACGTCAAACAACTGAAGGCCGTACTCGAAGAACGCAAGGCCGCGGACCATGACGCATTGGCGAAGCTGCGCGAAAGTGCGGACGCACGCCTGTCGGAAGTCGAGGCGCTTGCACATCGACTGGACGAGCGCTTGGGCGGCATGGACGACTCTGTTCGGTATCTGCTTGGCCGCGTCGAATTCGTTCGCCGGGAATTGATGTTCGAAATGCGCTACGGCGCTTCGTCGCCGGGCGAGAAGGAAGACACGCTGAAGGCGAAGACAGAAATCATCGCGAAGGAGAAGGTGGCCGCAGCAGCCAGCAACGGTCAGTTGCGGCTTAATCTGGGTTGCGGCCATATCGCGCTCGATGGCTATTTGAATGTCGACCGCCGAGCATTGCCGGGTGTCGATATCGTCTCGGAGGTCGACGAACTGCCCTTCGAGAATGGTGAGTTGACTGAAATTTTCTCCGCGCACCTGCTTGAGCATTTTCCTCAGGAGCAGATGGCCCGCGAGTTGCTGCCATACTGGTTCGGCCTTCTGAAGCCGGGCGGCGAGTTCCACGCCGTCGTTCCCGATGCACAGGCGATGATGAAGAACTACATCGATGGTGACTATCCGTACACATACCTGCGCGAGGTGACGTTCGGTGGTCAGGATTACGACGGCGATTTTCACTTCAATATGTTCACCCCTGAATCCATGTCGGGTCTTCTGAAGGAGGCGGGGTTTGTCGATATTTCGGTGATCGAGACTGGGCGCCGCAATGGGAACTGCTACGAGTTTGAGATCGTGGCGAAACGTGCGATACCGGCCTAATGCAACGTCTGCGATCGAGCGCAGTCGTCGCCCGCCTTCGTTCGGTCAGGCCCTCGATGGCCGCGACGAAACGAAACGGCAAGCATACCGAACCATCGAATGTGCGAACGACGCCGCTTTGTCGAGTATCACCATCAAACACTGTACCGAAAGATCGAGGTAACCCATGTTGAGCTTTTCGATTGTCATAAATACGCTCAATCGTGCCGAATTGTTGCAGAAGACGTTAGAGAGTTTTCGCTGGATTCGGTACGCTGGTGACTTCGAAGTCATCGTAGTCAACGGGCCGTCGACTGATGGGTCGGCGGACGTGATTTCGTCCTGGTCGTCGTTCATCCGCGCCGGGACGTGTCCGGTCGCGAACCTGTCGGTTTCTCGAAACGTCGGCATCTGCATGGCCGAAGGTGACGTCGTTGCCTTTATCGATGACGATGCGATCCCGGAGCCGGAATGGCTCACGCAACTCGCGGCAGCCTACGACTCTCCAGAAATCGGCGGTGCGGGTGGACTCGTGTTCGATCAGACGGGTTACACATTCCAGTATGAGTACAGTACCGCCAATCGCTTGGGAAATTCGAACTGGGCCGCAAAGAAGAGTGCCGAGCATCTGTGTTTCCCGGGATCCTATGAATTTCCTTACCTTCAGGGGACAAACGCATCATTTCGGCGGTCAGCCCTGATGGAGGTGGGCGGCTTCGACGAGGAGATCGAGTACTACCTCGATGAAACGGAGCTGTGCTGCCGATTGGTCGACGCCGGATACGTCATTCGTCAGTTGTCGAATGCGTACGTGCACCATAAATTTGCGCCGAGCCATGTTCGCGACGATCACAAGATCACGCGTTACCGGTATCCGGTGATCAAGAACAAGATCTATTTTTCGCTCAAGCACGCACGCAAATATCTGCCGCTGGAAGAGATCTTCGACGACAACCGGAAGTTTTCGCAAGGACACCAAAACGATATTCGCTTCCATATAGACGGCGGCCGTCTTGACAAGTCGGAACTCGACAAATTCAAGGAGGAGAATGCCCGCGCCTGGGATACCGGCGTTGAACATGGATTGAACGGGCACGCGGAACTGATCACCGCTGAAAAGAAGGCGCGTGTCGCTGGCGAATTCAAGAAATTCCAGACATTCGGTGATTCGAGTCAGGACGCAATTGTGTTGATCGCGCGTGATTATCCGCCGGCTCAAGCAGGTGGAATTGCCACGTTCAACAAGGATCTTGCCGAAGGGCTCGGCTCGGAAGGCCGAATCGTTCACGTGATTACACAGAGCCCGGATTTCAATCGTGTCGATTTCGAAAATGGCGCGTGGATTCACCGTATCGTAACGAAAGAGATGGGGCGTTCCAGCGATGCCGTCGAGAGGAATATTCCCGCCCACATCTGGAACTGGTCGGCAACGGCGCTCGAGGAAGTCGAGCGCATTGCGTCGCATCGCAAGATCGGCGTGATCGAAGCGCCGATCTGGGACTGCGAGGGATGCGCATTCCTGTTCGACGGTCGTTGGCCGGTAGTGACGAGTTTGCACACGACGCTGCACTTCTGGATTCAGACGCATCCCGAGTACGCCGCCGATGCCGCGTGGATGAAGTCGTTCGGCAAGCCGATGCTCGCGCTGGAGCAGGAAATGATGACTCGCGTAAATGCGGTTCGCGCCAATAGTCGCGCGATCGTGACCGAGATCGAGGCCGCGTACGGATTCAAATTCGATCAACAGAAGACGATCGTCGTGCCGCACGGTCTTGCGGCAAATGCGCCCACGTCGAAGGGGAAGCCTACGTCAAACCCCGATGTTGTCACGCTGCTGTTTGTCGGTCGACTTGAGCCGCGCAAAGGCATTGACGTGTTATTGGAGGCGCTTCCGGATGTACTCTCAGAAACACCGAACCTGAAGGTGCGGGTGATCGGTGATGACACGCTGCCGGGTCCGACCGGACGTCCCTTCAAGGACGTTTTTATCGATTCGGATGCTGGGCGCAAGTGGGGCGATCGTTTGTCGTTCGAGGGCCGTGTGCCGGATGAGGTGGTGCGCGCGGCTTATGCCGAATGCGACGTCTTTATCGCCCCGAGTCGATTCGAATCGTTTGGTCTCGTGTTCCTCGAGGCCATGCGCGAAGGAAAGCCTGTGATCGGATGCGCCGCGGGCGGGATGCCGGAGGTGGTTTCGCACGATGTCAACGGATTACTAGTGACACCAGGTGACGCGAAGTCGCTTGCGCAAGCAATTCGGCGGCTTGTCGACTCGTCCGAACTGCGTGAGCGTATGGGGGCTGCCGGAAAACGCCTGTTCGCGGAGCGGTTTACGGCAACGCGTATGGCATCCGAGAGCTCGGCACTTTATTCGCTTGCGATCAACAACCACCTCAATTCGGTTGCGTAATGAAAGTCTCATACGTGAACGGAATTTGCGTGAAGAACGACGCAATTTCCAACAGCATCCGTGACGAAGTACGCGCTTTGCGCAAGAGCGGTGTCGACGACATTCGCTTGTACGCGTACGCATGCGAGTATGAAGACATTCCGTCGACGGTGGTGTCTGACGTCAGGGATATTGCGTTCGATCCGCATTTTCTGACGAGTGATGTCGTCATCTTTCACTTCGGCATCTACTATCCGCTGTTCGATCTGTTGTCGATCGTTCCGGCGAACGCACGACGTCTGGTGGTGTTTCATAATGTCACGCCGCGGGAGTTCGTCAAACCGGAAAGTCGTGCACTGATCGACCAGTCCTTTTCGCAGATGTCGAATATTGCGTGGGCCGATCACGTCATCTGCGTGAGCGATACGAATCTCGAGGTGCTCCGCAAGGCCGGTATCAACACGCCTGCCACGGTGTTGCCACTTGCAATTCACTCGATGTCGCACCCTCCATCGAGAAAGCCGAGCGTTGTGGACAATATCGTACGCATCGCGTTCATAGGCAGGTTCGTGAAGTCGAAAGGGCCGCATGAGTTGCTGATGGCGCTCAGCAACGTATTGGCATCGAACCCGACATGCGGACTCAAAGTCGATATGGTCGGCAATCTGTTGTTTTCGGATCCTGAACTTCTGGCGCAGATCGAGACGATCATTGCCGCGCTGGTGCGACAGTATGGCCGACGCGTCGACGTTAACATTCATGGTAACGCTTCGGAAGAGCAGAAGCACGAGATCCTGCAGGATGCCGATTTGTTCGTCTTGCCGACCTATCACGAAGGATTCGGAGTTCCGATTGTCGAGGCGATCTCCAACGGATGCTATGTCATCGCCTACGACAACTCCAACGTACCGTCGGTGACGAACGGCTTCGGTCGACTCGTCGACACGGGCTGCATTAACAGTCTTTCCGCAGAGCTTGCTCAAGCAGTGGAGAAAGTCACGTCGGCTGCATGGCGCGGTCAGGGTGGCGAGAGTTATGAGACGTTTGTTAGACATGCGACCCGGTATGCTGAGCAGTTTTCGCCGACCAGGGTAGCAAGGAATTTCGTCAATCTCGTAAGCAAGATCCAATAATTCAAGGCGGCCTGCCTGCGTGGGATGTCGCTCGGGCAGTGATAAAGGCGCCCAATTTTTAAGATAACTAGCAATGGCGAGTGCGAAGACAGCCTATTTTCCATATATCGACGGCCTACGTGCATTGGCGGTATTGTCCGTCATGCTTTTCCATCTGAACGCCCATTGGCTTCCAGGTGGCTTTTCCGGGGTCGATATCTTTTTCGTGATCTCCGGATTCGTCGTCAGTTCCTCGGTCGCGAATCTCGGTTCGATCTCGATCGGGCGATTTCTGCTGTTGTTCTATGCACGGCGGATGCGGCGAATTTTGCCTGCACTGATCGTCGTGTTGCTGGTGACGGGACTCGTTTCCGCATTGTTCATCCCGTCGTCGTATCTGAGTGATAAGAGCCAAAAGACCGGTCTCTATGCATTCTTCGGTCTGAGCAACTTCATTTTGGGCTCGGTCGGCAACGACTATTTTTCTCCGACCGCTGAATTCAATCCATACACGCACACTTGGTCGCTTGGCGTTGAGGAGCAGTTCTATCTGGCCTTTCCGTTTTTGTTCTGGGCTTGGCTCGCACGAAAGAACTGGCGACATCTGTCGGTCATTCTGATTGCTGCGGCGTTCGGTGCGTCCTTCGTGTGGGGGCACTGGCTCGGGCAGGCGAATCAAACGCAAGCGTTCTACTTCATTTTTGGTCGATTCTGGGAGCTGGCCGCTGGCGTTTTGCTGTACCAATGTTTCGTGCTCTCGGGGTTCATCACGAATGAATCGGCTCGAGCGCCTGCTACCGCGGGCGCCAAGATAGGGGCATGGATCTCGTTAGCGACGGTGATGGCCGGACTCGTGATTTCGAAGTCAGATCATTATCCGTTTCCTGGTGCGATCATTCCAGTGATCGGCACGGTCGGCTTGCTGGGATTTTTGTATCGTCGCGAGCATGCGGGTTTCATCTCGACGGTACTTGAAAGTGGTCCGGCTCGGTTTGTGGGGCGAATTTCCTATTCGCTCTATTTGTGGCACTGGCCAGTTTACGTGGTGTTGCGCTGGACGGCGGGGCTTGAGTCGCCGCTCGCGATCGTTTGCGCCATTGTGCTGACGTTCGCGTTGGCGATGGCGTCATACCGATTCATTGAGGAACCGTTTCGACATGGGTTGTCGGCAGCCCGAATTCCGCGCCTCGTCATCGTGGGATGCGGACTTTGCCTGATGATTGGCGGCGCGGGGCTGTCCTCAATGATGGCTGAAGCTCAACCCAAGTTTTCCCTGAGCACCGTGACTAGACACGGAGACGATTGGTATCCGTATGGAACCGACACGAATCCCGCTTTCCCCGGTTGTCATACCGACGTCGCGCCTCAGGACGTGCAAGGTGGGCAGCTCTGGGTCTATTCGCGTAAAAACTGCGATCTGCCGGTGAAGAGTTCGCATCGGGTCTTCGTAATCGGCGACTCTCATGCGATGGCCTATTCGGGAATGTTCAAGCAATTCGTCGTGCAAACAGGTGTAACGGTTTACGCTTACAACAATGCCGGTTGTCCGTTTATTAGTTTGCAGCCGTGGCGCGAGAACGGAAACCCGGTCTGCCATCAGTACGGCGATTCGGCGTTGAAGGATATGCTGGCGAAGCTGCAGCCTGGTGACGTGGTTTTCCTGCCCTCATTGCGTTTGCCCCGAATGATCGATCAATGGGCTTATTTTGGCGACGAGACTGCGCGGAATCAGTTGTTTGGTGACGAGGCAGTCAAAGGCCGAACTCGATCAGTCGAAGAGGCCATTCCGATACTGCAGGATATAGAGAAGCGTGGTGGCAAAGTTGTGCTGGAAGCACCAAAGCCGATTTTCCGTATGGTTCCATATCGTTGCTCGGATTGGTTCAATCGGCACAATCCGATTTGTGAGCGCGGTCCGTTGATCAGTCGTAGTGAAATCGATGAAATGCGAGCTCCGATTCTGAAATCGTATGAGCAGATGGAAGCGAAGGTGCCGAATGTATATACTTGGGATCCGCTGCCGATGCTGTGTTCGGATAAGGCGTGTTCAGCATATGACGGCAGAAGACCCCTGTTCTTCGACGGAGACCATATTAGCGGATACGGCAACTTGCGCGTACTACCGGGCTTCGAATCGCTAATGTTGAAGTTGTTGTAATAGTTTCGAGTCGGCAAATTTGAGTCGTGCGTCACGCGTATCGCAGATATTTGCGCTACGCGTGACGTAGCGGCAAAGGGTGATCGGCGGAAATCATGGCCACTGTTCCGGAGCACGGAGTTCGAATCCCTCGCCTTGCTGAGATCAATGGGCTGCGCGGAATCGCCATTCTTGCGGTTGTCTGGCATCACTTGAGTTTTGTGCTTGTGCCGACGCCGCCGCGCCTTTGGGGCATGCCTACCGAGCTGGTACTATGGAATGGTTGGATGGGCGTGAACCTGTTCTTCATCCTTTCGGGTTTCGTGCTCTATTTGCCGTATGCAGCCGGTAAACGGAGCTTCACCGGGCGCGAAGATGTTGCTCAGTTCTACAGGCATCGCTTCCTTCGCCTGATGCCAATGTATTTTCTTGTCGTGGTGGCGACGTTCGCTCTGAGCGGACAATTCGTCAATGCAAATGAACGGGCGATCCGTGAGATCGTCCGGTGCCTGACCTTTACGTTCCCGCTTTTTCCGGATACGTACTCGCCATCTTCGAATTGGGCGCTCTGGTCCGTTGGAACAGAAGTGCTGTTCAGCCTGATATTTCCACTCTTGGTCGCGATTGCAGAGCGGATCGGCTTGACGCGACTGCTTGGCTTTGCAATTGTTTTCTCATTGTGCGTCCGGCTGCTCCGGAGAATTTACTACCCGGTATTCTTCGGGCCGGACTGGATCATCGACGCACTTCTCGTTGGCCGACTCGATGAGTTCGTTATCGGCATGTGGCTTGCGCGCTCTTATGTGATCGGACAATGGCCGCATGGTCACCGCGTTCTGCCTCTTGTTGCGACGGCGTTGCTGGTTGTGGCAACTTGCGGTTTTACCGGGTGCTTCGACAAACGGATTCCGGCGGAATGGACGGCCGTCCTGAACAACGTGCTCGATATCGCGTTGGCGCTGTTTATCGTCACTGCACTGAGCGACCGGTCGCTGCTCGCAAGGTTATTGCGTTCCCGTGTGTTGCAGGTGTTCGGCATGGGATGCTATAGCGTCTATCTTTGGCATCTGCCCGTACTGCGCGCGTTGCAGATCGATCTCGGCGGGGCGGGGGCGATACGTATCGCCTGCTTCATTGGGGCGACGGTATTTCTTTCCGCGATGACGTATCGTTTCGTGGAGTTCAGGACTGTCAATTCGTGGCGGCAGCTCTTTCTTGCTGAGCCGCGCGAAGACCGAATGCGCTCGATGATCAGGGGCGCAGGAGGATGAACTCAGGTAGCTATTGTGTAGATTGCAGGGTACCTGCGCGTCGGCAGATATCTCGCTTATTTGGGATCCTCGGTTCGCCATCGTTGGTTGCCGAAGAAATCGACCCAGCGCTCTAGGCCGGCGCCGAGCATTGCACGATTATCACGCCGTCCGATGTTGAGAAAATCTTTAGTAAAGCGCTCACGAATATCTCGATAAACGTCGCTCAATCGGTCGGATATTTTATCCAGGCCTCCGCTGCGGCTCAAATGGGCGCTGGTTATCTCGTGCGCGGGAGCGTTGAGATGATCGGCCATCGCCGTAAGGAACTTGGACGGAGAAGCTATTAGTGATTCGTACGTCATCCGCAGCGGTTGGATGCCGGTCTTGTCGAAATACGCGTCCCAGTTAGCTTCATGTGATAAAAGCATCATCAGCTTCGTCAGGATCGCGAAGAAGTCGTATCGAACTTCCGGCAGAGATATGCCTGAATCACTGCCTGTCGGCATGTGCCATACACCGGTTTCGTCCGCAATGTAGAGGGATACGGCTTGCTTGATCGAATTTTCTCGCCGGATATAAACCCAGCGATGGTTGGGCAGGATGTCGTCCAGCGTTGCGTAGCCGTCAACGCTGCTTGCCAACCAGTCATCGAGGTGCGCACGATGATCGTGCATGATCTTTGAACCGAAAATACCATTGGCACTTCGATCGAGCACCAGCGTTTCAAAATTTTCTTCGAAACGTTCCCCAGGTGTTACACCAAATGGTGACTGTTCGGAGTAGGGATACTGGAAGTACTCGGTCGGTCGTCCAATGCCGGCGCCGGTCAATGCATTGGACAAGACGGTACTGCCGCAGCGAGGGGTAAATGCGATCGTAAAGGTTCTGTTTATGCCGGCTTGTTCCAGCCGGCTCAGGAGCGTTGTTTTATCAATGCGCTGCGACATCGTTTGCTTGCAAGGGAATTGATTGGCCTGAGGCGATTCGGCCGCGCTGGTGTCTCCGCCGTCGCCGTCGCACCCTTACCGGGACAATTGATGGTAAAGATCGACGTAGCGATCGATCATCTGTCCGGCGGTTAGATTTTGCTCGAATCGCTGGCGTGCATGTTTACCAAGTGTTGCAGCCAGGTCGGAATCGTTCCACAGGGTGGTCATTGCAGCGCGCAGGGCGGCGGGATCGTTCGGGGGAACAACCAGTCCCGTCTTGCCCGCGACATTCACATACGAGGTACCCGTGCCAATCTCGGTGGAAACCAACGCTTTGCCGAACATTGCTCCTTCGACTAGCGAGATGCCGAATGCCTCGGCGCGGAGGTGCGACGGAAACGTGAGCCCGTGGCACATACTCAGAAGGGCAACCTTGTCTTCGTCGGGCACCGCGCCGACGAATATCGCACGGTCACCCAGCCCGAGGCGTGCGGCTTGGGCCTTCAGCTCGCTCTCGACTGGCCCGGCTCCGACGATTACCACCTTCATCGACGTATTGACGAGCGCATCCAAGAGGATGTGCAGGCCTTTGTAGTAGCGCAAATTGCCGACGAACAGGAAGAATTTTGAACCTACCCGGTTGTGCCAATAGGCGACTCGCTCTGGGTCGACCGTAGGGTAGCGAGTTTCATCGAGACCGATCGGAATGACGTCAACCTTGTCCTTGAATTGACGCAATACGGGGCTTGTCTCGAGGTAGTTTGGCGATGTCGCCACGATTCGATCGACGTCGCGCAGAAAGAGGCGCTGCAGTGGCTTGTAAGCCTGAAGCAGAACCTTCTGCCGCGTGATGTCGGCATGGTACGTGACGACAGACGGCTTCCGACAACGCGTGGCGAAATGGACGACATCCATGAAGGGCCACGGAAAGTGGTAATGGATGACATCGGCCCGTCGGGCCAGTTCGGCAAAGCGCTGGAATGCCGCAATCGAGAATGGAGAGGACGCAATCTGGACGTTCACCTTGGCTCGATGGTGAACATGGTCGCCAAAGTCGACGGAAGTCGTGTCCGTGCTAACGGTCAGGACTTCACTGGTGATTCCATGCTTGCTAGCGCCCGAGCATACCTGGCCGATGAGTTCTTCTACCCCTCCCATCGAGTCCGGGCGGTAGGTCTTGTAGAAATGTAAAACGTGCATATCGCTTCAGGTCACCAAAGGAGCGCAAACGGCAGGGGGCGATATCGTATCGCCCCCTTGAGTATTGCGCCGCTTGGTGTCAGGTTGCAGGCGCCCGTCCGTAGACGTCCTCGAAGCGGACGATATCGTCTTCCCCGAGATATTCTCCGCACTGCACTTCAATGAGTACGAGGTCGACGACACCCGGATTGATCAGCCGATGTTTGTGCCCAGCGGGAATGTATGTCGACTCGTTCGGTTGTAGCGAAATGACGCGTTCACCGTTGACGACATCTGCACATCCGCGCACGACGATCCAGTGTTCGCTGCGATGATGGTGCATCTGCAACGACAACGACGCCCCGGGCTTGACGACGATGCGCTTCATCTTGAAGCGATCACCTTCTTCGAGCACCGTATAAGTGCCCCACGGACGATGAACCGTCCGATGTATTCGATACGCGTCGTGATTCGATTGCTTCAACTGCGCGACGATTTGCTTGACGTCCTGCGCGCGGTCGCGCCGGGCGATCAACAGTGCGTCGGGGGTGTCCACGACCACGAGATCCTCGACACCCACTGCACCGATCATCCGGTCTTCGGAACGGAAATAGCAGTTCGACGTATCGTGCAGAAGGGCGGCGCCTTCAATCCGGTTGCCTTGATCGTCGGGCTGGGTCAGGTCGCTGATGGCGAGCCAGGAGCCGATGTCGCTCCAGCCGATGTCGCACGGCACGACTGCCGCCCTCTTCGTGCGCTCCATCACGGCGTAGTCGATCGAGATGTCCTTTGCCGTTTCGAATGCTGTGCGCGTGAGTTCCACGACGTAATCCTCGCCGCTCGAGGTCCAGCTTCCATCGGGGAT
This sequence comes from Burkholderia sp. BCC1998, assembly GCF_905339875.1. NCBI lineage: Bacteria > Pseudomonadati > Pseudomonadota > Betaproteobacteria > Burkholderiales > Burkholderiaceae > Burkholderia > Burkholderia sp. BCC1998. The sequence goes on from NZ_CAJPHE010000001.1 coordinate 382,667, forward strand.
GGCTTGCTTGACCGGCTCGGCAACGTCGGTCGCCAGCGTTTCCATTTCGTCGAGCATCGTCTGGGCCGCGAAACAGAAAATGCCGGCATTCCACGCATGTTGACCGTCACTCGCAAGCTTTGCAGCCACTTCGGCGTTCGGTTTCTCGACGAAGCTGACGATGTCGCAAGCGTCGGTTTCTTCACGCGTGCCGCGTTCGTACTGGATATAGCCGAAGCCCGTTTCAGCGCGGGTCGGCTTCACGCCGAACGCCACCACCTTGCCGGCATTGGCTGCTTCCGATGCCTTCTGGACCGCCGCATTGAACGCTGTGAGATCGTTGATCAAATGGTCCGCCGGCATGACGAGCATGACCGCTTCCGGACCATGGCGCTCACGCACGACCAGCGCAGCGGCTTCGATCGCTGCCGCGGTATTGCGCGGCACCGGTTCGAGTACGAACCCCATCTTCACACCGTCGTGGCGAATTTCAGTGCACTCGTCCTTGGTCAGGAAGTATGTATCGCGATTCGTGACGAAGACGATTTCCTCGACGCCTGGAATGCCGCACGCGCGAAGGTAAGTCTTTTGCAGTAGAGATTGACCGTCCGCCAGCTTGAGCAGGGGTTTCGGAAACGCTTCGCGCGATACCGGCCAAAGGCGGGTGCCCGCGCCACCGCAGATGATGATGGGAACAATGCTCATGTGAACGTAAGCGGCAGGAATCTATGGTGCAATGGGCGATTGTAGCCGAGATTCCGCTGGCTCCCGCCCTATCCGACGCAATAGGTTACAAACTTTTTGTGGTTCGTCGACGGGGCGCGAGTCCTGTACTAGCCCAACCGGAGCTACACCGGACCGCTTCGGCGGCTTCTGTATTCGCGTCGACTAGGGATACACCGGCTCGCACGATCATTGACTGCATTTGGCGACATAATCGTGCCCTTTTCGAGTCTGACCCGCGCCACAAGTAAGCGCGCCGTCCGTGTCGGAGGAACGGGGGGCGTCGTGCACTACGTAGAAGTGGTGCGGTGTGCAAGGTGATTGTCGGGCACGCTTTCATGACAGGCTGGGTGTTAAGCTATTGCCCCCGTCCGTGGCCGCTATTGCTTGACATGACCTCGGTATTCCGTGCGTTTCGTTCCCACTCGGCAGAATCCGTTGCGGGTGCGGCACGACGAGGATCTCGCAATCGAGGCAAAAGCGCGGCGATCGATGGTTAACTGCCTCCTCTGGCAAACCTCAAACAGTCTCCAATCAGGCGTTAGTGGACCGCATGAAGCTCGTTTTTGATCTGAATTCTCTGCGACCTCCTAGAAGCGGTGTCGGTTACTACACCCAGCATTTGCTGGAAGGACTGCGAACGCAACGGGATATCGAAGCTCTGGCAGGATGGATCGGTCCGAAAGTATACGAGGACGACAGCCTTAGCGAATTGATGTGCGATCAATCCGCCCTGAAAAAGGCGGCTCGGCTGACCCGCGGGCCGGTAGCGTCCGCAGTTCGTGCGGCGCGGAATGTTCCAGGAGTCTATGAGGCGCGCACATTGCTCAGGGGATTTGCTTCGGCGCGGCCGCGCGATGAATTTGCAGCTCGCGGTTATATCTATCACGAGACAAATTTCATCGCGTCCCGGTATCGCGGACCGACCGTCGTTACGATTCACGATCTATCGCATCGCCGCCATCCGGAATTTCATCCCAAAGCCGCCGTTAAATACGTAGACGACGGACTACCTCGGACTCTGGAGCAGGCGCGGGCCGTGATTGCAGTGAGCCACTACACGAAGCAGGCCATTCATGAGATCTACGGCTTGCCGGACGACAAGGTGATCGCGATCCATCTTGGCGTGGAGCCCTGTTTTAGGCCTCGGGGCGAGGACGAATGCGAGTCGGTGCTATCGCGTTTTGGATTGCGCTACCGGGGCTTCGCACTATCGGTATGCACACTTCAGCCCCGGAAGAACCTGCGCCGTCTCGTGGAGGCGTTCTCGCGCTTGCCGGCTGCGGTCCGCCAGGCGTTTCCCCTCGTACTGATTGGCGCGGAGGGTTGGATGAATTCGGAGCTGATGCGGGAAATCGAACCTTTGGCCAAGCGCGGTCAATTGATCGCACCCGGATATGTGTCCCGCAACGATCTCGTGCAGTTGTTCGCATCCGCGGCGGTATTTGCGTACCCTTCGCTTTACGAAGGATTTGGTCTGCCGGTGGCGGAAGCGATGGCGAGCGGCGTACCCGTACTGACCTCGAACGTCACTTCGTTACCCGAGGTGGCTGGAGGAGCGGCATGGGAGGTCGATCCGTATGCTGTTGACGCCATCGCGGATGGTCTCGAACGCACGCTGGACAATGAGTCACTGCGTGGCGAACTGGTTGCAAAGGGCTTGCGCCGGGCAACCGCCTTTACCTGGTCCGCGACGGTCGAGAAAACCTGCGACGTATACCGTTCGGTGGTGGCATGAATACTGCAACAGCGCGACATGCAGTCGTGCCGTTCATTGGAAGGTATGTGTGATGCGAATTGCGATCAGCGGTGCAAACGGATTCGTGGGGCGCGCCGTCAGTTTACGTGCCAACGCACAAGGCAATCACGTGATCGGACTGGTGCGTCGGCCCGGTGTGTGCGAGTCCTACGTTCATGAGTGTGTGATTGGCGACGACAACTTTGCCGGTGTTGCGAATGGTTTCCCCGCGCTCGACCGTTGCGATGCCGTTATTCACCTAGCTGCTCGCGTCCATGTTATGCGGGATCGAGTGGCAGACCCGCTTGCCGCCTTCAGGGCAGTAAATGTCGAAGGGTCCTTGAACGTCGCAAGGGCGGCATTGCGAGCTGGTGCCCGCCGCTTGGTATTGGTAAGCAGTATCAAGGCGCTGGGAGAGGGGGAGCCGGGACGGCCGTGGCGCGAGGACGACGAGCCGATGCCGACAGATCCGTATGGCATGTCAAAACTCGAGGCTGAACTGGCGATCCGGGAATTCGGGCAAACGCAAGGTCTTGAAGTCGTCGTTGTGCGACCGCCCCTCGTCTATGGCCCAGGCGTCGGCGCCAATTTTCTGGGGCTGATGAAAGCGGTCGACATGGCGATTCCGCTTCCGCTGGCGAGCGTCACCGCTCGCCGCAGTCTCGTGTATATCGAAAATCTGGCCGACAGCCTGCTGCGATGCGCAAGCGATCCACGCGCTGCCGGTGAGTGCTTTCATATCGCCGATGACGACGCTCTTTCCATCGTGGAGCTATTGCGCGCGCTCGGCGATGTGCTCGGCAGGCCGACGAGGCTGTTTCCAGTGCCGGTTGCGGCGTTGCATGCGCTTGGCAAACTGACTGGTCGACATGCTGCTGTCGATCGTCTAACGGGTAGCTTGCGGCTCGATACCGCCCACGTGAAACGCACGTTGGACTGGCAACCTCCGTTCACGACGCAGCAGGGACTCGAAGCGACCGCTACATGGTATCGTTCGCGCGGTACCCAAATATAAACACATGCTTCTCGCAACTCCCTCATGGATCACTGCAGCTGCGGTGACGTTGGCCACCGTACTTGCGTCCACGGCCATCCTGCGCATGCTGCTCGCGACCGGCCTCGCGTGGCGCCTTGCCACCGACATTCCGAACGACCGTTCGCTCCATACGCTGCCGACGCCGCGCGTCGGCGGATGGGGCATCGTACCGGTCTGCGTCGTTGCGCTGTTCGCGCTGGCGCCGCACTTGTGGCTGATCGCCGTCGCCGCCGCCGGACTCGCCGCGATGTCGCAGATCGACGACCGGCGCGGGCTGCCCGCCCGCGTGCGGTTCTCGGCGCACCTCGCGGCGGTCGTCGCGCTGATCGCCGTGTTCCCGGCCGACGCACCGTGGTGGCTGCTGGTCGGCATCGGCTTCGCGATGGTGTGGCTGACGAACCTCTACAACTTCATGGACGGCGCCGACGGCCTCGCGGGCGGCATGGCGCTGTTCGGCTTCGGCGCATATGCGGTCGCGGCGCTGACCGGCCCGATGCCGTCACCGGATCTGGCCGTGGCCGGCTCGGCTGTCGCCGGCGCCGCGCTCGGCTTTCTGCTGCTGAACTTCCATCCGGCGCGGCTGTTTCTCGGCGACGCGGGTTCGATTCCGCTCGGATTCCTGGCTGGTGCGCTCGGCTATTGGGGCTGGCGGGCCGGCGTCTGGCCGATCTGGTTTCCGGCGCTGGTGTTCGCGCCCTTTATTGCCGACGCATCTGTAACACTTTTGAGACGTCTGTTACGTGGCGAAAAGTTCTGGCAAGCGCACCGGGAGCATTATTATCAAAGGATGGTCCGGGCGGGCGTAGGTCACCGCCGGACCGCTCTTTATTGGTACCTCATCATGCTCGCGGGCATAATCGTCGCCGTGTGGGCAAAGGGCCGCCCGGAACTGCAGCAGTGGCTGTCGTTCTTCGCGTGGTACGGCGTCCTGGCATGTATCGGACTGGTAATCGACATGCGCTGGCGCCGGTTTCAGTCGGCCGCCGAAAATAACTCTTGAGGTTTCCTGCCGATGTTGCGATCCAAAGCATCATGGCTTTCGCTGAGCGCTTTCCTATTTGACCTGACGGCGGTCACCGCCGCGTGGTTGTTCGCCTATCTCGTCCGATTCAACGGCAGCGTTCCGTCCGATTTCATGGGCGGCGCGCTGACGGCGCTCGTCTGGGTGCTGCCGGTCTACGCGCTGATGTTCCATGTGTTCGGCCTGTATCGCGGCCTGTGGGTGTTCGCGAGCCTTCCGGACCTGGTTCGGATTTCGAAGGCAGTGATTGGCGGCGGCGTGATCGTGATGATCGGCGCCGTGATGTTCCAGCCGTCGCCGATCATTCCGCGCTCGGTGCTGCTCGTGTCGCCGCTGATGCTGTTCCTCGCGATGGGCGGCGCCCGCGCGCTGTACCGCGCAACGAAGGAGTTCTACCTGTACGGCGGGCTCGTCGGGCAGGGCAAGCCGGTGCTCGTGCTCGGCGCCGGCACGGCCGGCGCGAGCCTCGCGCGCGAACTGTCGCGTTCGGGGGAATGGCGTCTGGTGGGCCTCCTCGACGACGATCCGACCAAGCAGGGGCGCGAGATCTACGGCTACAAGGTGCTCGGCTCGTTCAACGACCTGAAGCACTGGACCGATGCAATGAAGGTCGAATACGCGATCATCGCGATTCCGTCGGCATCCGTTGAAACACAGCGCCGCGTTGCGACATTGTGTGTGCGCGCCGGCGTGAAGGCGATGGTGCTGCCGTCGCTGACCGCGCTGATGCCGGGGCAGGGGTTCCTGTCGCAGGTGCGCAATATCGATCTCGAGGACTTGCTCGGACGCGATGCCGTGACGATCGACACGCCGCACGTCGAGGCGCTGCTGCGCGGTCGCGTCGTGATGGTAACCGGCGCGGGCGGTTCGATCGGTTCCGAGCTGTGCCGGCAGATCCTACGTTTCAAGCCGGCGCAACTGGTCGCGTTCGATCTCTCCGAATATGCGATGTACCGGCTCGCCGAGGAACTGCGAGAGCGCTTCCCCGACCAGCCCATCGTGCCGATCATCGGCGACGCGAAGGACTCGCTGCTGCTCGACCAGGTGATGTCGCGCTATGCGCCGCATATCGTTTTCCACGCGGCCGCGTACAAGCACGTGCCGCTGATGGAGGAGCACAACGCGTGGCAGGCGCTGCGCAACAACGTGCTGGGCACCTATCGCGTCGCCCGCTCGGCGATCCGCCACAACGTGCGCCATTTCGTGCTGATTTCGACCGACAAGGCCGTCAATCCGACCAATGTGATGGGCGCGAGCAAGCGGCTCGCGGAGATGGCGTGCCAGGCGTTGCAGCAGACGAGCGAAGGCACGCAGTTCGAGACGGTGCGTTTCGGCAACGTGCTCGGCAGCGCCGGCAGCGTGATCCCGAAGTTCCAGCAGCAGATCGCGAAGGGCGGCCCGGTGACGGTCACGCATCCCGAGATCACGCGCTTCTTTATGACGATTCCGGAAGCGTCGCAACTCGTGCTGCAGGCGTCGAGCATGGGGCACGGCGGCGAGATCTTCATTCTCGACATGGGCGAGCCGGTCAAGATCGTGGATCTCGCGCGCGATCTGATCCGTCTCTACGGCTTCTCGGAAGGGCAGATCCGGATCGAATTCACGGGGCTGCGTCCGGGCGAGAAACTCTACGAGGAACTGCTCGCGGATGACGAGACGACCACGCGCACGCCGCATCCGAAGCTGCGGATCGCGCGGGCCCGGGAAGTGCCGGACCATCTGCTCGACGAGCTGTTGCCGTGGCTGATGCAGCACCGCGTGCTGAGCGACGACGAGGTGCGTCGGGATCTGCGGCGCTGGGTGCCGGAATATCAGACGACCGTCGCCCCGGTGCTGCAGAGCGTGCCGATGGCGCGAGCCGTATCGAACGAATGAGCGCTCGCGGACGCCGCCCACGTTGGCCCCGAGTATGAAAAAAGCGCCCCGCGAGGCGCTTTTTTCGTTTTGGGTGCTGGACTCACTGCCCGCGCCTTTCCTTCCTCACCACCATCCACCGCGGCACCCTGAACCTGACGATGCTGAGATAAAGCCACACATACGTCAGCGCGAACAGCACGACAAAAACGAACAGATGCACCGTGTGCCGCCAGAACAGCGTCGCCGGAATCACCGCAACGAGGCACAGCAGCCAAAGATAAGGCGACGTCAGCGAATTGCGCCGCGTGAGGTCGTGCGCATGCTTCGTCCCGACGGCCCAGCGCATCAGCCGCTTGTACACGAGCATATGAAGATGCACGCCGTCCGGAATCCCGGGCGACATCCCGCGGATGAACTTCTTCCGGTAGATCGAGAAACACGTCTCGAAGATCGGATACATGAACAGCAGCACCGGATACCACGCCGACACTTCGCGATTGCGCATCACGAGCATGATCGCGAGTTCGGCGAGCATGAAGCCGATGAAATACGCGCCGCCGTCGCCGAGGAAGATCAGCCCGGCGGGGAAATTCCACAGGAAGAAGCCGAGCACGGCGCCCATCATGATGATCGACGCGGACATCACGACCGGGTCGTTGACGTGGAACGCAACATACGCAAGCGACGCGAACATCATGAAGCTGACCATCGACGCGAGGCCGTTGAAGCCGTCGATGATGTTGATCGCGTTGGCCAGCGCCGCGACCGCGAGCACCGTGATGAACGCCGAAATGGCCACGTAGCCGAGCAGGAAGTCGAGCGGCGGCACGCTGATCCGCTTGACCGCGATGCCCAGCAGCCAGAACGCCAGCGCGGCCGCGCCCATCGTGCAGAGCAGCCGCGCGCGCGGCGACACGCGCTTGGTCAGGTCCTCGACGAGGCCCGACAGGAACGCCGGCATCCCGCACGCGACGATCCCGAGAATGCTGCCGGCGATCGTCGGATAGCGCCGCGACACGAGCAGCGCGGCAATGACGACCCCGGCGAGGATCCCGATGCCCCCGACACGCGGCACCGGCCGCACGTGGAATTTCTGCACGCCGGCCAGGTCGCTGTCGACCGAGAATTTCTCGTGCAGATGCGCATAGCGCACGATGAACAACGTGACGAGCAGGGAGACGATGAAGCCGGACGCGAAGCTGAGCATGGGATCGCTCGAAAAATGGACAGCGGATTATACAAAACCGCGGGGGTTCCCCTCCTGCCATTTCCAGTGGTCGGCGCACATCTCGTCGATCCCGAGCGTCGCGCGCCAGCCGATGAGGTCGGCCGCGGCCTGCGGATTCGCGTAGCACTCGGCGATGTCGCCCGGGCGGCGCGCGACGAGTTCGTACGGCACCGGGCGGCCCGACGCCTTCTCGAACGCGCGCACGACTTCCAGCACGCTGTAGCCCTGGCCCGTGCCGAGGTTCACGACGAAGCTCGCATCGCGCTTCGCGAGCGCGTCGAGCGCGGCGATGTGCCCCTTCGCGAGATCGACGACGTGGATGTAGTCGCGCACGCCGGTGCCGTCCGGCGTCGGGTAGTCGGAGCCGAACACGCGCAGCTTCTCGAGCTTGCCGACCGCGACCTGCGCGACGTACGGCATCAGGTTGTTCGGGATGCCGGCCGGATCCTCGCCGATCAGCCCGCTCGCATGCGCGCCGACCGGATTGAAGTAGCGCAGCGTCGCGATGCGCCACGACGGGTCCGATACCTCGAGATCGCGCAGGACCTGCTCGGCGATCAGCTTCGACTGGCCGTACGGGTTGGTGGCCGACAACGGGAACGATTCGTCGATCGGCGAGCGCTCCGGCACGCCGTACACGGTCGCCGACGAACTGAACACGAACTGCCGGACGTTGCGCTCGCGCATGATCTTGAGCACCGAGAGCAGCCCGCCAAGGTTGTTCTGGTAATACTCGAGCGGCTTCGCGACCGATTCGCCGACCGCCTTGAGCGCCGCGAAATGGATCGTGCCCGTGATCGGATGCGCGTCGAACACCTTCGCGAGCGCGGCTTCGTCGCACACGTCGACCTGGTGGAACGCGGGCGTCCTGCCGGTAATCCGCTCGATGCGCCGGACGGACTCGGCCTTGCTGTTGACGAGGTTGTCGACGATCACGACATCGTAGCCGTTGTCGAGCAGCTCGACGGCCGTGTGCGAGCCGATATAGCCCGCACCGCCGGTAACGAGGATGGTGCCTTTAGCGGTCATGCTGATGCGCTCCTTCAGAGTGTGATGCCGGTCAATGTATGAATGGTCTGCCGGTAGCGTTCGACGACCTGCTGCTCGTCGAATTCCGCGCTCACCTTGCGGCGGCCGCGCGCGCCCATCGCGTCGCGTCCGGCGGTCCCGAGTTCGATCATGCGGATCAGCTGCTCCGCGAGGCTCGCACTGTCGCGCACGCGGCACAGGAAGCCGGTTTCGCCGTCGGCGACGACGTCGCGGCAACCCGGCACGTCGGTCGCGACGATCGGGCGGCCCATCGCGGATGCTTCCATCAGCGTGCGCGGCACGCCCTCGCGGTACGACGGCAGCACGACGCAGTCGGCCGCCGCGATGTGCGGGCGCACGTCGTGCGCCTCGCCGAGATACTCGACGACACCTTCGCCGACCCACGCGTCGACGTCCGCGCGGCCGATCGCGCTCGGATTGTCGACGCCGAGCGGCCCGAGCAGCTGGAAGCGCGCATCCGGGTAGCGATCCCGCACGACGCGTGCGGCCTCGACGTATTCGCGCACGCCCTTGTCCCACAGCAGCCGGCCGATCAGGATGAACACGGGGCCACGGCCGGCGGGCAGCGGCACCGGCGCGAACTGGTCGAGATCGACGCCTTCGCCGTGCAGCAGCCGCGCGCGCTCGGGGTGCGCGAGCAGCTGCTCGTCGGTGAAGGTCGCGAGATCGTCGCGGTTCAGGAACCAGACTTCACGCGGAAAGCGGAACGCGAACCGGTACAGGCGCTTCGCGACGCTCGCCGCACGGCTTTTCTGGATGAACACATAGCCGAGGCCGGTCGTGACCGCGATCGACGGCACGCGCGCGAGCCACGCGGCGATCGACCCGTAGATGTTCGGCTTGATCGTGTAATGGAACACGAGATCGGGCTTCAGTGCGCGGTAATGGCGCACCAGCGCGGCAAGCGTGCCGAGATCCTCGCGCGGGCTCGTGCCTTTCGACGCGACGGCGAGCGCGACGTAGCGGCAGCCCATCTGCTCGAGCAGCGGCACCGTGCGGTCGTGCGGCGCGATCACGATGACCTCGGCGCCGCGCGCGACGAGCGCACGGATCAGCCCGTGGCGGTACGTGTAGATCGCCCAGGCCGTGTTGCAGACGAGCGCGATGCGCAGCGAGGAGGTAGCGGACATGAAAAAAAGCAAAAAATAAAGCGTCGAAAATGCCGGAGGCGGGCTACGCGGACGGCCGCGCCGCGAACAGCGTCTGCTTGATCCGCTGCAGCGTACGGTACGGCGTCACGAAATGCAGCAGGTTCTTGGCGAGGCCGGCCCAGTCGTACGGGTTCAGCACGTTGAAGTGCCGCAGCAGCAGCGATAGCGTCGATATCAGCTGGCGGCGGCGCTTGGTCGCGCTGATCCCGCCCTCGTTGAGCTCGTAGTAGAGGCCGAGCTCGGGCAGGTTCGCGCAATCGTAGCGTTGCATTAACCGTAAAAAAAGATCGAGATCCTCGGCCGCGCGATACTTCGCGCGGTAATTGCCGACTTCGCGCACGGCGTCGATGCGCAGCATGACCGACGGATGCACGAGCGGCGAGCGCAGGAAGCGCGTGCGGCGCAGCGTGCGCGGGTCGGCGGGCGGGGTCAGCATGAAGCGCGGCTCGCCGGCACGCGACACGACCTGGGTCCACATGCCGACGCAGGCGACGCGCGGGTGCGCATCGAGATACGCGCGCTGTTTCGCGAGGCGCCGCGGCGCGGCGAGGTCGCCGGCGTCGATGCGGGCCGCGAAGCGGAAGCCGCGCGCCGCGAGCGCGTCGATGCCGGCCTCGAGCGCGCGCTCGATGCCACCGTTGCGCGGCATGCGCAGCACCTCGACCGCCAAGCCGGGCAGGTCGGGCGCCACGATCGGCGGCGTGCTGCCGTCATCGACGATCAGCACGTGCACCGGCGCGTCCTCGCGAAACGACGCGAGGGTGCGCACGACGTCGTCGTGGCCGTTGTAGGCCGGCATCAGCACGGCCACGTCGTCGAGCGGGGGCGGGCAATCGGGAGACGTCATGGGCGCAGCTTGAAACGAATGTAATAAAAATTAACGGCGGCGGCGGCGAGATAGCCGGCCGCCAGCCCGACGAGCGCGCCGTACAGGCCGAGCCGGGGGATGGCGAACACGTTGACGAGCGCGGCGATCGCGAGCGCGAGCACCCATTTCGCCAGCAACACGAATTTTGCTTGATATTTGAGAACGATAAGATTGCCTATCGCCTCGATGCCGGCCGGCACGGACAGCCAGACCGCCCAGCGGAAGATGTCGACCGACGCCTCGTAACCGCGGCCGAACACCTTGCCGACGATGAGCGGCGCGGCCGCGTCCAGCACCAGCGCGCCGGCCGTCATCAGGCCGGCGGTCATCGCGATCAGCCGGACGATGTTGCGGCGCAGCCGGGCGACGTCCTGCACGCGGTACACGAACGCGGGCGCGATGGTCTGCGCGAGCATCAGCGCGAGCGTGATCCAGTTCTCGTTGAGCTGCTGGGCCGCCGAGTAGCGGCCGAGGTCGGCGAACGACACGTGACGCTCGAGCATCAGGCGGTCGAGCTTCAGGAACAGGTACATGCAGATCAGGCCGAGCCAGAACACGGTGCCGGCGGTGGCAAAGTGCCTGAACAGCGGTTTGTCGAACGTCCAGCCGAGCGCGCCGCCGTTACGATGGCGGAAGTAGAGCAGCAGCGCGAAGCCGATCACGGCGGCCTCGAGCGCCCACAGCCACGCGAAGCGGGCAGGGCCGGCGGCCGCGCGGACGAGCAGCCAGACGAGCAGCGCCTTCGCCAGCGCGGTGAGCATGCTGGTCACCAGTTGCGGCTTGCTGTAGGTCAGGCTCTGCAGCCACGCGTTGATCACGCCGACGAACGGCTCGCGGAACACCATCGTGACCGCGAGGCCCGCGAGCATCGCGCCGACGAGCGGGTCGAACGCGCCGGCGCCGATCGCGATCCAGGTCGCGACGAGCGCGACGGCGGACACGCCGATGCGCAGCACGAAGGCGCTGCCGAGCACCGCGCCCAGTTGCGCGGGCGGGCGCTGGACGATGGTCGGAACCAGGATTTCGGCGCCGCACACCCAGGTGAGCGGCGCCAGTACGAGGAGAAGCGTATTCGCATACTGCCATTTGCCGAACACGTCCGGCCCGAAATAACGGGCCAGAAGACCGCTGATCGCGATCGCGACGCCGATCTGCGTGAGCCGTTCGAGCCCCAGCCAGACGAGATTCGCGACGGCCTTCGCGACGTCCGGGTTGCCGAATCGCTTCAGCATGCGGGGCAGCCGCGCGAGCGGGAGGCGGCCGGCAGGGCGCCCGAAGGCGGCGGGTTGGCGGCGGCGGAGCGGCTAGGCATTAAAATGGACAAAATACGCGTCATCAAAACCCGCGATTATAAGTGGGATCGGGGCCGCTCCAGCCGTCCCGTTCCTTGTTCCGCAAGGCCCGCATGTACGATGGCCGGCATGCGCGAAAGGCGGCCAGACTATTTTCCATGCACGCAACCCAGAGAGAATCGATGATCTCCCAATCCATCTTCAAGGCATATGACATTCGCGGTGTGGTCGGCAAGACGCTCGACGCCGACACGGCGCGCGCGATCGGCCGGGCCTTCGGCAGCGAAGTGCGCGCCCAGGGCGGCGACGCGGTCGTCGTCGCGCGCGACGGCCGCCTGTCGGGGCCCGAGCTCGTCGGCGCACTCGCCGATGGCCTGCGTGCGGCGGGCGTCGACGTCGTCGACGTCGGCATGGTGCCCACGCCGGTCGGCTATTTCGCGGCGAGCGTGCCGCTCGCGCTGAAGGGCGGCGAGCGCCGCGTCGATTCGTGCATCGTCGTCACCGGCAGCCACAACCCGCCCGACTACAACGGCTTCAAGATGGTGCTGCGCGGCGCGGCGATCTACGGCGAGCAGATCCAGGCGCTGTACCGCCGCATCGTCGACGAGCGCTTCGAAACGGGCAGCGGCGCGTTCGAGCAGTTCGACGTCGCTGATCAATACATCGCGCGCATCGTTGGCGACATCAAGCTCGCGCGCCCGCTGAAGCTCGTCGTCGACGCCGGCAACGGCGTCGCGGGCCCGCTCGCGACGCGCCTGTTCAAGGCGCTCGGCTGCACGCTCGTCGAGCGCTTCACCGACATCGACGGCACGTTCCCGAACCACCACCCCGATCCCGCGCACCCGGAAAACCTGCAGGACGTGATCCAGGCGCTGAAGGACACCGACGCCGAGCTCGGCTTCGCGTTCGACGGCGACGGCGACCGCCTGGGCGTCGTCACGAAGGACGGCCAGATCATCTTCCCGGACCGCCAGCTGATGCTGTTCGCGGAGGAAGTGCTGTCGCGCAACCCGGGCGCGCAGATCATCTACGACGTGAAGTGCACGCGCCATCTCGCGCAGTGGGTGAAGGCGAAGGGCGGCGAGCCGCTGATGTGGAAGACGGGCCATTCGCTCGTGAAGGCGAAGCTGCGCGAGACGGGCGCGCCGCTCGCGGGCGAGATGAGCGGCCACGTGTTCTTCAAGGATCGCTGGTACGGCTTCGACGACGGTCTCTACACGGGCGCGCGCCTGCTCGAGATCCTCGCGAAGACGGCCGATCCGAGCGCGCTGCTCAACGGCCTGCCGGACGCGATGAGCACGCCGGAACTGCAGCTCTGGCTCGACGAAGGCGAGAACTTCCGCCTGATCGAGAAGCTGCAGAAGGAAGCGAAGTTCGACGGCGCCGACGAAGTCGTGACGATCGACGGGCTGCGCGTCGAGTACCCGGACGGCTTCGGCCTCGCGCGTTCGTCGAATACGACGCCGGTCGTCGTGATGCGCTTCGAATCGGAGACCAAGGAAGGGCTCGAGCGCATCCAGGCGGATTTCCGCCGCGTGCTGACGGCCGCGAAACCGGACGTCAAGCTGCCGTTCTGAGCGCAGGCGGCCTGCGGGCCGCTGCCGGCGCGACAGTCGAAGGATCGTCGCACCATCCCCGAAAAGCGGCGCACGCTGACGGCGTGCGGCCGCTTTTTGCCTGTGTGCCTCCCCGGGCGCGATAAAATCGCGTCTTTATGCCTGTCGCCGGCTGTCCGCCGGCGTTTTTTCAGCGTGCAAAAGATCCTGATCGTGCGCGTGTCGTCGCTGGGCGACGTCGTGCACAACATGCCGGTGATCGCCGATATCCGGCGTCGCCATCCCGACGCGCAGATCGACTGGCTCGTCGAGGAGAGCTTCGTCGACCTCGTGCGGCTCGTCGACGGCGTGCGCGACGTGCTGCCGTTCTCGTTGCGCCGCTGGCGCAAGAAGCCGCTCTCGGGCTCGACGTGGCGCGAGATCCGCGCGTTTCGCAAGCGCCTCGCGGCCGAGCAGTACGACCTCGTGATCGACTGCCAGGGGCTCATCAAGACGGCCTGGGTCGCGAGCTGGGCGCGCGGCCCGCTCGCCGGCCTCGGCAATCGCACCGACGGCGCCGGCTACGAATGGCCGGTGCGCTTCTTCTATCGCAAGCGCGTGCCGATCGCGCCGCGCACGCACGTGGTCGAGCGTTCGCGCCAGCTGGTCGCGGCCGCGCTGGGCGACCCGGCGCCGACGCCGGCCGATCCGATCGACTTCGGCCTCGATACGCGCGCGGCGGCGCTCGCGGTGGCCGCGCTCGGCCTGAACCTGCCGGTGCCGTACGTGGTGTTCGTCCACGCGACGTCCCGTGCCGACAAGCAGTGGCCGGATGCCGCGTGGATCGAGCTCGGCCAGGCGCTCGTGCGGCGCGGCGCATCGCTCGTGCTGCCGTGGGGCAACGACGCGGAGCGCGCGACCAGCGAGCGGCTCGCGAAGGAATTCGGCGCGGCGGCGATCGTGCCGCCGAAGCTGTCGCTGCCGGCCGTGGTCGGCCTGATCGACGGCGCGGCCGCCACCGTCGGGGTTGACACAGGTCTGGTTCACATCGCGGCGGCGCTGAAGCGTCCGACGGTCGAACTGTACAATTTCGCGACGGCCTGGCGCACCGGCGGATACTGGTCGCCGAACGTCGTCAATCTCGGCACGGCGGGGCAACCGCCGTCGATCGCGCAGGTGAAGGCGGCGCTCGCGGGCTTCGGTCTCCTGTAACGCCCGCCATACGCACGCACCCGCACGAACCCGCGCGAACCCAAGCGAACCGATCATGAGCGAATCCCAGATCATCGAAGTCCCGTCCGCCGACTGGAGCGGACACAACCTGTCGACGCCGCGCGAGCAACTGCTCGCCGCGGTCGAGGAAGGCAAGGTGCTGTATTTCCCGCACCTGCGCTTCGCGATCGAAGGCGGCGAGGAAGCGTTGCTCGATCCGGCGCTCGCCGATCCGAAACGCAAGAACATCAGCCTCGCGCCGAACGGCGGCGCGCTCGTCGGTGTGCTCGGCGACAGCGTCACGCAATCGGCCGTGCGCGCGCTGGTCGCGCGCTTCCAGCAGCAGGCCGGCACGCTCGTCGACGGCCTGTTTCCCGAATATCGCGGCAAGCTGCGCGTCGCGCCGACGAGCCTGCGGCTGATGCAGGTCGAGACGCGCCAGACATCCTGGCGCAAGGACGACAGCCGGCTGCACGTCGACGCGTTCCCGTCGCGGCCGAACTACGGCGAGCGGATCCTGCGCGTGTTCACGAACGTGAACCCGGCCGGCCAGCCGCGCGTGTGGCGTGTCGGCGAGCCGTTCGAGGACGTCGCGAAGCGCTTCCTGCCGAAGATCCGGCCGCAGTTGCCGGGTTCGGCGTGGCTGCTGAACCTGCTGCACGTGACGAAGTCGCCGCGCAGCGCGTACGACCACCTGATGCTGAACCTGCACGACGGGATGAAAGCCGACCTCGACTACCAGAAGACTTGTCCACAGCAGACGATGCCGTTTCCGCCGGGCAGCGTGTGGATATGTTTCTCGGATCAGACTTCGCACGCTGTGATGTCCGGCCAGTTCATGCTCGAGCAGACCTTCTTCCTGCCGGTCGACGCGATGGTGCGTCGCGAATGCGCGCCGCTCGGGATTCTCGAGCGCCTGCAGGGCAGGGCGCTGGTTTGAGCGCGCCTTTTCACCGACGCAATACGAGGGCTGCTGCATGCTGAGGGCGATCTATCGCGCGCTGTGGTGGCTCGTCGCGCCGATCGCGGTGATCCGGCTCCTCGTGCGCTCGCGCAAGGAGCGCGGCTATCGCGAGCACATCGGCGAGCGCTTCGGCCACGTCGCCGGCCGTTCGCCGGACGATCGCGCGCCGCTGATCTGGGTGCATGCGGTGTCGGTCGGCGAGACGCGCGCCGCGCAGCCGCTGATCGACGCGCTGATGCGCGCGCGCCCCGATGCGCGCATCCTGCTCACGCACATGACGCCGAGCGGCCGCGCGACCGGCGAGCAGATCTTCGGCGAGCGCGTGCTGCGCTGCTACCTGCCGTACGACATGCCGGGCGCGGTGCGGCGCTTCCTGCGCGCCTGGCGGCCGACGCTCGGCCTCGTGATGGAAACCGAGGTGTGGCCGACGCTGATCGACGAGTGCCGCCGCGCGGACGTGCCGCTCGTGCTGACCAATGCGCGGATGTCCGCGCGCTCGCATCGGCGCGCGGCGAAGTTCGGCGCGGCGACGCGCGACGTGTTCGGCGGATTCTCGCGCGTGCTCGCGCAGAGCCCGGCCGACGCGGAGCGGCTGACGTCGCTCGGTGCACGCAACGTGGCGGTGCTCGGCAACCTGAAGTTCGACATGACGACACCGCCGGAGCTGGCGGCGCGCGGCCACGCATGGCGCGACGCGATCGGCACGCGGCCGGTGTGGGTCGCGGCCAGCACGCGCGAGAACGAGGAGGCGCTGGTGCTGCAGGCGTTCGCCGCGATGAAGACGGCCGGCGCGCTGCTGATTCTCGTGCCGCGTCATCCGCAGCGCTTCGCCGAAGTCGAAGCGCTGGTCGCGCGCAATGGGCTCAAGTGCGTGCGGCGCTCGGTGTGGGCCGCCGACGCCGCGGCGCTCGCGGCCGGCCGGCCGGCCGCCGAACCGTTGGCCGCCGACGTGACGGTGCTGCTCGGCGATTCGATGGGGGAACTCGGCGCGTACTATGCGGCCGCCGACGTCGCGTTCATCGGCGGCAGCCTGCTGCCGCTCGGCGGGCAGAACCTGATCGAGGCGTGTGCGGTCGGCGTGCCGGTGCTGATCGGCCCGCACGTGTTCAACTTCACGCAGGCGACCGCCGATGCGGTCGCGGCCGGCGCGGCGACGCAGGTCGCGGATCCGCTCGATCTCGCACACGTGCTCGATGCGCTGTTCGCCGACCACGCGCGGCGCGTCGCGATGGGCGCGGCCGGCGCCGCGTTCGCGTCGCGCCATCGCGGCGCGACCGCGCGCTCGGTGGACGTGCTCGCGGCGCTGCTGCCGCCCGTCGAGCGCGGCGGGCGTGCGATGCACGGCGCGGCCGACGCATCCGACGCATCCGACGACTGAGCGGGCGGCGCAAGGCCGTCCCCCGGGCCGACGTGGCGGCGGCATGTCGCCGCCGCGTCGCTCACACCGTCAGCAATCCTTTCCTTTCGATGAACGCGACGACATCGGCGACGCCCTCGAGCGCTTTCAGGTTCGTCATCACGTAAGGCCGCTCGCCGCGCATCTTCTTCGTGTCGGACGCCATCACGTCGAGGTTCGCGCCGACGAGCGGCGCGAGATCCGTCTTGTTGATCACGAGCAGGTCGGACTTCGTGATGCCGGGCCCGCCCTTGCGCGGAATCTTCTCGCCGCCGGCCACGTCGATCACGTAGATCGTCAGGTCCGACAGCTCGGGGCTGAAGGTCGCCGCGAGATTGTCGCCGCCCGATTCGATGAACACGATGTCGGCGTCGGGGAAGCGCGACAGCATGCGGTCGACGGCCTCGAGGTTGATCGACGCATCCTCGCGGATCGCCGTGTGCGGGCAGCCGCCCGTCTCGACGCCCATGATGCGTTCCTCGGGCAGCGCGCCCGCGACCGTCAGCAGGCGCTGGTCTTCCTTCGTATAGATGTCGTTCGTGATCGCGACGAGGTCGTAGCGCTCGCGCATCGCCTTGCACAGCATTTCGAGCAGCGTGGTCTTGCCGGAGCCGACCGGGCCGCCGATGCCGACGCGCAGCGGCGGCAGTTTCTTGGTGCGGCGGGCGGAGGAGGTTGCGGGTGCGTTCATGGCGTGGATCGGGTTCAGGAGCGGAACAACCGCGAATACTGGGTTTCGTGCCGCGCGGACAGGATGCCGAGCTGCGGCGCGAACGTGTTGATGGCGTCGGGCGGCGTCGCGAGCGCGCGGCGCACGGCCGCGTCGATCGCGCCGCGCAGCGCGACGATGATGCGCTGGCCGGCGAGCTGGCCGAGCGGCACCGCTTTCAGCGCGGCCGACGTCTGGTTCTCGACCCAGCCGAACGCGTACGCGGCGAGCGTGGCGTCGGCGCCGGCACCGTGTGCGGCGGCCGCGTATGCGAATGCGGTCGGCAGCGCGACCGGCGTGAGCGATGCGAGCGTCGCGCGGCGTGCGGCATCGCCCCATTCGAGCGACGCGCACAGTTGCGCGAGCGACCAGCCCATCTGTTCGGTCTCGCGGCGCAGCTCCGCCGATTCGCGGCTCGCGACGAACCATGCGTTCTCGCGCGCCAGCGCGTCGGCGTCGTGCGCGTGCCAGCGCGCGAGCTGGTGCGCGAGGAACGGCAGCTCGCCGTGTGCGAGCACGTCGGTCAGCCCGCTCGCGATCCAGTCGCGCGCGGTGTCGGCGTCGCGGATCAGGTTCGCGTCGAGCGCGGCTTCGAGTCCCTGCGAATAGCTGAACGCGCCGATCGGCAATGCGGGCGACGCGAGATGCAGCAGCGCGACGAGCTCAGTGGTGGTCATGACCGTGGTGGCCGTGCGAGCAGCCGGGACCATGCTGATGATCGTGATCGTGATCGTGATCGTGATCGTGATCGTGCGAGTGCGAGTG
This sequence comes from Burkholderia sp. BCC1998, assembly GCF_905339875.1. NCBI lineage: Bacteria > Pseudomonadati > Pseudomonadota > Betaproteobacteria > Burkholderiales > Burkholderiaceae > Burkholderia > Burkholderia sp. BCC1998. The sequence goes on from NZ_CAJPHE010000001.1 coordinate 401,191, forward strand.
CGAGTGGCCGTGGTGTTCGCCGAAGACCTGCTGCGCGAGCGCGTAGTCCTCGGCGAACGTCGCATCGTGCCCGTGCTTGTGGCCGCCACCATATGCGCCGGCTTCCGGCTGGAACGGTGCGCTCGTTTCTTCGACCTGCGTGCCGAGCCGGCGCAGCATGTCAGCGAGCACCGGATCGGCCTCGAGCTTCAGGTAACCGTCGCCGATCTCGACCGGCGTGTGACGGTTGCCGAGGTGATACGCGGCGCGCATCAGCGTGAGCGGGTCGGCCGCGCGCACCAGCAGCACGGTCTCGGAGGCAGCGGCGACGCGCACGAGCGCGCCGTCGTCGGCGACGAGCACGTCGCCGTCGCGCAGCACGGTGCCGCGCGGCAGCAGGACCGCGACGTCCTCGCCGGTGTCGAGCGTGGCCGCGAGGCGGCTCTTGCAGCGGGCGTCATAGGCGAGCGTGAGCGTCGGCGCGCGCGCGACGAGCGACGCGGCGAGCTTCACGTTCGGGGCAATGCGTTTGTCGAGGGTGCGCATGGAACGGAAAACCGGAAATCAGAACAGGAAATAGCGCTGCGCCATCGGCAGCACCGTGGCCGGCTCGCAGGTGAGCAGCTGGCCGTCGGCGATCACGTCGTAGGTTTCGGGATCGACGCTGATCGACGGGCGCCATGCGTTGTGGATCATGTCGGCCTTCGTCACGTTGCGGCAGTTGCGCACGGGCACGACGCGCTTCGCGAGCCCGTAGCGTTCGGCGATGCCCGCGTCGGCGGCCATTTGCGACACGAAGGTCAGCGACGTGCGCGCGAGCGCACCGCCGCGCGTGGCGAACATCTCGCGGTAGTGGACCGGCTGCGGCGTCGGGATCGACGCGTTCGGGTCGCCCATCTGCGCCATCGCGATCATCCCGCCCTTCAGGATCATCGACGGCTTGATCCCGAAGAATGCGGGCTCCCACAACACGAGGTCGGCCCACTTGCCGGGTTCGATCGAACCGACTTCGTGCGCGATGCCGTGCGTGATCGCCGGGTTGATCGTGTACTTCGCGACGTAGCGTTTCGCGCGGAAGTTGTCGTTGCGCGCGCCGTCCTCGGGCAGCGCGCCGCGCTGCACCTTCATCTTGTGCGCGGTTTGCCAGGTGCGGATGATCACTTCGCCGACGCGGCCCATCGCCTGCGAGTCGGACGACAGCATCGACAGCGCGCCGAGATCGTGCAGGATATCTTCGGCCGCGATCGTCTCGCGGCGGATCCGCGATTCGGCGAACGCGAGATCCTCGGCGATCGACGGATCGAGGTGGTGACACACCATCAGCATGTCGAGATGCTCGTCGAGCGTGTTGATCGTGTACGGGCGCGTCGGGTTGGTCGACGACGGCAGCACGTTCGCTTCGCCGCACACCTTCAGGATGTCGGGCGCATGGCCGCCGCCCGCGCCTTCGGTGTGGTACGTGTGGATCGTGCGGCCCTTGAACGCGGCGACGGTCGATTCGACGAAGCCGCCTTCGTTCAGCGTGTCGGTGTGGATCGCGACCTGCGTGTCGGTATCGTCGGCGACCGACAGGCAGTTGTCGATCGCGGCGGGCGTCGTACCCCAGTCTTCATGCAGCTTCAGGCCGATCGCGCCGGCCGCGATCTGCTCGACGAGCGGCTGCGGCAGGCTCGCGTTGCCCTTGCCGAGGAAGCCGAGGTTGATCGGCCAGCCGTCGGCGGCCTGCAGCATCCGCTCCATGTGCCACGGGCCCGGCGTGCAGGTCGTCGCGTTGGTGCCGGTGGCCGGCCCCGTGCCGCCGCCGAGCATCGTCGTGACGCCCGACGCGAGCGCTTCGTCGATCTGCTGCGGGCTGATGAAGTGGATGTGCGTGTCGATGCCGCCGGCCGTCACGATCAGCCCTTCGCCGGCGATCACTTCGGTCGCCGCGCCGATCGCGATCGTCACGCCGGGCTGGATGTCGGGATTGCCGGCCTTGCCGATCGCGGCGATCCGGCCGTGCTTGATCGCGATGTCGGCCTTCACGATGCCCCAGTGATCGAGGATCACCGCGTTCGTGATGATCGTGTCGGGCACGTCGGCGGCCACGCGCTGCGACTGGCCCATCCCGTCGCGGATCACCTTCCCGCCGCCGAATTTCACCTCCTCGCCGTAGGTCGTGAAGTCGCGTTCGATCTCGATCAGCAGTTCGGTATCGGCGAGCCGCACGCGGTCGCCCGTCGTCGGCCCGAACATTTCCGCGTACGCGCGGCGGCTCAAGCGTAGTGTCATGTGCTGTTCCTGAAGAGCGGGGCGCGGCTTACAGCGGCCCCATCACCTTGCCCTGAAAACCATAGACGGCGCGTTCGCCGGCCAGCTCGACGAGCTCGACGGTGCGCGTCTGGCCCGGCTCGAAGCGCACGGCCGTGCCGGCCGCGATGTTGAGCCGGAAGCCGCGCGCGGCCGCGCGATCGAACGACAGCGCGTCGTTGACTTCGAAGAAGTGGTAGTGCGAGCCGACCTGCACCGGGCGGTCGCCGGTGTTCGCGACGACGAGCGAGATCGTCGCGCGGCCCGCGTTCAGTTCGTGCTCGCCGTCGTCGGTGAGGATTTCGCCGGGGATCATGCGTGCTACCTCGGTCACGGAATCGGGTGGTGGACGGTGACGAGCTTGGTGCCGTCCGGGAAGGTCGCCTCGACCTGGATGTCGGGGATCATCTCCGGCACGCCATCCATCACGTCGTCGCGCGTGAGCAGCGTCGTGCCGTAGTGCATCACCTCGGCGACGGTCTTGCCGTCGCGCGCGGCTTCCATCAGCGCGGCGGTGATGAACGCGACCGCTTCCGGATAGTTGAGCTTCAGCCCGCGCGCGCGGCGGCGCTCGGCCAGCAGCGCTGCCGTGAAGATCAGCAGCTTGTCCTTTTCTCGGGGAGTCAGTTTCATGAAGGCAGTCGTTCAGGAAAACGTAATTTTTATCGGTGCGCGGGATGCCGGCGGGGGCGCGGTTCATCGTAGCACCGCGCCGTCGTTCCTGCGTCGTGTATCCGATATGTAAGCAGCAAGGTGCGTGCCATGTCGGTGCGGCGTGCGTCGATGCGCGATCGTGGTGCGCGATGCATGGATCGTGGGCAGCGCGGGCGGCGCTGTTGCGCCGAAACGGTGCGTGCCGGGCCGCGTGCTCAGGTCTGCCAGAGGCGCAGCGGTCGCGCGTCGATGCCGTGCACGAGCGGGCGCAGGCGGAGCCAGCAGCCGGTGAAGTGACGCTGCAGCGCTTCCATCGACGTCGACACCGCGCGCACCAGCACGACGCCCGGCGTCACGCAGGTCGCGCCCGCGCGCAGCGTGTCGTCGAACGGCATCCGCGCGGCAAGCGTTTCGGCGAGCGCGGCATCGCACGCGGCGCCGGCCGCCCACAGCGTGCCGTACACGGGAAAGCCGGCGAGGCCCTGCAGCGCGCCGCGCAGCGGATCGTGTGCGTCGAGCAGCGCGCGCTCGGTCCACAGCGGCCGGCCGTCGGCGTCGACGAGTGCCGAACCCGACACGATGCGGCCCGCCGACCACGTTTCGCCGGCCGCCTGCCGGCCGAGCTGCGTCGCGTCCCAGCCGATCGCGCTCGCGCCCGCGCCGAGCGTCACCGTGAAGTCCAGCGCGGCGTGGGCCGCGTCGAAGAACAGGTTGTTCTGCGGCAGCCAGTCGAGCTTCGCGTGCGCGCCGACCGTGATGCCGATGCGTTGCGTCGCGTCGAGGCCGTTCGACTTGTACCACTTGGTCGCGCCGGGCGTCGTCAGCACCGCGTGCGTGCCGTCGCCGAGCGCGATGTCGATGTCGAGCCGGTCGCCGCCCGCGACGCCGCCCGGCGGGTGGACGATGACCGCGTGGCAGATCGCGTCGCCTTCCGGATACAGCGGCCGCTGCACGCGCAGCGGGCCGTCGTGCAGCCGATGGATGAGCGTCGTGCGCGCGCCGTGCCGTTCGAAGCCGAGTTCGAGACGGCCGCGCCACGACTTGGCGACGGCGGGGCGGGACAGCGGGGCGTGGGAATCGAGGGCGGACATCGGCGGGAAGCAGGGAACGGGCGCGGTGATCGAGGATGCTACCGCAACACTATACGCTTGGGTGTTCGGGTTGCCGAACGTGGCGAAGGGGAGCGGCGACGGCGCCGGTCATCGCGTGCGTGACATGCGTCGACCGTCGGCGCCACGCGTGGGCGCAATCATGCGCTGCGTGGCGCGCTACACCGCGATCAGCTCGCGCACGCCGTTCGTCTCCATGTCCCGCGCATCGCCGCCGGCGATGACCTCGCCGCGGCTCATCACCCAGTAATGGTCCGCGATCGAGCGCGCGAAGTCGTAATACTGTTCGACGAGCAGCACGGTCATCTTCGATTCGTCGACGAGCTGGCGCAGCGTGCGGCCGATGTCCTGGATGATCGACGGCTGGATGCCCTCGGTCGGCTCGTCGAGGATCAGCAACTGCGGCTCGCTCATCAGCGCGCGGCCGATCGCGAGCTGCTGCTGCTGGCCGCCCGACAGGTCGCCGCCGCGCCGGGCGCGCATGTCCTTCAGCACCGGGAACAGGTCGTAGATGCGGTCGGGCACTTTCGATGGCGCCTTGCGGCTTGCCGCGCCGACGAGCAGGTTCTCCTCGACGGTGAGCCGCGGAAAGATGTCGCGGCCCTGCGGCACGTACGCGAGCCCGGCCGCGACGCGCGCATACGGCGGCAGTGCGCCGAGCGCGGTGCCGCGCCACGACACGCTGCCGCTCTTCGCGGCGACGACGCCCATCAGGCAGCGCAGCAGCGTGCTCTTGCCGACGCCGTTGCGGCCGAGCAGCACGGTGAGCTTGCCGTCGTCGGCGGCCAGCGTCACGTTGCGCAGGATGTGGCTGCCGCCGTAGTACTGGTTCAGTGCATCGATCTTCAGCATTGCGTCACCGTCCGAGGTAAGACTCGATCACCGCGTCGTCGCGCTTGACCTGGTCGAGCGTGCCTTGCGCGAGCACCGCGCCTTCGGCCATCACCGTCACGCGGCCCGTGTCGCCCGCGAGCGCCGCGACGAACTCCATGTCGTGCTCGACGACCATCATCGAGCAGGTGCCGCGCAGCGTGTTCAGCAGTTTCGCGAGTTCCATCGTCTCGTGGTCGGTCATCCCGGCCGCCGGCTCGTCGAGCAGCAGCAGGGCGGGGCGCTGCATCAGCAGCATGCCGATCTCGAGCCGCTGCTTCTGCCCGTGCGACAACTCGCCGGCCGCGCGATACGCGTCGCTTTCGAGGCCGATCAGCGCGAGCGTCTCCTCGATCTTCGCCTGCGCCGCGCGGTCGAGCCGCGCGCGCAGCGACGCGAGCCAGCCCTTGTCGGTCTGCATCGCAAGCTCGAGGTTTTCCCACACCGGATGCTGTTCGAACACGGTCGGCTTCTGGAACTTGCGGCCGATCCCCGCGCGCGCGATCCCGGGTTCGTTCATTCGCGCGAGGTCGATGGTCTGGCCGAGAAACACCTTGCCCGCATCGGGCCGCGTCTTGCCGGTGATCACGTCCATCATCGTCGTCTTGCCCGCGCCGTTCGGGCCGATCACGCAGCGCAGTTCGCCCGCGTCGATCGCGAGCGACAGCTTGTTCAGCGCGCGAAAGCCGTCGAAGCTCACCTCGATGTCCTCGAGGTAGAGGATCGTGCCGTGCGACGTGTCGATGCCGGGCGGCGCCACGCGGCCCATCGATGCGCTGCCGCTGACGGCCAGCAGCTCATCCTCGGGCGGTGGCGTGAACTGGTAGAGGGCGGTGCCGTTCATCCGCGTTTCCCCTTTGCGAGCAGCGTGTCGACGAGGCCCATGATGCCGCGCGGCAGCAGGAGCGGCACGAGCACGAAGATCAGGCCGAGAAAGAACAGCCAGTATTCGGCGAAGTACGCGGTAAAGAGGCTCTTCGCGCCGTTCACCGCGAACGCGCCGACGATCGGCCCGATCAGCGTGCCGCGCCCGCCCACCGCGACCCAGATCGCCATTTCGATCGAGTTGCCGGGCGACATCTCGCCGGGGTTGATGATGCCGACCTGCGGCACGTACAACGCGCCCGCGATCCCGCACAGTACGGCCGACAGCGTCCACACGAACAGCTTGTACGCGAGCGGGCTGTAGCCGAGGAACATCAGCCGCGTCTCGCCGTCGCGCACCGCGGTGACCACCCGCCCGAGCTTGCTGGTGACGATTGCGCGCGCAACGATGAACGCGAGCACGAGCGTCGCGAAGGTCAGCAGCAACAGCACCGTGCGTGTGCCGGGCGACGTGATCGGAAACCCGGCGATGCGCTTGAAGTCGGTGAAGCCGTTGTTGCCGCCGAAGCCCGTCTCGTTGCGAAAGAACAGCAGCATCGCCGCGAACGTCAGCGCCTGCGTGATGATCGACAGGTACACGCCCTTCACGCGCGAGCGGAACGTGAAGAAGCCGAACACCCACGCGAGCACGGCCGGCACGAGCACGACCAGCGCGAGCGCCCACGCGAGATGCTGCGTGCCGCTCCAGTACCACGGCAGTTGATGCCAGTCGAGAAACACCATGAAGTCGGGCAGGTCGCTGCCGTACTTGCCGTCGCGGCCGATCTCGCGCATCAGGTACATGCCGATCGCATAACCGCCGAGCGCGAAGAAGAGGCCGTGGCCGAGGCTGAGAATGCCGCAGTAGCCCCACACGAGATCGAGCGCGAGCGCGGCGATCGCGTAGCACATCAGCTTGCCGGCGAGCGTCATCGCATACGCGGACAGATGGAACGCGCTCGACTCGGGCGCGACCAGCGCGGCGAGCGGCACGCCGATGCCGATCGCGACGCACAGCGCGACGAGCGCGAGCCATGCGCGGCGCGACAGTAGCGCGGGGCGGGGCGGCAGGCCGAGCGCGAACTTTTCCTCCGCACGTGCGGCGGCAGCGGGCTTCGGCGCGTCGGCGATCGGCTTCGACAACGAATCGGTGATTGAAGTCATGTCAGGCCTCCGCGCTGCGTCCCTTCGGGGCGAACATGCCCTGCGGACGTTTCTGGATGAACAGCACGATCATCACGAGCACCGCGATCTTCGCGAGCACGGCGCCCCAGAACGGCTCGATCGCCTTGCTGACGAGACCGAGCCCGAAGCCGCCGAGCACGGTGCCGGCGATCTGGCCGACCCCGCCGAGCACGACCGCCATGAACGAATCGATGATGTAGTTCTGCCCGAGGTCGGGGCCCACGTTGCCGATCTGCGACAGCGCACAGCCGCCGAGGCCTGCGATGCCCGCGCCGAACGCGAACGCATACGCGTCGACGCGCGCGGTCTTCACGCCGACGCACGCGGCCATCCGGCGGTTCTGCGTGACCGCGCGCACGAACAGGCCGAGCCGCGTCTTCGTCAGCACGCCCCACGCGACGCACACGACCGCGAGCGCGAACGCGAGGATCGCGAGCCGGTTGTACGGCAGGATCAGGTTCTGCATCACGGTGACGCCGCCGCTCATCCACGACGGGTTCACGACCTGCACGTTCTGCGCGCCGAACAGCATGCGCGTCGCCTGGATCAGGATCAGGCTCACGCCGAAGGTCGCGAGCAGCGTCTCGAGCGGGCGGCCGTACAGGTGCCGCAGCACGAGCCGCTCCAGCACGACGCCGACCAGCGCGGCCGCCGCGAACGAGACGGGCACCGCGACGAGCGGATACCAGTCGAACGCGGCCGGCGCGTAGCGCTGGATCAGCGTCTGCACGACATAGGTTGCGTACGCACCGATCATCAGGAATTCACCGTGCGCCATGTTGATCACGCCGATCAGCCCGTACGTGATCGCGAGGCCGAGCGCCGCGAGCAGCAGCACGCTGCCGAGCGACAGGCCCGCGAACACGGTGCCGGCGATTTCGCCGCGGCGCTGCAGCGCGTGCAATGCGTCGAGGCCTTGCTGCGCGGCGTCGCGCACGCGCGCGTCGGGTTCCGTGTAGCTGCCGTCGGCATTCTTCGCGACGAGCGGGCGCAACTGCTCGATCATGTCGAGGTCGCGGCGCGCGGCCACCACCTGCACGGCTTCCAGACGCTTCGCCGGATCGGCGTCGTGCAGCGCGGCGATGGCCCACAGTGCGTCGAGGCGGCGCTTCAGCGCGGGATCGGTTTCCTTCGCGCGCGCGCGATCGATCATCGGCTTGAGCGCCGGGTCGGGCGACTTCAGCAGCGCATCGATCGCGTCGCGGCGCGCGGCGACGTCGGGCGACGCGAGGGCGAGGCCCGACAGCGCGCCGGCGATCTTCGTGCGCAGCAGGTTGTTCAGCATCACGGGCTGCGCGTCGCCGGCCGGCGTCGCGGCTTGCGTGAGCGCGTCGTGCGCGGTGTCGCCGGTCTGGATCAGCAGGCGGCCGTCGCCGGTCGCGAGCGCGTCGCCGCTCGACAGCGCATTGAGCAACGCGACGGCGCGCGGGTCGGCATCGGCGGCGAGATGGTCGACCGCGGCCGTCTTCGCGTCGAAGTCGTCGCCGGCGAGCGCGGCGGTATCGGCGGCCGTCAGGGCGAACGCGGCGCGCGGCAGTGCGCCCGCCAGCGCGGCACAGGCGACGACCGCGACGGCGGCGCGGCGAAAGCGTGTAGGCATCGGGAGATCCTGTCGGGCGTGGGAAAGCGGGTTCGTGCGGCGGTGCGCGGGCGCGTGCGATGCGTTACGGTGAGTACCGGCATTCGCGCACCTGCCTGCAAGCGGGAGCGCCACGCCGGTGCGCCGCGCCCCGCATCGCATCAGGCCAGCGCCGCGCGCTGCCGGCGCAGGAACGCCGGGATCGAGCTGACGATGTCCGGCTTGCCCTGGTTGCCTGCGATGAACGGGCTCCACGGCTGCGCGCGCACCGCGGTCTTCGTCTTCCACACGACGTTGAATTGCCCGTCGCCGCGGATCTCGCCGATCATCACCGGCTTGTGCAGGTGATGGTTGCCGTCCATCGAGAGCGTGAAGCCCGAGGGGCCGGCAACCGTCTGGCCGATCATCGCGACGCGCACCTTGTCGACGTCGGTGCTCTTCGCCTTTTCGACGGCCTGCTTCCACATGTGGATGCCCACGTAGGTTGCCTCCATCGGATCGTTCGTCACGCGCTTCGTGCCGCCCGGCAGGTTGTTCGCCTTTACCCACGCGGCGAACTGGTCCTTGAACTTCGTGTTGGTCGGGTTCTTCACCGACATGAAGTAGTTCCACGCGGCGAGATGGCCGACGAGCGGCTTCGTGTCGATCCCGCGCAGCTCTTCCTCGCCGACCGAGAACGCGACCACCGGCACGTCGGTCGCCTTGATCCCCTGGTTGCCAAGTTCCTTGTAGAACGGCACGTTCGAATCGCCGTTGATCGTCGAGACCACGGTCGTCTTGCCGCCCTGGGCGAAGTTCTTGATGTTCGCGACGATCGTCTGGTAATCGCTGTGGCCGAACGGTGTGTAGACCTCCTGAATGTCGGCGTCCTTCACGCCCTTCGATTTCAGGAACGCGCGCAGGATCTTGTTGGTCGTGCGCGGATACACGTAGTCGGTGCCGAGCAGGAAGAAGCGCTTCGCGCCGCCGCCTTCCGCGCTCATCAGGTACTCGACGGCGGGGATCGCCTGCTGGTTCGGCGCGGCGCCCGTGTAGAACACGTTGCGCGACATTTCTTCGCCTTCGTATTGCACCGGGTAGTAGAGCAGGCCGTTCAGCTCCTCGAACACCGGCAGCACCGACTTGCGCGACACCGACGTCCAGCAGCCGAACACGCACGCGACCTTGTCCTGCGTGAGCAGCTGGCGCGCCTTCTCCGCGAACAGCGGCCAGTTCGATGCGGGATCGACGACCACCGGCTCGAGCTTGCGGCCCATCACGCCGCCGTTCTTGTTGATCTCGGCGATCGTCATCAGCGCCGTGTCCTTCAGCGACGTTTCGGAGATCGCCATCGTGCCCGACAGCGAATGCAGGATGCCGACCTTGATCGGGCCCGTGCCCGCATCGGCCGCGTGAGCGAACGGACTCTTGCCTGCCAGCGCGAGTGCACCGGCCATCGAACCGAACTTCAACAGACTGCGACGTTTCATCGGGATCCCCTTGTCATGTTGGATGTGCGTGCGCCGTGGCGGCGCCGGCATCGGAGTAACGCAAGGCATGTGCCAGTCGCGCCGATGCACGCCAGGCGTGCCTGTGCGGGGCGGCGCGGGGCGCCGGCGCGGTGCGCATGACGCGTCGTGCAGCATGCGCGATCCGTTGCGGTGCGCTCGTGCGGGCGCAAATGGTGCACGGCGGGGGCCCGTGTTCGAGCGCGTGCGCCGCACGTCGAAGGGGGGCGGCGCGTGATCGATGCGCACGCATCCGGCGTGTCGTGTCGGCGTCGCGTGCACACGGCTTGGTCATGAAGTGCCAGGGGAAGGGCGAGGCGCTCCGCTCGACGGGTGCGTTGCCCGGGTTCTCGCCGCCTCGCGTCATCGAGCGGACGCGGATGGCCGGCGTGCGGAAACAAACGAAAGAGGATGGAGCGGTGCAGCAGAAACGCAAACGGGCGCGCGATGCGCGCCCGTTCGGCGGGACTGGAGCGATCGGCTATTACTCGCCGGTCGCCGCGGCGGCGCGCGATGCGCCGCCGGGAAGGTCAGTAACGCGGTACGGACGGATCGACGTCACGCGACCACGCGTCGATGCCGCCCTGCAGGTTGTACAGCTTCGTGAAGCCGCGCGATTCGAGGAACATCGCGACCTGCGCGCTGCGCATCCCGTGATGGCACACGCAGACGATTTCCGCTTCGTCGTCGAGCTCCTCGCTGCGCGCGGGGATCTGCTGCATCGGGATCGACACGCTGCCGGCGATCTGCGCGGTCGAGATTTCCCACGGCTCGCGCACGTCGAGCACGACCGGCGCGGGGCGCGCCGGATCGTGAAGCCATTCCGCGAGCATCGCGGGCGTCAGGATCTGCATGGGGCCGCCGCTCAGAACTTGAAACGCGACGGTTCGATCGCGTTGACGAGGTGGTCGACGTAGGTTTCGAATACGTCGGCGACGCGGTACTGCTTGTCGTCGATGCGCGTGATGACCTGCGCCTTCATCACCGGACGGCCGCCGACGAACGCCGACAGGCGGCCGCCGATCTTCAGCTGTTCGAGCATCTGCTGCGGCACGACCGGCAGGCCGCCCGCGACGCAGATCACGTCGTACGGCGCCTTGTCGGGCCAGCCGAGCGAGCCGTCGCCGAGCGCGACTTCCGCGTTCGTCACGCCGTCGTTGCGCAGGTTGTCGGCCGCGAACTTCGCGATGGCCGGATCGATCTCGACGGCCGTCACGTGCTGCGCGCGATGCGCGAACAGCGCGGCCAGGTAGCCCGAACCCGCGCCGATCACGAGCACGTTCTCGTGCTTCTTGACCGCCAGTTCCTGCAGCACGCGCGCTTCGACGCGCGGGAACAGCATCTTGCTGCGGCCGCCGGGCAGCGGCAGCTCGAGGTCGGCGAACGCGAGATCGCGGTGTTCGGGCGACACGTAGTGTTCACGCTTGACGATCGACAGCAGGCCCAGGACGTCCAGATCCAGCACGTCCCACGGCCGGATCTGTTGTTCGATCATGTTGAAACGCGCGTTTTCGATATTCATGGTGTGGTCACGCAGCCAGGTCGGCCATCAGCGGGGATAGAGAAACTTCGTAATTGTACCAAACGGGGCGGCGGCGAAGCCTTCAGACGGCCTGCAACAGACCTTTACGCCTTGCTCTTCTTGATCTGCGCCTCGAACGCGAGGTCGAGCTTGCTCGCCTTGCGCGGCTTTTTGGGGCCGAATTCGTCGACGAACCTGACGAATTCGTCGAGCGGCAGCGGCTCGCTGCGTTTCTCGGCGGTGCCGCCGGAGCGGTCGACCAGGTAGAACAGGCCGCCCGCCATCGCGACGGCGGCGAACTGCGGGTTGCCGGAACGGGTCTTCAGGCGTTCGACCGCGTGGGTTGCTTTGGTGGTGCGCATCGTGCGGGTTCTTGCAGGGGCGTGGAGCCCCTTACTTTATCAAACCGGCCGCCCGCATGCGGCCGTGCGCCGTCAGACGGTGCGCGAGTAGCGTTGCCGCGGCGTCTGGCCGAGGTATGCGTCGAACGCCATCGCGATGTTGCGCACGACCATCCGGCCGGCCGGATGGATCGTCAGGCGGTCGCCTGCGACGGTCAGCAGGCCGTCCTGCTCGAACCCGCGCAGCGCGTCGAGCTCGCGCGCGAAGTGATCGGCGAAGCGGATCCCGTGCGCCGCCTCGATATGCGAGAACGGCAGTTCGAGGTTGCACATCAGCTGCGTGATCACGTCGCGGCGCAGCCGGTCGTCGGGCGTGAGCCGCACGCCGCGCGCGATCGGCAACCGGCCCGCGTCGAGCGCGGCGCCATAGGCCGGCAGGTCCTTCGCGTTCTGTGCGTAGACGTCGCCGACCTTGCCGATCGACGACACGCCGAAGCCGACCAGGTCGGTATCCGCGCGCGTGCTGTAGCCCTGGAAATTGCGTTGCAGCGTGCCGTTGCGCTGCGCGCGCACGAGTTCGTCGGACGGCCGCGCGAAGTGGTCCATCCCGATGTACACGTAGCCGGCCTGCGTCAGCATGTCGATCGCGAGGCCGAGCAGTGCGATGCGCGTTGCGGGCGGCGGCAGCGTCGCGTCGTCGATCTGCCGCTGCATCTTGAACAGGTGCGGCATGTGCGCGTAGCCGAATACCGACAGTCGGTCCGGCGCGAGCTCGATGATCGTCTCGAGCGTGCGCGCGAACACGGCGACCGTCTGGTGCGGCAGCCCGTAGATCAGGTCGACGCTGACCGATTGGAAGCCCGTCGTGCGCGCGGCCGACAGCAGGTCGGCCGTCATCTCGAGCGGCTGGACCCGGTTGATCGCCTGCTGCACGACCGGATCGAAATCCTGCACGCCGAGGCTCAGCCGGTTGAAGCCGATGTTGCGCAGGTGGACGAGCGTCGCGGGCGTGACCGTGCGCGGGTCGATCTCGATCGAGAACTCGGCGTCGGCGTCCGGCGCGAGCGCGAAATGTTCGCGGGTGGCCGCCATCAGCTCGGCCGTTTCGTCGTCGGACAGGAAGGTCGGCGTGCCGCCGCCCCAGTGAAGCTGCGTGACCGGGCGCGCGGGATCGAACAGCGCGGCCTGCAGCGCCAGTTCGCGCTTCAGTTGCTCGAGATACGGGCGCGCGCGGCGGCGGTTGTTGGTCGCGATCTTGTTGCAGCCGCAATAGAAGCAGGCCGTGTTGCAGAACGGGATGTGGAAGTACAGCGACAGGTCGCTCGCCGACGCGCCGGGATCGCCCGCGGCGCGCACGTAGTCGGCCGGGTCGAATTCGTCGCGGAACTGCAGCGCGGTGGGGTAGGACGTATAGCGCGGCCCGTTCGCGCCGTACTTCGCGAGCAAATCGGGGCGGAACAGTGTGTCGGCAGAACCGGAACTCATGATGGTCTCGCGCTTTTTGGATGCTCTGGAGTATATGAACGCGCGTTTCGGCTGCATTGTGTAATAACGTCGCAGCCGGCGGTGGCACAATGCGCGGTGGGCTGCCGCACGCTGCGTCCGGTTGCCGCACCGTTTTTTGTTGTTCGTGAGAGAGCCGAGTGTCCGTCGAAATGCCTGTCCGTCCGGCGCCCGCCGAGGTCCCGCCGCCGCATGCGTGCCGCGAGGGGTGCGGCGCATGCTGCATCGCGCCGTCGATTTCCTCGCCGATTCCGGGGATGCCCGACGGCAAGCCGGCCGGCGTGCGCTGCGTGCAGCTCGGCGACGACCTGCGCTGCCGGATCTTCGGCCGGCCCGAGCGGCCCGCGTGCTGTTCCGGGCTGCAGCCGTCCGCCGAGATGTGCGGTGCGTCGCGCGACGACGCGCTCGCGTGGCTGACGCGCCTCGAGATCGCGACGCAGCCGTCGCCCGGCGCGGCCCGCTGACGTGCTGCCCGCGCTGTCGCGCTGTCGTTTGCCGGCGCGCGCATGGAACCGGCGACGCGCGTCGAAGCACTAACTTCGGTCCCCAGCGCTACATGGGGCGGAGCCGACAACCGGACTGCCGCTTCGCCCGATACAGGAGATTGTCCAGCATGACCGCATCTTGCACGCCAGGCCGGCGCCGCTTCCTCGCCGCTTGCGCCGGCGCCATCGGCGTGTCGGTATCGCTCGCCGCCTGTGCGTCGACGTTTCCGTTCATTCCCGATCACTACACGTTCTCGCGCGGCGACGTGCAGAAGGCCGTCGCGCGCAAGTTTCCGTACCAGAAGACGGTCGCGCAGGTCGTCGACGTGTCGCTGGCGAATCCGGCCGTCAACCTGCTGCCCGACCAGAACCGCGTCGCGGTGCAGCTCGATGCGCATTTCGCGAGTCCGTTCCTGAGCGAACCGGTGAGCGGCAAGTTCACCGTGTCGGGCCAGCTGGCCTACGACGCGCCGAGCCGCTCGGTCGTGCTGAAGGCGCCGGCCGTCGACAGCCTCGTGCTCGACGGCAACGCGCAGATGTACGCGCAACAGGTCGGCGCGGCCGCCGGCCTGCTCGCGACGCAGGTGCTGACCAATTATCCGATCTATACGTTCAAGCCCGAGCAACTGCAATTTGCCGGCGTGAACTACGAACCCGGTACAATTACGATTCTTACAAACGGCATACGCGTGGCGATCGTCGAAAAGTGACGGCGCACCGCGCGCGGCCGGGCGGGCCGCGGCGGTGACGCGGCCCTTTCTTTCGACTACTTCGGAGTTGGGCCACGGATGGACTGGATCCTGATCTGCAAGGCATTGATCCTCGGCGTCGTCGAGGGGCTGACGGAATTCCTCCCGGTGTCGAGCACCGGCCACCTGATCGTCGCGGGCAGCTTCCTGAATTTCAACGATGCGCACGCGAAGACCTTCGACGTCGTGATCCAGTTCGGCGCGATTCTCGCGGTCTGCTGGGAATACCGGCAGCGGATCGTGTCCATCGTGTCCGGGCTGCCGAGCCGGCCCGACGCGCAGCGCTTCACGCTGAACGTCGTGATCGCGACCATTCCCGCGATCGCGCTCGGCCTGCTGTTCGAGAAGAAGATCAAGGCCGTGCTGTTCTCGCCGGTGCCGGTCGCATTCGCGCTCGTCGTCGGCGGCGCGATCATCCTGTTGGCCGAGGCGCGGCAGCGCGAACGCAGCGAGCCGCCGCGCGTGCAGTCGGTCGATGCGCTCACGCCGCTCGATGCGCTGAAGGTCGGCCTCGCGCAATGCTTCGCGCTGGTGCCGGGCATGTCGCGCTCCGGCTCGACGATCATCGGCGGGATGCTGTTCGGCCTCGACCGGCGCGTCGCGACCGAATTCTCGTTCTTCCTCGCGATTCCGATCATCTTCGGCGCGACGCTCTATGAAACCGTCAAGGACTGGCAGGCATTCACGGTCGACTCGCTCGGCCTGTTCGCGCTCGGGCTGGTTGCCGCGTTCGTCAGCGCGTTCGTGTGCGTGCGCTGGCTGCTGCGCTTCGTCGCGACGCACGACTTCACCGTGTTCGCGTGGTACCGGATCGCGTTCGGCCTGTTCGTGCTGCTGGTGGGCTACAGCGGGTGGCTGAACTGGGCGTGATGCCGGTGCGGGGGCGAGGGCGCTTCCAATGACAAACGGCCCGATCGGCAGCAGATGCCGGTCGGGCCGTTTGTCATTGCGCGGCGCGCAGCGTGCGTCGTGCTGCCGCGAGCCGTGGTCAGCCGGCGCGCTTGCGGAACACCAGGTCCCACACGCCGTGGCCGAGCCGCAGCCCGCGCCGTTCGAACTTCGTGACGGGGCGGTAGTCGGGGCGCGGCGCGTAGTCGGCGGCCGTGTTTTCGAGCGTCGGTTCGGCGCCGAGCACTTCCAGCATCTGTTCCGCGTAGTTCTGCCAGTCGGTCGCGCAATGCAGGTACGCACCCGGTTTCAGGCGCGATGCGAGGTGCGCGACGAGCGGCGGCTGGATCAGCCGGCGCTTGTGATGACGCGCCTTGTGCCACGGATCCGGGAAGAAGATGTGCACGCCGTCGAGGCTTTCCGGCGCGAGCATGTGCTCGAGCACTTCGACCGCGTCGTGCTGGATGATGCGGATGTTCGGCAGGTCCTGCTCGCCGATCAGCTTCAGCAGCGCGCCGACGCCCGGCTCGTGCACCTCGACGCCGAGGAAGTCGTCGCCCGGGCGATGCGCGGCGATTTCCGCGGTCGACGCGCCCATCCCGAAGCCGATTTCCAGGATGCGCGGCGCGCGGCGGCCGAACACGGCGTCCCAGTCGGGGATTTCAGCGGCGTACGGCACGACGAAGCGCGGGCCCAGATCGTCGAGCGCGCGGCGCTGGCCGGTCGACACGCGGCCCGCGCGCGTCACGAAGCTGCGGATGCGGCGTCGGTGCAGCGGATTGACTTCGTCGGCGCCGTCGGCGGCTTCGTCGGGAAGGGCGGCGTCGTCCGGCGGCAGGCCGGCTTCGTTCGGATCGTCGTGCATCATCGGTGACAGAGAAAGGCTTGGTTCGGGCGCGGGCCCGTTACGCGCAGCGGTGCTGCCGGATGGACAGGCAGATGGTACAAAAAAGCCGCCTTCGACGAGGCGGCTCTTGCGCAGGCTGCCGAGCAGCCGAAGGTGGAGCGGGCGATGGGAATCGAAGGCTCCTCCACGCGCATCCGCAACACTTTGATTTAAAAGGAACATGGAGCGGGCAACCCAACCCCATGTCGGATACAAGTGTAGGAGTTTACCAGAGCACTGCGCTATGCAACCGTCCGGGGTTTCGTGGGATGTATCATAAACGCCATGAACTTCCGCTGACGGAGCTCCAACTATGCCGACAATGTGGTTTGCGAAGGATGGCCCGCGCCCGAACAGTCAGTCCGGACCGGGGGTATCGATCACCTTTGAAGAAGTTGAAGCGATCATCGGCTCACGACGGGCGATATTCGCCGGGGTCGACGCGCCTAGTATCAACGCAGACCGGCCCTCACATGCGATCAAGAACGTCGTGCTTGAGGTCGAGCCGCATGAAGGTGCTAGCGCACGTTTGTCAGAGACCGGGTTCTATGTGATTGTGGGCATCTTGCCTTCAGAGGCAGAGCGTGTGTTGGAGTCACAGCGAAATCGCGCCTAACTTGTCGCGAAGCAGACAGCTCGGCACCGAGCGGCTCGTATAAGGATTGACAATCCGTGGACTCGATTGAAGGACGCGATACCTTGGGGCGATCGCGGATTTCCTAGGAGGTCCTACCGCCGATGACGGCTGCTCGTGGGTTGCTCGGTGTTCCGCAGGTGGATGGGATTGACACGAGCTTGTGTGTCGGCGATTGGAGTAGGGGAACGGGATCAATCGAGGAGCAACTTATCCCAAGTTATTCCCTTTGTTTTGTGTTTGTTGTTTAGACCCTTCCCGTGGGAGAGCCAATACTCTCTCCTTAGGCTTCTCTCAAAGGAGAAACCTAGTTGGAGGCATCGGCGCTCCCAAATTCTTCCCTATGGGTAATCCCTCGCTTTGGTCGTGACGCATTATGTCAGGAGAGGCTGGATCCAAAGCTGAGCCAATCGAACCTCTCCCCATCGTCCCGGCTGCGTCTTCCTCTTGCGAGGCAACTCTACCGGTGAGCACTATGACGATCCCATCTATGCCCCGCTGCATGTCTTTCTCGCAGCTTTACGACCTTGCCCGACCGTTCTATCGCCGAAAAGCAAGGAAGCTCACGAATCTTGTCATGATGGTGAGAATTTACCATGACCCGCCGATTCTGCTAGGGCGTCGCTGCCGCTCTTTGTTTGGTT
This sequence comes from Burkholderia sp. BCC1998, assembly GCF_905339875.1. Classification (NCBI taxonomy): domain Bacteria; kingdom Pseudomonadati; phylum Pseudomonadota; class Betaproteobacteria; order Burkholderiales; family Burkholderiaceae; genus Burkholderia; species Burkholderia sp. BCC1998. Next base: position 418,859 of record NZ_CAJPHE010000001.1, read on the forward strand.
CGATGCTAGATCCCGTCGACCAGGGCGGCAGCGCGACCGGCGCATTCTCATGTATGCTCGTGCGACGCTAACCGGGGTGAGAAAAGCAAATGGAACAGTCGACAACTCAAGACGCAAAGCTTGCTGCAATGCAGCCATCAATCGTAGAGTATTTTGGCATAGAGGGACTTTTTGGATATCGATCGATAAGCCTATCTTCAAAGTTCGCTGCCACCGTCCTCATTGCTCGGAATGGGTCCGGCAAAACCACGCTGCTCGCTGCGCTTGACGCGTTTTTGCGAGGCCAATTCTCGCGCTTCGTAGGGTTGCAATTTGAAACGATTACATGTCGCTTGCGGGGGTGCGCAGAGCCGCTGATTTTGAGTCGGGTTGATGTTGAACAGCTTTCTGACTTTTCGATCAATCGCGAAATTGCTGCTCGCGCGAAAGGATGGGATGTAAGCCCATTGGCATTATTGGCTCTGGTTGAGAGTGTGTCGAAAACATCGACGTATCCAGAGTTAATGGATGATCCGACATTTTATAGTATATATACCAAATCGGGTTATAGTTGGGATGTGGCGAGGAAGCAATGCCTGCAGCTTTCCGAGGTAATGGAGAAAAAATATAAAAGTATATTTTTTCTTCGAAATAATCTCAGGTTGGTGTTGGGGGATACTCAGATTGTATATCTTCCGACGTATAGGCGTATTGAGCTTTCTCTTCCGGAGCCTGAATCGCGGCGCGGAGAGCGACGGAAAAGTGTTCTCTCGAAGCTTGGTGTTGCGCGGAGTGGATTGCATACCGCTGATATTCAGTTTGGTCTTGGGGATATTTCCGATCGGTTAAAGGCGATATATTCCGAGATGCTTTTTCTCTCGAATCAGGGCTATGGTAAGGTAAGTGCCAATGTTATCAATGACCTGATATCTGGTGGATACAGAAGGGACGGCTCAAGTCCTTCAGTGCTTCCGTCGCAGGAATCATTGGAAATCTTCTTCTCGCGAATTAAAGATGCGTCTAGGGAATACGGGCGAGGAATGGCCTATGGTGGGTTTTTTGTTACTCCTGATTTGGCGCGAGTCTACAGAGGTGACGTTCCCGAGGATGCGCGTCCCTTCTTGGGATATTTTCTGAATCAGCTAAATTCCGTCATTCAGCAGACGCGCGGTTACGAAGAGTTGGTTGAGGCATTTATTGGTAGCTGTAATAAATATTTGTCCGGCGGTGATCATTCCGCGGACGTGTTTTCGAGTGGTGATAGCGATATTTTCGATTTCAAGGAGTTGAAGTTCAATCGCCGGAATCTGGATGTTAAGGTTGTTAGTGCCATAATGTCTGATAGGGGTGGCGATGAGGACGAAATTCCGTTGGATGCGCTATCGTCAGGTGAAAAGCAAATGATTTCGCTTTTCGCGAGACTATATCTATACCCCGGTAAAAAGATTGTATTGATAGATGAGCCGGAGTTGTCTTTGTCGTTGGACTGGCAAAGGCAGATCTTGCCTGACATCCTTAGAGCCCCGCTGTGTCAACAAGCTATCGCAATAACGCATTCGCCGTTTATTTTCGATAACGAACTGGAGCCGTTTGCTGGTTCTTTGAAATTCAGAGTCAATCGGAAATCGAGGCCGATGGGGATCAGGCGCCTTGATATCGATGCCGGGGAAGACTTCAATGAATAATAATGAAGCCGACGGTCTGCGTGATGATGGATATTTGCGTGCATTGAGTGCCGCGAAGGATGCGGTCGCGGTTACGAAGGTCGAATTTGCTGCGTTTGCATCGGCTATCCCGGATGATGTGAAAATTTTCGCATATGAGGGTGTTGCGGATAAGATAATTTATTATCATTGGCTTGCAAAGGTTGGATTGGATATTGCCTGCGAGCCCTATGTGTGCAAAAACAAAAGAAATACTTTGAATCTGTTTGATGTATTGAGTGAGGATTTGACCGGGCTGGGAGATCGCGTCTACTATTTTGTGGATCACGATTTCGATGGACTTCAGGGGCGACCGCCGCACTTCAGAATATTCTGTTCTGACAGATATTCGGTGGAGAATTTTTTGGTGTCTTCAAGGGTGCTTGAGGACATGCTTACCATTGATTTTCATTGCCATGGGTATCCGGTTGTTAGGACGCGAGTTGTCGATGTGTTTAATGATGTGTATCGTCAATTTCTCGATGTTACAAAAAAGCTGAATTTTAGAATATTCCTAGCTAGGAAGCTCAGAATAAGGCAATTGGATGACCTTCCGGAGCGAATTAATCAATTGGCTCACGTAGAACTTGAAACTGTGCGAGAGGGGGGAGGTTCGGTGAACGATTTGGTGAAGCTGGAGCGCGAACCAACGCAAGAGGAGACAGCAGCCCTAGCTGCGGAATTCGAAGCAATTCCCCCAGAGCATGGATATCGGGGTAAATTTGCTCTTGTTTTTTTCATTAAATGGCTGGGTTTACTCCGTGAAGACCGGATTTCTTCGGGGTCTATCTTGTTCTCATCGGTTCCGCAAACGGAGTTCGCTGTCAACGGAGGTTTTTCGCTTGCTTCATTGGCCCCAAAGGCCATGGTTCCTGACGGATTGCCCGCTTTCCTAAGCACGATTTGATTCGGCCTATTAGTGCGATGATTAAATAAGTCGATGTGATCGGCCAAAACTGTCTCTGAAGCGAAGTGGACGCTTTGTTTGATCATCGCACCGTCGCCAACAAACGACCGATTTCCGGCACCTCTCCGATAGCGGGTGTCAGGATGTCGGAAATATAGCCATTGGCTTTTGTGACAGGCCATCCTAACCTGGCAGGGTTTTCTGACAGGGGCAGGTGCAAATGGCGATCTTTGGATACGGACGAGTCTCGACGGGGCAGCAGACGACCGAGAACCAACGGCTTGAACTTGAGCGGGCGGGGTTCGTCGTGGATTACTGGTTCTCGGACCACGGGATCAGCGGAAAGACCTGCGCCAGTGAGCGCCCGGAGTTCGGGCGATTGCTCGACAAGATCAGGGACGGCGAAACGCTCGTCGTCGCAAAGCTCGATCGACTCGGACGTGATGCCGTGGACGTGCTGCAAACCATTCGGGCGCTCGAACGTCGGTCGATCAAGGTCATTGTGATGCAGTTGCCCGCGCCGTCGATCAGCGGATTTTCCGCCCTCAGTTTTTCGATGTCCAACGTCATGAAGTGCTCGCGCCAGTGCGACAGAATTCGATGGGCGACGAGTTTAGCGGCTTCCCAATCCCGGAGTCGGGTGGACGCATGAATTTCGGTCTTGCCGACTGCTACGCGCAACCGATGCGGGACGACAAGACGAACGACGTAGATGCCGCTGGGGCGACGATAGAGGCAGGAGGTTTGAGCCACCGTAGGACGCCAATGTAGGAGTCTTGCGGCAATGCTCGTGAGGCACGCACATAACCCAGTGGAATCAAGGGGCTAGGTGGTATGTGGAGCGGGCGATGGGAATCGAACCCACGTCATCAGCTTGGGAAGCTGAGGTAATGGCCATTATACGACGCCCGCAGAACGCGTAATTCTACAGGGTTTGGCGCGGATGTTGCAAGTGAGGCGTTTTGAGGCGTTTTGGCCGCCGGCCTTGAAACCGGCATGGCCCGGTGGCGGTGCGATTGATCGCCCGTAATGAGCGTCAAGGATCGGTCTGCAGCGGTCCGTCAACGTAAGGCCGTCCGGAAAATGCGCTGGCGGCGCGCCCGCATGCGGGCCCGTGTCGAAAATGAACGAGTCGGTGTCGGACCCATACAAGCTGCGGCGCAGCTTTCGAACTAACGTGACAGACCTCTTACCCGATCGTTAGTCTGGAGCTGACATGTCCGATTTCATCACCGTTCTGCGCAAAACCTGCCCGACCCCGGTCCTCGACGCGACCAAGTGGAAGCGCATCGGCGGCGATCCGCACACCGTGAACCTCAACGCCTACGTCTCCAAGGACGGCAGCAAGATCATGGGCACCTGGATCTGCACGCCGGGCAAGTTCGAGGTGAACTACGAGAAATGGGAGTACTGCCACTTCCTCGACGGCTACTGCATCATCACGCCGGAAGGCGAGGAGCCGGTGCACCTGAAGGCCGGCGACGTGTTCGTGATCGAACCCGGCATGAAAGGAACGTGGGAAGTGGTGGAGACGGTGCGCAAGTACTTCGTCTTCGCGTGAGCGTGTGGATCGGTTCGGGCTGCGCCAACGCGCCGGTCGCACCTACGCGTTGAGCCGCACCTTCAGCCGATATCGACGAACAGCGGATTCAGCCGGGGATCGCCAGCAGCGAACACCGGCCCAATAAAATAAAACGCATTCCGGTTCGGAAACAGCTCGCCGAGCGTGGTCGCACGCCCGGCACTACGGAGCACGCGTCCGCACACCGATGCGGTACGGCGCGATTCGGACGCTGTCGATCGAGTCGCATGAGTTCACCGCGTCGCGACGATCGCGAGCCTGCAGGGCATCGCGCAAGCGCCTATGATGCAGCGATCCGCCCGTCACGCCGGCTGCCGCGCGTGCATGGCCCGCGAACGCCGAACGTTTTCCCGGAACCCCGACCATGCGCATCACCGACATCCGCGAGCAGGCGATCCCGGTTTCCCGCTATGCCGATCCGGCGATTCCGTCGGGCGGCCTGACGACGAGCGTCGTCGCGATCGTCACCGATGTCGTGCGCGATGGCCGGCCGGTCACGGGCTACGGCTACGCGTCGGTCGGCCGCCATGCGCAGGGCGGGCTGATTCGCGAACGGTTCGCGCCGCGTCTGCTGGCCGCCGCGCACGCCATCGCCGACGACGCCGGCACGAACCTCGATCCGTTTCGCGCATGGCGCGCGATGATGGCGGGCGAGAAGCCCGGCGGGCACGGCGAACGCTGCGTCGCGGTCGGCGTGCTCGACATGGCGATCTGGGATGCCGCCGCGAAGATCGCGGGCCTGCCGCTCCATCGCTTCGTCGCCGACCGGCTCGCGCGCCACGCGGCGCCCCGCGTGCGCGTCTACGCGGGTGGCGGCTACCGCTATCCGCACGACGATCTCCCGCACCTGTCGGACGAGATGCGCCGCATCGCCGATCTCGGCTACACGCACGCGAAGATCAAGATCGGCGGCCCGGATATCGACCAGGACATACGCCGCATCGAAGCCGCCGCGGCCTGTCTTGCCGACAGCTCGCATCTCGCGGTCGACGCGATGAACGCGTACGACGCGACGAGCGGCCCCGCCGCCGCCGCCCGGCTGGCCCCGTTCGAACTCTGGTGGTTCGAGGATCTGTGCGACCCGCTCGACCTGCCGCTTCACGCGGACCTGACTGCGCAATACGCGCCGCCGGTCGCGGCCGGCGAGGCGTTGTTCTCGCTCGCGGAAGCGAAGCTGCTCGAGCGCTACGGCGGCCTGCGCCCGGACCGCGACGTCCTCGTGTTCGATCCGGTGCATTGCTATGGCCTGCCGGGCTACCTGCAGATCGTCGACCATTTCGTGTCGAATGGCTGGCGGCGCGATGCGTTCTGGCCGCATGGCGGTCATCTGTTCTCGCTGCACGTCGTGTCGGCGCTCGGGCTCGGCGGCTCGGAAGTCAGCCCGTTCGCGTTCCATCCGTTCAGCGGGCTGGCGGACGGCGCAACGGTCGACGCCGGCTACACGCCCGTGCCGCAGGCGCCGGGCATCGGTTTCGAGCTGCATGCCGATGCCTGTCGCGCGTTTCGCGCGGTCGCGGGCCGCTGACCGGCGCCGCCGGTGTCGGCGTGCGTCGATCGCGAAGCGGGCCGTGCATGCTTTGGCGGGCCGGCTTGGCGTCGATGCTGCCGTCAGCCGATCGCGTGCACGCCGACCAGCAGCAACGCGCCGACGACGATCAGCAGCAACGCATGAATGCGCGTGCCCATCACGCACACGGTCGACCCGACCGCGATCGCCCGCGCGGCCCAGCCGCCGTCGAGCGCGCGCAGCAGCACCCAGACCGACGCGAGGATCATGCCGGCCGCGACCGGGCGCAGGCCGGCTTCGAGTGCGATCTGCCAGCGTGCGCCCTGGTGCCGCCGCCACAGATGCGCGACGCCGTAGATCAGGAACGCGGTCGGCCCGAACAGCGCGAGCGTCGCGATCACCGCGCCCCAGAAGCCCGCCACCTGCCAGCCGATCAGCGTCGCGAGCAGCGAGCCGGGGCCGGGCGCCATCCGCGCGATCGCGAAGTCGTTCACGAACTGCGTGGCCGTCATCCAGTGATGCACGTCGACGACCTGCCGCTGGATGTCGGCGATGATCGCCTGGCCGCCGCCGATCGTCGCGATCGACAGCGGTGCGAATACGCCGAACAGGGTGGCATAGCGTGACGGGGTCGTCATCGTTCGGCGCTCCCGGCCGCGGCGGCGCCCGCACGGCGGTATTCGAGCGCGACGCTCAGCGTGCCGCCGATCAGCACGGTCCAGACGAGCGGCCAGTGCAGCACCGCCACCGACACGAACGTGAGCGTCGTCACCGCGAACGGCAGCGCGCGGCGCGGCAGCCGGCGCACCGCGGTGATCGCCATCGAGATCGACAGCCCGATTGCCGCAGCGGCCGCGCCCGCGAGTGCGACATGCGTGAGTGGAAAGCGCGTGAGCGTCGAGAACGCGACGCCGAACAGCACGATCAGCACGGCCGGCGGCGCGATGATGCCGGTGAAGCCGGCCACCGCGCCGCGCCATCCGGCCAGCCGGTAGCCGATCCAGATCGCGAGATTCTTCACGTTGACGCCCGGCAGCGCCTGCGACAGCGCGAGGCCGTTGAGGAACGCCTCTTCGTCGAGCCAGCGCCGCTCGTGCACGAAGTCGCGCATCATGCGCCCGCTCAGCCCGCCGCCGAAGCTGGTGAGGCCGATTTGCGCGAACGCGATGAACAGGGCGAGGACGCCGGGGGGCGGGGCAGCGCCGTCGGGCGGCGCGGGTGCGATCGGGGTGGCGGGCGAAGACATCGGACGGACAAGGCGCGGCGGGTGGGCAGTCGCCCATGGTAGCAAGCGGTGCCTGTCAGCACGCTGACATCGGGCCGGCGAGGATGCTTGCGCAACGACGTCGGCGCGCCCGCCGAAACCGGCGCGCGGCTAGGCCCGCACGACCGTCACGCCCGCGGCCTCGATCGGCTCGGTCAGCGCCGCATCGGTTTCCCGTTCGACCACGATGGCCTGTGCGAGCGCGAGCTCGCCGATCACGAACTGCGACGCCGCACGCAGCTTGGATTGCGACGCCAGCACGATCATCTCGCCGGCTCGCGCGGCCAGCGCGCGCTTGATTGCCGCTTCCTCGAAGTCGCCGGTGCTGAGCCCCGCGACCGGATGAACGCCCGTGACGCCCATGAAATACAGGTCGGCGTGGATGCGCGCGATGCCTTCCATCGCCGCGGCGCCTACCGCGACGATCGAATGCTTGTACAACCGTCCGCCGATCAGGATCACGTCGATCGACGGATGCGCGGCCAGCGCGACGGCGACGCTCGGGCTGTGCGTGACGATCGTCGCGCGCAGGTCGGGCGGCAACTGGCTGACGAGCAAGGCCGAGGTCGTGCCGCCGTCGACGATCACGACCTGTCCGGGCGCGATCATCTGCGCGGCCCGGCGTGCGATACGCCGCTTTTCCGCCGTGTCGAGCGTCTCGCGCTGCGCGAACGGCGCGACGGCCGGCGACGCCGGCAGCGCGCCGCCGTGCACGCGTTGCAGCAGGCCTTCGGCCGCCAGCTCGCGCAGGTCGCGGCGCACCGTGTCCTCGGACACGCCGAATTGCGCGCTCAGTTCGACAGCCAGCACCTGGCCGTCGCGGGCGAGCGCGTCGAGGATCGCTTTCTTGCGTTGGGTCGTCAGCATCGTGGTTGCACGAAATTTCTTGAAAGTGCACGAATATGCACGTTACCATGAGTGCCATCACTTGTCGAATGGGAGGCCGCCATGGCCGCAACGCGGGACCGCGTCCGCATCGTCGATACGACGGTGCTGTCCGATGACTGGTATGTGCTGAAGAAGGTCACGTTCGATTTCCTGCGCCGCGACGGCACGTGGCAGCGCCTGAGCCGCGAAACCTACGATCGCGGCAACGGCGCGACCATCCTGCTGCGCAACGCGGCGACGGGCGACGTGCTGCTCACGCGGCAGTTCCGGATGCCGGCGTTCGTCAACGGGCACGACGGGATGCTGCTCGAAGCCGCCGCGGGCCTGCTCGACGACGCGACGCCCGACGCACGCATCCGTGCCGAGGCCGAAGAGGAAACCGGCTATCGCGTGCGCGGCGTGCGCAAGGTGTTCGAGGCGTTCATGAGCCCGGGCTCGGTGACCGAGAAGCTGCATTTCTTCGTCGGCGAATACGATGCGTCGCTGCGCACGGGCGATGGCGGCGGGATCGTGGAGGAGGGCGAGGATCTCGAGGTCGTCGAGATGCCGCTGCATGCGGCGCTGGATGCCGTCGAGCGCGGCGAGATCGTCGACGCCAAGACGATCATGCTGCTGCAGTACGTCGCGCTGCGTGAACCCGCGGGCGGGCGCGCAACGACGGGATGAGGCCGTGGCGCGGCACTCGAACGGGCGTATGATCGCGCGACGCCATTCGTACAACGTTCGACGCTACCGCAGCGCCATCATGCCGATTTCCGATTCGCCCGACTCCACCGGTTCCGCCGATTCCAACGCCGCTGCCGCGCCACTACCGGCGCATCTGGTCGCGTCCGCCGTCGAGGCGCTCGCGCGGGCCGATGCGCTGCTCGTGACGGCCGGCGCCGGCATCGGCGTCGATTCGGGGCTGCCCGATTTCCGCGGCACGGACGGCTTCTGGCGCGCGTATCCGGCGCTGCGCCAAGCGCGTTTCGAATTCCACGAGATCGCGTCGCCGCAGGCGTTCCGCGCGCATCCGCAGCTCGCATGGGGCTTCTACGGGCACCGTCTCGAACTCTACCGTCGGACGGTGCCGCACGCGGGCTTTGCGATCCTGCGGCGCTGGATGGACGCGATGCCGAACGGCGGCTTCGTGCTGACGAGCAATGTCGACGGCCAGTTCCAGAAGGCCGGCTTCGATCCGGCGCGTGTCGTCGAGATTCACGGTTCGATTCATTCGATGCAATGCCTGCGACCCTGCTCGGACGACACGTGGGACGCCGCGCCGTTTACGCCCGACGTCGACGCGGCCGCGTGCCGGCTGGTCGGCGAGTTGCCGCGCTGCCCGCGGTGCGGCGGCCTCGCGCGGCCGAACATCCTGATGTTCGGCGACCACGGCTGGCTTGGCGAACGCTACGACGCGCAGGAGCGGGCGCTGCACGACTGGATCGCGCAGGCAGGACGGGTGAGCGTCGTCGAGATCGGCGCGGGCACCGCGATTCCAACCGTGCGGCTGCTGAGCGAACGGCTCGGCGCCGACGTGATCCGCATCAACGCACGCGAAGCCCATGCGCGCCGCGCGGACGTGATCGGGCTGAAGGGCGGCGCGCTCGCGACGCTCGCCGCGCTCGACCGCGCGTGGCACGGCGGTTGAACGCCGCACCCCGGCACGGCCTGCGTTCGCCCGTTGCGGTTGGCCGACGAGCGCCTGCACGAGTGCCGGGGCTTGTCGCACGGCACGGCGATTGAACGCCGCACCCCGGCACGGCCTGCGTTCACCCGTTACGGCTGGCCGACGAGCGCCTGCACGAGTGCCGGTGCTTGCGGCGAACCGAGGCCGGTCACGTAGTCGTAGCCGCCCGCGGCGTTGCAGATGCTGCCGCAGCTGCCGTTGGACCCGGTCGTGACGTCGTGATAGTCGCTGCCGTAGGCGTTTTTCCCGACCGTATAGAGCGTGTTGTAGGTACCGCTCAACGGGCTTTTGCCGGCTGCCGCGCGCAGCGAATTCGCGATTGCGACGAGTGCCGACCATTGCGGCGCGCCCGCGCTGGTGCCGCCGACCTGGAACCAGCCCGCCTGCCCCTGGTAGGTGACCGAGTCGTACACCGCGAAACCGCTGGACGGGTTCGCGTCGTAGCTGACGTCGGGCACGGCGCGCTTGCCGGCGACCGGCACCGGCCAGGCGGTCTGGCCGGCCGGTTCGCCCTCGACGGAACTCACGCCGCCGCCGCTGCCGCTCCACGCGGCCTCGCCGACGTAGGCGCCGGACGCGTCGGTGGACAACGTCGTGCCGCCCACCGCCACCACGTAGGGCGACGCCGCCGGGTACTCGGTGCCGGTGCCGCTGTCGCCGGATGACGCGACGAACGTGACACCCGATACGTTGAAGTGGCTGTCGAAGCCGGTTTCGCTGATGAACTCGTTGCCGCCGAAGCTCATCGACACGACCGACGCGCCGCGCTTGACCGCGACGTCGACCGCGGCCATCAGGTCGTTGAAGCTGGCCGACGCGGCCTCGACGAGCACGATCTTCGCCTTCGGCGCGATCGCATGCACCCATTCGACGTCGAGCGATATCTCGAGCGCCCAGCCCGAATCGGCCCTGGGCCGTGCGCCGCGTGCATATACCTTGGTGAAGCAACCGTTCGCCGTGGTGCAGGCCGGCAACGAGAACGCGTTGCTGAACACGCCGAGATCGGACTCGATCCGCGGGTCGTCGTACGCGTCGACGATCGCAACGACCATCCCGTCGCCCTGGTTGGCGATCGTGTCGAATCCGTACGCGTGCCGGGTGAGCGCCGGCGTGAGGCCGGCCACCGTGGCCGTGCTTGCGCGCGGTTTCGTATGGAACGGCGGACGGGCGAATCCCTTGGGTGCACGGGCGCCCTCGACGTAGGGCGGCGGCCCGTTGTCCCCGGCGAGCGCGACGCTCGACGCGAGCAGCGACGCGCACAGCGCCGGTATCAACATGGAAGACAGGCGGATATTGTTCATTCTTCGAATCTCCATGTCGATGGAGTAGGGGGCGAAACAATTCTACGAAATCGGCTGCGTAAATTGCATCGGATATCGAACGAATACGGGAATATCTGATGAGGGTAAATACGTGAAATACCAATGGAATGCGGCGTTCAAGCGCTGGCGTGCCGCCCGATGAAGCTGATCTTTCCGGTATTAAAAATCTGATAAATAATCGACGCCGGTTTGATTTGTAATGTCCGGCGTAATCGATTGGAAAACATCGATTGCGGCACGGATGCCGGAATAACGAAATGCGTGATGCCGGTGCGACGCGATCCGGGCCGCGTCCGCCGGTCCTCCGGCATTGCCGCCGCGGCGCGATTGCGCATACAGTTCGGCGTAGGCCGCATCCGGCGATGCGGGCTCGTCAGCGAGGAGTTCCCTTGTTCTATTCGATGGTCGCGATCTTCGTCGGCGCCGGACTCGGCGCATTGCTGCGCTGGTTCCTGAGCCTTGCGCTCAACGCGTTCTTTCCCGCCGTGCCGCTCGGCACGCTCGCCGCGAACCTGATCGGCGGCTACGTGATCGGCGTTGCCGCCGTCGTTTTTACCACCCGCGTCGGGCTGCCGCCCGAGTGGCGGCTGTTCGTGATCACCGGCTTCCTCGGCGGCCTCACGACGTTCTCGACCTATTCGGTCGAAGTGATGACGCACGCGGTGCAGGGCGAATTCGGATGGGCGTTCGCGGTGGCTGCCCTACACTTGACTGGATCATTCACGCTGACGGCGCTCGGCATGTGGACCGCGCGCGCGTGGTTCGCGGCGGCCTGAGCGCGCCGGCACCGGGAGGACGCGATGGACAGGGTCTTCTTGCGCTTCTACGTGCACGAGCAGCACCGGCTGCACTGGAAGCCGCTGTGGGAGTGGTTGCTGGAGGAGGGAAACCGGATGGGGGTCGCGGGCGGTTCGGCGTTTCGCGCGATGGCCGGCTTCGGCCGGCATCGGGTGCTGCACGAGGACCGCTTTTTCGAACTGCAGGGTTCGCTCGCGGTCGAGGTCGAGTTCATCGTCACCGAGGACGAGGCGCAGCGGCTGCTCGAGCGCGTGTCGCGCGAGAAAGTGCGCGTGTGCTACGCGATGATTCCGGCGAATTTCGGCGTGATCGACACGCTCGAGGCGCCGCCGGCGCAGGGGCCGGCAGCGTAGCGCGACACGTCGGATCAGATGCCGAAGATCGTCAGCGACACGGCGGCGCGCGTGACGATCATCAGCAGCACCTGCACGATCACGAACAGCAGGATCGGCGACAGGTCGATGCCGCCGAGGTTCGGGATCACGCGGCGCAGCGGGTTCAGGAACGGTGCGGTGAGCTGGTAGAGGATCGGCATCGCCGGCGAGCGCGGATTGAGCCACGACAGCAGCGCCATCAGGATCGTCATCCAGATCACGAGATTGAGCGCCCACTTCACGACGGTGAGCAGCGCGACCACGACGAGCGTCGCGATCACCGAGGCCGGGTCGAAGCCGGCCATCACGACCATCAGCACCACATAGACGAGCGCGGTGAGCAGCGCTGCGACGACGCTTGCCCAGTCGATGCCGCGCACGCCCGCGATCACGCGGCGCAGCGGCAGCACGAGCCAGTTGGTCGCCTGCAGCACGGCCTGCGTGACGGGGTTGTACGGCGGCACGCGGACGGCCTGCATCCAGACGCGCAGGATCAGCGCGGCGCCGAACAGCGTGAAGACGGTATTGAGCAGAAAACGGGCGATCTCGCCGAACATCGTTGGCATCCTTTTTATACAGTCGAGTAGCGTGCGGCCGCCAACGCCGGATGGCGGCGCATCGGCCGACACCTTATCACGCCTCGTCCCGCGGCGGGGAGGGGTGCCCGGTCGTGCGCGCGAGCGACGTTTCGACGGCCTGCGCGAGCGCCGGCAGCGCGGCCGGCGGCGCGGCGCGCTTCGCCGCGAGCGCGACCGCGCGGCGGGTCATCAGCGCGTACAGCGTCGCGTGATCGCCGCCGCGCGCCTCGAGCAGCGCGAGCTGACGCTCGACGATGCCGGTGTCGCCGCGCGATACCGGGCCCGCGAGTGCGTTCGCGAGGCCCTTGTCGCGCGCGGTCTCGATCGTGCCGGCGAGCATCGGCAGCAGCGCGCGCAGCGCCGCTTCCTCGTCGAAGCCGAGGCCGCGCCACAGCTCGACCGCCTCCGACAGCCCGCACAGCGCGAAGCTCGCCGCGTAATGGGCGGCCGCGTGATAGAGCATCCGGCCGCCGGCCGGAATCGACAGCGGATGGCAGCCGAGTGCGTCAGCAAGCCGCAGCAGCGTCGCGTGCAGCGCGCCGTCGGCTTCGAGCGTGACCGAGCAGCCGTCGATGCGGGCGAGATCGGCGTCGGTGCCGCCGAACAGGTAGAGCGGATGGAAGCCGCCCGTGGCCGCGCCTTGCCGCTTGGCCGGATCGAGCAGCTCGACCGCCGACGCGCCGCTGCAGTGGACGAGCGCCTGGCTCGCCGCGCGCGCCGCGTCGAACCGCAGCGCCGCGGCGGTCGACGCGAGATGGTCGTCGGGCACGGTGAGGAAGATCAGGTCGGCGGCGTCGACGACCTGCTGCGGCGTGTCGACCGCGCGGCAGCCGTCGATGCGCGCGGCGAGCGCCGTGGCCGATTCCGCCGTGCGGCTCGCGATCGCGACGACCGGAAAGCCGGCGGCCGCGAAACGCAGCGCGAGGCAGCGCGCCAGGCGGCCGGCGCCGATGAAGCCGAGGCGGGGCGTGTCGGGAAGGGACATGGTGGGTGACGAAGCGAAAACGGAGCAGCCGCCAGTATCGCAGGAATGACGGGGCGGCCGCGCAAGGGCGGCGCCGGGCGAGGCCGATCTGGACGGCGGCGTTCGACACCGGGTACCGGTAAATTCGCGCGGCCGCTTTCGCTGCCCGCGGCCCCCGCGTGATTCGGCCCCGAATCACGCGGGGGCCGCATCGCCGTTGAATTGTCGGCGTCTTGTCTCAAATTTGTAATCGTTCATTACGGAAGCATGCCCGCCGTGCTTGCCGGATCCGGTAAGACTGACCGGACAATGTGTCGCGCTTTCACTGGTCGGACGGAATCACGCGACCGGCAAGCGATGTCGAGGATCCGCAAGGCCACGCCGCACGGTGTTTGCAGCCGGGTGGAATTGCAATTTGCAACAAATGCGCGATACGCGCGCGGCGGGTTTTCGCTACATTGCTTGCATGCGACGTGCATGCCCGCCGTTGCCGACAGGGGCGCACAAATTACCGCTCCAGCAGGAGAATCGAAGTGAAAAAGCTCATTCCGTTCATCGCCGCCGCCGCGCTGGGCCTGGGTGCCGCGAGCGCCGCGCAGGCCCACGTGTCGATCGGGGTCGGCATCGGGGTTCCGATCGCACCTGCGTATCCCGTGTATGCGGCGCCGCCGCCCGTGTACTACGCACCGCCGCCCCCGCCCGTGTATTACGCGCCGGCGCCGGCCTACTATGCACCGCCCCCCGTGGTCGTCGGCGGCTACTACGGCCGTCCGTACTGGCGTCACGGTTACGGCGGCTGGGGCCACCACGGCTACTGGCGTCGTTGACGCATTCCGCGCGGCGGCCTGACCGCGCGCGGCAAAACGGCGCAACGTCCCGCGTGGGGCGTTGCGCCGTTTTTCATTGGGCGCGCGATCCTGTGCGCGCCGGTTACGCCACGGCGTGCGCAATCAGGTCGCGATAGCCGCCGACGATCACGCTGTACGAGAAATACGCGAACAGCAGCGCCGACGCGACGTGGCATGCGCGCATCAGCCCCGCGCCCGCGCGCTTGCGGCCCTGGCTCGCGAGCGTGCACATGAAGAGCGTCCACGCGAGGCCGCCGAGGAAGAAGCCGGACAGGAACACCGACGCCGAGGCCGGCGTGGTCGCGCCGGCTTTCGCGATCAGCGCGCCGCCGACCGCCGCGAACCACAGGATTGCGCTCGGCGACGACATCGCGAGCAGCATCCCGCGCATGAAGCTGCGCCGCGCACTGGCACGCGGCTGCGGCGTGTCGTCCGCATCGCCGTCGTCGGTGCCGCCGGCCGGCGCGAGCGCTTCACGCGTCATCTTCCACGTGAGGAACAGCAGCACCGCACCGCCGCCGATCCAGACGATCCAGCGCACGGCCTCGAACTGCAGCAGCACGGCCATGCCGGCGAGCGCGAGCGCCGCGTAGACGAGGTCGCCGACGCACGAGCCGACGCCGAGCCAGAAGCCGGGCCGGAAGCCGTGCGACAGCGTCAGCGACAGCATCGCGACGTTGACGAGGCCGATGTCGAGACACAGCGACAGCGACAGGAAGAATCCGTCGGACAGCATCGAGGCGGGAGGAAAGCTCATCGTCGTTCTTATCGGGTGCGTTCAACGCGCGGACTTACAGTCCGATCTCCTGCCAGAGGCGGTCGACGCGCGCCTTCACGGCGGCGTCCATCTCGATCGGGCGGCCCCATTCGCGGTTCGTCTCGCCGGGCCACTTGTTGGTCGCGTCGAGCCCCATCTTCGAGCCGAGGCCCGCGACGGGCGACGCGAAATCGAGATAGTCGATCGGCGTGCTGTCGACCATCACGGTGTCGCGCACGGGGTCGACGCGCGTCGTGATCGCCCAGATCACCTCGTTCCAGTCGCGGATGTTCACGTCCTCGTCGACGACCACGATGAACTTCGTGTACATGAACTGCCGCAGGAAGCTCCACACGCCGAACATCACGCGCTTCGCATGGCCGGCGTAGCTCTTCTTCATCTGGACGATCGCCATCCGGTAGCTGCAGCCTTCCGGCGGCAGGTAGAAGTCGGTGATCTCGGTGAACTGCTTCTGCAGCAGCGGCACGAACACCTCGTTGAGCGCGACGCCGAGCACGGCCGGCTCGTCGGGCGGCTTGCCCGTATAGGTCGAGTGATAGATCGCGTCGCGGCGCATCGTGATGCGCTCGACGGTGAACACCGGGAACCACTCCTGTTCGTTGTAGTAGCCGGTGTGGTCGCCGTACGGGCCTTCGAGCGCGTGCTCATAAGCGGCCGACGCGTTGCCGGCCGGCCGCGGCGGTGCGCCGGCCGGGGCGGGGGCGGGCGCGCCTTCCTGCGGATAAATGAACCCTTCGAGCACGATCTCCGCGCGGGCGGGCACCTGCAGCGTGTCGACGCCGGGCGTCAGGCACTTCGCGAGCTCGGTGCGGCTGCCGCGCAGCAGGCCGGCGAACTGATACTCGGACAGCGAATCGGGCACCGGCGTCACCGCGCCGAGCGTCGTGGCCGGATCCGCGCCGAGCACGACCGCGACCGGATACGGCTTGCCGGGGTTCTTCAGCGCGAATTCGCGGAAGTCGAGCGCACCGCCGCGATGCGCGAGCCAGCGCATGATCAACTTGTTGCGGCCGATCAGCTGCTGGCGATAGATGCCGAGGTTCTGGCGCGGCTTGTTCGGCCCGCGCGTGACCGTGAGGCCCCACGTGACGAGCGGCCCCGCGTCGCCGGGCCAGCAGGTCTGGATCGGCAGCTTGTGCAGGTCGACGTCGGCACCTTCCCAGACGATCTCCTGGCACGGCGGCGACGACACCGATTTCGGCGCCATGTCCCATACGGCCTTCGCGAGCGACAGCAGCTTGCCGGCGTCCTTCAGGCTCTTCGGCGGATCGGGCTCCTTCAGCGCGGACAGCAGCCGCCCGAGGTCGCGCAGCGAGCCGAGCGCGGCGTCGTCGCCCGCATCGACGCCCATCCCGAGCGCGACGCGGCGCGGTGTGCCGAACAGGTTGCCGAGCACCGGGAACGCATTGCCGGGCGGCGCGGCGAACAGCAGCGCCGGGCCGCCGGCGCGCAGCACGCGGTCGCACAGCTCGGTCATTTCGAGCACGGGCGACACGGGTTGCGTGACGCGCCGCAGTTCGCCGAGCGCCTCGAGGCGCTGGATGAAATCGCGTAAGTCTTTGTATTTCATGAACAAGGTCCGGGCCGCCCGCAAGGCGGGCAGCGATGGGCGGGCGCAGCGGCCGGCTGCGGCCCCGAATCGAGCGCAGATTTTACCCGGGCCGCCGCGCGCACGCCCGGGCGGAGAAAAAAGTGGACCGCGCGGAGAGCCCCTACGGCAGGGGGCTCGCGATCTGAAGGGTGGTTCAAAATTACTTTTTGTTATAATTTTGAGGTTTTATAGTGTTGACGATCTATAAAACCCTGCTAGAATCCGCTCACATTGGCTGCAGGGTAAAAGGCTTCGAGCCGCCAATCACCGATCTTTGACGCAGCGCGTCACCGTCCGCCGAAACCTGCACGGCGTATTCGACGGCCTTTGTCGTAGTCCCAGCCAGCGCCACCAGACGCTGGTTTTTTGCGTGGGTGCCACCGCGTATGCCCGCCTCGCCCAATGTGCGAAGGTGCCGGCCGTCTTATACCGTGGCCTCGAACGGTACTTATACCGTTTCCCCGATGCCTGCATGCCCCGACCAAGGCGTGCGGCGTCGTGATTCCGCGGCGCGTTTTCTGTCTCGCCATCGAGCCGAGCGAGCCGCACGAGTCATGTTCATGGGAGATGATCTGAATGAACGCTTGGTTATCGTGGCGTCCCAGTGAGCAGCATGCACAGATCGTGCGCAACATGCTGCGTCGCGGGACGCGTGTCAGTCACCATTTATTCAGCGTCGTCGGCTGTTTCGCCGTCGCGATCGCACTGGCCCTGTGGCTGCTGCCGACCGTGCGCGGGAACCTCGCCGCGAAGCTGATGCCGGTCGTATCCGCGGCCGTGCAGGCCGGTCCGGCCCGTCTGCTGACCGGCCATCCGCTGCCGAACTTCGCGCCCGCCGGCGCGCAGCCGCAGCAGGAAGAGGCTCCCGAGACGGATGCGCTTGCCGTCGGTCTTGACGTGGCACCGGAAACCGCCGCGCAAAGCGATGCGTCCGATCCGGCCCGCAACGGCCCGTCGCCTGTGGCGCTCGCGAAACTGATCCCGTCCCAGCGGGTCCCGGCCGATGCGCGCGACGACCGTGCGCTCGCGTCGAACCGCCAGCAGGCGCTCGTCGCCACCTACCTGTCGCGCCGTTACCGGGTCGCCCAGGAGCCGCTCGGCCAGCTCGTCAAGGCCGCGTTCCAGACCGGCCACGACGTCGGCCTCGATCCGCTGCTGCTGCTGTCCGTGATGGCGATCGAATCGGGCTTCAACCCGTACGCGGAAAGCGGCGTCGGCGCGCAAGGCCTGATGCAGGTCATGTCGAAGGTCCATTCCGACAAGTTCGAATATTTCGGCGGTACCGACACCGCGCTGCAGCCGCTCGCGAACCTGCAGGTCGGCGCGCTCGTGCTGAAGGACTGCATCGCCCGCGGCGGCTCGCTTGCGAACGGCCTGCGTCTGTACAACGGCTCGACCAACCCGGACGACACCGTGTACGGCTCGAAGGTCATGGCCGAGCGCGGCCGCCTGCGCGACGTCGCGCACGGCCGCAGCGTGCCGGTCAATGCGCCGCAGGCGCCGGCCCAGCCGTCGAAGCCGATCGTCACCGCGGCCGTGACGGCAGCGGCAGGCAGCACGAAGCGCGTGCACGCGACGCTCGACACCGCGCAGCCGATCGCCGCGAAGGCCGCGGCGGCGCCGAAGGGCGCGCCGCAGCAGGACGACGCAAGCGTCGACACCGCGAAGCAGGCGCACGGCGATCATTCGGAGCTCGGCGCGTAACGCAACGCCCCGCGGTTCCGGCAGGACTCAAGCAAAAAGGCACCCGATTCGGGTGCCTTTTTGTTTTGGCGCGGACGGTAGCGCCCGGCACGCCGGCCGGGAGGGCCGCTCGGACGTCAGTGCTGGCCGAACAGCGTCGCGAGCCGCTCGACGGCCTCTTCGAGGCGCGAATAGGCGGTCGCATAGGACAGCCGGATATAGTCGCGCGGCGCATGCACGCCGAAATCCATGCCCGGCACCAGCACGACGCCCGCGTCGTGCAGCATCGCCTGCGTGAGCGCCGCGCTGTCGCCGGCCGCCGGATGGGCGACGCCGCCGCAGTGCGCATAGACGTAGAACGCGCCGTCCGGCATCACGGGCACCGTGAAGCCGAGCCGTTCGAGCGCCGGCGCGATGAAGTCGCGGCGACGCTTGAATTCGAGGCGGCGCGCCTCGTAGATGTCGAGCGCCGCCGGTTCGAAGCACGCGAGCGCCGCGTGCTGCGCGAGCGTGGACGGGCAGATGAACAGGTTCTGCGACAGCTTTTCGAACGTGCTCACGAGCGCGGGCGGTACGACCAGCCAGCCGAGCCGCCAGCCGGTCATGCTGAAGTACTTCGAGAAGCTGTTGACGGTGACGACATCATCGCCGTACGACAGCGCCGACACGGGCGCCGCGTCATAGCTGAGCCCCTGGTAGATCTCGTCGACGATCGTGAAGCCGCCGCGTGCGCGCACGGCTGCGACGATCCGCTTCAGTTCGTCCGGCTCGAGCGACGTGCCGGTCGGGTTCGACGGCGACGCGAGCAGCACGCCGCGCGTGCGGCTGCCCCAGCGCGTGCGGACGTCGTCCGCGGTGAGCTGGAAGCGCGCTTCCGGGCCGCTCGGCACGAGCACCGGGCGGCCTTCGGCCGCCGCGACGAAGTGCCGGTTGCACGGGTACGACGGGTCGGGCATCAGCACCTCGTCGTCGCGGCCCACGAGCGCGAGGCACGCGAGCAGCAGCGCGGCCGACGCGCCGGCCGTCACGACGATCCGCTCGGGGCTGATCGTGAGGCCGTACGCGCGCGCGTAGTGCGCGGCGATCGCTTCGCGCAGCGGCGCGATGCCGAGCGCGCTCGTGTACTGCGTGACGCCGCGGCGCAACGCGGCCGCCGCCGCCTCGACGACGGGCTCCGGTGCGGTGAAGTCCGGCTCGCCGATGCCCATGTGGATAACGTCGCGCCCGGAGGACTCGAGCCGCTGTGCCTCCTTCATCAGTTCCATCACGTAGAAGGGCTGGATCGCGTCGACGCGTGCGGCGAGCGTGACGAGCGAATCGGCGGTGGTATTCATCGGTCGGGCGGAGCGGGGAGGGGGAGGGAGAACGAAAAACGGGCGCTCGCGCGCCCGTCTACCTGCGGAATCAGCCGTTGCGGCGCGCCTGCGTTTCGGCGGGGCGCAGCTTCGCGGCGAGCTTGTCGAGCACGCCGTTGACGTACTTGTAGCCGTCGGAGCCGCCGAACGTCTTCGCGAGTTCGACTGCTTCGTTGATGATCACGCGGTACGGCGTTTCGACATGATGCGTGAGCTCGAACGTCGCGATCAGCAGCACGGCGCGTTCGACCGGCGACAGCTGGTCGACCGGACGGTCCAGCGACGGCGTGAGGGCTTCGACGAGCGTCGCATGCTCGCGAATCACGCCGTGCAGGATCGCGTCGAGCAGCTCCTTGTCGGCCTTGTCGTAACCGAGCGCGCCGCGCAGTTGCGCGTCGATCTCGCCGGGGGCCGCGTTCGACAGCAGCCACTGATACAGGCCCTGCGTCGCCAGCTCGCGCGATTGTCGGCGGGCGCTCTTCTTCATGCGCGCTCCTCTTCGTCGTCTTCGTCTTCTTCTTCGTCCTCGTCGTCGCCGAGCTGGTCGAGTGCCATCGTCAGGTTGGCCATCTCGACCGCGACGCGTGCGGCGTCACGACCCTTTTCGGTCATGCGCGCGACGGCCTGCTCGTCGTTTTCGGTCGTCAGGACCGCGTTCGCGATCGGCAGGTTGAAGTCGAGGCCGATGCGGGTGATGCCCGCGCCGCTTTCGTTCGACACGAGTTCGAAATGGTACGTCTCGCCG
The DNA here is from genome assembly GCF_905339875.1 of Burkholderia sp. BCC1998. Taxonomy (NCBI): domain Bacteria; kingdom Pseudomonadati; phylum Pseudomonadota; class Betaproteobacteria; order Burkholderiales; family Burkholderiaceae; genus Burkholderia; species Burkholderia sp. BCC1998. The sequence goes on from NZ_CAJPHE010000001.1 coordinate 439,394, forward strand.
CGGATCACCGCGCCGAGCGCGATCAGTGCGTCGAACTGGCCGCTTTCCGCGAGCTTCTGCAGCGCGAGCGGGATTTCCAGCGCGCCGGGCACCGACACGAGCAGCACGTCTTCACCGGAGACGCCGAGGCGCTCGAGTTCTTCGACGCACGCATCGGCGAGGCCGTTGCAGACGGGTTCGTTGAAGCGGGATTGCACGATGCCGATACGCAGGCCGTCGCCTTCGAGATTCGGTTGGTATTGTCCGATTTCCATGATCTGGTCCGTGGTGTGGATGAACGGTTATAGGGCGAAAGCGTCGTGGCGGGTTACGCGTGGGACGCCGGGCAGGACTTGGCTTCGCCGCCGGGCATCGGAATGAAGCCCGTGACTTCGAGGCCGTAGCCGGACATGCTGCCCAGCTTGCGCGGATTCGACAGCACCTGCATCCTGGCGACGCCGACATCGCGCAGGATCTGCGCGCCGATGCCGAACGTCTTGAAATCGACCGGCCGGCGCTTCAGCGCAGCGGCCTTTTCTTCCTCGTCGAACGCCTTGAAGACGTCGATCAGATGTTCCTTCGTGTCGCCGCAGTTGAGCAGCACGATCACGCCGAGGTCGCGTTCCGCGATGTCGCGCATCGCCGCGTCGAGCGTCCACGAGTGCGTCGAGACGCCCGTCTCGAGCAGGTCGAGGACCGACAGCGGCTCGTGCACGCGCACGGGCGTATCGACGTCGGGCGACGGCGTGCCGCGCACCAGCGCGATGTGCGGCGAGCCGCTCGGCTGGTCGCGGTACAGCACCGCGCGGAACGTGCCGTGCGCGGTCTGCATCGTGCGCTCGGCGATCCGCTCGATGATCGATTCGGTGCGGCTGCGGTACTGGATCAGGTCGGCGATCGTGCCGATCTTCAGGCCGTGTTCCTTCGCGAACTCGAGCAGGTCGGGCAGGCGCGCCATCGTGCCGTCGTCCTTGATGACCTCGCAGATCACCGCGGCCGGCGTGAGCCCGGCGAGCGCGGTGAAGTCGCAGCCGGCCTCGGTGTGGCCGGCGCGCACGAGCACGCCGCCCGGCTGCGCCATGATCGGGAACACGTGGCCCGGCTGCACGATGTGCTCGGGACGGACGTCGTGCGCGACCGCCGTGGCGATCGTGTGCGCGCGATCGGCGGCCGAGATGCCGGTCGTCACGCCTTCGGCCGCTTCGATGCTGACCGTGAACGCGGTGCCGTACTGGGTGCCGTTGCGGTAGGTCATCAGCGGCAGGTGCAGCTGCTTGCAGCGTTCCTGCGTCAACGTCAGACAAATCAGGCCGCGGCCGTACTTGGCCATGAAGTTGATCGCTTCCGGCGTGACGAATTCGGCGGCGATCACGAGGTCGCCTTCGTTTTCGCGGTCTTCTTCGTCGACCAGGATCACCATCCGGCCGGCTTTCAACTCCGCGATGATGTCGAGCGTGGAGGCGAGCGTCATAAGGGGGCGAGAAAGAGGAAAGTGCGTATTTTACGCCAGCCGGACCGCGTTTCGGCTGGCACCGGCTGCGCGCGGCCGGCGAGCGCGCCGAAACGCGGTGCGACCGGCCTGCGAGGCGGGCCTGCCCGGGCCGCCGCGGCCCGCCCGATGTCAGGCAGCCGCAGGCTGGCCGGGGCCCCGCCGTGCGTCACGCGTGGTCGTTGCGGCCGCCGAGGTAGTCGAGCTTGCCGAGCTCGACGCCGCTGTGACGCAGGATGTCGTACGCCGTCGTCACGTGGAAGAAGAAGTTGGGCAGCACGAAGTTCAGCAGGTACGACTGCCCGGTGAACTCGATCGGACCGACACGCATCTTGAGCACGACCTGGCGTGCTTCGCTGCCGTCGATCTGCGCGGCGTCGAAGCCTTTCAGGTAGTCGATCGTCTTCTGGATGCGCGCATGCAGTTCGTCGAACGTCTGCTCGACGTCGGGGAAGCTCGGGATGTCGACGCCGGCGAGCCGCGCGGCGCAACCCTTGGCCGTGTCGGTCGCGATGTACACCTGGCGGACGAGCGGCAGCATGTCCGGATAGAGGCGTGCGCCGATGAACACCGACGGGTCGATCTGCTTCTCGGCCGCGTGCGCCTGCGCCTTGCCGAGGATGTGCTGCAGGTTGGTCAGGCCGCGGATCAGGACGGGCAGCGAAGCCTGGTACATCGAGATGGACATGGGGACGACTCCTGGAGGAAAAGGGGGCAGCCGGTACGCGGCGCACCGTGCGTCGCGGCGCCGAAAACGCTGCCGTTGCATCTTAGCGCGACGGGATGGCGCGTGCGCGTCGTTGGCCATCAGGCCAGGTGCCGCGCCGAGCCGCCAGCCGCCAATCCCTGCCCGGAGGGCGGAACCGCCGGATCAGTCCTGATGCACGCCCTGCGATGCCGACATCATCCGCTCGACATACCGCGCGATCATGTCGATTTCGAGATTGACCTTGTCGCCGGCCTTCACGTGACGCAGCGTCGTGACATCGACCGTATGCGGGATCAGGTTGATCGAGAATTCGCAGCCGTCGGCGCGATCGTCGACCGTGTTGACGGTCAGGCTCACGCCGTTGACCGTGATCGAGCCCTTGTACGCCAGATAGCGGCCGAGCTCGCGCGGTGCGACGATGCGCAGCTCGTGCGACTCGCCGACCGGCGCGAAGCGCGTCACGGTACCGAGGCCGTCGACGTGGCCCGACACGATGTGCCCGCCGAGGCGGTCGTGCGCGCGCAGCGCCTTCTCGAGGTTCACTTCGCCCGGTTGCGCGAGGCCGACCGTGCGGTTCAGGCTTTCGCGCGACACGTCGACGTCGAATCCGGTGCCGGTCTTGGCGATCACCGTCATGCACGCACCCTGGATCGCGATGCTGTCGCCGAGCGCGACATCGGCGAGGTCGAGCCCGCCGGCCTGTACGGTCAGCCGCACGCCCGCGTCGGGCGACGCGCCGAGCGGGGTGATCGATTCGATGCGGCCGACGGCCGCGACAATTCCGGTAAACATCGTGACGGCTCCGTTCAATGCGTGGCAGGGGGCGGCGCGACACGCGCCAGGATCCGCAGATCGTCGCCGATCCGCTCGACGCTGTGGAACGCGAGCCGCGTGCGGGCGTCGAGGCTCGCCGGCGCGGCGAGGTCGAACATGCCGGCCGCGTCGCTGCCGAGCAGGCTCGGCGCGAGATAGACCAGCAGCTCGTCGACGCACTGCTCGCGCAGCAGCGAGCCGTTCAGCTTGTGGCCGGCCTCGACGTGCAGTTCGTTGACGCCGCGCGCGCCGAGCGCCGCCAGCATCGCGGGCAGGTCGACCTTGCCGTGCGCATTCGCGAGCGGCACGATTTCCGCGCCGCGCGACTTCAGCACGTTCGCGCGCACTTCGCCGGCGGCATCGAGCCGGCCGCAGAAGATCAGCAGCGGCGCGCCCTCGAGCAGGCGCGCATCGAGCGGCAGGTCGAGGCGGCTGTCGACCAGCACGCGCTGCGGCTGGCGCGGCGTGTCGATGCCGCGCACGGTCAGGAGCGGGTTGTCCTCGCGTACGGTGCCGATCCCGGTGAGGATCGCGCACGCGCGCGCGCGCCATGCGTGGCCGTCGAGGCGCGCGGCCTCGCCGGTGATCCACTGGCTTTCGCCGGACGGCAGCGCGGTGCGTGCATCGAGCGACGCGGCCGTCTTCATCCGCACCCACGGGCGGCCGCGCGTCATCCGCGACACGAAGCCGATGTTCAGTTCGCCCGCTTCATGCGCGAGCAGCCCGCAGCGCACGTCGACGCCCGCGTCGCGCAGCATTCCGAGGCCGCGCCCGGACACCTGCGGATTCGGGTCTTCCATCGCCGCGACGACCTTCGCGACGCGCGCGTCGATCAGCGCGTTCGCGCACGGCGGCGTGCGGCCGAAGTGGCTGCACGGCTCGAGCGTCACGTACACGGTGGCGCCGGCGACGTCGTGGCCGCGCGCGCGCGCGTCCTTCAGCGCCTGCACTTCCGCGTGGTCCTGGCCGGCCGGCTGCGTGAAGCCTTCGCCGATCACGTCGCCGTCCTTGACGATCACGCAGCCGACGCGGGGGTTCGGCGCGGTCGTATACATGCCGCGCGCCGCGAGCGTCAGCGCGCGCTGCATGTGGGCGAAATCGGTATCCGAGAACATGCGTGCGGACCCGGGTCAGGCGGCCAGCGCCGCGAACGCGCGGCGCGCGGCCGCGAGCGTCGCGTCGATCACCGCGTCGTCGTGCGTGCTCGACACGAAGCCGGCCTCATACGCGGACGGCGCGAAGTACACGCCTTCGTCCAGCATCAGGTGGAAGAAGCGGTTGAAGCGCTCGGTGTCGCTCTTCGTGACTTCCGCGAAGCTGGTCGGCACGCGCTCGGCGAAGTACAGGCCGAACATCGCGCCGATCGAGTCGGCCGCGAACGGCACGCCGGCCGCGCGCGCTTCGGCCGCGAGGCCGTCGGCGAGGCGCTTCGTCTGCGCGGTGAGCGCGTCGTAGAAGCCGGGCGCCTGGATCAGCTGCAGCGTCTTCAGGCCCGCGGCGACCGCGATCGGGTTGCCCGACAGCGTGCCGGCCTGGTACACGCCGCCGAGCGGCGCGAGGTGGGTCATGATGTCGCGGCGGCCGCCGAACGCGGCAGCCGGCATCCCGCCGCCGATCACCTTGCCGAGGCAGGTGAGGTCGGCCGCGATCCCGTAGTACGCCTGCGCGCCGCCGAGCGCGACGCGGAAGCCGCACATCACTTCGTCGAAGATCAGCACGGCGCCGTGCTTCGTGCACAGCGCGCGCAGCGCGTTCAGGAACTCGGGCGTGCCGCGCACGAGGTTCATGTTGCCCGCGACGGGCTCGACGATCACCGCGGCGATCTCGTCGCCGAACGCGCCGAACGCTTCTTCCAGCGCGGCGACGTTGTTGTATTCGAGGACGGTCGTGTGCTTCGCGATGTCGGCGGGCACGCCGGCCGACGTCGGGTTGCCGAACGTCAGCAGGCCCGAGCCGGCCTTGACCAGCAGGCTGTCCGCGTGGCCGTGGTAGCAGCCCTCGAACTTGACGATGCGGCTGCGGCCCGTGAAGCCGCGCGCGAGACGCAGCGCGCTCATCGTGGCCTCGGTGCCGCTCGACACCATCCGCACCTGCTCGATCGACGGCACCAGCTTGCAGATTTCCTCGGCGATCTCGATTTCCGCTTCGGTCGGCGCGCCGAACGAGAAGCCGTCGGCGAGCACGCTCTGCACGGCCGACAGCACTTCCGGATGGACGTGGCCGACGATCATCGGGCCCCACGAGCCGATGTAGTCGATGTACTGCTTGCCGTCGGCATCCCAGAAGTACGGGCCTTGCGCGCGCGACACGAAGCGCGGCGTGCCGCCGACCGAACGGAAGGCGCGCACCGGCGAGTTGACGCCGCCCGGGATGGTCTTCTGGGCGCGTTCGAAGAGGATCTGATTGTTGGACATGTGCGAAACCTGCGAGAGAAGGGCGCGGGGGCCTGTGCACGGGCCGCGGCGCCTGAGCGGAACGATCGTCTGATTGTACCGGAGACGCGCGCGGCGGGCCGGCGGCCCGGTCTGCGGCCTTTGCGCGCGTGGGAGATTGGCCGGCGCGAACGGCGCGCGGCCGATCCGGCCCGCTTATCGTGGCGACCGGCGCTTGCCGGTCAGCTCGGCCCAGCGCTTCTCGAGCGGGCCTTCGACCATCGGCTTGATCGACGTGCCGGAGGACTGCGCGTCCCAGGTCTGCACCGAGTACGGATGCACGCGCAGCGCGTCGCGCGGGATCACGACGTCCTGGTGGGCGTCGACCAGCCAGTCGTAGACGAAATCGATGCACAGCCGGTAGCCGCGCTTCGTCGCCGGGTCGGGCACCTCGTAGGGCGCGCGCGTCACGTAGCCCGAGCCGAACACGCCCTTCGGCTCCTGCGCGACGCGGTGCAGGAACACACGGTCGCCCGGCAGGATGCCGCGCGCGAAGCCGCAGCCCCACACGTCGTGCACGGCCTCGCCGGCCTTCACGCGCGCGGCGACGTCGGGCAGCTCGGGCCACGGCCATTTCTTGGGGCTCCAGATCAGCAGGAAGGCGGTCATCGGGTCGGTCGTGCGTCGGATTGATCAGACAAGAGAGGCGGGGAGCAGCAAGCTTAATCGAATCCGAGCGCGGTCTGCCGCGACGCCGGTCATTCGCGCGTGTTCCAACCTGGCGCGGCAGACCGCGCGCGGCACGCGAAAAAGTTGCGCGTACAATCATGTGCTCGAACGCGCCGCTTGCGGCGTAGCCTCCCGTCTTCACCGCCACGCGTGCCCCGATGCGCGCGGGCCTCCATTGCGGATACCCATGTCCCACGTCGTCCGGCGCCGGCCCGATGCCCGGCTGATCCTGTTGCTCGGCGCGCTCGCCGCCTGCGGGCCGATCGCCACCGACATGTACCTGCCGAGCCTGCCGTCGATCGCCGACGGCTTCTCCGTGAGCCCCGGCGCCGCGCAGCGCACGCTGACGAGCTTCATGGCCGGCTTCTCGATCGGCATGCTGCTGTACGGTCCGCTGTCCGACACGTGGGGCCGCCGGCCCGTGCTGCTCGGCGGCATCGCGCTGTTCACGCTCGCGAGTGTCGGCTGCTTCGTGTCGGGCTCGATCGACATGCTGATCCTCGTGCGCTTCCTGCAGGCGCTCGGCGCGGGCGCCGCGTCGGTGCTCGCCCGTGCGATCGCGCGCGACGCGCACGAGCCGACCGATGCGGCGAAGGTACTGTCGATGGTCGCGATCGTCACCGCGGTCGGGCCGCTGCTCGCGCCGCTGATCGGCGGCCAGATCCTGCGCTTCGCCGGCTGGCGCGGCGTGTTCGTCGTGCTGGCCGCGTTCGGTGCGCTGTGCGCGGCGACCGCGTACCTGCGCGTGCCCGAAACCTGGCCGAAGGAGCGGCGCAAGAGCACGGCCGTGCTCGCGTCGTTCGCGTCGTACGGGCGCATCCTGTCCGATCCGGTCGCGTGGGGGCACATGCTGTGCGGCGGGATGGCGTTCGCGTCGATGTTCTCCTACATCACCGCGACGCCGTTCGTGTACATCGAGTATTTCCACGTGTCGCCGCAGCATTACGGGCTGCTGTTCGGCCTGAACGTCGTCGGGATCATGATCGGCAACTTCGCGAACACGCGGCTCGTTGGGCGCATCGGCTCGCTGCGGATCATCGCGGCGGCGTCGCTCGTGAGCTGCGTCGCGTCGCTCGCGGTCGCGCTGGTCGCGCTGACGGGGTGGGGCGGGCTGTGGTCGATCGTCGTGTGCCTGTTCTTCGTCGTCGGCGTGGTCGGGATCCTGTCCGCGAACTGCACGACCGACCTGATGCATCGCTATCCGCACAACGCGGGCGCGTCGGCGGCCGTGTTCGGCGCGATGCAGCTCGCGCTCGGCGCGCTCGCGAGCGTCGCGATCGGCGCACTGGCGGACGGCACGCCGTTCGCGATGGGCGTGACGATCGGCGTCTGCGGCGCGCTGTGTTTCGTCGGGCGTTACCTCGTGCTGCGCTGGCATGGCCGGCCGGTGAAAGCGGGGGCTTGAGCCGGCGCGGTCGCGGCATGAAAAAACGCCACCGCGCGATGCGTCGGTGGCGTTTTTTCTCGGGCGGGCGGAAAGCGGCAGCCGCCGTACCGTGTCGGGCGTCAATCCCGCGCGACATCCTTCGCCGCCGGCGACGCACCGTGGCTCAGCCAGTCGAGCACGTCGGCCGTTTCGTCGTCGCTCGCCCGCGCGCGCGCCTGCGCGACGGCCTCCGGCAGCTCGCCGTTGGTCGACGCGCGACGGATCGCGACGCCGACCGCGAGGATGTCGATCATCAGCAGATGCAGGATCCGCGAGATCATCGACAGCTGCGATTCGCGCATCTCGATGTGATCGGTCTCGAGCGCGACGGTCGCGCGCTTCGCGAGCGGCGTGTTGCTCGACGTGATCGCGATCACCTTCGCGCCGGCCTGCATCGCGACCTCCAGCACACGCAACAGTTCCGGCGCGCGCCCCGACTTCGACACCGCGACGATCACGTCGCCCTTGCCGAGCAGCGCGGCCGATGCGGCCTGCATGTACAGGTCGCCGTACGCGATCGTCGGGATTCCGAAGCGGAAGAACTTGTAGTGCGCGTCCTGCGCGACGATGTTCGAGTTGCCGAGCCCGTAGAACTCGATGCGGCGCGCGCCGTTCAGGATCTCGATCGCGTTCTCGACGTGCTCGAAGTTCAGGTGTTCGCGCAACTGCAGGATCGCGGACACCGTGTTGTCGAGCACCTTCGCGCCGAAGTCGGTGGCCGTGTCGCCGAGATGGACCTGGCTGTGGCTCATCGGAATCGTGCCGGTGAGGCCGGTCGCGAGCTTCAGCTTGAAGTCCGACAGCCCCTGGCAGCCGAGCGAGCGGCAGAAGCGGATCACCGTCGGCTGGCTCACGTCCGCCTTGCGCGCGATGTCGACGATCGGGTCGTTGATGATCGAGCGCGGATGGTTCAGCGCGAGATCGGCGACGCGGCGCTCGGCCGGCGTCAGCGCGTCGCGCATCTGGCGGATCCGCTCGAACACGGCCGACGACGCACCGCCCGAACGGTTCGACAGCTGCTCCGCGAGGATCGCCGATACCCCGAGGAACGCCGGATATTCGGCGGTGATCAGGTAGGTCGGGATGTTCTGGAGATACTGCGTGAAGCGGCCCTTCGCCTCGAAGCGTGCGCGGAACGACGAGCGCGTGAACAGTTCGCCGAGCTTCAGCGCGACGCCGCCGCCGATGTACACACCGCCGAGCGCGCCGAGCGTCAGCGCGACGCTGCCCGCGAACGCGCCGAGGATCCCGCAGAAGCATTCGACCGTCTCGAGCGCGAGTGCGTCGCCCGCATGCGCACGTTCGACGATCTCGGCCGTGTCGACGGTCGCGGCAACGCGCTTCTTGTCGCGCGCGGCGAGCGCACGATAGATGATCTCGATGCCGGGCCCCGCGCACACGCGCTCGAACGACACGTGCGGAAACTTCTTGCGCGCGTACTGCAGCACGAGATCCTCGCGCTCGTCCTGCGGCGCGAACGACGCGTGACCGCCTTCGCTGCCGAGCGCGATCCAGCGGTCGTCCGCCGGAATCAGGCCGGACACGCCGAGCCCGGTGCCGGGCCCGAGCAGCCCGATCACGCTGTTCTGGCGGCGCGCGCCGCCGCCGATCTGCACGCGCTGCGCATCGGTCAGGCCCGGCAGCGCCATCGCGAGCGCGGTGAAGTCGTTGACGACGAGCAGCGTGTCGAAGCCGAGCGCGCGACGCGTCGCCTCGATCGAGAAGCTCCAGTCGTGATTGGTCATCGTCACCTGGTCGCCGTCGACCGGGTTCGCGATCGCGATCGCCGCGTGGTTCACGCGGCTGATCTTCACGTCCTTCAGATACTTGCGGATCGCGTCGGTGAGCGTCGGGTAGTCGGCGCCGGGATAGACGCGGATCTGCGTGATCTCGCCGGGGCCGGTTTCCAGCGCGAAACGCGCGTTGGTGCCGCCGACGTCCGCGAGCAGGCGCGGGCCGTCGGCATGCTGGCCCGCGACGACAGCCTTACTTTGCGCACCAGTAGACATCGAGCTGGGTCCCCTTGTCGTTGGCCAGTTGGGAAATCGCGTTCTTCTGCAGCGTCGCGGCCGCGGCGTCGAGGACGTCGCGCTTGCGGGTGCCCGCGATCAACAGGAACAGCCGGTCGACGCGCTTCAGCGCATCGAGCGAAAAGCTCACGCGTGCATGCGGCGCGGCGCCGGGATGCACGGCGACGAAGCGCTCGGGCGTCGTGATCGCATGGTCCCATTCGGGCGCGTCCGCGAAGATCGACGCCGTGTGGCCGTCCTCGCCCATGCCGAGCACCGCGACGTTCGGCACGCGGTAGTCGGCGTTGGCGTTGAGCGCGGCGACGTGCGCATCGAGCGATGCGCGCGTGTCGACGAGCGGCAGGAAGCGGGCAGGGGCCGCCGCGTGCTGCAGCAGCGTGTCGCGCACGAGCTGCGCGTTGCTGGCCGCATCGTTCTCCGGCACCCAGCGGTCGTCGACCAGCGTGACGTCGACGCCGGCCCAGTCGAGCGCTGCATGCGACAGCGTGTGCAGGAACGGGCGCGGGCTCGTGCCGCCGGACACCGCGAGCGTCGGGCGCGCGGGGCCGGCGAGCGCGGCGCGCAGCGCATCGCCGACGGCGCGCGCGAGCGCTTCGCTTTGCGCTTCCTGGGTGTCGAAAGCGTGGATCTCGATCACATCTCCTCCGGACTGCTTTGTCTGTTCAATTCGTGCGAATCGTGGGGCACGTTGCCGCGCGCTGGCGCGCACGACAACGGTTTGCATCAGTTTTCTTCTTCGAGCCAGCAGGTGCCGTGCTGCGCGAGCATCGCGCTCGCCGCGGCCGGCCCCCACGTGCCTGCCGCGTACGGCTTCGGCGGCTTCAGCGAGCGTGCCCATTCGTTCAGGATCGGCTCGACCCAGCGCCACGCGGCTTCCTGCTCGTCGCGACGCACGAAGAGGGCGAGGCGGCCGTTGATCACGTCGAGCAGCAGGCGCTGGTACGCCTCCATCTGCCCTTCCTTGAAGAACTGGTCGAACGCGAGGTCGAGGTGCACGCTCGCGAGGTTCATCCCTTCGCCGGGCTGCTTCGCGAGGCAGTACAGGCGAATCGTCTCGTTCGGCTGCAGCCGGATCACGAGGCGGTTCGAACCAGGGCGCAGCGCGGTCGGGCCCAGCGCCGAGTGCGGCACCGGCCGGAAGTTCACGACGATCTCCGCGACGCGGTCGGCCAGACGCTTGCCGGTGCGCAGGAAGAACGGTACGCCGGCCCAGCGCCAGTTCTCGATCTCGACCTTCAGCGCGACGAAGGTTTCGGTCGGGCTGTCGGGTTTCACGCCGGGTTCGGTGGCATAGGCCGGCACCTGCGCGCCCTTGATCACGCCCGCATGATACTGGCCGCGCACCGCGACCTTGCCGATGTCGCGCGGATCGATGGGCTTCAGCGCACGCAGCACGCGCAGCTTCTCGTCGCGCACCGCGTCGGAATCCATCGAATGCGGCGGCTCCATCGCGACGATCGACAGCAGCTGCAGCAGGTGGTTCTGCACCATGTCGCGCAGCGCGCCCGTATTGTCGTAGAAATCGCCGCGCGCCTCGACGCCGAGCTCCTCGGCGATCGTGATCTGGATGCTCTCGACCCATTCGCGGCGCCACAGCGGCTCGAACAGCGCATTGCCGAAGCGCAGCGCGAGCAGGTTCTGTACCGGCTCCTTGCCGAGGTAGTGGTCGATCCGGTAGATCTGGTCTTCCGCGAAGATCTCGCCCACCGCGTCGTTGATCGCGTTCGACGATTTCAGGTCGTAGCCGAGCGGCTTCTCGAGCACGATGCGCGCGCCTTCGTTCAGGCCGACCGACGCGAGCGCCTTGCAGATCGGCACGAACAGCGACGGCCCTGTGGCGAGATAGAACACGCGGATGCCGGACAGCTGCGCGACCGCATCGCGCAGCACGACGTAGTCCTCCGCACGGCCGAGGTCGAGCTTCACGTATTCGATGCGCTCAAGGAAGGATTTCCACACGCTTTCGTCGAATGCCTTGCCGGCCGCCTTCGCCGCATGCGGCTTCACGTGCGTGTCGACCCACTCGAGATAGCCGGCCCGATCCGATTCGTGCCGCGCTACGGCAACGATCCGGCCGCTTTCCGCAAGCATGTTGCCGCGGTGCGCTTCGAACAGCGCGGGCAGGATCTTGCGCATCGACAGGTCGCCGGTGCCGCCGAAAAGTACGAAGGTAAAGCTGGAATCGGTATGCATGTGTCTCCGCCGATTGGGGGTGCTGGGAAGCAATCCGTAGTGCGATAAAAATATTTTTGACACTGAATTGTAGTTTAACTACAATCCGCCGCAAGGGGTAGCACCTGGGCGAAGAAAAAAAGAAGCGCGGTCGATGAACTGCGCGAGCTTCGCCTTCGGGAGCGCCTTGTGCCGAATGTTATCGGACATTGACGGTGCGCATCGTCCGCGCATCGTCGCCCCCGGGCTCGCGCCGCGGCATCGCGGCGGGCCAGAAACACAAAGAGGAGACACGCCGTTGAATCTCGATTCACGCTTTCTGTAAGAGCCCGGCCGGTCATCGGCCCCGTACGCTGCAATGCGTCCCGCGGCTCGATTTCCCCGTCGTTTATCAAGAAGCCGGTTCCCCGTCAGGGAACCTCACGAGTTGATTCAGTCTGGAGGAGATAAGTAATGAAAGTTCGCTCGATCATGGGCGCGCTCTGCGCCGCGGGTCTGATGGCTGGCGCCGTGGCGGCGCAGGCGGCCGAGAACGTAACCGTGCTGCACTGGTGGACCTCGGGCGGCGAGTCGAAGGCCGTCGGCGTGCTGAAGGACGACGTGCAGAAGCAGGGCTACGTGTGGAAGGACTTCGCGGTCGCGGGCGGCGCCGGCGCCGCGGCGATGACCGCGCTGAAGACCAAGGTGATCAGCGGCGACGCACCGTCGGCCGCGCAGATCAAGGGCCCGCTGATCCAGGACTGGGCCGACCAGGGCGTGCTCGTCAACATCGATTCCGCCGCCGGCGACTGGAAGCAGAACCTGCCGCCGGAAATCGACAAGATCATCAAGTACAAGGGCCACACCGTCGCCGCGCCGTTCTCGGTGCACCGCGTGAACTGGCTCTATATCAACAAGGCCGCGCTCGACAAGGTCGGCGCGAAGGTGCCGACCACCTGGCCCGAATTCTTCGCGGTGGCCGACAAGCTGAAGGCTGCCGGCATCCAGCCGGTCGCGATGGGCGGCCAGCCGTGGCAGGACCTGACGCTGTGGGAAGACGTCGTGCTGTCGCAGGGTCCGGCGTTCTACAGGAAGGCGCTCGTCGATCTCGACCAGGCCACGCTGACGTCGCCGCAGATGCTGTCGGTGTTCGACACGGTCCGCAAGATCCAGGGCTACTTCGACACGGGCCGCAACGGCCGCGACTGGAACCTCGCGACCGCGATGGTGATCAACGGCAAGGCCGGCATGCAGTTCATGGGCGACTGGGCGAAGGGCGAGTTCGAGAACGCCGGCAAGAAGGCGGGCAAGGACTACATCTGCGCGGCGGTGCCGGGCACCGCGAATTCGTACACGTTCAACGTCGACTCGTTCGTGTTCTTCCAGCAGAAGGGGCAGAAGGACGCGACGCCGGGCCAGGTCGCACTCGCGAAGACGATCATGACGCCGGACTTCCAGGAGCAGTTCAGCCTGCTGAAGGGCTCGGTGCCGGTGCGCCTCGGCGTGAAGATGGACAAGTTCGACGACTGCGCGAAGAAGTCGTATGCCGACGAGCAGACCGCGATCAAGTCGGGCGGCTTCGTGCCGTCGCTCGCGCACGGGATGGCGCAGGGCGATGCAACGGCCGGCGCGATCACCGACGTCGTGACGAAGTTCATGAACTCGCAGCAGGATTCGAAGAGCGCGGTCGCCGCGCTCGCGAAGGCCGCGAAGGTGAAGTAAAGCGCGACCGGCGCCCGGCCGGAAACGCAGGATCGGCCGGGCGTTCCTGCATGTGCAGCAAACGGGCTCGCGCGCGGGCCCGTGCCGTACCCGGCGCCGGCCCGGCCTGCGTCACCCTCGTTCCAGGAGTCGAATCAAGTGGCTGCCCCTCTTAGCGGAAACGGATCCGGCGCTGCCGCCGCACGGCGCACGTCGCCGATGTCGGCCTTCGCCGATCGCTGGATTCCGAAGCTCGTGCTCGCGCCGAGCCTCGCGATCGCCGTGGTGTTCATCTACGGCTTCATCCTGATTACCGGCTATCTGTCGCTGACCAATTCGCGGCTGTTGCCGAACTACGAATTCGACGGCTTCGGCCGTTATTCGGACCTGTTCCAGAACGACGTGTGGTGGACCTCCGCCGCGAACCTCGGCTGGTTCGGGATTCCGTTCATCGCGATCTGCGTCGCGCTCGGGCTGTTCCTCGCGATCCTGCTCGACCAGCGGATCCGCAACGAAGGCGCGCTGCGCGCGATCTTCCTGTATCCGATGGCGCTGTCGTTCATCGTCACGGGCACCGCATGGCAGTGGATCCTGAACCCGGGCCTCGGCCTGGAGAAGGTGATGCACGACTGGGGCTGGACGAGCTTCTCGTTCGGCTGGCTCGACGACCCGGACAAGGCGATCTTCTGTATCGTGATCGCCGCCGTGTGGCAGTCGACCGGCTTCGTGATGGCGCTGTTCCTCGCCGGGCTGCGCGGCGTCGACGGCGAGATCTTCAAGGCCGCGCAGGTCGACGGCGCGACGCTGCCGACCATCTACCGCAAGATCGTGATCCCGAGCATGCGCCCGGTGTTCTTCTCGGTGCTGCTGATCCTCTGCCACATCACGATCAAGACCTTCGACCTGGTCGTCGCGCTGACGGCCGGCGGCCCCGGCACGTCGTCGTCGCTGCCGGCCATGTTCATGTACACGTTTTCGTTCAACCGCGGCCAGCTCGGGCTCGGCGCGGCGTCGTCGGTGATGATGCTCGCGACCGTGGTCGCGGTGCTGGTGCCGCTGATGTATATGGAATCGAGGAGCACCCGCAATGCAGCCTAAAGTGACGATCAGCCGGGCAGTGATCTATGCGGCGCTGATCCTGTTCGCGCTGTATTTCCTGTTCCCGATCTACGTGATGCTGTCGACCTCCTTCAAGGACCTCGACCAGCTGCGCACCGGCAACCTGTTGACGCCGCCGACGCACTGGACCTTCGATCCGTGGGTGAAGGCGTGGAGCGGCGCGTGTACCGGCGTGCGCTGCGACGGCATGAAGCCGTTCTTCCTGAACTCGCTGCAGATGGTGATTCCGGCCGTGCTGATCTCGTCGCTGATCGGCGCGTTCAACGGCTACGTGCTCACGCACTGGCGCTTTCGCGGCGCGGATGCGCTGTTCACGATGATGCTGGTCGGCTGCTTCATCCCGTTCCAGGTGATCCTGCTGCCGATGGCGCGCCTGCAGGGGATGCTCGGCCTCGCCAACACGATTCCGGGCCTGGTGTTCGTGCACGTCGTGTACGGCATCGCGTTCACGACGATGTTCTTCCGCAACTTCTACGTGAGCGTGCCGGCCGAGCTCGTGAAGGCCGCACGCATCGACGGCGCGGGTTTCTTCACGATCTTCACGAAGATCCTGCTGCCGGTGTCGCTGCCGATCTTCATGGTGTGCCTGATCTGGCAATTCACGCAGATCTGGAACGACTTCCTGTTCGGGATCGTGTTCTCCGGCGTCGACTCGATGCCGATCACGGTTGCGCTGAACAACCTCGTCAACACGTCGACGGGCGTGAAGGAATACAACGTCGACATGGCCGGCGCGATCATCGCCGCGCTGCCGACGCTGCTCGTCTACGTGGTCGCCGGCCGCTACTTCGTGCGCGGGCTGACGGCGGGCGCGGTGAAGGGGTAAGCGCGGCTTCATCCGATACGACGAACCGGCCGCGCACGACGCGCGGCGCATCGAAACGAACCCGACGCGGCGCCGTAGCGCCGCGCGAGACGAGACAGAGGATTCACAGCATGGCAAGCCTTTCCATCCGTGACGTGTACAAGACCTACCCGAACGGGGTGCCGGTCCTGAAGGGTGTCGACATCGAGATCGAGGACGGACAGTTCCTGATCCTGGTCGGCGGCTCGGGCTGCGGGAAGTCGACGCTGCTCAACATGATCGCCGGTCTCGAGACCGTGACGAGCGGCGAGATCTGCATCGACGGCAAGGTCGTCAACGACCTGTCGCCGAAGGATCGCGACATCGCGATGGTGTTCCAGTCGTACGCGCTGTACCCGTCGATGACGGTGCGCGAGAACATCTCGTTCGGCCTGAACATCCGCAAGGTGCCGAAGAGCGAGCAGCAGCAGATCGTCGAGCGCGTGTCGGCGATGCTGCAGATCCAGCATCTGCTCGACCGCAAGCCGGGCCAGCTGTCGGGCGGCCAGCGCCAGCGCGTCGCGATGGGCCGCGCACTGGCGCGCGATCCGTCGCTGTTCCTGTTCGACGAGCCGCTGTCGAACCTCGACGCGAAGCTGCGCATCGAGATGCGCGCGGAAATCAAGCTGCTGCACCAGCGCCTCGGCACGACGATCGTCTACGTGACGCACGACCAGATCGAGGCGATGACGCTCGGCGACCGGATCGCGGTGATGAAGGACGGCGTGGTCCAGCAGTTCGGCGCGCCGCAGGAAATCTACGATTCGCCGTCGAACCTGTTCGTCGCGGGCTTCATCGGCGCGCCGCCGATGAACTTCATCAACGGCAAGCTGGTCGAGCAGGGCAGCGGGATCGCGCTCGAGATCGACACGGGCCTCGCGCGCAGCGCGCTGAACCTGCCGTTCGATGCGAAGCGGATGAACGGCCATGTGGGCCGCGAGGTGATCCTCGGCCTGCGTCCGGAGCGCATCACCGACGCGCGCAATGCGCACCACGGCGAGGCGTCGAAGCTGCAACCGATCGACGTGCGCGTCGACGTGACCGAGCCGACCGGGCCGGACACGCACGTGTTCGCGCAGGTCAACGGAAAGCGGATCGTGAGCCGCGTGCATCCGGCCGCGAACCCGCAGCCGGGGCAGACGCAGTCGCTGCTGTTCGACGTGTCGAAGGCGGTGCTGTTCGATCCGGCGTCGGAAGAGCGGATCGCGTGAGGCCGCGGTTGCGCTGAATGAAGAAGGGGCCGTCTCGAAGGAGCGGCCCCTTTTGTTTCTGGCGGTGCGTCTGGTGTCGCGGCGGCGCTCAGTGCGGCAACCGCACGTCGAACTTGAACGTCGCGAGCCGCGCGACGAGGATGAAGCCGGTCGCGAGCAGTACGCTGTACACCGAGTCGAACTGCAGCCACGCGAGCAGCAGGTAGAACCAGCAGCCGACGAACGCGCAGGTCGCGTACGGCCGCGAATCGCGCAGGATCAGCGGGATGTCGTTGCACAGCACGTCGCGGATGATCCCGCCGACCACGCCCGTGATCACGCCCATCATCACCGCGATGAAGCGCGGCATCTCTGCATCGAGCGCGATCGCGGTGCCCGAGATGCTGAAGATGCCGAGCCCGATCGCGTCGGCCACCAGCAGCAGCCGCTCGGCCGACAGCCGCGACAGCATCCGCAACACGAACGGCGCGAACAGCGCGAGCACGAAGATCGCGATCACGTAGTCGTCGTGCACGACCCAGTAGAACGGGCGGCGTTCGAGCAGGATGTCGCGCAGCGTGCCGCCGCCGAATGCGGTGGCGAGCGCGACGACGAACGTGCCGACCGAGTCGAGACGGTTCTTGCGCGCCTCGATGAAGCCCGAGATTGCGAACGCCAGCGTCGCGATCGCCTCCAGCACCGCGATCGCGAGCGTCAGCCTAGGATGCGGCACGCGGCCCCCGATCGGCGGGCGCCGCGAGCGGCTGCAGCAGCACGAGCACCGCGCCCGCGCCGCCGTCGTGGCTACGCGCCTCGCAGAACGCGATCACTTCTTCCTTCTGCACGAGCCACGCGCGCACCTTGCCTTTCAGCACGGGTTCCTTGCCGATCGAGCCGAGCCCCTTGCCATGGATCACGCGCAGGCAGCGCAGCCCCTTCTTGCCGGCTTCGCGGATGAATTCGGCGAGCGCATCGCGCGCTTCGTCGCGCCGCATCCCGTGCAGGTCGATCTGCGCCTGCACGATCCACGCGCCGCTCCTCAGCTTGCGCACGACGTCGCGGCTGATGCCGGGGCGGTGGTAGTACAGCGATTCGTCGCTGTCGAGCAGCGTCTCGGGATCGAATTCGTCGGATAGCGTCGCGTTCAGCACGGCTTCCTCGTCGCGCTGCGTCTGCTTCGGCACCGGGTCGGGCGGCGTACGGCCGGATTTCGCGCGCGGCGGCGCGTTGAGCTGCTGGATCGCGCCGATTTCGTTGCGGAACAGGTTCGCGTCGGCTTCGGCCTTGCGTTCGGCCTTCGCGGTTTCGATGCGCTCGCGGTCGCGGCGATCGGCTTCGCCTTGCAGCGACTTGCGCAACGCGCCGAGGCCCGCGAGGCCCTGGCCGCGCAACGCGGCCGGATCGGGCGCGGGCGGCGGGGCGGCCGGCGCGGGGTTCGCGGGACGGGCGGCGATCTTCCGCTTCGCGGGATCGCTCGGATGGGGCTGGTTCTTCGCCATGATTCGGTAACCGGGCAGGCGCGTTCGGGCGCGCGGGCACAAAAAAAGCCGCTGCGCGACGGCAGCGGCTTTCCGGTCAAGCCCGCTTCGCGGCAGCGGACGCCATTGTAGCGCCCGGCGCGCGAAGGCTCGACGCTTACTTCTTGTCGTGCAGGCTTTCGAGGTAGCGCTGCGCGTCGAGCGCGGCCATGCAGCCCGTGCCGGCGCTCGTGATCGCCTGGCGGTACACGTTGTCCTGCACATCGCCGGCGGCGAACACGCCCGGCACGCTCGTCGACGTCGCGTTGCCCTGCAGGCCGCTCTTCGTCAGGATGTAACCGTCCTTCATCTCGAGCTGGCCCTGGAACAGGTCGGTATTCGGCTTGTGGCCGATCGCGACGAACACGCCCTGCACGGTGAGGTCCTGTTTCTCGCCGGTCTTCACGTTCTTGATGCGCAGGCCCGTGACGCCCGAATCCTCGCCCGTCACTTCGTCGAGCACGTGATCCCACTTGATGTCGACGACGCCTTCCTTTTCTTTCTCCAGCAGGCGGTCGATCAGGATCGGCTCGGCGCGGAACTTGTCGCGGCGGTGGATCACCGTGACCTTCTTCGCGATGCCCGTCAGGTAGAGCGCTTCCTCGACCGCCGTGTTGCCGCCGCCGATCACCGCGACTTCCTGGTTGCGGTAGAAGAAGCCGTCGCAGGTCGCGCAGGCCGACACGCCCTTGCCCATGAACAATTCTTCGGACGGCAGGCCGAGATACTGTGCGGATGCGCCGGTGGCGATGATCAGCGAGTCGCACGTGTATTCACCCGAATCGCCGATCAGCCGGATCGGCTTTTCGTGCAGTTTCGCGGTGTGGATGTGGTCGAAGACGATTTCGGTGTTGAAACGCTCGGCGTGCTCGAGGAAGCGCGCCATCAGTTCCGGGCCTTGCACACCCTTCGCGTCCGCCGGCCAGTTTTCGACGTCGGTCGTGGTCATCAGCTGGCCGCCCTGCGCGATGCCGGTGATCAGCACCGGGGACAGGTTGGCGCGAGCCGCATAGACGGCAGCCGTGTAGCCGGCGGGGCCGGAACCGAGAATCAGGACTTTGGCGTGTTTGGGCGTGGACATGTGCGAATCCGTAAAGGGCGGCCGCGGCGGGCGGGGTAAGGCTCGCCGGACGGTCTGGGTTGACCGGGATGCCGTCGTAGATGGGTATCAGACGCGCATTATAAAGGCCCCGTTGCTGCGCTGCCGAACGAGAGTTTCAATCGTGGCGATAGCGTTTCTCGGTGGGGCGCCCGCAGCCGCGGGGCAGGTTGGGCGGGCGGGTCGGCGTGGGAGAGGCGGGCGGCTGCGGCCCGTGGCGCGCATTGCCGCGGCCCGGCGTCACGGGCCGACCGGCGGCCGGATCGCATGCGCGGCTATCGGCGTCGGCCGCCCCGACCCTCTTATGTAACCGTCATTTACACTTGGCGCCCCGGTGCAGCGTTTACAATAAGCGCGATCGAACGACAGGCGGGCGCGCGGCCCGTCCTCTTTATACGGATTCATGGCAAAAGCTCCTTATTCCGCCCAGGCACAGGCGTTGCCGCACCGGATGTCGAAGCTCCTCACGGAGATCCGCTGGATTCTCCAGGTCGCGCTCTGCGCTTTTCTGGTGATGGCCCTGTTGAGCTACAGCCGGCGCGATCCGAGCTGGACGCACGCCGCGCAGGTGGACCACATCTCGAACTGGGCCGGCCGCGTCGGCGCGTGGACGGCCGACATCATCCTGCTGCTGTTCGGCCTGTCGGCCTACTGGCTGATCGTGCCGCTCGGGCGGCGCATCGCGGTCAACTACCGGCGCATCACGCGTCACGAGGCGGTCGCCGACGAACCCGAGCGGCCGATCGGCTGGCTCACCGAGATCCTGGCGTTCGTGCTCGTCGTGCTCGCGTGCGACGGCATCGAGGCGCTGCGCATGTGGTCGCTGAAGGTGCAGCTGCCGCGCGCACCGGGCGGCGTGATCGGCGAGGCCGTGGCGGGTGCGATGTCGCACGCGTTCGGCTTCACCGGCGGCACGCTGCTGCTGCTGATCCTGCTCGCGATCGGCCTGTCGCTGTATTTCCGCTTCTCGTGGCTGTCGGTCGCCGAGCGCGTGGGCGGGGCGATCCTGTCCGCCGTCAACGTCGCGAAGCTGCGCCGCGAGGCCGAGCGCGACCGCAAGCTCGGCGAGGCCGCGGCCGTGCGCCGCGAAGGCAAGGTCGAAGAGGAGCGTGTGCGCATCGAGGATCACGAACCCGTAACGATCGTGCCGCCGGTCGTCACGCCGGCGAAGTCCGAGCGCGTCGAGCGCGAGCGCCAGGTGCCGCTTTTCACCGACCTGCCGGGCGATTCGACGCTGCCGCCGGTGTCGCTGCTCGATCCCGCGCCGAAGACGCAGGAAGCGATTTCTGCCGATACGCTCGAATTCACGTCGCGCCTGATCGAGAAGAAGCTGAAGGACTTCGGCGTCGAGGCGAGCGTCGTCGCCGCGTATCCGGGCCCGGTCGTCACGCGCTACGAGATCGAGCCGGCCACCGGCGTGAAGGGCAGCCAGATCGTCAACCTCGCGAAGGATCTCGCGCGTTCGCTGTCGCTCGTGTCGATCCGCGTGGTCGAGACGATCCCCGGCAAGAACTACATGGCGCTCGAGCTGCCGAACCAGCGCCGCCAGACGGTCCACCTGTCCGAGATCATCGGCTCGGAAGTCTATGCGGCCGCGTCGTCGGCGCTGACGCTGAGCCTCGGCAAGGACATCGGCGGCAAGCCGGTCTGCGCGGACCTCGCGAAGATGCCGCACCTGCTGGTCGCCGGCACGACCGGTTCGGGCAAGTCGGTCGGGATCAACGCGATGATCCTGTCGCTGCTGTACAAGGCCACCGCCGAGCAGGTGCGCCTGATCCTGATCGATCCGAAGATGCTCGAAATGAGCGTCTACGAAGGCATTCCGCACCTGCTGTGCCCGGTCGTCACCGACATGCGCCAGGCCGGCCATGCGCTGAACTGGACGGTCGCGGAGATGGAGCGCCGCTACAAGCTGATGAGCAAGCTCGGCGTGCGCAACCTCGCGGGCTACAACAACAAGATCGACGACGCGGCGAAGCGTGAAGAAAAGATTCCGAATCCGTTCAGCCTGACGCCGGACGATCCTGAACCGCTCGGCCGCCTGCCGAACATCGTCGTCGTGATCGACGAGCTGGCCGACCTGATGATGGTCGTCGGCAAGAAGGTCGAGGAACTGATCGCGCGGATCGCGCAGAAGGCGCGCGCGGCCGGCATCCACCTGATCCTCGCGACGCAGCGTCCGTCCGTCGACGTGATTACCGGCCTGATCAAGGCGAACGTGCCGACGCGGATCGCGTTCCAGGTGTCGTCGAAGATCGACTCGCGCACGATTCTCGACCAGATGGGCGCCGAATCGCTGCTCGGGATGGGCGACATGCTGTACCTGCCGCCGGGCACCGGGCTGCCGGTGCGCGTGCACGGCGCGTTCGTTGCCGACGACGAAGTGCATCGCGTCGTCGAGAAGCTCAAGGAGCAGGGCGAGCCGAACTACGTCGAAGGGCTGCTCGAAGGAGGCACGGCCGACGGCGACGAGGGCTCGGCCGGCGCGGGAACCGGCGAAGGCGGCGAGGAGTCTGATCCGCTGTACGACCAGGCGGTCGAGATCGTCATCAAGAACCGCCGCGCGTCGATTTCGCTCGTGCAGCGCCATCTGCGGATCGGCTACAACCGCGCGGCGCGGCTGCTCGAACAGATGGAACAATCGGGGCTCGTGTCGGCGATGTCGTCGAGCGGCAACCGCGAAATTCTTGTGCCGGCGCGCGACGCGGAATGAGTCCGCGGCGCCCGCAGCGCCGGCCACCCAGGGAGAAAACCGCAATATGCAGCAACATTCGTTCGCAGTGTCCCTTCGTTCGACGCGGCGCTGGCTCGGCGCGGCGCTCGCCGGCGCATCGCTGATGCTCGCGGCGACGCACGCGTTCGCGGGCGGCACCGAGCAGCTGAAGGCCTTCGTGTCGCAGGTGCGCTCGGCGAAAGGCGATTTCACGCAGCAGATCGTCAAGGCACCGGCCAAGGGCGCGAGCGCCGTGCAGGCCGCGCCGAAGCCGAACGACAATTCGAGCGGCACGTTCGTGTTCTCGCGTCCGGGCAAGTTCATCTGGACGTACCAGAAGCCGTACCAGCAGGTGCTGCAGGCCGACGGCGACAAGCTCTACGTGTACGACCGCGACCTGAACCAGGTCACCGAACGCAAGCTGAACGGCGCGCTGGGCGCGAGCCCGGCCGCGATCCTGTTCGGCAGCAACGATCTCGACAAGAACTACACGCTGCGCGATGCCGGCGAGAAGGGCGGCATCGAGTGGCTCGAGATGCTGCCGAAGGCGCAGGACACGCAATTCCAGCGGATCGGCATCGGCTTCCGCAACGGCACGCTCGCGGCGATGGAATTGCACGACGTGTTCGGCAACGTCACGCTGCTCACGTTCACGAACATCCAGACGAACCCGCCGCTGAAGAGCGATACGTTCAAGTTCGTCGTGCCGAAGGGCGCGGACGTGATCAACGGCTGACCGGCACCACGCCGTTTTCCCGACACGGGCCTGCCGGCGACGGCAGGCCCGTGTTGTTTTGGGGCGCGGGCACCGGGCGCGGGCATCGGGCGCGGGCGCAGGCGCAGGCGCAGGCACTAAGCACCAGGCACCAGGCACCAGGCACCAGGCGCGGCGGTGCAGTCGCGCGGCTGTCATAATGTCGGGTCCGGCGGCCCGTTCGGCCGCCATCGTTTGATCTGGAGCGAGGGTTCATGTCCGACCTGTTTCAAGTCGAGCCGCGCCGGCCGCTCGCCGAGGCGCTGCGGCCGAAGACGCTCGCCGAGGTGATCGGCCAGACGCATCTGCTGGGCGAAGGCAAGCCGCTGCGGCTCGCGTTCGAATCCGGCAAGCCGCATTCGATGATCCTGTGGGGGCCGCCCGGCGTCGGCAAGACGACACTCGCGCGCCTCACCGCGCTCGCATTCGACTGCGAGTTCATCGCGCTGTCCGCGGTGCTCGGCGGCGTGAAGGACATCCGCGAGTCGATGGAGCAGGCGAAGGACACGCTGAATCGCACCGGCCGCCACACGATCCTGTTCGTCGACGAAATCCACCGCTTCAACAAGGGGCAGCAGGATGCGCTGCTGCCGTTCGTCGAGTCGGGGCTCGTGACCTTCATCGGCGCGACGACCGAGAACCCGAGCTTCGAAGTCAACTCGGCGCTGCTGTCGCGGGCGCAGGTGTACGTGCTGCAGTCGCTGAACGACGACGAGATGCGTCAGCTGCTCAAGCGCGCGCAGGAAATCGCGCTCGACGGGCTCGCGTTCGACGACAAGGCGATCGATACGCTCATCGGTTATGCGGACGGCGACGCGCGGCGCTTCCTGAACCTGCTCGAGCAGGCGCAGACGGCCGCAGCGTCCGCCAAGGTCACGACCATCGATGCCGAGTTCGTCAGCAGCGCGATGACGCTGAACGCGCGGCGCTTCGACAAGGGCGGCGACAACTTCTACGACCAGATCTCGGCGCTGCACAAGTCGGTGCGCGGTTCGAGCCCGGACGGCGCGCTGTACTGGTTCTGCCGGATGATCGACGGCGGCGCGGATCCGAAATATCTCGCGCGGCGCATCGTGCGGATGGCGTGGGAAGACATCGGCCTCGCCGATCCGCGCGCGCTGCAGGTGGCGAACGACGCGGCCGAGACCTACGAGCGGCTCGGCTCGCCCGAAGGGGAGCTGGCGCTCGGGCAGGCGGTGATCTATCTCGCGTGCGCGGCGAAGAGCAATGCGGGCTACAACGCGTTCAACCAGGCGATGGCGTTCGTGAAGCAGGACAAGTCGCGCGAGGTGCCCGTGCATCTGCGCAATGCGCCGACCAAGCTGATGAAGGAACTCGGCTACGGTCACGCGTATCGCTACGCGCATGACGAGCCGAATGCCTATGCGGCCGGCGAGTCGTATCTTCCGGAAGGGATGCGCGAACCGCGCTGGTACAAGCCGGTGCCGCGCGGGCTCGAATCGAAGATCGCCGACAAGCTCGCGTGGCTGCGCGAGCTCGACCGCGAGGCCGGCAAGAAGAACTGACCGGCCGCGCGCGGCCCGACGGCCGGCGCTGCGTGGGGGCGTGTCAGCGCCGGCGGCCTGGCTGCTTCTTCCAGTACTCGAACGGCTCCTCGTGGCAGTCGATGTCGAGCTCGGCGACCCGTGCGTGCAGGCGCTCCTGCGCATCGGCGATCGCGAGGTTGTAGATTGCCGGCGCGATTTCCTCGACGAAGAAGTGCAGCAGCGCTCCGGCCTGGATGTTGCCGATCGGCTCGTCCATGTTTTCTGTGAAATAGCGTTGCAGCGACGCGATCGCGCGGTCGCGGACATCCTTGTCCAGTTCGATGGCCATCGGGTTCCCTCGGGTGATGGTGACGCGAAGACGGGTGCGTTGCCCGCCGCGTTGCGCCCGGCCGGGGCGGCTGTCGCGCGCTGCGCCGCGGCGTCGCGCAACGCGCTTCGCCGGCTGCGGGCGCGCAGGCCGGCAATGCGATACTGCCACGCCCGTCGCGCGTTTGCGGCACTGTCCATCCGGCCGATGCCGTGGCGGCCCCGCGGTGCGTTAGAATTCCCGTCTTACACAACGATTTTCCAAGTCCTCCCATGCTCGACATCCAGTTGCTGCGCAAAGACCTCGACGGCGTCGCGAAGCGCCTCGCCGATCGCGGCTACACCCTCGACGTCGCCGCGTTCTCCGCCCTCGAAGCGGAACGCCGTGCGATCCAGACCCGTACCGAAGAGCTTCAGGCGCGCCGCAACAGCCTGTCGAAGCAGATCGGCGCGATGAAGGGGAAGGGCGAGGACACGTCGGCCGTCATGGCCGAAGTCGGCGGGATCGGCGACGAAATGAAGGCGTCGGAGGCCAAGCTCGGCGAGATCCAGACGCGCCTGTCCGACCTGATGCTGGGCATGCCGAACATCGCGCACGAAAGCGTGCCGGTCGGCAAGGACGAAGCCGACAACGTCGAAGTGCGCCGCTGGGGCACGCCGCGCCAGTTCGACTTCGAGGTGAAGGATCACGTCGACGTCGGCACGCCGCTCGGCCTCGATTTCGAAACCGGCGCGAAGCTCGCCGGCGCACGCTTCACGATGCTGCGCGGCTCGATCGCACGCCTGCACCGCGCGCTCGCGCAGTTCATGATCGACACGCACACGCTGCAGCACGGCTACAGCGAGACGTACACGCCGTACATCGTGAATCCCGAGATCCTGTACGGCACGGGCCAGCTGCCGAAGTTCGCGGACGACATGTTCCGCGTCGAGAAGGGCGGCGCTGAAAACACGATCACGCAGTACCTGATCTCCACGTCCGAGATTTCGCTGACGAACACCGTGCGCGAGTCGATCGTCGAAGGCTCCGCGCTGCCGATCAAGCTGACCGCGCATTCGCCGTGCTTCCGCTCGGAAGCCGGCTCGTATGGCCGCGACACGCGCGGGATGATCCGCCAGCACCAGTTCGACAAGGTCGAGATGGTGCAGGTCGTCGCGCCGGACGCGTCGTATGCGGCACTCGACGAGATGGTCGGCCACGCGGAGGCGATCCTGCAGAAGCTCGGCCTGCCGTACCGCGTGATCACGCTGTGCACGGGCGACATGGGCTTCTCGGCCGCGAAGACGTTCGACCTCGAAGTGTGGCTGCCCGCGCAGAACACCTATCGCGAGATCTCGAGCTGCTCGAACACCGAGGCGTTCCAGGCGCGCCGGATGCAGGCGCGTTTCCGCAACGCGCAGGGCAAGCCGGAACTCGTGCATACGCTGAACGGGTCCGGCCTCGCGGTCGGTCGCACGCTCGTCGCGGTGCTGGAGAACTACCAGAATGCCGACGGTTCGGTCACGGTGCCCGAGGCGCTGCGTCCGTACATGGGCGGCATGGAGCGAATCGAAGCGCCTGCGCAGGCGTCGTGAGATCGCTGCGCGATCGGTCTTCGACGGGCTCGCAAAAAATTTTGCAAAAAACGCTTGTGAGTTTCGAAGAGATCGTTCTATAATCTTTTCTTTCCCGGACACGACCAACCGGGAAATGAAGCAGCAAGGAAGGAGAGGTGGCAGAGTGGTCGAATGTACCTGACTCGAAATCAGGCGTACGGTTTCCCCGTACCGTGGGTTCGAATCCCACCCTCTCCGCCAAAATACGAAGCCCCGTGATCCGGAAGGATCACGGGGTTTTTCGTTTTGGTCGCCCGGTGGCGAGCGTGGATGCGATGTGCGGTACGCGCGCGTACCGATCGGCCGGCACCCGCTTGGGCGTTGTTGCCTCGGTTCCCGCCGCCCACGGATCGCCACGGGCTTCGTGCTCGACCCGCACGTTTCCCGCCGCCGCTTGCCCGCTTCAGCCTTGACCTCGCGCGCCGTTAACAGAGCGGTCGGCGGCTCGCGCTTTGTGCGCGGTCGCCGTTCTCCGACGATCCAAGGTCCCATGAAGCTGAGCTACAAGATTCCCCTCGCATTCGCCATTGCGCTGCTGCTGATGTTCTGCGGCGCGCTGTACGGCATCCGCATTCTCAATCGCTCGATCGACACGTTCGCGAACGACGTGCAGACGCACGTTGCCGACGAGCGGCTCGTATCGGCCACGCTCGTGCAGTTCAAGCTGCAGGTGCAGGAATGGAAGGACACGCTGCTGCGCGGCAAGCAGCCCGACAAGCTCGACAAGTACTGGCAGGCATTCCAGACGCGTGAGCGCACGGTCGACACGCTGGCCGCGCAACTCGTCGGCGAGCTGCCGCCCGGAGAGAGCCGGACGCTCGTCGAGCAGTTCATGCGCGCGCATGCGGCGATGGGCGACGGCTACCGGCGCGGGTTCGACGCGTTCAAGGCTGCGGGCTTCGAACCGACGGCCGGGGACGCGGCCGTGGCGGGCGTCGACCGGGCGCCCGCCGCGCTGCTCGAGCGCGCGGCGAAGGCGATCGCCGACGAGAGTGCTGCCGTGTCGGCGCAAGCGAGCCGCGATGCGCGCCACGCGACCGCGGCGAGCGTCGTGCTGATGCTGATCGTGCTCGGCATCGCGATGATCGGTGCATTCCTGTTCAGCCGCGCGATCCTGCGGCCGCTCGATCGCGCCGTGGCCTGTGCACAGGCGGTGGCCGGCGGCGACCTGACGCGCGACGTCGACGCGGCCGGCCGCGACGAGATCGCCGATCTGCTGCGCGCATTGAAGACGATGCAGGCGAGCCTGTCGGGTGTCGTGCTCGAGGTGCGTACGCATGCCGAAGCCGTCGCGACCGCGAGTGCGCAGATCGCGGCGGGCAATCACGACCTGTCGTCGCGCACCGAGGCGCAGGCTGCGTCGCTCGAGGAAACCGCGGCCAGCATGACCGAACTGACGGGCATCGTGCGCCAGTCGGCCGAACACGCGCAGCATGCGGCGCAGCTCGCACGCGACGCATCGGACATCGCGTCCGCGGGCGGTGGCGTGATGACGGACGCGGTCGGCACGATGAGCGGGATTGCCGCCAGCGCGGCGAAGGTCGGCGAGATCATCGCGGTCATCGACGGCATCGCATTCCAGACCAACATCCTCGCGCTGAACGCGGCCGTCGAGGCGGCGCGCGCGGGCGAGCAGGGGCGCGGCTTCGCGGTCGTCGCGTCGGAGGTGCGCACGCTCGCGCAGCGCAGCGCGGCCGCCGCGAAGGAGATCAAGGCGCTGATCGAGCAATCGACGCGGCGGGTCGACGAGGGCGCCGTGCTGATCGCGCGCGCGGGCGAATCGATCCACGAGATCGTCGGCGCGGTGCAGCGGGTCACGTCGATCGTCGGCGAGATCTCGTCCGCTTCGCAGGAGCAAAGCGGCGGCATCCAGCAGGTGAACGTCGCGGTCACGCAGATGGATGAAGCGACGCAGCGCAATGCGGCGCTGGTCGAACAGGCGTCGGCGGCGACGCAGGCGCTGGCCGAGCAGGCGAGCGCGCTGCGGCACGCGGTCGCCGTGTTCAGGCTGCCGCAGGCCGCGTGACGATATTGCCGACCGCGACCGCGACCGCGACCGCGACCGCGACCGCGACCGCGACCGCGACCGCGACCGCGACCGCGACCGCGACCGCGACCGCGACCGCGACCGCGACCGCGACCGCAACCGCAACCGCAACCGCGCCGTCCTGCGTCACCCCGCGGCCGAATACTGCGCGAGCACGCGAGCGCGGATCGATGGCTTGATGTTCGATTGCGCCATGTTGCCGCCATAGTGCGCGACGACACGCGGATTCATCATGCGATACCAGAGCGGCGGCACATAGGCGAACAGGATCATCGTCGCGTAGCCGGCCGGCAGTTGCGGCGAGTCGTCGAAGTGTCGCAGCGCCTGGTACGAGCGCGTCGGGTTCGCGTGATGGTCGGCGTGCCGCTGCAACTGGTACAGGAACAGGTTGGTGACGACGTGATTGCTGTTCCACGAATGCTGCGGCGTGCAGCGCTCGTAGCGGCCGCTCGGCAGCTTGCGGCGGCCGAGCCCGTAGTGCTCGACGTAGTTGACGACTTCGAGCAGCGACGCGCCGTACACGGCCTGTATCACGAGGAACGGGATCACGATCTTGCCGGCCATCGCGATCGCGATGGCCCACACGACGACGGTCATCGCCCACGCGTGCAGCACCTCGTTGCGCCAGGTCCACGGCGAATGCCCGAGCCGCTCGAGGCGTGCCTTCTCGAGCCGCCACGCCGAGCGGATGCTGCCCGTCACCGTGCGCGGCAGGAAGGCCCAGAACGATTCGCCGTAGCGCGCGCTCGCCGGATCCTCGGCCGTCGCGACGCGCACGTGATGGCCGCGGTTGTGCTCGACGAAGAAGTGCCCGTACGCCACCGGCGCGAGCGTGACTTTCGCGAGCCAGCGCTCGAAGCGGCTGGTCTTGTGCCCGAGTTCGTGCGCGGTGTTGATCGAGATGCCCGTTGCGGCGCCGAGCGACAGGGCGAAGCCGACGTAGTCGTACCACGCGAGCGCATGCGTGCCGACGATCCGCACGCACATGAAGAACGCGATGTATTCGACCAGCGTCGCGAGATAGACGATGCAGCGGTAGTAGCGCTCGCGTTCGAGATGCGGGACGACGGCTTCGGGCGGATTGTCGCGATCGTCGCCGATCAGCGTGTCCAGGACCGGGATCACGCCGAACGCGAACAGCGGGCCGAACCACCAGAACACGTGGAGGCCCGTCGACAGCGCGAGCTGGGCCGAGAGGATCGGCAGCGTGATCGTCACCGCGCCGAGCAGCCACAGATAACGTTTGCCATCCGACCAGCCCGAGGCCGATGCGTCGGTCATTGCCATTGTCTCCCTCCTTTTCGGGGCCGGCTCCCGCGTGTGCGGGTGCGGCGGCCGAGTGACGCGCTTGTCGTCGGTCGAATCGTCGTGGGTCCGCGGCACGGCGCGCGGCACCGGATCGGTGGTCCGGTTGTGCCAGTTATACGACCGTCGCGCGCGCTTTCCAAACCCCGCCGCTAGGCGGGCAACTCCAAACGGCGGGCCGTGCAGGACGCGGGCCGGGAGGGGCCTGCGCCACGGTGATTGAAACAGGCCGGAGCGGGCCCGATCCGCTCGCGCAGCCGGTATTCTCGTCGGATGAATACGCGAGGCCACACGCGCGAGTATGCGGCGGCGCGGTCCGCAACGAATGTTGCAATGCAATAAATGCGACGCGACATCGCGGGGCGGCGAGGCTTTTTGGGATACATATATTACGGATCATTACGACGCCGCTGCGGGGTAACGTCGGACCTTGACCACATGAATGCCACGCATGACAAGGCGAGCGGGGCGACGCGTCCGACTTCGCCGTTCGGACTGCCATGCGTCGCGGCCCGTCGACGCGTCGATGCTGCACCCGCACACCCGCGCGTGCGCGACGCGTGCTGCCTTTCGATCCGCGCTGTCATTTGAAAATTACGATTTGACTCATGCCCCGCTTTCGGTTGAAGCTAGTAGCTTGCTGTCCGAAGGGGGCTGTGCCTGCATGAGTTCGACCTTGACCGTTCGTCGTATCGCTGCCGATCAGGGCGGCGTGTATCGCGAACTCCGCGCCGCATCGCTGCGTGAGCCCTACGCGCCCGGTGAAGCGCCGGAGGCCGAATTGCTGAACGTCGATTCCGACGCGGCGGCGGCCATCGCCGCGCTGCGTGCCGCGTCCGACGAGTCGACGACTTTCCTGCTGTACACCGAAGGCCATCCGGCCGGCATGATCGGCGCGTATTTCGACACGACGCCCGAGCGGCGCGCGTTCGTCAGCGAGCTGTGGGTCGCGCATGCGGTCCGCCACCTGCGCGGCGGCGTGCTGTTGCTGGAAACGGCTACCGCGTGGCTGGCCGAACGCGGGGCGCGGGACGTCTACGCATGGATCGCCGATGCGAACCGCAACGCGATCCGTTTCTACGAACGCGCGGGCTTCGGCAACACGGGCGAGCATGCGCCGATCGCGCGGATGCCCGGCGCGATGAAGTCGTTGTTCGTGTCGCACTTCAACACACCCTGACGCATGAACGCGCGGGCCGCACGGCGTGATGAAGGCCCGGCCGCCCGCCCGACTGCCCGCCTGCCGGTTGCGCGCTCGCCGCGACCGTCGCCCCCCGGCTCCCCAAAAATAATGGCCGCACGCGTGGACGCCTGTAAAATACGCAAAAATTTTTTGCAGAGTGTCCATGTCGCTTAAAAAATCGCCATTCTTCGAGCTGCGCAGCGGATCGGTCGATACGTTGCTGTTCACCGTGAAGACGACCGATCTCGATGCGTTGCGTACCGAACTGGTCAAGCGCTTCGAAGCGACTCCCGAGTTTTTCGCCGATGATGTCGTCGCGATCGACGTCCGCCGCCTCGCGGACGGCGAACGCGTCGCGCTCGCCGACATCCGCCAGATGCTGAACGACGTGCGGATGCGCCCGGTGGGCGTCGTCGCGCTGGCGACGCAGGGCTGGGCGGGGGAAGCCGGCCTGCCGTTGCTCGAGGCGCGCGATCGCCGCGTGTCGGCCGCGAAGCCGGCCGAGGAAGCGGAGGCGGCGCCCGTCGCGGCGCCGGCCGCTGCCGCGGCAGCCGAACCGGCGCCGGAACCTGCGCCGACGCCGGTTGCGGCGGGCGGCCAGACGCTGGTGATCGACCGGCCGCTGCGTTCGGGGCAGCAGATTTACGCGAAAGGAGACCTCGTGGTGCTGGCGCCGGTCAGTCACGGCGCCGAGATCATCGCGGAAGGCAACATCCACATCTACGCGCCGTTGCGCGGCCGCGCACTCGCGGGCGTGCACGGCAATCACGACGCGCGCATTTTCTGCACGTGTCTGGAGCCGGAACTGATTTCGATCGCGGGTATCTATCGAACGACCGAGAACCCGTTGCCCGCCGACATACTGGGCAAATCGGTGCAGATCCGGCTCGAAGAGGAAAAACTGATGATCGAACCGCTGCGCCTGACGTGATTCACGCGGCACGCTCCGGGTCGATCGGCTCTCATTGACGAACACAGGGTATTGGGTAAATGGCAAAAATCATCGTGGTGACTTCGGGCAAGGGCGGCGTGGGCAAGACGACGACCAGCGCTAGCTTCGCGTCCGGCCTCGCGCTGCGCGGCCACAAGACGGCCGTGATCGACTTCGACGTCGGCCTGCGCAACCTCGATCTCATCATGGGCTGCGAGCGTCGCGTGGTGTATGACCTCGTCAACGTGATCCAGGGCGAAGCGAACCTGAACCAGGCGCTGATCAAGGACAAGAAGTGCGAGAACCTGTTCATCCTGCCGGCATCGCAGACGCGCGACAAGGATGCGCTCACGCGTGACGGCGTCGAGAAGGTGCTGAACGACCTGGTCGCGATGGACTTCGAATACATCGTCTGCGACTCGCCGGCCGGTATCGAGGCGGGCGCGCTGCACGCGATGTACTTCGCGGACGAAGCGCTGATCGTCACGAACCCGGAAGTGTCGTCGGTGCGCGACTCGGACCGCATTCTCGGCATCCTGTCGTCGAAGACGAAGCGCGCGGCCGAAGGCAAGGATCCGATCAAGGAACACCTGCTGATCACGCGCTACAGCCCGAAGCGCGTGAGCGAAGGCGAAATGCTGTCGCTCGAGGACATCAGCGAGATCCTGCGCATCAAGCTGATCGGCGTGGTGCCGGAATCGGAAGCCGTGCTGCACGCATCGAACCAGGGTTTGCCGGCTGTGCACATCGACGGCACCGACGTCGCGGAAGCGTACAAGGACGTCGTCGCGCGCTTCCTCGGCGAGGACAAGCCGCTGCGCTTCACCGATTATCAGAAGCCGGGCCTGCTGCAGCGCCTCTTCGGCAGCAAGTAACGGAGGCCGCCCATGTCCATCCTTTCGTTTCTCCTCGGCGAGAAGAAGAAGTCCGCATCGGTCGCGAAGGAGCGCCTGCAGCTCATCATCGCGCACGAGCGGGTCGGCGGCCGGCCGCCGGCCGATTACCTGCCGGCGCTGCAGAAGGAGCTGGTCGCGGTCATCTCGAAGTACGTCCATATTTCGAACGATGACATCCGCGTGAGCCTCGAGCGCCAGGACGATCTCGAAGTCCTCGAAGTGAAGATCGAGATTCCGCAAGCCTGACCGCTGTCCGTCCCCCCGCACGGTGGCGCCTGCCGCCGTGCGCGTCTTACGCCCTGTTGCACTTTCGGGCGCGCCGTAACACGGCGTCTGTCGGCCGTTGGTCGATCTCCCGCATTGAACGAATACGCTCGCGTCATTCGTCAATCAGGAGGTTGTGATGGCTGTCTCTACCGTTCAACGCCGTATCGTTTCGCTCGCGCTGTTCGCCGCGGGCCTGTCCGCCGTCGCCGCGCCGCTCGCCGCACGCGCCGACGAAATCCTCGTCGGTACGCCGGTGATGGTGCAGTCGGGCCGGATGCTCGTCGCCGAACCGGTGGCCGCGCCCGCCGAGGAAATCGTCGTCGTCGCGCCGAACGCGCCGCCGCCGGTGCGCTACGAGGTCGTGCCCGACGCACGCGTCGGCTATGTGTGGGAGCGCGGTCACTGGCACTGGGATCATGGCCGCTACGTCTGGATCGGCGGCCGCTGGGAAACCGAGCGTATCGGCATGCACTGGGTGCCGGGCCACTGGGATCAGCGCGGCCCGAACTGGTTCTGGACGCGCGGACATTGGGCCTGACGGAAGCGCGCGATGAAACGAACCGCCCTTGCCATTGTGCTCGTCGCGATCACGCTCGCCGGCTGTATCGTTGTGCCGGCGCGGCCCGTCTACTATCGGCCCGCCCCGGTGGTGATCTACTGAGGGGTACGCGGGCCCGTCTGCGCCGGGCCGCTCGTGCCGGAAGCGGACGGTCCGTCGTCGTGCGACGTCGCGGGCGTGTGCGTGGCGGCGTTGCCGGCCGCCGGGGCCTGCGGCTCGCCACCGTCCCGTTCGCGCAGCGTGTCGAGCGGATCGGCGGGCGCGGCGGCCGCGTCCTGCGGCTCGACGACGCCGGCCGCAACCGCCGGCGCCGCGGCGGGTTCAGCGGCGGCCGCGGGCGGCGCGAGATAGCGCTGCGCGAGTGTTTCGTAGAGCGGCGGCGCGAAGAAGCGCGCCATCCGGCTCGACACCAGCGCGGTCGCCATCAGCGAAATCACGAGCGCGTGACCGTTGATCATCTCCATCACGATCACGAACGACGTGATCGGCGACTGCGTGACCGCCGCGAGGTAGCCGACCATCGCGAGCGCGATCAGCATCGGCAGGCTCATGTCGCCGAACACGAGGTGCAGCAGGTTGCCGAACCCGGCGCCGATCGACAGCGACGGCGCGAAGATCCCGCCCGGAATGCCCGGCAGGTACGACGCGACCATCGACACCATCTTCAGGAACGGATAGAGCACCGACAGCCGTTCATGGCCGTCGAGCAGGCCGCGCGCCTCGGCATAGCCGCTGCCGAACGTCGTCCCGCCCGACACGAGGCCGACGACGGCGATCACGAAACCGCACAGCGCCGCGAACGCGATCGGGCGCTCGCGATACAGGCCGAGCAGGCGCGCGGGCGGCCAGCGCCCGGTATTGAGCAGCAGCCAGCTGAAGAGGCCGCCCGCGACGCCGGTCACGAGCGCGGTGACGAGCACGGCGACGGCGAGCATCTTCGGGAAATGCTGGCCGGCGTCGATCGTGCCGAAGTACGTGTAGTTGCCGTTCAGGCCCAGCGCGACGACACCGGCGAGGATGATCGCGGTGATCAGCACGCCGCTTGCGCGGGCGGAGAAGCTGCGGGTCAGCTCCTCGATCGCGAACACGATCCCGGCGAGCGGCGTATTGAACGCGGCCGACAGGCCGGCCGCCGCGCCGGCGAGTACGAGCTGTCGTTCGATCTGCGCGTTCGAGCGCGGGTAGAAGCGCCGCAGGTTGAACATCAGCGCCGCGCCGACCTGCACGGTCGGGCCTTCGCGTCCGATCGTGAAGCCGCCGAGAATGCCCATGAACGAGATCAGGACTTTGCCGAACAGGATGCGCAGGGTCAGCAGCCGCGCGCCGAACGCGCCCGGGCTCGCATGCAGCGTCGCAATGACCTGCGGGATCCCGCTGCCCTCGGCGCCGCGGAAGAAGCGGCGCGTGAGCCATGCCGACGCGGCGGCGATCGACGGCGTCAGCAGCAGCGGCAGCCACGCGGCGTGGTCGCGCATCGTGCGGAACGTGTCGTAGCCCCAGTCGATCAGCCGCGCGTACAGCACGGCCGCGAGGCCTACGGCGATCGCGCCGAGCCAGAACACGCCGTACTGGCGCCAGATCCGCAGCGAGCGGCGGGTGAGGGCGGGAAACAACCCGGAAAGCAGGGCAGGAAGGGCGGGGCGTTGCATCGGCGGAAGCCGGGAGGGCAAAGAGCGCATTATAAAAAGAACCTGATGCAGCCGGGGCTCGACAAATCCTCACCCAAGCGTCGCACTTTGTTGCAAATGTAATGTCGACGTAATGTATCAACGCGGCAACCGTCGTTAGCATCACCAAATGGCCGGCCCACCCCATTCATCATAAGAAAAGTGAAACGCATCCTCATCGTGAAAGTGACGTCGCTCGGCGACGTCGTCCAGACGCTGCCTGTCGTCGCGGACCTCCACCGTGCCTTTCCGGGCGTAACGGTCGACTGGGCCGTCGACGAATCGTGCGCCGAGGTCGTGCGCTGGCATCCGGGTGTGAGCAAGGTGCTTTGCGCGCCGTTGCGGCGGTTCAAGAAGCTCCGGAACGGCGGCGACCTGAAGGCGATCTCGGCGTCGATCGGCGCGCTGCGCGCGCACCGCTACGATGCGGTCATCGACCTGCACGGCGTCTACAAGAGCGCGATCATCTCGGCACTCGCGCGTGCCGCGCGCCGCGTCGGCTATCAGACTCAGGATCTCGGCGAGGCGGGTGCCCGCCTCGCCTACTCGCATCGCTTCGGCCCGCGGCCGGACTGCGACGCGTGGCACGGGATGCGCGTGAGCGCCGGCGAGGCGCTCGGCTATGTCCCCGAGGGCAGCGCCGCTTATGGGATCGTCCCGCCGCAGGATGCGAACCTGCCGCCCGCCGTGACCGACGGCGCGCCGTTCATGCTGCTGTTTCACGCCACGTCCAATCCGGACAAGCAATGGCCCGCCGACCACTGGGCCGCGCTGGCTACGCGGATGATGGCGCGCGGCGTGCGCGTGCTGGTGCCGTGGGGATCGGCAGCCGAACACGACGCTGCGCAGGACATTGCCGCGCGTGCGTCGGGCGCGATCGTGCTGCCGGCGATGTCGGTGCGCGAACTGGGTGCGGCCATCGGCCGGGCCGCGCTCGTGGTGGGCGTCGATACCGGGTTCGTGCATATGGCGCACGCGCTGCAGCGGCCGACCGTGATGATTTTCGTCGCGACGTCGCGTCACCATTGCGGCATCGGCGGCGCGCCGAACGCGCTGTCGATCGGCGAACCGGGCGCGCCGCCGTCGGTTGCGCAGGCACTCGATGCGATCGATGCGGTCGGGCCGGCCTATGGCGCGCTGCGTGACCGGCTGACGGCCTAGGGCCAGCGCGAGCCCGCTATTGGCATGAACCGGCCCGGGGGAAGCGGGCCGCGCGTTCAGGCGAGCAGCGCTTCGACCGTCATCACCGCGGCGACGGCGGCCAGGTTGGCGAGAAGCACCTCGAACAGGAGGCCGCGCCAGGTTTTCGGCCGGAAGCGCGCCGCGAGCAGCAGGGCGCCACCCGGCGCGAGCGCCAGGATCAGGACGAGGTCGGCGTTGTCGAGGCGGAGGTCCATTGCGGCGGCTCCTTCAGCGGAGGGAGCCCGGGGTGCGTGACGGCGCCCCCGGATCGAACGTAAGCGGCGGCCCCCGCCGCACAACCCGGGGCGCCCCGAGGGCTCAGACGAGCGATGCGTCGCGGGTTTCGCGCATCAGCAGCACGCCGACCAGGCTGATTGCCGCCGCAACCGACACGTAGCCGCCGACCCACGACAGGCCGCCGCGCGCGGCGAGCAGCTGCGCGATGTACGGCGCGATCGACGCGCCGAGGATCCCGCCGAGGTTGTACGCGACGCCCGCGCCCGTATAGCGCACGTTGGTCGGGAACAATTCGGGCAGCAGCGCGCCCATCGGCGCGAACGTCACACCCATCAGGAACAGCTCCAGCGTCAAAAACAACGCGACGAGCGGCATCGAGCCGCTGCCGAGCAGCGGCTCCATCGCGAAGCCGGACAACAGCGCGGCGATCGCGCCGACGACCAGCACCGGCCTGCGGCCGAAGCGGTCGGAGGCCCACGCCGACAGCGGCGTCGCGAGCCCCATGAACACGACCGCGAAGCACAGCAGGCCGAGAAAGCTCTGGCGCGGAATATGCAGCGTCGACACGCCGTACGACAGCGAGAACACCGTCGAGATATAGAACAGCGTGTAGCAGACCACCATCGCGAGCGCGCCGAGCAGCGTCGGCTGCCAGTGTTGCGAGACGAGCGTCGCGACCGGCACGCGCACGCGCTCGTTGCGCTCGAGTGCGGCTTGGAACGCCGGTGTCTCGGTGATCTTCAGCCGCACGTACAGGCCGAGCGCGACGAGCACCGCGCTGACGAGGAACGGGATGCGCCAGCCCCAGCTGCGGAATTGTTCGTCGGACAGCGACAGCGCGAGCGCGAAGAACAACCCGTTCGACATCAGGAAGCCCACCGACGGGCCCAGCTGCGGGAACATCCCGAACCAGCCGCGCTTGCCTTGCGGCGCGTGCTCGGTCGCGAGCAGCGCCGCACCGCCCCATTCGCCGCCGAGGCCGATCCCCTGGCCGAAGCGCAGCACGCACAGCAGCACCGGTGCGAGCGCACCGATCGTGTCGTAGCCGGGCACGAAGCCGATCGCGGTGGTGGACACGCCCATCACGAGCAGCGACGCGACGAGCGTCGATTTGCGGCCGATGCGGTCGCCGAAGTGGCCGAACAGGAACGAGCCGATCGGCCGCGCGATGAACGCGATGCCGAACGTGACGAATGCGGACAGCGCCTGTGCGGTCGCGGAGCCGTGCGGAAAGAACACGGGGCCGATGACGAGTGCCGCGGCGGTCGCGTACACGTAGAAGTCGTAGAACTCGATCGCGGTGCCGATGAAGCTCGCGAACACGATGCGCCGGTGGCTGACGGCGCCGGCCGAACCGGTTGCGTGTGCAACGGCCGGGGGAGATGCGGACATGGATGTCTCCGTTTTGTCGTTGGGCGGTCGGCCGGGTGAGCGCTCGGGCAGGCGGACGCCTGCCGGGAGCGGCCGAGCGGATGAGGCGGCGGCGTGGACGCGCGGCGTGGCGCGGACGTCACCCGCCGGTCGACGATGGAGACGGATAGGTCGCCGCCGCCCGGTGCCGGCGTGGTCGGCTCGCACGCCGGGTGCGGCGCGCGAACGCGCGCGGGAGGGTGGCCGCGCGATTGCGGAAAATTATAGCCAGCGCCGCGACATGGCGGCAATCGCGGGCGGGCGCGGGCTCAGTCGATCGATTGCGCCTGCGCGGATGCGGTGCTTTGCAACTGGAAGTGGCCGTCGTCGTTGAACAGCCAGCCTTCCATCATCTCGAGCCGGCCATTGCCGTCCAGCAGTTTCGACGGCGGTGGCGGCAGTGGCGCCGAGCGGCGCAGCGACGCGAGCGCGAGCGCTTCCGCTTCACTGTCGCCGTTGCTGCGATAGACGGATGCGTTGACGAGCTGGCCGCTGCGATCGACGGTGAACGCGACGACGACGAGCGAGCGCAGCATCGCCTGCGGCATCCCGTGCGACACGGCGGACGGATTGTGCTCGGCGA
Source organism: Burkholderia sp. BCC1998 (assembly GCF_905339875.1). Lineage (NCBI taxonomy): Bacteria > Pseudomonadati > Pseudomonadota > Betaproteobacteria > Burkholderiales > Burkholderiaceae > Burkholderia > Burkholderia sp. BCC1998. The sequence goes on from NZ_CAJPHE010000001.1 coordinate 477,706, forward strand.
CGCACTGCGCGACTTCCACGCGGTACTGGTCGCGATTCGCGCTGCGGATGACCGACGGAATCGTCAGGATCGAGCGCAGCGACGGGGGCGGTGTGATCGTGCAGGCGGCAAGCATGACGGCGGCGACCAGCGCGGCAATGCGCAGCCGGTCGACGCCCGGGCAGGGAAGAGAAGGCATGGGGGAGTGCCGGAGGGTGACGATAAAAAAATGATAGGCGTCTGCGCGCGGCGCGTTATCGGGACAAACGCATAGCACGCGAAGCGCGATGTGCCGATTCGCGGAGGATGGCGATTCGGCGGGGCTTCCGGCGCGCATCGCGGCGCGATGTGACATGACACGTGACCATGCGGGCACGACGATTGCGCACGCGCGGCGCGTGCCGGACGCAACGGCAGCGGCGTGCTCGACCGGCTCAGTAGCCGTGTGTCACGAGCGATAGAACGGACAGGTCCGGATGCGTGCCGTCGATGATGGTCTTGCCGATGTGCACGGCTTCATGCACCGCTTCCTCGACGCTCGCGAAGCTTTCTTCGCCGTCCGCATGGAACGGCACGGCATGATCCGGCAGCGCGGGGTTCACGCCCGGATGGCAGACATAGCCGGTGTAGGTGTAGCGCGCGTCGCTGCCGGGGACGAGGCCCGGCACCACATGGATCTCGAAGCCTTCGTAATCGACGTGATCGGGCGCTGTCGACAGTTCGGTCATGGCGGTCTCCGTGTGCCGCACGCACGGATGGTGCGGGCGGCATCGAATCGCGGCGGCGGTCGTGTCGCCGTGCTGATCGAATTCTAGGCGATGGCGGCCCGGCCCGTGAGGGCTGCGCGCGTCGCCTGCGGCGACGTCGAGCGTGCCGCAGGCGGTGCGTGTTACCGCGTGCAGCGCGCGTCCTTGCGCTGCACCACGAGGATCACCGGATACTTCTGGCCGTGCTCGAGTTCCACCGGCGCGACGACCGTCAGCGTCGCCGGGTCGGAATCGTCGTACACGCTGACCTGCTCGTTGCGGATGTAGGTCACGCCGGTGCAGTTCGTCGCGCGTCCGTCATCCGATACCTTGCACTGGAGCTCGTTTTCCTTCAGGTAGTTGTACGGCGTCGGGCTCGCGAGATATTCGCGCAGGCCGCGCGGCGAGCCGCCGACGCCCTTCACGTACGCGATCGCGCACGACGGTGTTTGCGCGTCGGTGCCGGAGGCGGAATCGGCGGCCGCTGCGTGCGTGCCGACGGCGGCCAGCAGGGCGACGAGCGACGAGGCGATGAAGGGCTTCATGACGTGGATTTCCCGTTTCGCGAATCGGAGCGCCGGATTGTAACGGCATCGGGCGAGATGCGTCGGCAGGCGGAGGCGGGCAGCGTGCGCGGCGCGCCGCGGACAAACAAAAACCCCGTCATTCGATGAATGGACGGGGTTGGGCGAACTTCCTGGCGGAAGCGGTGAGATTCGAACTCACGGACAGTTTCCCGTCGCCGGTTTTCAAGACCGGTGCCTTAAACCGCTCGGCCACGCTTCCACACGAGGCGGCATTGTAACCGAAATGCCGCCTCGTTCCGCTTCAATCGTCACGCAGGAACAATTCCTGCAAGTCGTTGAGGAAACGCTGGCCGAGCGGCGTCGGCGCGATCTGCGCGAAATCGCGCGTGATCAGCCCGCGTCGTTCCGCTTCCTTCAGTGCCGGCTCGATCGTGCCGATCGGCAAACCCGTGCGTTCGACGAAGCTGTGCACCGGGAAGCCCTCGACGAGCCGCAGCGTGTTCAGCATGAACTCGAACGGCAGGTCGCGCGCCCCGACTTCACGCTCTTCCTGCACCGGCGTGCCGGCCATCGCCTGTTCGATGAAGGTGGCCGGATGCTTGTAGCGTGCCTGCCGCAGGATCCGGTTCGGGAACGACAGCTTCGTGTGCGCGCCCGCGCCGATCCCGAGATAGTCGCCGAAGCGCCAGTAGTTCAGGTTGTGCTTGCACTGATGATTCGGCTTCGCGTACGCCGACACTTCGTAGCGGTCGTAGCCGGCCTCGGCCGTGCGCGCGTGGATCCATTCCTGCATGTCGGCCGACGCGTCGTCGTCGGGTACCGCGGGCGGAAACTTCGCGAACAGCGTGTTCGGCTCGAGCGTCAGGTGATACAGCGACAGATGCGGCGGCGCGTACGACAGCGCGGTCTCGATGTCGGCCCGGCATTCGTCGAGCGTCTGGTTCGGCAGCGCGAACATCAGGTCGAGGTTGAAGTTGTCGAACGTCTTCGCGGCGATCTCGACGGCCGCGCGCGCCTGCGCGGTGTCGTGAATGCGGCCGAGCGCTTTCAGATGGCCTTCGTTGAAGCTCTGGATGCCGACCGACAGGCGGTTCACGCCGCTCGCGCGGAACTGCGCGAACTTCGCGGCCTCGAACGTGCCCGGGTTCGCCTCGAGCGTGATCTCGGCGTCGGCATCGAGCGGCAGCAGCGCGCGCACGTCGGACAGCAGCCGGTCGAGGCCGGCCGCGGACAGCAGGCTCGGCGTGCCGCCGCCGATGAACACCGTATGCACCTGCCGGCCCCAGACGAGCGGCAGCGCCTGTTCGAGATCGGCGCGCAGCGCATCGAGGTACTCGGTTTCCGGAAACCGCTCGCCTTTCCACTCGTGCGAGTTGAAATCGCAGTACGGGCACTTGCGCACGCACCACGGAAAATGCACGTACAGCGCGAGCGGCGGCAGCGACGTGAGCCGTACCTGCCCGGGCGACGTGAAGGTCGTGACGACGCGCGCGCCGGTTTCCGCCGCCTGGCTCATGCGGCCTCCGGTTGCGAATGCGTGACGAAGACGATCATGCCGGTTCCTCCGCGAGCCGCGCGAGCAGCGCCTTCAGCGCGAGCGCGCGATGGCTGTGCGTGTTCTTCACGGCCGGCTCGAGTTCGGCCGCCGTCGCGCCGAGCGACGGCAGGTGGAAATACGGGTCGTAGCCGAATCCGTGCTCGCCGCGCGGCGTGTCGACGATCTCGCCCACCCAGCGACCTTCGGCGAACAGCGGTTCGGGATCGTCCGCGTGGCGCACCAGCGCGAGCACGCAGCAATAGTATGCGCGTCGGTCTGCGACGCCGCGCAGCTGCTCGACGAGGTACGCATTGTTGGCCGCGTCGCCCTTGGCGCCGCCCGCGCGCTGCGCGTAGCGCGCCGAATAGACGCCCGGTGCGCCGCGCAGCGCGCGCACGCACAGCCCCGAATCGTCGGCGATCGCCGGCAGGCCGGTGAGCCGCGACGCGTGCCGCGCTTTCGTCAGCGCATTCTCGATGAACGTGCCGAACGGTTCTTCCGCCTCGGGCACGGCCAGGTCGCCCTGCGGCACGATCTCGATGCCGACCGTCGAGAACAGCGCGGTGAATTCGCGCAGCTTGCCGGCGTTGTTCGACGCGAGCACGATGCGCGACAGCGGCGCGAGGGTGCGATCATCAGACATGGCCGGCGCCCAGCACGTCCTTCTGCAGCTGCACGAGCTGGCCGATCCCGTTTTGCGCGAGGTCGAGCAGCGCGTTCATCTCGGCGCGCGAGAACGGCACGCCTTCGGCGGTGCCCTGGACTTCGACGAAGCCGCCGGCGCCCGTCATCACGACGTTCATGTCGGTATCGCACTGCGAATCTTCGGCGTAGTCGAGATCGAGCACGGGCGCGCCTTCGTACACGCCGACCGAGATCGCGGCGACGTGGTCGGTGATCGGCGAGCGCGCGAGCTTGCCGGCCGCGATCAGCTTCGACACGGCGTCGTGCGCGGCGACGAAGGCGCCGGTGATGCTGGCCGTGCGCGTGCCGCCGTCGGCCTGGATCACGTCGCAGTCGATGTGGATCGTGCGCGGGCCGAGCGCCTCCAGATCGAACACCGCGCGCAGCGCACGGCCGATCAGGCGCTGAATTTCCTGCGTGCGGCCCGTCTGCTTGCCGCGCGCCGCTTCACGGTCGCTGCGCGTGTGCGTCGCGCGCGGCAGCATCCCGTATTCGGCCGTCAGCCAGCCCTGGCCGCGATCGCGCAGGAATTCGGGCACGCGCTCGGCGACGCTCGCGGTGCAGATCACCTTGGTATCGCCGAATTCGACGAGTACCGAGCCTTCGGCGTGTTTCGTGTAGTGGCGCGTGAGGGCGACCTTGCGCAGTTCGTCGGCGCGGCGGCCGCTCGGGCGGGACAGGGAAGACGTCATGGGGGAATCGTGGACGGAAGAGGAAACCCCGATTTTAGCGCCGAACGGCAGGCGTGCCCGGCGGGGTGGGGCGCAAAAATGGGATAATGCGCGCTTCCCGCCCCGCGCCTTGCAATGCGCCGGGCGCCTCGACATATTCCCGCCCGTGAAGGGCACCCAGACGGCGAGACGAACCATGATCTACAGCATGACGGGCTATGCGAGCGCGACGCGCGAACTCGCGACGGCCACCGGCAACGGCGGCACCAGCGTGTCGGTCGAACTGCGCACCGTGAACTCGCGCTTCCTCGACCTGAATTTCCGCATGCCGGACGATGTGCGCGCGTGCGAACCCGCGCTGCGCGAAATGCTGATGAACAAGCTGTCGCGCGGCAAGGTCGACGTGCGCATCAACCTGCAGCGCGGCGAGCAGAGCATCGGCGCGGGCGCGCTGAACCAGTCGGCGCTCGGCCAGCTGGCCGATCTCGAGCGCGCGGTGCTCGATTCGTTCCCGGGCGTCGGCCGCCTGCGCGCGGGCGAGATCCTGCGCTGGCCGGGCGTGATCGCCGAGAGCGGCGTGTCGGCCGAAGCGATCCGCGACGCGGTGCTCGCGTGCGGCAAGGAAGCGATCGGCGAGCTCGTCGTCGTGCGTTCGCGCGAAGGCGCGCAGCTGGCGACGATGCTGCTGTCGAACGTCACCGAAATGGAAGCGATCGTCGCGCGCATCACGCCGCTCGTGCCTGAGCTGATCGCGAAGCATCAGCAGAAGATCGTCGAGCGGCTGCAGGAAGCGCTCGGCATCGCGGCGCCCGAAGGCAGCGCGCCGATCGTCACGCGCGAGGAAGCCGCGGAACGCATTCGTCAGGAAGTGACGATGTACGGCATCCGGATCGACATCGCGGAAGAGCTGTCGCGACTCACCGCGCACCTGAACGAAACGCGTCACGTGATCGAGAAGGGCGGCCGCGTCGGCAAGCGTCTCGACTTCATGATGCAGGAACTGAATCGCGAAGCAAACACGCTCGGCTCGAAGGCGGCGGCGAAGGAACTCGCCGACGCATCGATGGCGCTCAAGCTGTTGATCGAGCAGATGCGTGAGCAAGTGCAAAACCTGGAGTAAAGCAAGATGATCCACCCCACTCACGACGCACATACGCTTCACGCGGGCGTCTATCCCGGCAACCTGTTCATGGTCATCGCGCCGTCGGGTGCCGGCAAGTCGACGCTCGTGAACGCGCTGCTGTCGAAGGACAGCGACATCTGCCTGTCGATTTCGTACACGACGCGCAAGCCGCGCCCGGGCGAGCAGGACGGCCAGCACTATCACTTCACGAGCGTCGAGGATTTCCGCGCGCGCCACGCCGCGCACGAATTCCTCGAGAGCGCGGAAGTGCACGGCAACTATTACGGCACGTCGCGCGTCTGGATCGAAGAGCAGATGATGAACGGCCACGACGTGCTGCTCGAGATCGACTGGCAGGGCGCGCAACAGGTGAAGAAGCAGTTCCGCAACGCGGTCGGCATCTTCATCCTGCCGCCGTCGCTCGATGCGCTCGAGGAACGTCTGAAGAAGCGCGGCCAGGACGAGCCGAACGTGATCACGCGGCGCCTGCTGGCTGCCGGCAGCGAGATCGCGCACGCGTCGGAAGCGGAATACGTCGTGATCAACGAGAATTTCGATCGTGCGCTCGCCGAACTCGAATGCATCGTCGCGGCCACGCGCCTGCGCTTTGCTTCGCAGTACGCGCGACACGCGGAGCTGTTCATCGAGCTCGGCATCCATCTGCCCCACGCGGAATGACGCGAGGGTAGAGGGACATAAGGTAGAATAACGACTATATTCAGAAGGAATTTCCAACATGGCTCGCATTACCGTCGAAGACTGCCTGAAGCAAATCCCCAACCGCTTCGAACTGGCGCTCGCCGCCACCTACCGCGCGCGGCAGCTCGCGCAAGGCCATACGCCGAAGATCGAGAGTCGCGACAAGCCGACCGTCGTCGCGCTGCGCGAGATCGCCTCCGGCCAGGTCGGCGTCGAGATGCTGAAGAAGGTGCCGGTGTAACGCGCATCCGGCCCGTTCCAGCCATGTAGTCCACGCGCGCAACGACTCGACCTGGAGGCGAATATGAGCACCACCCCATCGTCCGCCTCCGCGGATTCGACCACCGAAGCCACGGCCCAGTCGCCTGCGCGCCAGTACATCGACGCGGTCCTCGAACAGTCCTTTCGGCACCTGTTCGGGCCGACCGCCACGCCGGAGCAGCCGCGCAAGCACGGCGTCGTTTCGATCGCGAAACTGACGGGCGTGCTTGCGGAGTATCTCCCTCCGGAAGAAATCAAAGAGGTCAAGGCGGCGTTCCATTTCAGCGACGAAGCCCACCTCGGTCAATATCGCCAGAGCGGCGAACCCTACATCACCCATCCCGTCGCCGTCGCGGAAATCTGCGCCGGCTGGAAGCTCGACGCGCAAGCCGTGATGGCGGCGCTGCTGCACGACGTGATGGAAGACCAGGGCGTGACCAAGAGCGAGCTGGCCGAACGGTTCGGCCCGAAGGTCGCCGAACTGGTCGACGGCCTGTCGAAGCTCGACAAGATGGAGTTCCGCAGCCGCGAGGAAGCGCAGGCGGAAAACTTCCGCAAGATGCTGCTCGCGATGGCGCGCGACGTGCGCGTCATCCTCGTCAAGCTCGCCGACCGTCTGCACAACATGCGCACGCTCGGCGCGGTGCCGATGGAAAAGCGCCGCCGCGTCGCCCGCGAGACGCTCGACATCTATGCGCCGATCGCGCACCGCCTCGGGTTGAACAACACGTATCGCGAGCTGCAGGACATGAGCTTCGCGAACTTCAACCCGCATCGCTACGCGACGCTCGAGAAGGCCGTGAAGGCCGCGCGCGGCAACCGCCGCGAAGTGATCAGCAAGATCCTCGAGGCCGCCCAGCGCGCGATGGGCGACGCGAAGCTCGACGCCGAGATCACCGGCCGCGAAAAGACGATCTACAGCATCTATCGCAAGATGCGCGACAAGCAGCTGTCGTTCTCGCAGGTGCTCGACGTGTACGGCTTTCGCGTCGTCGTCGAGAGCCCGCTCGACTGCTACACGTGCATCGGCGCGCTGCACGCGCTGTACAAGCCCGTGCCCGGCAAGTTCAAGGACTACATCGCGATCCCGAAGATCAACGGCTATCAGTCGCTGCACACGACGCTCGTCGGCCCGTTCGGCGCGCCGATCGAGTTCCAGGTGCGCACGCGCAAGATGCACGAGATCGCCGAGGCCGGCGTGGCCGCGCACTGGCTGTACAAGAACGGCGGCGCGGACCTGAACGACGTGCAGAAGCGCGCGCACCAGTGGCTGAAGTCGCTGCTCGACATCCAGAGCGAAGCCGGCGATTCGAGCGAGTTCCTCGAACACGTGAAGATCGACCTGTTCCCGGATGCGGTCTACGTGTTCACGCCGAAGTCGAAGATCATGGCGCTGCCGCGCGGCGCGACGGCGCTCGATTTCGCGTATTCGATCCACAGCGATCTCGGCAACCAGTGCGTGGCCGTGAAGATCAACAACGAGTTGCTGCCGCTGCGTACCGAGCTGAAGAGCGGCGACATCGTCGAGGTGATCACCGCGCCGTATTCGAAGCCGAACCCCGCATGGCTCGGCTTCGTGCGCACCGGCAAGGCGCGTTCGGCGATTCGTCACTACCTGAAGACGATGCGCCTGAACGAGTCGGTGCAGCTCGGCGAGCGGCTCGTCGACCAGAGCCTGAAGGGTTACGGGCTCGCGCTGGCCGATGTGGGGCCGGAAGTGTGGGAGAAGCTCGTCCAGTGGACGGGCAACAAGAGCCGCCAGGAAATCTTCGCGGACATCGGCCTCGGCCGCCGCGTCGCCGCGGTGATGGCCAAGCGCATCGAGGTGCTGATGAGCGGCCGCGATGCGGACGACGATCTGCCGAAGTCCGAGCGGCACCCCGCGCACAATGCGCCGCCGGTCGTGATTACCGGCACCGAAGGGATGTCCGTGCAGCTGTCGGCGTGCTGCCGGCCGATTCCGGGCGACGCGATCATGGGCTATATCGGCATCGGTCTCGGGATGGCGATTCATACGACGGATTGCCGCGTCGCGCAGCGCATCCATCGCCGCGACCCGGGTCGCTGGATCGACGTCGAATGGGCGCCGCAGCCCGGTCGTCTGTTCGACGTCGCGGTGAAGGCGCTCGTGAAGAATACGAAGGGCATCTTCGCGCGCGTCGCGGCGGATATCACGTCGGCGGACGCGAACATCGTTCACATCGCGATGGACGAGGATCTGACGCACGAATCGACGGTGCTGCGCTTCGTGATCCAGGTGAGCGATCGCGTGCATCTCGCGAACGTGATGCGGCGCGTGCGGACCAATCCGGACGTGATGCGGATCATGCGCGAGCGCTCGACCGACGACAGCGTGCACGCGCGTCATGACGGCGGCATGCGCATCGAGCGCGAGCGGCAGGATTACTGACGCTGCGCGTTGCGATGCAGCGGAATGAGACGGCGGCCACGGGCCGCCGTTTTCGTTTGTGATGTGGGCTTGGCGTTGTGTGGCGGCAGCTCCCGCACGATTCGGGCGCGATCGGTGTTGCCGGGAAGAGGAGGAGAGGCGAAGAGGGGAAGCGGAAAAGAAAAAAGGGCCTTCCCGGAGGAAGGCCCTTCTGAGGTGGCGCGGCTGGCAGGATTCGAACCCACGACCCCTTGGTTCGTAGCCAAGTACTCTATCCAACTGAGCTACAGCCGCACGCAAAGCGGTACTACTTCAACTGTCGGAACCTTCTACGGTGGGAAGGTTCCCAAAAAGGTGGCGCGGCTGGCAGGATTCGAACCCACGACCCCTTGGTTCGTAGCCAAGTACTCTATCCAACTGAGCTACAGCCGCACGCAACAACAAAACGCTACAACATCGAACTGAAAGGGCCTTCGGTTGGGAAGGCCCTCGAAAAAGGTGGCGCGGCTGGCAGGATTCGAACCCACGACCCCTTGGTTCGTAGCCAAGTACTCTATCCAACTGAGCTACAGCCGCACGCAGAAGCGGAAGTATAGCAGGGTTGTATAAAAAGGGAAGCCTTATTCGCAAAAAATGTCACCCGATCTTGGGAAGGCCGCCTTCGTGTACCCTTGAAGCATCAGTCATCCATGTGTTGAATCTGCATCATGAACAAGGCGTTTGTCAAAGAGTCGGACGGCGACGACGACGATCTCGACCCGAGTCAGCCCGCGATTCCGGCGGGCACGAAGAATTACATCACCCCGGCCGGCCACAAGCGGCTCAGGGACGAGCTCCTGAACCTGATCGACGTCGAGCGTCCCGAGGTCGTGCGGCTGGTGTCGTGGGCCGCGTCGAACGGCGACCGGTCGGAGAACGGCGACTACATCTACGGCAAGCGGCGGCTGCGCGAGATCGACCGCCGGATCCGCTTCCTGACGAAGCGGCTCGATCTCGCCGAAGTCGTCGACGCGAGCCGCCAGGAGAACGTCGACCAGGTGTTTTTCGGCGCGACCGTCGATTACGCGACGCCGGACGGCGAGGATCATACCGTTACCATCGTCGGGATCGACGAGGTCGATCTCGATCGCGGTTGCGTCAGCTGGATCTCGCCGGTCGCGCGGGCGCTCATCAAGGCGAAGATCGGCGATACCGTTACGCTGATGACGCCGGCCGGTCCCCAGCCGATCGACGTGCTCGACGTTCGCTATCCGGCGTCGGGCAGCGCGTGAGCATGGCGCGGCGCATGCGTGCGGTGCAGCGCTGAAGCGAACGAGCGCCCCGGGTGGGGCGCTTCGTCATGACGGTCCTGGCCGAACGACCGGGCTCACGCGCATCGCTCAGAAGCGATGGCGCATGCCGGCCGTGACGGCGATTTGCTTGTTGGTGGACGACGCGGTGCCGAGCCCGTTGATGTTCGCGCCGATCGCCAGGCCGTCCGCATTGACCCGCTGGTATTCGCCCTGCAGGTACAGGTCGGTGCGCTTCGACAGCGCATAGTCGGCCTGCAGGTTGAACTGGTGCCAGCTCGGCGTCTGGCCGTCGAGGCGGCTGTCGGTGTACGTGTACGAGCCGGCGAGCGAGAACGCCGGCGTCAGCGCGTAGCGGCCGTTCACTTCGTAATTGTTGAAGCGCGTGCCGCCGATGAGCGGGATGCCGCCCGACACGCCGGACTGCCCGGCGCTGATCCTGGCCGAATCGGTCAGGCGTGTCTGCGTGAACACGAAGCCGGCCGTCGCGGGCCCGAACGCGTAGTTGAGGCCCGCGCCCCAGGTGCGCTGACGGCTGGCCCCGAACGTCCAGTCGCCGGCTACCGCGCCCGGGTCGCTGGCCGCGAGCGCCAGCGCGTTGACGTTGTTGTTCAGCTGCATGTACGCGGCCGCGACGTTGAAGCCCATGTAGCTGTACGACGCGCCGACGCTGTACGCGCGGTTGTTCGAGAAATTGCTGGAATTCGAGAAGCCGTACAGCGCACCGAATTTCAGGCCGCCGTAGTTCGCGCTCTGGTACTTGACCGCGTTGTTGATCCGGAACGAGTTGTTCAGGTTGTCGTTGTCGAACGGGTGCGCGAACTGCGTGCCGCCGTACTGGGTGCCGGTCAGCGACAGCGGGCCGAGGAAATCGACGACGCTGTCGTACTGGCGGCCGAGCGTGAGCGAGCCGTAGCTCTCGTGCGCGAGCCCGACGAACGCCTGGCGGCCGAATTCGCGGCCGTTCTGCTTGAGTGAACCGTTATTGATGCCGAAGCCGTTTTCCAGCGTGAAGATCGCCTTCAGGCCGCCGCCGAGATCCTCGGTGCCGCGCAGGCCCCAGCGGCTGCCGTTGATCGAGCCGCTCGTCTCCTGCCACGCGCTGTGACCACCCTGGTTGTTCGTGTAGGTGATGCCGGCGTCGATCAGGCCGTACAGCGTGACGGCGCTTTGCGCATGGGCGCCGGTGGCGTACGCGCCCGCCAATGCCGCGACGATCAGGGTCTTTTTCATGATCTGTCTCCAAACAGGATGATGTCGATCGAACCTGCTACGGGCATCGGCGGCGTCGCAGGCTGGCGACGCCGTGCGCATTGGGCGCGGCACCCTCGTCGGATATCCATTTGCAGTGTACGGATCGGTCCGGGCGTAGAAGAAAATTGCTTCCCGCAATACTGTATTTTGAATCCGGCAAGAATCAGCATATGCGCCGAGAGGCCCGGCCATCAAGACTTTGCGGCAATGCAGCACGCAAAAAAAGCAATCAGGACTGCGTATCGGGTGTCGCGGGCGTTGCGCGATCGCGACAGGCGATCAATGACGGGCGAGAGCAGGCCTAGCGCGATTATTGACACATCGGCAATAGAGGTTTGTGCGGGGCATGGATAATGAAAGGATGTTCTCTCGCTATACTGCGATCTCTGCTTTCCGAAGCAGACTTTTTCGTTGACGGAAAAGATCTCCAAACCTTTGTCGGCGCGACTTCCCAGTCGCGCTTTTTTTTGCCCTGTCGTTCCGATCCCTACTGCGCGTACGAGCGCCGTTTGCGCTTGCGCTTGCCGGTCGGCTGCGTGTCGTCGGCTTCGGCCTGCGGCGGCGTGTACGTCCAGTCTTCCATTACGTAGTGACGGGCGTCCAGCGGTGACGCCAGCAGGTTCTGCCAATGATCGCCGTGCCAGGTCGGGTCGAACTCGGTGTCGCACGGCGCTTCACGGGTCTCGGCCAGCGCGCGGGACTTGCGGCGTACGCGTGCAAGCCGGCTCGCGAAGCGCTTGAATCCGTCCAGCCACATGGCCTTCTCCTTCCCATTGCCTTTGCACCAGCATCGCAACGTCCCCCGTTTTCCGCAACCCGGAAAAAACCCGAGGAATTTACCGAAGCGATTCGTCCCCGGTATGTTTTTCACGATTTCGATTATTGGCGATCCGATCCCGGTAATATTGACAGGTTCTTGATGCGAATCAATTAATAAAAGGCGATCGTGTACCGATTCCAGTGGCATTAGCGTTTTTTGATAAAGAAAGCCCTAAAAATTCCCTTGACGCACCCGGATTGTCCAATTTATAAAGTCAGCACTCCGTCCCCGGGCGGAGCGCTGGGGGGAGTGTCGGCGCGCCGTTGCGGGATTTCGGGAAGCGGCTATAACAGTAGCTTTTTTGATCTAAACGAGTGGGGAACGAAGGTATGGATACCGGTATCGTAAAATGGTTTAACGATGCTAAAGGTTTCGGCTTTATTACGTCCGACAATGGCGGCGAAGATTTGTTTGCGCACTTTTCCGAAATCCGGATGGACGGCTTCAAAACGCTGAAGGAAAACCAGCGCGTTTCCTTTGACGTGAAAGTCGGGCCGAAAGGCAAGCAGGCAGCGAATATCCAGGCGGTCTGACGCGCCACGCTTCGCCGATCACGTCCGGCCCCCGCATCGCGGGGGCTTTTTGCTTTCCGGGGCACGAAAACCGGCGGCCGGCGAATCGATTCGGGTTCGGACTGGTCGCGAACACGCCTGCCGGTGCATACTCACGAAAGCATCGTTTCCCCCGTCTTTTCATGTCCGATTCCCGCCCGTCCGATCCCGCCTGCGACCAGCCGCTCGTCTTCGTCGACCTCGAAACCACCGGCGGCTCGTCCGCCGAGCACCGCATCACTGAAATCGGCGTGGTCGAACTCGGTCCGCTCGGCGTATCGACATGGACGACGCTGGTCAATCCGGGACAGTCGATTCCGCCGTTCATCCAGCAGCTGACGGGCATTTCCGACGAGATGGTGCGCGACGCGCCGTCGTTTGCGTCGTTCGCGCCCGCGCTGTTCGAGCGGCTCGACGGCAAGCTGTTCGTCGCGCACAACGCGAGCTTCGACCGTGGCTTCCTGCGCGCCGAATTCGAGCGCGCCGGCATCGCGTTCAATCCGGACGTGCTGTGCACGGTGCGCCTGTCGCGCGCGCTGTTTCCGCGCGAGGCGCGGCACGGACTCGATGCGCTGATCGAGCGGCATGGCCTCGTTCCATTCGCCCGCCACCGGGCACTCGCGGATGCCGATCTGCTTTGGCAGTTCTGGCGGCAATTGCACGAGATCGTGCCGCTCGAGCGTCTGCGCGACCAGATTGCGCGTACGACGCGCCACTTCCGTCTCGCGGGCGGCATGACCGAAGCGTGGCTCGATACCGCGCCGGCCGGATGCGGCGCGTACGCGCTGTTCGGGGAGGACGACCAAGCGCTGTATGTCGGCCGCAGCGTGCGCGTGCGGCAGCGCTTGCGCGCGCTGCTGACCGGCGAGCGGCGCTCGTCGAAGGAAATGCGGATCGCGCAGCAGGTACGGCGGGTCGAGTGGCGGGAGACCGGCAACGAACTAGGCGCGATGCTCGCCGAAGCGCAGTGGATCGCCCGCCTGCGTCCGTCATACAACCGGCGTCCCGCAGCCGATCACGCCCGTGCGGGCAATGCGCCCTGGCCGTTCGACGGTGCGGTCGCTTTCGAAGCGAGCGGCGAGCGCCGCCTGTTTCATGTGATCGACGGCTGGCGCTACCTCGGTACGGCCGAATCGCTCGACGCGGCCGTGCGGCTCGTGGCCGACGGCGCGGACGGCGCGTTCGAACCCCATACCCATCGTCTTCTGCAGACGCATCTCGCGCGCGGCCTGCAACTCATTCCGCTCGCGGCACTTACGCCTGCCGACTGAGCAGCGCGGGCCGCGGCGCGCGACGCCGCCGTCAGCCGATCGCGCTGGCGCCGCCTGCGGCGCAAACGTGCGACAGCGCGGTGCCGAGCGCCTGCGTCTGGGTGGAGTCGTAGCGGGTGAGCGTCTTCCAGTTCGCGATGCTGCGTGCGAGCCGCGCCTGGCAGTCGGGTGCGTCGCGCAGCGGTGCGACTTGCGCAAGGCCCGTCAGCATCTTTTGCGTGAGTTGGTCGAGCGCCGGCCGCGTGCTGGTTGCGAGGTCGGGCGGCGTGCCTTCCGGCGGCTGCGTCGCGCGCCACTTTGCAAAGAGCGCGTTCTGCACGTCCTTGCTGGCCGCGATCTGATCCTCGAAAAACGTGCGCGCGAACGCCGGATCCACGCCGGACTGTGCGGCGCGCTTCTCCACCGATGCGAGCAGTGCCGCTTCGCGCGGCCGATCCTCGATCGCCTGGTGGTTCGCCCATTTCCATCGTGCGACGGGTTCGGCAAGCGCGAGCCGCTGCGATGCGAGCGCGACGAGATTGGTGAGCGCCGTGTCGTCGCCGTCCGCGTGCGCGACATGCGGTGACGAAAAAAGGGCGACGCCGAGCGCGGCGACAGCGACGCTGGCACGAATGGCTTGTTTCATCGGAACGATCGGGAGAGGGGCGAGCCGGACGGGCCGGAGGTGGAAAACCAGAAGGATAGACGAAGACAGTCGCGCGGCGGAACGACGCGACAGAAGAATCAGCGGACGCGCTGATCCGGCACCGTCAGGCCGTTGCAGCCGGGGTGCGAAGCGATCTGCGCCGAAAACGCAGCGATGAACCGCACGATATCGATCGACACGTGGCGGTTACAGGACGGAACGTAGGTTCACTTCGGCGAGTACAGCTTGTGCTGCTCGTCGAAGAATGCCCGGACGTGCTCGGGCAATTCGGCGAGGAATTCCACGCCGACGGGTTCCGGATCCGGGCTCATCACTTGCTCGGGCGGGGGCATGCGGGTTGGTCTTTCGTCCATGTTCGTTTCTCCAGCGGGTTCAATGATTATCAACCTCGCGCTTGGATTTATGCCAGTGGCGAATCGTTAGATTTTGTCTCTGTTGTATTAACGGCACATGCGCTGCTGCGCGCCGAGCAATGCCGACTATCACACCCTGCACGATCGGCAACAATCGAGCCGCTTGCTATACTTGCGCGCACTTTTTCCTGGACCGCGATGAAACGAACGACGCGATGGATCGGCCTCGTATGGCTGGCGCTGGTACTGAACGTACTGTCGCCCGTCGTCGGCTACGCGCGTCTCGCATCGAGCGGTTCCGGCGGGCTCACGCTCGAGTTGTGCAGTGCGGCAGGCGCTCGCCAGGTCGTCCTCGCGCAGTCCGGCGACGACCGCGGCGCGGCGTCGTTCGATCATGCCGGCGTGCCGCACTGCGTGTACTGTCCCGGCTTCGCGGCGAACGTCGCGCTCGGCACGAGCCTGCCCGCATTGCCGGGTTTCGTGCGCGCGTTCGCGTACCGGGCGGCTGCCCCGGCCGTTCCCGATGTTCCCCGCACGGGCATCCGTCTCGCGCAGCCGCGCGGTCCGCCTGAAAACGTCCCGATCTGATTGATATCGTTCGCGCGCCCGGTGGCGCGCGTGCCGCCCGCGGCCCGGTCCGCGCGCCGTGCCGTCTGCGCGCGGCGCGTTGGCTTGCGTGCGGCGGCGTCCGGTCACGTTTTCAGGAATTCATCCATGTCGTTCACCTTCGCCGCGCGGCCCTCGCGCGGCCGGCTCGCGCTAGCCTGCGCGGCCGCTTTTGCCTGGCCGGCCGCGCAGGCGGCCTCGATCGATGGCGCATCCGCCGCGCCGGTGCCCGCCGGCGCCGGCAACCCGGCCGGCCGTGCCGCGCCGGTCGCCGCGCTCGCCTCTGCGGGCGACACGCTGACCGCCGTCAGCGTCACCGCAAGCCGGCAACCCGTCGATCCGGACACGCCGGCCGTCGTCGAGTCGATCACGCGCGAGCAGATCGACGCGCACACCAACGTCACCACCGAGGACGCGCTGAAGTACGCGCCCAACCTGATGGTTCGCAGGCGCTACATCGGCGACCGCAACAGCGTGTTCGCCGGCCGCGACTTCAACGAACTGCAGAGTGCGCGCGGGCTCGTGTACGCCGATGGCCTGCTGCTGTCGAACCTGCTTGGCTCGAGCTATGCGTATCCGCCGCGCTGGTCGCTGATCGCGCCCGACGATATCGCGCGCGTCGACGTGCTGTATGGTCCCTTTTCCGCGCTGTATCCCGGCAATGCGATCGGCTCGACCGTGCTGCTGACGACGCGGCGTCCCGACAAGCTCGAGGCGTCCCTGTCGACGCAGTTCTTCACGCAGCGCTATCACGACGGCTACGGGTTCGCGGACAGCTTCGGCGGCAATCACCAGACCGCGCGGATCGCGAACCGCGTCGGCAAGTTCTGGTTCTCGCTGTCGCTCGACCGGCTGGAGAACGACGGCCAGCCGATGCAATATGCGAGTCCCAACGCCACCTACAACCCGCGGCTGGGTGCCGCGGTGCCCGTGACGGGCGCGGCCACCGACATCGGCCCCAACGGCAAGCCGCGCACGATCGTCGGTGCGCAGAACATCGAGCGGACCGAGCAGCTCAACGAGACGGTCCGGATGGGCTATGCGTTCACGGACCGCGTCGACGCGACGCTGACGCTCGGGCACTGGGAGAACCATTTCCGGCAGCACGGCGAAACCTTCCTGCGCGACGCGGCCGGCAATCCCGTGTACGGCGGCAACGTGTCGCTCGGCGGCCGGAACGTGACCGTCGCGCCGAGCGCGTTCGCGCCACAGCGCGGCGACCAGGAGAACTGGCTGTACGCGCTCGGGCTGAACGGCCGGCTCGATTCGGGCTGGCGGCTGTCGGGCGTGGTTTCCGCCTACGACGTGTCGCGCGACGTGCTGCGCGCGGCATCGACCGTGCAGGGCGGGGCGGGCACGCTGTTCCAGGGCGACGGCACGGGCTGGCGCACGCTCGACCTGAAGGCCGAGGCGCCGGAAGTGAAGGGGCACACGCTCACGTTCGGCTATCACTACGACAACTACTTCCTGCGCAACGTCACGTACAACACGGCCGACTGGCTGGCCGGGCCGACCACGTCGCTCGCAAGCGTCTACCGGGGCGACACGCGCACGCAGGCGCTGTTCGCGCAGGACGCGTGGCGTTTCGCGCCCGGCTGGCTCGCGACCCTCGGGCTGCGCTACGAGCGCTGGGATGCGTACGGCGGCGCGCTCGGCAACGCGAACGGCACGCTCGGCTACGCGGACCGCGGCGCGAATGCGCTGTCGCCGAAAGTCGCGCTGCAATGGGACGCGACGGACGTCTGGCGTTTCCGGCTGTCGTTCGCGACCGGCACCCGCTTCCCGACGGTCGGCGAGCTGTTCCAGGGCACGATCTCGAACAACGCGATCGTCAACAACAACCCGAACCTGCGGCCGGAAAAGGCGATCGACTGGGACTTCACGGCCGAGCGCGACGTGGGCGTCGGCGTCGTGCGCGCGAGCGTGTTCCAGAGCGACCTGCGCGATTCGATCTACAGCCAGACGACGGTGTCGGGCGCGTCGACCGTCACCAACATCTCGAACGTCGATCGCGTGCGCGTGCGCGGCGTCGAACTCGCATTCAGCGGCCAGAACGTCGGGCTGCGCGGGCTCGACATCGACGCGAACGTGTCGGCGAGCAACGCGCAGATCCTGGCCGACACCGCGAATCCCGCGTACGTCGGCTCGCGCTTTCCGCGCATCCCGCGCATGCGCGCGAACCTGCTCGCGTCGTACCGCTTCGACGAGCACTGGCTCGCGAGCGTCGGCGTCCGCTACTCGGGCCGCCAGTTCAACACGCTCGACAACAGCGACGTGAATCCGGACGTGTACGGCGGCACGAGCATCTTCACGGTCGTCGACCTGAAGGCGCGTTACCGGTTCGATCGTCACTGGACTGCGTCGGTCGGCATCGACAACCTGACGGACCGCCGCTACTACGTGTTCCATCCGTATCCGGGCCGCACTTTCTTTGGAGAACTGAAATGGTCGCTGTGAAATCGCTCGCGGCAGGCTGCGCGCTGTGGCTCGCGGCGCTGTCGCCTGCCGGCGCGCACGACGCGCCGAAAGCCGCCGATCCGCATGCGGCGCACATGAGCATGCAGGCCGCACCGGCGCAACAGAGGCAGCCGCTCGCGACCGGCGCCGCGTTCGACGCGCGGCACCGGCTGTGGGTCGCATGGGTCGAAGGCGCGCACGTCGTCGTCGCGCACTCGGACGATGCGGGCCGCACGCTGTCCGCGCCCGTGACCGTCAACGCGATGCCCGAGCCGATCTACACGAGCGCGGAGAATCGCCCGAAGATCGCGACGAGCCCGGACGGTCGCGCGGTGTACGTATCGTGGTCGATGCCGCTGGATGCGCCGTACACCGGCATGGTGCGCTTCGCGCGTTCGCTCGACGGTGGCGCGACCTGGAGCGTGCCGGTCACCGTGCATCGCGACCGGCAGGCGATCACGCACCGCTTCGACATGATGGCGGTCGATCCGGCCGGCAACATCGCGATCGCGTGGATCGACAAGCGCGATCTCGTCGCGGCGAAGGCGGCGGGGCAGGCGTACGAAGGGGCGGCCGTCTACTACGCGGTGTCGCGCGACGGCGGCGCGTCGTTCGAGCCCGAGCGCAAGGTGACGGATCACACGTGCGAATGCTGCCGCATCGCGATGGCGATCGATCCGGCCGGGCACATCGAAGCCGTGTGGCGCAACGTGTTCCCGGGGCAGATCCGCGACCATGCGCTCGCGGTGTTGCCTGTTTCGGCATCGGAGTCCGTCGTGCCGGTGCGTGCGACGTTCTCGAACTGGCATGTCGAGGCTTGCCCCGAGCACGGGCCGGCGCTCGCGATCACGCCGGACGGCACGCGCCATCTTGCGTGGTTCGGCGTCGTCGACGGCCGCGCCGACGTGTTCTATTCGCGCATCGGCGCCGATGGCCGGCCGAGCGGCACGCCGTGGGCGTTCGGCGCGAATCCGGCAGTGCCGGCCGAGCAGGCATCGCATGCGGCGCTCGTCGTGCGCGGCGAGGTCGTCTGGCTCGCATGGAAGGCGTTCGACGGCGACACGATGCAGATCAAGCTGCGCCGCTCGGACGATCGCGGCGAGCACTGGTCGGCGCCGCGCGTGATCGCGTCGACGTCGGGCGCGAGCGACAACCCGCAACTGCTCGACGATGCGGGCCGCATCTACCTGTCGTGGCGTACGCGTAACGACGGCTACCGGCTGATTGCCGTGGAGGGGGCGCCATGAAACGGCTGATCGTGTTGATGGGCGCCGTGTTCGCAAGCCTGCCGGGATGGGCCGGCGAACTGCAGCCGCTGCGCGCGGCCGAGGTCGCGAAGGTGTACGCGACGGCGCACGAACGGCCGCTCGCAGTCGAGATCTGGTCGCTCGATTGTGGCTACTGCCGCGAGAACGCCGCGCATCTGGTCGCGTGGCAGCGCCGCCATCCGGACGTGCAGCTCGCGATGGTCTCGATGGACGCGTACGACGACAACGGTGCGGCAATCGCACAGGCGCTCGCGCAAATGAACCTGCCGCCGCAGGTCGCGCAGTATGCGAACGCCGAGCCGATGCCCGAGCGTCTGCGGGCGGCGCTCGATGCGGGATGGCGGGGAGAAATGCCGCGTACCGTGTGGGTTGGCCGCGACGGCGCACGCGATGCGCGCAGCGGCTTGCTGACGACCGACGTGCTCGACGGCTGGTTGCAGCGCGGCAAGCGCCGCTGAAACGGACGGCGGCGCGGGGGATGCCCCGCGCGCCGCTTCGATGCGACAACGAAGGCGCGCTCGAAGGCGCGCGAGAAGATCGTCAGGCCGCGCGCCTGAACAGCCGGATCACGAACAGCAGGATCACGGCGCCGATGACCGCGACGATCACCGAGCCGATGAAGCCGCTGCCGAGGGTGATGCCGAGCAACCCGGCCAGCCAGCCGCCGATCACCGCGCCGACGATACCGACGATGATGTCGACGATCAGGCCGAACCCGCCGCCCTTGACGAGCACGCCCGCCAGCCAGCCGGCGATCGCGCCGATGATGAGCCACATAATCAAGCCATGAGTCATGGTGATCCTCTCCTTGTGTTGAGTCGAAATGACCGGACGTCGGCTGTTTCGCCGCAACCTGCATGAAGGCGGCATGCGACTCGCCGCGCCGCCCACGCAATGTAACGCGATAGACGGGTCGGAATCGTTAAGTAATGTTATGCACCCTTAACGGGTTTTTCCAGAGGATTCGTCTGTCATTCGAAATGAATCTGTAAGGAGGGGCGCACGATGGTGCGTCATGCGTCATGCGTCATCGTCCGTGCGTCGGCGCCGGTGTGCCCGTGTCGGGCAGGCCGTCGCCGGCGTCGGCAATCAGGCGGTTGACGGTTGCCGTATCGCCGATCGCCTCGATCGCCAGCAACGCGAAGCGGGCAAGAAAGAGCGCCGCATCGGCTTCGCCGATACCGGTCATCGTGCGGCACAGGTCGGTATAGAGGATGTCGCGTTCGGTGTCGGTGATCATGCGTGCTCCTGAATGTTGGCCGGCGTGCGCGGGTGCAGCGCGCGTTCGAGTGCGGCGGTCACGTCGGCGGCGCGTGCATCGTGCCAGCGGCCGAGCACGTGTCCGTCCGGACGTACGAGATAGAGGGTGCCGTCGCGCGCGCCGTACAGGTCGAACAGCCGGCCGTCGGCATCGTAGCCGCCGCATCCCGGCTGTTGCGGTGCCGCGTGCCGTGCAAGCGTGACCAGCGTGAACGGTATGCCGGCGTCGTGCAGGTGTCGTTCGAGATCGGCGAACGACGGATCGGGCGCACCGTCACGCATGAAGCGGAACGCGGTGAAACGCGGACCGACGAGATCCGTCAGGTGGCCGCGACGCATGCCTTCGTCGGTGCCGATGTCGCCCGACGCGTGCAGCATCAGCGGACATTCCGCGAGTACCATGCCGGGCGACGGCCCGGCCGAAAACGCATCGCGCTCGTCCGCATTGAGCGGTGACGCCGTGTACGCGATGGCCGACGTCTGGCGCGGATTGATCAGCGAACGCAACGCCGGATGCCGGACCGCGAGCGTCAGCACGGCCTTGCGCATCAGGTCGAACGCGAACGACGGCGGCGCCATGAACTCGGTGCTCTTGGTGCCGTAGCGCAGGTTCTCGTGCGTCGCGAACACGCGCTCGTCCGAATAGCTGTCGAGCAGCGCGTCCGACGCGAGGCCGCGAATCACGTACGCGAGTTTCCACGCGACGTTGTCGGCGTCGTCGATGCCCGAGTTCGCGCCACGCACGCCGAAGATCGGCACGAGGTGGGCGGCGTCGCCGCAGAACAGCACGCGGCCGTGCCGATAGCGTTCGAGCGTCAGCGCGTTCGCCTTGTAGATCGTGATCCAGATCGGCGACCAGTCGCCGCGCTCGCCCATCATGTCGAGCAGGCTCTGCACGCGCGGGATCACGTTCTCGGGTTTCACGGCCGCTTCGGGATCCTCATCGTCGCGCAGTTGATAGTCGATCCGCCATACGTTGTCCGGCTGCTTGTGGACGAGTACCGTCGAGCCGGGGTTCGACGCCGGGTCGAAGTACGCGAGCCGCTCGGTCGGCCGGTCGCTGTCGAGCGCGATGTCGACGATCACGTAGCGGCCTTCATAGCTTGTGCCCTGCAGCGACAGCCCGAGCGCATCGCGTATCGTGCTGCGCCCGCCGTCGCTTGCGACGACCCAGTCGGCATCGAGTGCATAGCGGCCGAGCGGCGTATCGACGTCGAGGCGCGCGCCGTCCGGGTGCTGCGTGACGCCCGCGACTTTCGTCTGCCAGCGGATCTCGATGAGCTCGGGGCGGCGCAGCGCGGCATCGAGCAGGAACTGCTCGATGTGATACTGCGCGAGGTTCACCATCGGCGGCAACTTCTGGTTCTCGTCCTGCGGCATCGTGAAATGCAGCACTTCGTCGTGACGATGGAAACTGCGTCCGCCGCTCCACGGCAGTCCGACGCGCATGAAGCTGTCGAGCGCGCCGAGCCGCTCGATGATCTCGAGGCTGCGTCGCGAGATGCAGATCGCGCGGCTGCCGTGACAGACCGAATCATCGGCTTCGAGCAGCACGCTGCGGATGCCGTGATTGGCGAGGCCGAGTGCGACAGCGAGGCCCACCGGGCCGCCGCCGACGATCGCGACGCGGTGCCGCTGCGTATCGACGCCGGCGCTGCAGGTCGGCAGGTGCGGGGGATGATGCACGGCGACGAACGGGTAGGGTTTGAATTCGATGCCCATCGTTGGCTTCCAGGTTGCGCTGATCGAACGCGCACGCTCGGCGACGCGATGCGTGCGGCAGGTTGGATGCAGTATGGAAGCCGCGCCGGACACCGCTGTCCCCATTCCGGGTACGGCGAACGGCTGGCGGCGGGCCGGGATTTACCCCGACGCGTTCAGGATCGGCAGGCGACGTTCAGGGTTGCAGGCACAGCGCGAACAGCTGGCGCTGGCTCGAGATGCCGAGGCGCCGGTACGCGCGCTTCTGATAGGTGACGACACTCGAAGCCTTCACGCCGATCGTCTCGCCGATCTCCTGCGCGGTCTGGCCTTCGAGCACGCCGCGCAGCACGTCGAGCTCGCGCTTGGACAGTGTCGGGCATGCGCCGCGCAGCCGCGCGAGCATCTGTTGCGGGATGCCGATCTGCGCCGAGCCCGCGAGCGCATAGTGATGCTGCGCGGCCTGCGCGATCAGCGGTGCGAGCGTTTCGATGGCCGTGATCTCGCGCGGCTGGAACGTGCCGCTGCGGTGCGCGCGATACAGATTGATCGACAGCCAGGTCGAGTCGTTCGGCTGCATCAGCAACGCGAGGCGATCGGAGACGTCGGGGCCGCGGTAGCAGGCCGTGCGATACGCGTCGTGGCCGATCTCGTCGCCGGCCTGCTGATGCAGCAGCACGTCGCGGCGCTGCGTGCGGTGACCGGCGGCCGAGACGATTCGCTGGTTGCCGTCGAGCGCATAGAAATGGCGCGCGTAGGTGTCGGCAACGTCGCGCAGGTAGCGGCCGCCGCGATGATCGGCGACCGAGACGGTGCGCGGCCGGTTGCCGAACTCGTACGCGAAGATCGTGCACTGCGTGATGGCCAGCGCATCGTCGAACAGCTTCAGGATTTCCGCGGCGAACGCGTTCGGCTCGCTGCCGCCGATCGCGGCGACGAGACCGGTCGCACGGGACACGTCCAGTTGTCCGCTGAGGTTCGGTCGCTCGAGACGCCAGGTGCGCATGATGCTGGGGAGGGGCCGGTGGTCCGGCGATTGTAATCGGCGGCGCGCGGTGCGGGAGTCGGGGGATGCCCGCAAGCGGAAATGACGGCGCACGACTTCGCGAATCGGAAATCGTGGCCGGAATCGGAATTGCGGCCAGAAAAGAGAAAAGGCCTGACAAACGATGCTTGTCAGGCCTTTATATCTTGGTGCCGGAGATAGGAGTCGAACCTACGACCTTCGCATTACGAATGCGCTGCTCTACCAACTGAGCTACACCGGCAGCAGAGAAATGAAATTATATGGTCAAATCCGAGATCTTGGCAATAGGTTTTGCGAATTTTTTTTCAGCTTGCTGCTGCTGCTTCGCGACACCCTCGATCCGGCGGACTTCCCGCTTTCACTTCACTGCGATGCAGCCTGTCAGGGCCACATCGCGAAGGCGCGATTGTACTGACGTCTCGCACCTCCGTCTAGTGCTGCACTGCAAATTTATTTGCCTTCGTTGTGATAGCCGGTCACGCGCTCGACTTCGTTCTTCGAACCGAGGAACACCGGCACGCGCTGGTGCAGGCCGGTCGGCTGCACTTCCATGATGCGCTGCGTGCCCGTCGTCGCGGCGCCGCCCGCCTGTTCGACGATGAACGACATCGGGTTCGCTTCGTACATCAGGCGCAGCTTGCCCGGACGATCGGGTGTGCGCTTGTCGGCCGGGTACATGAAGATGCCGCCGCGGTTCAGGATCCGGTGCACGTCGGCCACCATCGACGCGATCCAGCGCATGTTGAAGTTGTCGCCGCGCGGGCCTTCCTTGCCGGCGTTCAGTTCGTTGACGTAGCGCTGGACCGGTTCGTACCAGTGGCGTGCGTTCGATGAGTTGATCGCGTATTCGCGCGTATCGGCCGGGATCTGCATGTTGCTTTGCGTGAGCACCCACGAGCCGACTTCGCGGTCGAGCGTGAAGCAGTTCACGCCGTTGCCGGTCGTCAGTACGAACACGGTTTGCGGGCCGTACACCGCGTAGCCGGCCGCGACCTGCTCCGTGCCCGGCTGCAGGAACGATTCCTCGGTGGCCAGCTTGCCGTCCGGGCAGCGCAGTACCGAGAAGATCGTGCCGATCGACACGTTCACGTCGATGTTCGACGAGCCGTCGAGCGGGTCGAACACGAGCAGGTATTCGCCGCGCGGGTAGTTCGCCGGGATCGGGAAGAACGTTTCCATTTCCTCCGATGCCATCGCGGCGAGGTTGCCGCCCCATTCGTTCGCGTCGAGCAGGATCTCGTTCGACAGGATGTCGAGCTTCTTCTGCACTTCGCCCTGGACGTTCTCGCTGCCGGCGGTGCCGAGTGCATCGCCGAGCGCGCCCTTCGACACGTTGTAGCTGATCGCCTTGCACGCGCGGGCGACGACTTCGATCAGCAGGCGGAGGTCGGCGGGGAGGTTGTTGGTCTCACGCTGCTGCTCGATCAGAAACTTGGACAGCGTGGTGCGGCGGGCAATGGACATGACAGACTCCGAGAGGCCAAAGAATCCTTGAATTGCCGCAATTTTACCCGGCGCGCCTCCCGAGCCGCCGCCTTTTTTCGTCCGGTTACATGGTCGGTCGCGCGGTTCGGCCGGGCTCCGGCGTGCACGGCGCGGCGGATCGGCCGGGCAGCGGCGGTAAAACCGGGGGGCCGAACGCGTGGTCCGGCGCCTGGCCGCCAACCTTCAGACGACAAAAAAGCCGGCGCCGCAACGGGGCGGCACCGGCTTCGTCGCGCTCGCGCGCGCGGCGAGTCGCGTGCGTGACGTTACGCGAGCGCCTTCTCGACGATCTCGCGCACGTCGCGCGATTTGGCACCGGCCGCGACCTGCTCGAGCGCTTCGCGCATCCGGTCGCGCAGTGCCGGCGTAAAGCGGCGCCACAGTTCGAGCGAGCGGGCGAGGCGCGCGGCGACCTGCGGGTTGATCGCGTCGAGCGCGAGCACCTGTTCGGCCCAGAACGCGTAGCCCGAGCCGTCCGCCGCGTGGAATTGCGCCGGGTTCGCCGCGCAGAAGCTGAAGATCAGCGAGCGCGCGCGGTTCGGGTTCTTCAGGTTGAACGCGGGGTGGGCCATCAGCGTGCGGACCTTCGCGAGCGTCGGCTGGGCCGGCGTGCCGCGCTGCGCGGCCTGCATCGCGAACCACTTGTCGATCACGAGCGCTTCCTTTTCGAAGCGGCGGTAGAAGTCGTCGAGCGCGCGCGCGGCCGCGTCGTTCGCACCGGCCGCCGCGGCGGACAGCAGCGCGCCGAGCGCGGCGGCGCGATCGGTCATGTTGTTCGCCGCGTCGTACTGCGCGGTCGCGATGCGCACGGTGTCGGCCGGATCCTCGAGTTCGGCGAGATACGCGAGCGCGAGGTTCTTCAGCGCGCGGCGGCCGGAGGCTTCAGGCGTCGGCTCGTACGCGCCCGGCGTCTGGTGCTGCTCGTACGCGGCGAGCCACTCGGCGTGCAGCGCGGTCGCGAGCTGGCGGCGCACGAACTGGCGCGCGCGATGCACGGCGGCCGGATCGGCTTCCGCCATCTGGTCGGCCAGATAGGTTTCCGACGGCAGCGTCAGTGCGAGCTCGCGGAACGCGGGCGACAGGTTTTCATCGGTCAGCACGCGGCGGAACGCGGCGACGAAATTCGCGCCGAGCGTGAGCGGTTCGTTCGCGGCGGCGCGCGCGGCGAGCGTCAGCAGCGCGCGTGTCGCGAGGCGCTGGCCGGCTTCCCAGCGGTTGAACGGGTCGCTGTCGTGCGCGAGCAGGAACGCGAGGTCGTCGTCGCCGTAGTCGTATTCGACGATCACCGGCGCGGAGAAATTGCGCAGCAGCGACGGCAGCGGCTCCTCCGGCACGTCGACGAACGTGAAGGCCTGCTCGGTGTCGGTGAAGTCGAGCACGCGCGTCGTGCCCGATGCGGCGGCTTCGCCGTCGAGGCGCAACGGCAGGTCGCGGCCGTCGCGGCCGATCAGGCCGATCGCGAACGGAATCAGCAGCGGCCCTTGCTGCGTCTCGCGCGCGGCCGGCGACGCGTCGCCGTAGCCCTGCGCGAGCGTGACCGTGTAGCGGCGTGCAGCCGCGTCGTACGCGGTGCGCACCGACACGCGCGGCGTGCCGGCCTGGCTGTACCAGCGCTCGAATTGCGCGAGGTCGCGCCCGTTCGCGTCGGCCATCGCGTGACGGAAGTCGTCGCACGTCACCGCTTGACCGTCGTGGCGCTGGAAGTACAGGTCCATCCCCTTGCGGAAGCCGTCGCGGCCGAACAGCGTCTGGTACATCCGCACGACTTCCGAGCCTTTCTCGTAGACGGTCATCGTGTAGAAGTTGTTGATCTCGACGTAGCTTTCCGGACGCACCGGATGCGCCATCGGGCCCGCATCCTCGGCGAACTGCAGCTGGCGCAGCACGCGCACGTCCTCGATGCGCTTGACCGCGCGGGCCGCCGACTCGACGTCGTCGCCCGCGGCCATGTCGGCCGAGAACTCCTGGTCGCGGAACACGGTCAGCCCTTCCTTCAGGCTCAGCTGGAACCAGTCGCGGCAGGTCACGCGGTTGCCGGTCCAGTTGTGGAAGTACTCGTGGCCGACCACCGATTCGATGTTCGCGAAGTCGGTGTCGGTCGCGGTCTCGGGGTTCGCCAGCACGTACTTCGTATTGAAGATGTTGAGCCCCTTGTTTTCCATCGCGCCCATGTTGAAGTCGCCGACCGCGACGATCATGAAGCGGTCGAGATCGAGCTCGAGGCCGAAGCGCTTTTCATCCCAGCGGATCGAATGGATCAGCGAATCCATCGCGTGACGGGTCTTGTCGAGATCGGCCGGTTCGACCCACACCTGCAGCAGCTTCTCCTTGCCGGAGCCGGACGTGATCTTCTCCTCGATCGCGACGAGCTTGCCCGCGACCAGCGCGAACAGGTAGCTCGGCTTGCGGAACGGATCCTCCCATTTCGCGAAGTGGCGGCCGTCGGCCAGCTCGCCCGAGTCGACGAGATTGCCGTTCGACAGCAGCACCGGGTACGCGGTCTTGTCGGCGCGCAGCGTGACGGTGTACGACGCCATCACGTCGGGGCGGTCGAGGAAGTAGGTGATGCGGCGAAAGCCTTCGGCCTCGCACTGCGTGAAGAAGTTGCCGCTCGACACGTACAGCCCGGACAGCGTCGTGTTCTGGTCCGGCGCGCACGCGCTGTCGAGCGTAAGCTCGAACGCATCGGGCACGTTTTCGACGGTCAGCCCGTGGTCGTGCGCGCGCACCGGACCATACGGCGCGCCGTCGAGCCGTGCGCCGAGGAATTCGAGCGCTTCGCCCATCAGCTCCAGATGCGGGGTGGGCGCCGCGTCCGGATTGCGGCGCACGCGCATCGTGTTCCTGACGATCGTGCGGGCCGGCGCGAGATCGAATTCGAGTGCGACGGAATCGATGAGGAAGGCCGGCGGCGTGTAGTCGGCGCGGCGGATCACGGTGGAGGAGGCGTTGTCGGACATGGTCGTCGAGATCGGTGGAGTGGGGATCGGGCCCGCAGCGCGGGCCGGCTGAACCGGGCCATTGTACAAAGGCTTGCGGCCGCGTGCCGCGCGAACTTTTTACCGGTTCCGGCAGTCCGCGTATTATCGGCATCCCGTGCGGTTCGCGCGGTGCGACGAACGGGTGACGGATCGACGAGGATCGACATGAAACATGAATGGATTCAACGCGGTGCGGGCTGGGCGGCGGCGCTGTGCGTGGCGCTGCTGACGGGCTGCACCAGCTACGTGACGACCCAGGTCACGGCCTTCTCCGACTGGAGCGGCAGCGACGCGACGCGCACTTACGCCTTCACGCGCAGCGACGCGCAGAAGCACAGCATCGAGCAGTCGACCTACGAGCCGATCGTCGCGAACGAACTGTCCGCGTATGCGTTCCGCCAGGTGCCGGCCGCGCAGGCACGCTATCTGGTCGGGCTGGCCTACGGGGTCGGCAGCGATCTGGTGACGGTGCCGCAGCCGGTCTACTACGACCCGTGGTTCATGGGGCCGGGGCCGTACTGGCGGGGCGGGCCGTGGGGCCCGTGGGGGCCCTGGGGGCCGATGCCGGCCGGCTACGTCGCGCAGACCTACCAGGTGTTCGACTACACGCTCGGCATCCGGATCACCGAGCGCGCGACCGGCAAGGAGGTCTATAACGTGACCGCGCGCACCACGGGCGACAACGGCGCGCTGCTGTATGCGATGCCGTTTCTCGCGCGTAGCGCGCTCGCCGATTTCCCGTTGTCGAACGGGGCGATCCGCACGGTGCGGCTGCCGGTCGACAAGCGCGGCGGGCCGGCCGCGCCGGCCGCCAACGAGCGCGTGGTGCCGGCGGCGCCGGCATCGGGTGCGGCGGTCGCGAAGTAACGCGGTATCGACACCGGCGCGGCCGCCCGGCCGCGCCACTTGCCTGCGTGCGTCAGACGCCGACGCCCAGCAGCGCCAGCGCCCCCAGCACGACGAACAGCACGGCCGCGATGCCGTGCACCAGCTTGGTCGGCAGGCGGTGCGCGAAACGGTCGCCCAGCAGGATCGCGGGTACGTTCGCCAGCATCATCCCGAAGGTCGTGCCGGCCACCACGCCGATGTAATCCTGGAAGCGCGCGGCGAGCGCGACGGTCGCGATCTGCGTCTTGTCGCCCATTTCCGCGAGGAAGAACGCGACGAGCGTCGCGCCGAACACGCCGAGCCGCGAGCGGTTCGCATTGGCTTCGTCCGCATCGAGCTTGTCCGGCACGAGGATCCACAAGCCCATCGCGATGAACGAGAACGCGAGCGCCCAGCGCATGATCGACGGCGTGACGAGAATGCCGAGCCATTCGCCGAGCGCACCGGCGAAGCCGTGGTTCACGACCGTCGCAACCAGCACGCCGAGAATGATCGGCACGGGCTTGCGATAGCGCGCGGCCAGCACGAGGGACAGCAGTTGGGTCTTGTCGCCGATTTCAGCGAGGGCGACGGCGCCGGTGGAGATCAGGAATGCTTGGGACACGTATGGGGTTCCACGGGCCGATGTTGTGCGTGCGAGCGACGATCCGCCGCGCGCCGGGCCCTGATGCGGCGCGCAGTGAACCATCGGTCTCGCCAGGCCTTGGTGGCTGCGCCCGCCATGGCCGAACGGCCAAGTCTGTTGACGGACGCCTCCGTCACGATGCGCGCCGGGGGCGCGGGACATCGAGCGGAGCGGCTACTCCCCAATGAGCGGCGAATTCTAGCACGGCGCGTGCTGCCCGCGGCGAATTCGACGGCGCCGGCATGCGCCGCAGCGCATGCCGGCGCAGGGTGGGGCCCAGGTGCGCCGGTTACGCGGCGGCGCGGCGTGCGGCACCGCGCTCGTGCACGAGCCGGCCGGCCGCGTACGTGCGGTACACGGCGCGGTCGTCGCCGAGCAGCGCGAATGCGAACAGCAGTTCCTCGAGCGACTCCGCGCGCTTCGTGCGGCGTGCGAGCAGCGGCGTGGCCTGCGGGTCGAGCACGACGAAGTCGGCTTCGGTGCGCGGCGCGAGCGTGCCGACCGTGTCGGCGAGATCGAGCGCCTGCGCGGCGCCGGCCGTCGCGAGCCAGAACATCCGCGTCGCGCTCAGGTGGTGGCCCGACAGCCGCGCCACCTTGTGCGCCTCGTTCATCGTCTGCAGCATCGAGAACGACGTGCCGCCGCCGACGTCGGTGGCGAGCGTGACGGGCACGTCGTATTCGCCGGCCTTGTCGAAGTCGAACAGCCCGCTGCCGAGGAAGAAGTTCGACGTCGGGCAGTGCGCGACGACGGTGCGCGTCTCGGCCATCCGGCGACGGTCCTCGTCGTCGAGATGGATGCAGTGGCCGTACACCGCGCGCGGGCGCAGCAGCCCGTAACGATCGTAGATGTCGAGATAGCTGCGGTGGCCCGGGAACAGCTCGGCCGCCCATTTCACTTCGTCGACGTTTTCCGCGACGTGGCTCTGCACGAACACGTCCGGATGGCGGCGTGCGAGTTCGCTGCACGCCTCGAGCTGCGCCTCGGTGGAGGTCGGCGCGAAGCGCGGCGTGAGCGCGTACATCTGACGGCCCTTGCCGTGCCAGCGGCCGATCAGCTCGGCGCTGTCGTCATAGCCCGACTGCGCGGTGTCGCGCAGGAACTCGGGGCAGTTGCGATCCATCAGCACCTTGCCCGCGATCATCCGCAGGTCGCGCGCGTCGCTCGCCGCGAACAGCGCGTCGGCCGACTGCTGGTGCACGGTGCAGTAGACGAGCGCGCTCGTCGTGCCGCACGCGAGCAATTCGTCGACGAAGAAGTCGGCGACTTCGCGCGCATGTTCCGGATCGCCGAACTGGCGCTCGGTCGGGAACGTGTACTTGTCGAGCCACGGCAGCAGGCCGGGGGCCGGCGACGCGATCATGTCCGTCTGCGGATAGTGGATGTGCGTATCGATGAAGCCGGGCACGATCAGCTTGTCGCGCAGGTCGTGGACGACCGCGTCGCGCGCGAGCGTCGCGGCCAGCCGCGCATGCGGGCCGGCTGCGACGACCTTGCCGTCGTCGACGATCAGGAGGCCGTCGGTCTCGTGGTTCGCGGCCTGGCTCGACTGCGCCGGGTCGCCGTTGAAGGTCAGCAGCTGGGAACGGAAAGCGGTTTGCGTCATGACGAAGGGTCCTGCATCAAGGTAAGGCGAACAGAAGAAAACGGTCGGTGCCGCGCGGGCGACGACGCGGCGGGGGCGGCCCGGGCGTGCGCGATGCGGCGAGCCGCGCAGGCGGCGGCGCGCGCTGCGATCGCGTACGCAAGCGCGGCGGCCGTCGCCGCGATGGCCGACGTACCGGCGGACAGCGCCGCCATCGCGATGGCGATCGCGATCACGGCGACCGGCTCGCCGGCGACCGGCATCGCGAGCCGCAACAGTCGTTGCACGACGCGCAGCGGCAGGCTTCGGCGCGCGACGACGCACAACACCGTCGCCACGCGTACGACGGACGCGATGCCGGCCTGCGTGCCCGGCGCACGCAGGCGGCCGGTGCGGCACGACGCCGGGCCGGTCGTCGCGAAGCGGATGTCGTTGCGGTGTTTCATCTGTCTAGCGAACCTCGATGCCGGCCGTCACGCGGCCTGCCAGTACGAATCGAGACGCGCGATCAGCGCATCGCGCTGCGCGGCGTCGACGAACGACGCCTCGAAGCCGTTGCGAATCACCGCGTGCACTTCGGCATCGGTCAGCTGCAGCCCGTCGACCGTCGCGAAGTAGTTGTCGTTGACGTAGCCGCCGAAATAGGCCGGATCGTCGGAGTTGATCGTCACCGCGACGCCGCGATCGAGCAGCGCCTTCAGCGTGTGCTTCGCCATGTCGTCGAACACGCACAGCTTCAGGTTCGACAGCGGACATACGGTCAGCGCCGTGCGCGTGCGCGCGAGGCGTTCGACGAGCGCCGCATCCTCGATGCTGCGCACGCCGTGGTCGATCCGGTCGACCTTCAGAACGTCGAGCGCTTCGTAGATATAGGCGGGCGGGCCTTCCTCGCCCGCATGCGCGACGAGCTTCAGCCCGAGCGCGCGCGCCTTCTCGAACACGCGCGCGAACTTCGTCGGCGGATGGCCGAGTTCGGACGAGTCGAGCCCGACGCCGATCAGCCGATGGCGATAGCGTTCGAACAGCGGCAGCGCGGCGTCGAACGTCGCGAGCGCATCTTCTTCCGGCAGGTGGCGCAGGAAACACAGGATCAGCTTGCTCGACAGCCCGCGCTGCTCGGCATCGGCGAGCGCGCGGTCGATGCCGGCCACCACCGTCTCGATCGGCACGCCGCGTTCGGTGTGCGTCTGCGGGTCGAAGAACAGCTCGGTGTGGACGACGTTGTCGGCGAGCGCGCGTTCGCAGTACGCGGCCGTCATGTCGTAGAAATCCTGCTCGGTCAGCAGCACGCTCGCGCCGGCGTAATAGATGTCGAGGAACGACTGCAGGTCGGTGAACGCGTATGCGGCACGCAGTGCGTCGATCGATTCGTACGCGAGCTTCACGCCGTTGCGCTGCGCGAGCGCGAAAATCAGTTCGGGCTCGAGCGAGCCTTCGATATGGATGTGCAGCTCCGCTTTCGGAGCGCGGGCGATCTTGTCCTTGAATGTCGGGGTCATGGCGTTGTTCTTGGTCGGTCAGAATGTTGGGGAAGCCTGCACGGGTGCGTTCGCCTCGACGGCCTGCAGCAACTGCGCGGCCACCGAGATCGCGATCACTTCGGGTGCCTTGTCGATGATGCCTTCGACGCCGATCGGGCAGCGCATCCGCGCGACCTGGGCCGGGTCGATGCCGATCGCCGCCAGCCGATGATCGAACTGCGCGCGCTTGGTGTGCGAGCCGGTCATCCCGAAGTATGCATAGTCGCCGCGCCGCAGGATGCGCTCGGCCAGCATGAAATCGAGTGCGTGGTCGTGCGTCATCACGACGAAGTACGCGTGCGGCGGCGCCGTGTCGACGGCATCGGCCGGGCTGGCAAGCGCGTCGATCGCGAGATTGCCGATCCCGGCGAGTGCCTCGGCCGGCGGGAACACCGCATCGGGGCCGTCGATCCAGCGCACGTGGCACGGCAGCGTCGCCAGCACCTTCACGAGCGCTGTGCCGATGTGCCCGGCGCCGAACAGCACGACGGGGAACGCATACGGCGCGATCGTTTCGGTCATCAGCGCTACACCGCCGGTTTCCCACAGCAGGCAATCGGCACGCGCGGCCGGCGATTCGGGCTCGCTCAGCAGCGGCGCGCCCGGCGAGGGGCCGAATGATACGCTACGCACGGTCGCGGCGCCGGCCGCGACACGCTTCGCGAGCGACATGATCCAGCCGAGGTCGCCGACGTCGAGCCGCTCGAACGCGAGCACGACCGCGCCGCCGCAGCACTGGCCGAGGCTCGGGCCGAGCGCGAGCCGTTCGAGCCGGCGCGCGTGGGGCACGTGCGCGCCGTCCTTCAGCAGGTGCCGCGCGATCTCGATCGCCTTCCATTCCAGATGACCGCCGCCGATCGTATGGCGGGCCGTGTCGCGCGTGACGAGCATCTTGGTGCCGGCCTCGCGCGGCGCGGAGCCGTCGGTATGCGCGACCGTCACGAGCACGGCCGCTTCGCCGTGTGCGAGCAGTTGCTGCAGATCGCCGAGCCAGGCTTCCATCAGCACGCTCCGTTCCGGACGATTCGGCACGACGCGCGGCGCGGGCTGGCGGGCGCGGCGGTAACGAGGACGGACGGGAGCGAGGCGGGCCGGCCGCACGACGGGTTCAGTGCGGTGGCCGTGCGCCGAAGGCGCACGCGAACGACGCCGCGCAACGTGCGGACGCCATGAGGGTGACGGATGCGGATGGTTTGCGTTGTCATGATGAATCCAGTCGACATTGCGGATCGGGCGCGCGTTACGCAGGAGGTGAGACCGCCTGGCCTCGCGCACGTAGATCGCCATCCAGTCGTGAAGATAGCACCGCAAGGCGGCGGGAACATTGCCGGGCGGTGATCCGGGCTATCAGACGGCGATCATGTCGATCATAGGCCCGCCGCGCGGGATCCGGGCGCCGATGCGCGGGCGTCGGGCCGAAACGCATGTGTGGCGGGGCGTGCGCGCGGATGTCGCGCGACGCGCGTTCGCCCGTGAATCGGGACGGCGGCGGGGATAGGTGTTTACGCGCGGCCGGCAGAGTGCGGCCGCATCGGGGTCGCGCCGGTGTCGTGGGCCGAGCCGGACGAAGCGGCCACGCGGCCACGTGGCCTCGACCGGTCGGCCGGTTCGCGCGGCGCGGCCGGTCAGCCCGCCAGCTTGCGGCGATGGCGCCAGAGGCTCGAGGCGACGGCAATCAGGATCACGGCGAAGCCGATCAGCGCCCAGCCGGGCAGCAGGATCCCGAAGATCGGCGGGTAGACCGTCTCGCACAGGCCGGCAACCTTGAACATGCCGGGGAACCACTGGGCGGGCGGCAGGCTGTCGACGATCGGCTGCAGCGTGTCGAAGCCGCAGCTGAAGCCCGGATTCATCTGGATCGACAGATGCCGCGCGGCGGTGCCGACGCCGCCGGCCGCGGCGATCGCGATCAGCAGCTCGAGCACCCAGATGCCGCGCCAGTTGCGCATCCCCGCGGCCAGGAACGCGAAGATCCCGATCGCCGCGAAGAAGTAGCGCTGGATGATGCACAGCGGGCACGGATCTTCGTTCTTCACGTACTGCAGATACAGCGCGCCGGCCAGCAGGGCGATGCACACCCAGCCGAGCAGCATCAGCAGGCGGCGTTCACGGCGGAGTGCGAGCGTGGAGTCGTTCATGTCGGCGGGATTCCTGTCGTTGGTCGGTCCGATAAACAATCGCGCGATTTTAGCGCGAACGATCTGGCACGAAACTGACAGCGCGCGTGCGGCATCCGGCCGCCGTCGCTTCGTCCGGTCCATAGCCCGCCGTCATGCCGCGCGGGCGGTCACCGGATCGTGTTCAGCACGGCCTCGACCGCCTGGCCGATCGCGAGCAGCGCGTCGTCGCGATGCGGCGCGGCCGCGAGCATCAGGCCGACCGGCGCCGCGTCGCGCGGATGGCACGGCAGCGACAGCGCGCACGCGTCGAGGAAGTTGAAGGCGCTCGGATTGCGCAGGATCAGCGCATTGGTGCGCGTGAACGCGGCGTCGTCCGCTTCGAGTTCGGCGATGCGCGGCGGCACGACCGGCACCGTCGGCGCGACGAGTGCGTCGAAGCGCGACCAGACGGTGTGTGCCGCTTCTTCCAGCATCGCGTGGCGGGCGGCGAGCAGGTCGAGATAGTCGGCCGCGCTCGCCGGCTCGCCCTTCAGGATGCGCGACAGCACGCGCGGGTCGTATTGGTCGCGGTGCTGCGCGAGCAGCGGGCGATGCCACGCGTACGCCTCGATCGGCGAGAAGCCGAAGCGGTTGATGTCCGGCAGCCGGTCGAGCGCGGAAAAGCGCACTTCAGTGACGATCGCGCCCGCGGCTTCGAGGTGCTTCAGCGATGCGTCGAGCGCGGCGGCGACGTCGGCGTCGACGCCGTCGGTCACGTAATTGGTCAGCACGCCGAGCCGCACGCCTTCGAGCGGCCGCGCGGCCGGCACGTGCGGTTCGAGGCCCGCGAGCATCCGGTCGACGAGTGCGCAGCAGGCAACCGTCAGGCCGATCGGGCCGAACGAGTCGAGCGTGGTCGACAGCGGCACGCCGCCTTGCGTCGGGATCCGGCTCGCGGTCGGCTTGAAGCCGGTCAGCCCGCACAGGGCGGCCGGAATGCGGATCGAGCCGCCGGTGTCGGTGCCGAGCGCGACGGCGGCCATCCCGTCGGCGACGGACGCGGCCGCGCCCGACGACGAGCCGCCGGAAATCCGTGCATCGCCCGGCACGTCGCGGTGGTACGGCGAGCGCGGATTGCCGAAGTGCGGATTCAGCCCGAGGCCCGAGAACGCGAACTCGCTCATGTTGGTGCGGCCGACCAGCACCGCGCCCGCGCGCTTGAGCCGTGCGACGGCGACCGCGTCGGCCTTGGCGGGCGGCGCCCCGTCGAGCACGCGCGAACCGGCGCGCGTCACCTGGCCCGCGACGTCGAACAGATCCTTCACCGATACGGGGATGCCCGCGAGCGGCGACAGCACGGTGCCCGCGGCACGCAGGCGGTCGTGCGCGTCGGCGGCCGCGCGCGCGTTGTCGGCGTCGACTTCGGTGAAGACGGCGGCACCCTGGCCGGCCGGATCGGCGATCCGGTCGAGCGCGACGTCGACGAGCGCGCGGCTCGTGGTCCGGCCGGCGGCGAGGTCGGCGGCGAGCTGGGCGAGCGGAGGGAAGGGCGTGAAGGTGGTCATGGGCGGCTCAGGGGCGAAGGTGTTGGACAAGGGTGGCGCGAAACGAATCGATGTGGCGTTCGACGGCCGTGCGTGCGCCGGCGGCGTCGCGCGCGGACAGCCGCTCGAACAGTTCGCGGTGTTCGTGCTGGACGTCGGACAGGTGATGCGGCTCGGACAGCGTGACGAACCAGAAGCGCAGCGAGCGTTCGTGCAGCGCGCGCAGGATTTCCGCGAGCACCGTGTTGCGTGCCGCCGCGGCGATCGTCTGATGAAACGCGCGGTCGAGCTCCATCATGCCCTCGACGTCGTGCGAGTCGACGCAGGCCTGGCCGTCGTCGAGCAGCGCGGCCATGCGCGCGAGATCGTCGGGCGTTGCGTGGCGGGCGGCGAGTTCGACGCAATGCGCTTCGTTGATGCGGCGCACGTCGATCACCGCGGCGATGTCGTCGAGCGACAGCGGTTGCACCATCAGCCCCTTGCGCGGCATCACGGACAGCAGCCCTTCGAGCACCAGCCGGTGGACGGCCTGATGGACGGGCGTGCGGCCGATGCCGGTGCGGGCCACGAGGTCGGCTTCGTTGAGCGCGGCGCCCGGCTTCAAGCGCATCGTGATGATGTCGCGCTGGATCAGCGCGTACGCGCGGTCGGCGAGGCTGACCGCCGATGCGGCGGGCCGGTCGTGGAGGGCGTCGGTCAGGGCGTTCATGCAGGCGGGGGCGCGGTGGCCGGACAGCGCGCGGTCATGGCGCGGGCGATCGGGCAACGTGGACGATCCGTGAATATTATTGTGATATATCACTGATGTCCAGTTTGCCCGGACGACCTTCGATACCATCGAATGGAGGCCGGTGGCACGTCCGGCGGGGGATGCGACGACTTGCAACAATTTCGACAGGATGTTGCAGGTTTACCGCGCGATCGTGCACTGAAGCATAATGAATCCTCGTCAATCCAATACGCGCGAGCGACGTACCAGACCATCGTCATGAGCGAAAACACGCCTTCCCCGGCCGGTCTGCCCGGCACTTCTTCCGCTTCCACCGATTCCCCCCGTTCCGGTCCGGCGCCCACGCCGGAGGCGCCCGCCACGCAGGCTGCCGCTGCGCAGGTCGCCGCGGCGAATGGCGCAGCGCCGGTCGCGGCGGCGTCCGAGCCGGGCGCCGCGGGCACGACGGCCGCCGCCGAAGGCAGTGCAGCGCCGCCGAAACCCGGTGCGGCGCCACCCGGTTTCGGCGCGCAGCCGGATTTCGACACACCGCGCCCGCCGCCCGCGAGCGCGCAGAACGTGCCGCCGGCTTACCTGAAGCAAAGCGACACGCCGTGGTCGGTATTCGGCCGGATCATCGCGGCGCGCGCACGCCGGATGTTCGATCGCGCCGGCCAGCGGATCACGCAGCGCACGCTGCGCATCGGCGTGTCGGCGCGGATCTTCCATCCGGAGCCCGGCGCGAAGGGGCTGCGCGGCAAGACGCTGCAGTATCTCGAGGAATCGATCGCGCACTGGGTGATGTCGCGCGACGTGCTCGTGTTCATGATCCCGACCGTCGGTCACCAGGGCATGCTGCATCCGAGCAACATCCGCCTGCGCGACTACGCGAAGCATCTCGATGGCCTGCTGCTGCAAGGCGGCGCCGACGTGTCGCCGCAAACCTACGCGGCGTCGGACGCGCGCCCCGAATGGCCGGGCGATCGCGTGCGCGACATGTACGAGCTCGAGCTGTTTCACGAGTTCGTCGAGTCCGGCAAGCCGGTGCTCGGCGTGTGCCGCGGCTGCCAGTTGATCAACGTCGCGTTCGGCGGGTCGCTGTACCAGGACATCGCGACCGACGTACCGACCGCGAACGCGCACGTGAGCGAGCATTACGACCAGCATCGCCACGCGATCCGCTTCCCGGACTCGTCGACGCTGGCGAGCATGTTTCCCGGGCGCAGCGAAGCGATCGTGAACTCGATCCACCATCAGGCGATCCGCGATCTCGGCCGCGATCTGAACATCGAGGCCGTGTCGGCCGGCGACGGGATCATCGAAGGCATTCGCTACCGGCGCGCGCCGTTCGTCGTCGGCGTGCAATGGCACCCGGAGTTTCATCGCGCGGGCGGCGCCGAACTGCTCGACTGCACGCCGCTGCTCGATGCATTCCTGCGCGCGGCACGCGAAACGCGCCTGTAGCCGGCGTTTGCAGTACCGAGCAGGAAGGCCGGCCGCATCCCGTTAAATTCGAGATGCGGCCGTTTCGTTTTGAACGATAATCGCGACTCTCGATTCGTTCGCCGGAGTCTGACGTTGGCCTTCCGAGATTTTTCCCCTGCACGGTGCGCAACGTGGATCGTTGCGCTGGCCGCCTGCGTGCACGCGGGCGCGGCGTGGTCCGTCGACGCGACCGCGCCGGTCGCGGGCTCGCGCCCCGCGGTGACGAGCCTGCGCGGCGATGCCGCGCAGGCGGCTTCTCCTTCCGACGCGTCCGCCGCCTCCGCGACGGATGCGACCGCGCAAGGCAACGTCGCCGAGCTCACGCAGATGCTGCACGACGGGCGAATCGTCGAGATGCGCACCACCTACAACGGCAGCTACGGCGCGAGCCTGATGTTCGATCCGCGCGAGATGACGTATTACGTCGCGCTGTTCCAGGACAAGCATCTGTGGCGCGTGGTCAAGTCGCAGGAGAAGACCCGCGCGGAAATGGTGTACGCGAACTTCGTCCAGCAGACGACGCAACTCGCGGACGTCGAAATCCGCCGCACCGAACTGCAGGCGCAGAAGGCGTTTCTCGAGCGCGTGATCGCGCTGCAGGCGAATCGTGCGCAGCAACTGCAGGCCGATCTGAGCGTCGCGCGCAGCCAGCAGGCCGAGGTCGTGCAGCGGCAGAAGTCGGCGCACGAACAGGCGCAGGCGCTGCAGGTCGAGAAGCGGGCGGCACAGCTGCAGTTGCGCGAACTGCAGGAGCAGGTACGGCAACTCGAGCGGCAGGCCGAAACGGGGTTGCCCGCGCACAAGTGACGAGCGGCCGGCCCGACGGACCGGTCGACGAACGAAAACCCGGCGCAGCGTGCTTCGCCGGGTTTTTTATTGCCCGCGCGTCAGCGGGTGAGCGAGGTGGGTGTGTCGGTCAGGCGGCGGTGGGACAGGTGCGTCGTCCAGTCGAAACCGGCGGCGGGCGCAGCGGTTGTTCGAGCCGGGCGTTCGGCGTGCAGCGCGTTCGCCATCGCGATCAGCGTGAGCGGATCGTCGAGCGAAGCATGCTGGTCGTGCCGGGTGTCCGGAACCGGTAGTGAACCGGCGCGACCAGGTGTTGGCATGCGCGATGCGACGTGCGCGATCGATGGGCGGCCGGCGAACCGCGGCGCGGAAGGCGGGTGGACTTGCGCGGCTGTCGCGTGCGTGCCGTTCGGTCGATTCGGCGACGGTGCCGCCGCGGTGGCGGCGCGTCGTACGTCCGGCGCGGCGTTGGCGTCGGCGAGTCGCGGCGACGGCGCGAGCGCAGCGTCGCGTGCGGGCTGCGACGATGTGATAGGTGTACTGGCAACGGCCCGCGCCGAGTGGTGCCGTGCCGGCGTGATGGCCGTGGCCGGCTCGGCCCCGGCGTTCCGCACTCGACCCGTGAATTCCGTCGCGTGCTCCGGCACGGCGCCGGCGATTTGCATGACCGGCGAACGCGCGACATCCGGAAACGGTTCGTGGGCGACGATCAGCCCGCCGATGATCGCGAGTGCGCCGATGCTCCAGCAGGCGGCATGCCGTGCCCGCCGGTCGTGTGCTCGATCAACGGCACGTGCGATGTGCCGATGCCGACCGGCGGCGCCGGCCGCAACGGCCGGTACGCCCGCTGACGATGGCTGTTCGGCGGACAGCGGTTGCCAGCGGCAGGTGCGATGCGGCGCGTCGACGTCGATGCACGAAGTCGTCAACGTTGCCACGCAGCGGATGTCGGAGCGGCTGCCGGATGCGGCGCCGAACCGCCATTCGCGGCCGAACGGCGGCACGCCGTCGAGCGGCGCGACGCGAGGGCGGGCGATCGAGCCTTCGACGGAAACGAGGGGCGATGGAATCATGAGGGCGGTACGCGGTGCGACGCGGGCCGCGTGGCCGGCCGCGGCGCGGAGTGCGTCGCAAATCGTGACATTGTGGTCAGGCGATCGCGATCGGTCGATCGGATCAATCTGATTTTGATGCGCCTTTCGCGGCGATTCGTACGAGCCGGACGCGGCGTCCGCAACGCCGGCCCGGTACAAGGCAATTGTCGGCTTCGCGTGTCATCATTCGCCAACCATGCCGGCATGCGCATCGTTGCGCGCGGCGCCGCCGGCTGGCAGCGATGCCCGTGCGCGCCGGCCCGGCGCGACGCATCGTCGGATCCCCACGGCGCGCAGGTCGCGCCTTCCGAGCCGAGAGAACGCCATGTCCACAGCCACACACGCCGTCGCGCAGGAATCGAAATTCCGTACCGTGTTCCGGGTCGTCAGCGGCAACTTTCTGGAAATGTACGACTTCATGGTCTACGGGTATTACGCGTCGGCCATCGCGAAAACGTACTTTCCGAGCGGCAACGCGTTCGCGTCGCTGATGCTGTCGCTGTCGGTGTTCGGCGCGGGCTTTCTGATGCGCCCGGTCGGCGCGATCGTGCTCGGCGCGTACATCGACCATCACGGCCGCCGCAAGGGGCTGATCCTGACCCTCGGGCTGATGGCGCTCGGCACGCTCACGGTGGCCTCGATACCGGGTTACGCGACGATCGGCGTGCTCGCGCCGGTGCTCGTGCTGCTCGGCCGGCTGCTGCAGGGCTTTTCCGCGGGCGTCGAGCTCGGCGGCGTGTCCGTCTACCTGTCGGAGATCGCGACGAAGGGCCACAAGGGGTTCTATACGTCGTGGCAATCCGGCAGCCAGCAGGTGGCGGTCGTGTTCGCCGCGTTCGTCGGCGTGCTGCTGAACCGCGCGTTGCCGGCCGAGGACATGACCGCGTGGGGCTGGCGCATTCCGTTCCTGATCGGCTGCCTGATCGTTCCGTTCCTGTTCCTGATCCGCCGTTCGCTGAAGGAAACCGACGAATTCCTCGCGAAGCGTCACCGTCCGACGATGGGCGAGATCATGCGCTCGATGCTCGAAAACTGGGGCGTCGTGATCGCCGGCATGGGGATGGTGATCATGACGACGGTGTCGTTCTACATGATCACCGCATACACGCCGACGTTCGGCAAGGAAGTGCTGCACCTGTCGTCGCTCGACGCACTCGTCGTGACCGTCTGCGTCGGCCTGTCCAATCTCGTCTGGCTGCCGCTGTCCGGCGCGCTGTCGGATCGCATCGGCCGCCGCCCGGTGCTGATCGCGTTCACGGTGCTCACGCTGCTGTCGGCCTATCCGGCCGTGCTGTGGCTCGTGGCGGATCCGTCGTTCCTGCGGCTGCTCGCGGTCGAGCTGTGGCTGTCGTTCCTGTACGGCTCGTACAACGGCGCGATGGTCGTCGCGCTGACCGAAGTGATGCCGGCCGATGTGCGCACGGCCGGCTTCTCGCTCGCGTACAGCCTCGCGACGACGATCGGCGGGTTCACGCCGGCGATCTCGACGTTGCTGATCCACCAGACCGGCAACAAGGCGGCACCGGGGCTGTGGCTGAGCGTCGCCGCATTCTGCGGATTGATCGCGACGCTCGTGTTGTATCGCACGCGCGAAGCGCGCAACCAGTACAAGTCGGCCTGACGCCGCCTGTATCGCATCACGTCGACTGAAAAAAGGGAG
This sequence comes from Burkholderia sp. BCC1998, assembly GCF_905339875.1. Classification (NCBI taxonomy): domain Bacteria; kingdom Pseudomonadati; phylum Pseudomonadota; class Betaproteobacteria; order Burkholderiales; family Burkholderiaceae; genus Burkholderia; species Burkholderia sp. BCC1998. Next base: position 519,286 of record NZ_CAJPHE010000001.1, read on the forward strand.
CGCGCCGCGCTCCCTTTTTTGTCTGCGCTCGGGTATTCAGGCGTCGCGCAGCGCGGCGGCGACCGCCGCCGCCACGTCGAGCCATTGTCCCGGTGCGGACTGGCGGGCGAGCCTCGCTCGCGGATACCACGGACAGTCGTCGCCGGTGAACCAGCGCCAGTCGGATGCGAACGGCAGCATGATCCACAGCGGCTTGCCGAGCGCGCCCGCGAGGTGCGCGACCGCCGTATCGATCGTGACGACGCCGTCGAGCCGTTCGATCAGCGCTGCCGTGTCGGCGAAGTCGTTCAGCCGCCCGTCGAGGCGATGCATGCGGGGATGCGCGTCGACGCGTGCCCGTTCGTCGTCGTCGAGCGCCGGCTGCAGCACGATCCAGTCGATGTCCGGCAGCGCGAGCAGCGGTGCGAGCGCGTCGAACGGCATCGAGCGGTTTTCCTGTGCCTGCCGGCGTCCCGTCCACGCAAGGCCGAACTTGCGCTTCGACTGGCCGCCCAGCGAGCCGCGAAAGCGCCGCTGCGTGCTGTCCGGCACGTCGAGGTAGCGTGTGCCCGCGACGATGTCGGCCGGCTGCAGGCCGAGCAGGAACGGCAGGCTCATCAGCGTGCATGCGATGTCCGCCGCCGGCGGCTTCGCGGCGCCCTGCGCGACGAGCGTCACGCGCCAGCGTGCCGCGGCCGGTGCGAGCAGCGCGACGAGTTCCGGCTGCACTTCGAGCACGACGCGCGCGCAGCGCGCGCGGGCGAGCGGCACGAAGCGGACGAACTGCAGCGTGTCGCCGAAGCCCTGTTCCGCGCGGATCAGCAGCGTGCGCGCGGCAATCGGCTCGCCTTGCCAGCGCGGCAGCGTGCCGAGCGGCGTCGCGCCCGGCGTGTCGTGGCGCGTTTCGTACGCGGGCAGGCCGCGGGCGAAGTCGCCCAGCGTCAGCAGCGTGACGGCGCGGTGCAGCTGCGCGAGTTTCAGGTCGGGGGCGACGCGCAGCGCCTGGTCGAACGCGCGCAGCGCCATCTCGTGCGCGCCGAGTGCGTGATGCGCGTTGCCGAGGTTCAACCACGCAAGACTGAACGACGGATCGAGACCGACCGCGCGTTCGTAGTAGGGCAGCGCGTCGCGGTGGCGTGCCTGCGCGCACAGCGCGTTCGCGAGCCCGAAGAGGGCGAGCGGAAACGGCGGGTGCAGCGCGAGCGCGGCTTCGAATGCGGCGGCGGCTTCGCCATGACGGCCGAGCGCCTCGAGCGTGTTGCCGAGATTGAAATGCGCGGCGACGAAGCGTGGCTGTGCGGCGATCGCCGCCTGGAAATGGGCGATCGCGTCGTCGGCCCGGCCCATCGCGTTCAGCGCCATCGCGAGATTGTTGTGCGCGCCGGCATGCCCGGGCCGCAGCTCGAGCGCTCGATGGAAGGCGGCGAGCGCATCGTCGTGACGGCCGAGCGCATTCAGCGCGTTGCCGAGGTTGTTGTGGATCGATGCGTCGTCCGGTGTGAGCCGAAGTGCGCGGGCAAATGCGTCGACCGCATCTTCGTGGCGCTGCAGTGCCGCATAGGCGTTGCCGAGGTTGTAGTGCGCGAGCGGAAATTCGGGCGCGAGCGTCAGCGCGTTGCGAAAGCGGTCGATCGCTTCGTCGAGCCGGCCGAGCGCCTTCAGCGCGTTGCCGAGATTGAGCTGCAGCGCGGCGTCGTTCGGGCGCAACTCGACCGCACGCCCGACGAGATCGGCCGCCTCGGCATGCTGGCCCTGCTGATGCCGCAGCACGCCGAACAGATGCAGCGCGTCGGCGTCGGCGGGATGGGTGGCGAGTGCGGCGCGATAGCCGTGCTCGGCCTCGGCGAGGCGGCCCGCGCGGTGCGCGGCATACGCTCGGTCGAATGCGGATTCCATGACGCGAAAACTGACGGAAAGCGCGTATTTTCCCACACTGCGCGCGGGCACCCCAGATCGGCCGGTCGGCATATGGCCCCGTCACGCGGAGCGGCGTAGACTTGCACAATCGCGTGTCATCGAGGTTCTCATGGCTGACACACTGCTCGATATCCCGCCCGTGCTGATCGTCGGCGCAGGCCCCACCGGCCTTGCCGCAGCGATGAGTCTCGCGCGCGCCCGCGTGCCGGTGCGCATCATCGACCGGCTCGCCGTGCCCGCGCCGTATTCGCGCGCGATCGGCATCCAGGCACGCACGCTCGAACTGCTGGAGCAGCATCGCGCGGTCGAACCGTTTCTCGCGCTGGGGCATCGCGCCCATGCGGCCGCGCTGCATGCGGACGGCCGCGTGATCGCGCGGCTCGATTTCGATCCGCTGCAAACGCGTTATCCGTATCTGCTGTTTCTCGACCAGAGCATCACCGAGCGGCTGCTCGCCGAGCATCTGGCCGGGTTCGGCGTGATCGTCGAACGCGGCGTCACGCTCACCGCATGCGATGCGGGCGGACCGTCGCTCGACGTGACGATCCGCGATGCCGACGGTCGTGAACAGGCGTTCGCGCCCTCGTACCTGATCGCCGCCGACGGCGCGCACAGCACGGTGCGCCACCTGCTTGGCCTGGGCTTCGCCGGGCATGCGTTCGAGCAGACTTTCCTGCTCGCCGATTTCGCGGCGATACCCGACTGGCCGGACGAGGAGATCCATCTGTTCACGACGCCCGACGGCATCGCGGGGCTGTTTCCGATGGGCGGCGGCCGCTACCGGCTCGTTGCCGACCGGCCGCCCGGCAGCGACGCATCGCCCGACGGACTCACGCCCTCGACTCCGTCGCTCGACGAATGCGAGGCGATCGTGCGCGCGCGCGTCGGTGCGTCGATTGCGCCGAGCGATCTCGCGTGGTCGACGTATTTCCGCCTGCATAGCCGGATGGTCGAGCGACTGCGTCACGGGCGGGTATTCTTCGCGGGCGACGCCGCGCACGTTCACAGCCCGGCGGGCGCGCAGGGCATGAACACGGGCATCCAGGAAGCGTTCAATCTTGGCTGGAAGCTCGCGCGCGTGCTCGGCGCGGGCACGCCGGAGCGCCTGCTCGACACGTATCACGCCGAGCGCCACCCGATCGAGCGTGATGTATTGCGGCAGACCGGCCTCGTCACGCAGATCGTCGAAGCCGACCACGGCGCGATGAAGCTGCTGCGCGATCACGTCGTGCCGCTGCTGGCGTCGTTCGGGCCGGTGCGCGACGCGGTGCGCCGCACCGTCAGCGAGCTCGGCGTGCAATACCGGAAAAGCCCGCTCACGCTCGAACGCGTGCTCGACGGCGGGCCGCGCGCCGGCGAGCGCGCGCCCGACGCGCTCGTGCACGTGGTCGACGGGCCGCTCGGGCGGGCGCCCGGAACCGCGCGGCTATACGACCTGCACGACCCCGCGAGCTTTACGCTGCTGCTGCTCGAGGAACCGGCAGGTGCCGACGCCGGCGAGACGGGCGACGTGCCGCCGATGCCCGCGGATGCGCAGGCGCTGGTGCAGGGGCTGGAGCGGATCATGCCGGGCGCCGTGCGAACATGGCGCGTCGCCGATGCCGAAAGCGACGGCACGGACGGGCTTGCGCAGGTATACGGCCGCTCGAGGCCGTCGTTCTACCTGCTGCGGCCCGACGGCTACATCGCGGTGCGCGGCCGTACCGCCACCGACGCGAACGCGCTGCTGCGCCACTGCGAAAGCTGGTTCGCGGGCATGTCGGTGCCTGCGTAGCGGGGCGCTCAGGCGGAGGCCGCGGCCGGTACGAGCGATGCGCGGTGCGCGGCGATCGCGTCGCGCACGATCGGCGCCGCGCGTTGTCCGGCCTCGCTCGACGGATCGTCGAGCGCCGCGAGCAATGCACGACGCATCCGCGGTTCCCAGAAGCGCCGGATATGCTCGGCGATCCCGCTCAGCGCTTCTTCGCGATCGGGCATCGATTCGAAGAACGCGCCGATCTGGTTGGCCATGTCGACCAGGTGTCCGTTGTCCATCGCGTCCTCACTTGCCCGTCGTCACGGCGGCCGGCGTGGCGGCGCGGCGCTCGAGCAGGTCGAGCTGCTCCGAGTTGAAGCGCGCATACGCGCGCTGCCAGTCCGACGGCTGCGCGACCGGCATCACCTGCACGGCCGTCACCTTGTATTCCGGGCAGTTCGTCGCCCAGTCGGAGCTGTCCGTCGTGATCACGTTCGCGCCCGATTCGGGGAAGTGGAACGTCGTGTACACGACACCCGGCTGCATGCGGTCGGACACGAGCGCGCGCAACACAGTCTGGCCCGCCCGCGATTCGATGCCGACCCAGTCGCCGGTCCGGATTCCGCGGTCCTCCGCGTCGTGCGGATGGATCTCGAGACGGTCCTCTTCGTGCCACTGCACGTTCTCGGTCCGGCGCGTCTGCGCGCCGACGTTGTATTGCGACAGGATGCGGCCCGTGGTCAGGATCAGCGGATAGCGCTGCGTGACCTTTTCCGGCGTCGGAATGAACTGCGTGATCACGAACCGGCCCTTGCCGCGCACGAACGCGTCGATGTGCATCGTCGGCGTGCCGTCCGGCGCCTGCTCGTTGCACGGCCACTGGATACTGCCGAGCGCATCGAGCTTCTCGTACGACACACCCGAGAAGGTCGGCGTGAGCCGCGCGATCTCGTCCATGATTTCCGACGGATGCGTGTAGTGCATGTCGTAGCCGAGCGCCCGCGACAGCAGCAGCGTCACTTCCCAGTCCGCGTAGCCCGCGAGCGGCGGCATCACCTTGCGCACGCGCGAGATGCGGCGCTCCGCGTTCGTGAACGTGCCGTCCTTCTCGAGGAACGTCGAGCCCGGCAGCAGCACGTGCGCGTATTTCGCGGTTTCGTTCAGGAAGATGTCCTGCACGACGATGCATTCCATCGACGACAGCGCGGCCGCGACGTGCTGCGTGTTCGGGTCCGACTGGACGATGTCCTCGCCCTGGCAGTAGAGGCCCTTGAAGCTGCCGTCGAGCGCCGCGTCGAACATGTTCGGGATGCGCAGCCCCGGTTCCGGCTGCAGCGTGGCCGACCATGCCTGTTCGAACTGCGTGCGTACGACTTCGTCGCTGATGTGCCGGTAGCCGGGCAGTTCATGCGGGAACGAGCCCATGTCGCACGAACCCTGCACGTTGTTCTGGCCGCGCAGCGGATTGACGCCGACGCCTTCGCGGCCGATGTTGCCGGTCGCCATCGCGAGGTTCGCGATGCCCATTACCGTCGTCGAGCCTTGCGCGTGTTCGGTCACGCCGAGGCCGTAGTAGATCGCGGCGTTGCCGCCCGTCGCATAGAGGCGCGCGGCTTCGCGCACCAGCGCGGCCGGCACGCCCGTTACGTCGGCGGTCGCTTCGGGCGAGTTCTCGGCGCGCGATACGAAGTCGCGCCATTGCTCGAACGCGCGCGTGTCGCAGCGTTCGGCGACGAATGCGTCGGCGACGAGCCCTTCGGTGACGATCACGTGCGCGAGCGCGTTGACGATCGCGACGTTGGTGCCCGGGCGCAACTGCAGGTGATGCGTGGCCTTCACGTGCGGGCCGTCGACCACGTCGATGCGGCGCGGGTCGATCACGATCAGCTTCGCGCCCTCGCGGATGCGCCGCTTCATGCGCGAGCCGAACACCGGGTGCCCGTCGGTCGGGTTCGCGCCCATCACGACGATCACGTCGGACTGGCCGACCGACGCGAAGGTCTGCGTGCCGGCCGATTCGCCGAGCGTCGTCTTCAGGCCATAGCCGGTCGGCGAGTGGCACACGCGTGCGCAGGTGTCGACGTTGTTGTTGCCGAACGCGGCGCGCACGAGCTTCTGCACGAGGTAGGTTTCCTCGTTCGTGCAGCGCGACGACGTGATGCCGCCGATCGAATCGCGGCCGTACTTCTGCTGCAGCTTGCGGAACTGCGTCGCCGCATAGGTGAGCGCCTCTTCCCAGCTGACTTCGCGCCACGGGTCGGTGATCTTCTCGCGGATCATCGGCTTCGTGATGCGGTCCTTGTGCGTCGCGTAGCCCCACGCGAAGCGGCCCTTCACGCACGCGTGGCCTTCGTTCGCGAGGCCGTTCTTGTGCGGCGTCATGCGCACGACCTGCGTGCCCTTCATCTCGGCCTTGAACGAGCAACCGACGCCGCAGTACGCGCAGGTCGTGACGACCGAATGCTCGGCCTGGCCGAGCTGGACGACGGTCTTTTCCTGCAAGGTGGCCGTCGGGCACGCGGCGACGCACGCGCCGCACGATACGCATTCCGATGCCATGAACGATTCGCTTTCGCCGGCGGCGACGCGCGATTCGAAACCGCGTGCGGCGATCGTCAGCGCGAACGTGCCTTGCGTTTCCTCGCATGCCCGCACGCAGCGGTTGCAGACGATGCACTTCGACGGATCGTACGTGAAGTACGGATTCGATTCGTCCTTCTGGTCGCGCAGGTGATTGGCGCAGTCGTTGCCGTAGCGCACTTCGCGCAAGCCCACCACGCCCGCCATGTCCTGCAGTTCGCAGTCGCCGTTGGCGGGGCAGGTGAGGCAGTCGAGCGGATGGTCGGAGATGTACAGCTCCATCACGTTGCGGCGCAGCGACTGCAGCCGGTCCGACTGCGTACGCACCTTCATCCCGGCTTCGGCGGGCGTCGTGCACGATGCCGGATAGCCGCGCCGGCCTTCGATTTCGACCAGGCACAGACGGCACGAGCCGAACGGTTCGAGCGAATCGGTCGCGCAGAGCTTGGGCACGTTGACGCCGGCTTCGATCGCGGCGCGCATCACCGACGTGCCGGCCGGCACCGTGACCGGCTGACCGTCGATTTCGAGCGTGACGTCGGTATCGGCATGCCGTTGCGGCGTGCCGTAGTCGGTTTCGTCGAACGGATCGCGCACGCGCGCCTCAGCGGCGCTCTTGCACGCGCATTGGCCCGAGCCGCAGCCGCCTTGGCGGACGTTGTTCGTGTCGAGGGACATGCAGGGCTCCTTCTGGGTCAGGCCGCAGCCTTGACCGGACCCGACGCGGCTTGCTTGCCGGCGGCGAGCCCGAAATCTTCGGGGAAATGGTCGAGCGCGGACAGCACCGGATACGGCGTCATCCCGCCCATCGCGCACAGCGAGCCGGCGAGCATCGTGTCGCACAGGTCGCGCAGCAGCGTGACCTGGCGCTCCGACGTGTCGCCTTCGCGAATCCGTGCGATCGTCTCGACGCCGCGCGTCGAGCCGATCCGGCAGGGCGTGCACTTGCCACACGATTCGATCGCGCAGAACTTCATCGCGTATTCGGCGAGCTCCGCGAGATTCGACGTGTCGTCGTGCAGCACGATGCCGCCGTGGCCGACCACCGCGCCGATCGCCGCGTACGCCTCGTAGTCGAGCGGCACGTCCCACTGGTGTTCGGGCAGGTAGGTGCCGAGCGGGCCGCCGACCTGGGCCGCGCGCGCGGGCCGGCCGCTGGCCGTGCCGCCGCCGTAGTCGAACAGCAGCTCGCGCAGCGTGACGCCGAACGCGAGCTCGACGAGGCCGCCGTGGCGGATGTTGCCCGCGAGCTGGAACGGCAGCGTGCCGCGCGAGCGGCCCATCCCGTAGTCGCGATAGAACGCGGCGCCGCGCGCGAAGATCACCGGCGCGGTCGCGAGCGTGATCACGTTGTTGATCACGGTCGGCTGGCCGAACAGGCCGGCGAGCGCCGGCAGCGGCGGCTTCGCGCGCACGACGCCGCGCTTGCCTTCGAGCGATTCGAGCAGCGCCGTTTCCTCGCCGCACACGTACGAACCGGCGCCCTTCGCGACGTGCAGGTCGAACGCATGCGCGGAGCCGAGCACGCGTTCGCCGAGCCAGCCGGCTTCGCGGGCCCGCTCGATCGCCGTTTCGAGTGCCGCGATCGCATGCGGGTACTCGCTGCGCACGTAGATGTAGCCGAGCGTCGCGCCCGTCGCGATGCCCGCGATGATCATCCCTTCGATCAGGCAGTACGGATCGCATTCCATGAGCAGGCGGTCGGAGAACGTGCCCGAATCGCCTTCGTCCGCGTTGCAGACGATGTACTTTTGCGCGGCGCGCGCCTGCCGGACCGTGCGCCACTTGATGCCGGCCGGGAAGGCCGCGCCGCCGCGGCCGCGCAGCCCCGATTCGATCAGCTGCTCGCACGCGGCGTCGCCGTCGAGTGCGAGCGCGTTCTTCAGGCCGGCGAGGCCGTCATGCTTCAGGTAGTCGTCGATCGACAGCGGATCGGTCAGGCCGATGCGCGCGAACGTGAGGCGCTGCTGGCGCGCGAGATAGGGCAGCGCGTCGACGAGGCCGACGCCGCTCGGGTGCGTGCCGCCGTCGAGCCAGTTTGCGTCGAACAGGGCGGGCACATCGGCCGCCGACAGGTTCGCGTAGCCGACGCGCCCGGCGGCCGTGCCGACCTCGACGAGCGGCTCGAGCCACAGCAGCCCGCGCGAACCGTTGCGGATCAGTTCGATCGCGACGCCGCGCCGCTCGGCTTCCGCGACGATCGCGGCGGCGAGGGCGTCGGCGCCGAGCGCCAGCGCGGACGAATCGCGCGGAACGTAGATGCGGGTCGTCATGCGGCCTCCGGGGTATGGGCGGCCGCGTCGGCGAGCAGGGCGTCGAACTTCTCCGGCGTGACCTTTGCGTGCAGCACGCCGTTGACCGTCATCGACGGCGATTGTGCGCACAGCCCGAGGCAGTAGACCGACTCGAGCGCGACGTCGCCCGGCGCGTGCGCGTCGGCGCCATCGCCGTGCGCGGCGTCGAACCGGCAACCCGTGCGCGCTTCCGCGTGTGCGGCCAGCGCTTCGCAGCCCATGCTGCGGCACGCCTCGGCGCGGCACATCTGGATCGTCACGCGCGCGGGCGGCGCGGTGCGGAAGTGGTGATAGTAGGTGAGCACGCCGTGCACTTCGGCACGCGACAGATTCAGCGCCTTCGCGAGCGGCGCGACGCAGCCTGCCGGTACGTAGCCGGCCTCGTCCTGGATCGCATGCAGGATCGCGACGAGCGAGCGGCCGGCGCGCGCATGACGCTCGACGAGCGCGTCGGGCGCAGGGGAATTCGGGGACATCGTTGTGCTCCTCCAAAGTCTCATATGTGCCCTTGATTCATATAGTGCACACCGGGACTTCGTCCTGATTGATTTTGAGCAACGATAAGCGGAAGATTTCGCAGTCGCAATAGGAAATCGGAGTACATAATTGATTCGAATCGAATGCGACGCGTATCTGACCGTACGCGACACGGTGGGCCGCACGGCGAGCCTGTCGGATGTCGCCCCGTTGCTGGAGCTCGTGGCCGATACGGGCAGCATTGCACAGGCCGCGCAGGCGAAAGGGCTGTCGTATCGGCACGCGTGGGGCATGCTGCGGGCGCTGGAGGCATGCGTCGGCGGCGAGTTGATCGAGACCGCGCGCGGCAAGGGATCGACATTGTCCGAGCTGGGGCAGGCGGTCGTCGACGCGCAGCGGCTCGCGCGCAGTCGTCTCGACGGGAACCTGCGCGCGCTGGCGGCCGAGGTGGCGAGCGACCTGAACCGGCGGCTCGCACAGCGCGACGGCGCCGTGCGCATCCATGCGTCGCACGGCTATGCGGTTGCGGCGCTCGTTTCCGCGCTCGTCGATGCGCAGGCCGCCGTCGACATCAAGTATCGCGAGAGCGTCGAGGCCGTGCAGGCGCTCGCGCGCGGCGAATGCGAGCTGGCCGGCTTCCATCTGCCGCGCGGCGCGTTCCGCGAACGGTGCGCGCAGATCTACCGGCCGTGGCTCGACGACACGCGTCACGTGCTGATTCATCTGACGCGTCGCCAGCAGGGGCTGTTCGTGCCGCGCGGCAACCCGAAGCAGGTCGGCGGGCTGGCCGATCTCGCCCGTAACGACATCCGCTTCGTCAATCGGCAGCCGGGGTCGGGCACGCGCATGCTGCTCGATCTCGCGTTGCGCGCGATCGGCATCGATCCCGAGCGTATCGACGGTTATGCGTCGGCCGAGCTCACGCACTCGGCGATCGCCGCGTTCGTCGCGAGCGGGATGGCCGATCTCGGCTTCGGCGTCGAGCCGGCCGCCCGTCATTTCGGGCTCGATTTCATCCCGGTCGTCGACGAGGACTACTACTTCGCGTGCGAACGCGCGCAGCTCGACTCGCGGCCGCTCGCCGGCGTGCTCGCCTTGCTGCGCGATGCACGTTTCGTCGAGCGCGTCGCGCATCTCGACGGCTACGATCCGGCGGCGTGCGGGACGCTGGCCGGTGTCGCGGAGGGCTTCGCCGGTACGGTCGCGGCCGGTACGCCGGACGGCAACGCACGGTAACGGGAATGCACGCGAGCCGCGCTGCAGCAGCGAGGGATTTGCGCTACGCTTGCCGCTTGATCAACGTTCCAACAAGCACGCCGTTCAGGCGTCATCCCGCCATGAAACTTTCCGTTCCCTTCGCCGCGGCAGCGTTGACCGCAGGGCTTCTCGTCGCTGTTTCGCCGTTTGCGCTTGCGCAGAATTCCCCGGGCGTGCCTGGCGGCATCCTGAGCGAACAGTTCCGCTTGAACGAGCATCCGCAGATGCCGTTCGCGGCGTCTGCGCCGTCGCAGAAATACCAGAGCGGCAAGAAGTCGGCATTGCGCCGCAAGGGCGATATGGGGGATCCGAACGGCTGCAACCTGAAGTGCCCGCTGGACACTCAATAAACCAACGCAGGCGCGCGGGTCGTCGACGCGTCTGTCCGGCCGCGCCGATGCCGCGCGGTTCTTTTCGAGCCCCGCAGGGCATGCTGCCTTGCGGGGCTCGTGCTTTATGGCCGGTCGCAGTCCAGTGCGATCGTGCGATGCCGGATCGGGCGCCTGTCGGGATTCTAGGGTTAACCCGTAATCCAGGAAGGATGTCTTCCTGAAACCTGCCTTATTCTTAAGCATCCGCCTACATAAACTTCGGTTTGTCAGCGATGAACGGGTGTTCACCGCGAAATCAGACAAATCTGGAGGTAGGTCATCATGAAGTCGCTCGTTCAAGCCGTTGTCGTTGCTGCCGCTCTCGTTGCTCCGGTCGTTTCGTTTGCACAGTCCGGCTCGGCACTCACCCGCGCACAGGTTCGCGCCGAACTGGTTCAGCTCCAGCAGGCCGGTTACAACACCGCCCGCGGCGAAGATCCGCACTATCCGGAAGCGATCCAGGCCGCAACCGCGCGTGTTGCAGAACAGCAGCGCAGCGCGTTGGCCCAGGCGCAAGGCGCTGACGCCAGCGGCTACGGCGCGCAGGTGCAGGGCGCATCGGCAGCGGGCTCGCGTGCGACCGGCGTGCGTCCGGCCAGCGCGGAAGAAATGAAGTCGCTGTATCGCGGCAGCTAAGCTGCGCATTGCCTGGCGGGGCCACGGGGCCGGTGCGACGATGCATCGCGTCCCGGTCGCGGTGCCGGGCAGGTGCCGTCCACTGCGCTCAAACGCTGCGCGGAACGGCGCCGAACCTCCGTCACCTCCTGTCGCCGGCGTATCGGTGGCATTCCGCCTGGCCCGCCCGGGCCGGGCGCTTTTTCGGAGGGCGCGGGAGGTGGGGCGCACCGGCAACAAAAAACCCCGCAGACTCGCGTCGTGCGGGGTTCGTGCGTCAAGCGCGGAATTTGGTGGAGGCGGCGGGAATCGAACCCGCGTCCAGAAGCGCTCCACGACTAGTTCTACATGTTTAGTTCAGTCATTTGATTTAACCGCAGCGACGCGGACGAACACGCTGCACTACGGCGATTCGCTAGGTTTTCGACCCCGGCGTCGCGACGCCGACAGGGCTTAACTGACGTAAATGACCTCTGGCGGTATTGCTACCGGTCTTGCGACACTAGCCCGTCAGTGAACTAGGCAGAGGACGGCGGCCGTTAGGCTGCCAGTGCGAACGTATCGTCGTTTGCAGTTACGATTTTCCCATTGATTAACGAGGTGACGGGTCCTCGACATGCCCTAGCCGCTTCACAACCCCTGTCGAAACCAGGTCGCCCCCGCGGATAAGATCAAGCATTATAGCCCAACATCGCGCAGCAGTTCGCGCAGTTCCTGCGTCGAGCCGACGAGATGCTGTGCCTGCCAGTCGGCCGGCGCGGCACCGTCGCCGCAGTAGCCATAGGCAGCCGCGACGGTTGCCATCCCTGCAGCGCTGCCGGCCTGGATGTCGCGAAGGTCGTCGCCGACATAGACGATGCGCTCGGGCGCGAGCGTCATCTGTCCGGCCGCGTGCAGCAGCGGGGCCGGATGCGGTTTCGAGTGCGGCGTTGTGTCGCCCCCGACGATGCAGGCCGCGCGCGGCGCAAGGCCGAGCAGGTCGGCGAGCGGCGCGGTGAGGCGCATCGCCTTGTTCGTGACGATGCCCCAGCGCACGCCGCGCGCATCGAGTTCGTCGAGCACGTCGCCGATGCCGGGGAACAGCACGGTGTGCACGCAGATGTCCGTCGCGTAATTGGTCAGGAACTCGTCGCGCATCGCTTCGTAGCCGGCCGATTGCGGGTCGATGCCGAATGCGCCGCCAAGCAGGCCGCGCGCACCGGCCGATGCCAGCGGCCGCAGCACGTCGAGCGATGTTTCGGGCAGGCCGCGCACGCGCTGCATCTTGTTGACGGCGGCGGCGAGATCGGGCGCCGTGTCGGCGAGCGTGCCGTCGAGGTCGAACAGCACGGCATCGCAGTGCAGCAGGCGCGGCTCGTCGAGTGCGGGCCGCCCGGTCGAAAGGGGAGTCGTCATGCCGGTCGGAAGGTCACGCGCCGCGGCGGCACGCGACGAGATAGTTGATGTCGGTATCGTTCGACAGCGCGAAGCGCTTGCCGATCGGGTGATAGGTGATGCCCTTGATCTCCACGATATGCAGATCGGTCCCGCGCACGAAGCTCGCCAGTTCCGACGGGCGGATGAAGCGCGCGTAGTCGTGGGTGCCCTTCGGCAGCATCTGCGCGATGTACTCCGCACCGATCACTGCGAACAGGTAGGACTTCAGGTTGCGGTTCAGCGTGGAGAAGAACACCCAGCCGCCCGGCTTCACGAGCGTCGCGCACGCGGCGACGACGCCGGCCGGCGACGGGACGTGCTCGAGCATTTCCATGCACGTGACGACGTCGTAGGTGCCCGGCTCGCGTTCGGCAATCGCTTCGGCGGCGATCGCCTCGTAATCCACCGTGATGCCGCTTTCGAGGCTGTGCAGGTCGGCCACGCCGAGCGCTTCGGTCGACAGGTCGATGCCTTTCACCTGCGCGCCGAGTTCGGCCATCGATTCGGACAGGATGCCGCCGCCGCAGCCGATATCGAGCGCGCGCTTGCCGGCGAGGTGCGCATGCGAATCGATCCAGCCGAGCCGGACCGGGTTCAGGTCGTGCAGGGGCTTGAATTCGGCATTCGGATCCCACCACCGATGGGCGAGGTCGCTGAATTTCTGGAGTTCGTGCGGATCGGCGTTGGTCATGTCGGCAAACGGGCTACGGAAGGAGGGCGATGCGTCGGTACGTCAGCCCCGAGTATATAAGGGGGCGCACAACGAGGCCAGCGAGCGCCTGGGCGGGCGTCAAAGAAAAAGCCCCGCCGGAGCGGGGCTTTGAAGCAGTCGAAAACCGCGGCTTACTGTGCCGGAACGGTCGTCTTCTGGACTTCTTGCGTACCGACCACTTCGACTTCCACGCGGCGGTCCGGTGCGAGGCAGGCGATCAGTTGCTTGCGGTTCTTCTGGTTGCAGCCCGTCGTGACCGGGTTGCGCTTGCCCTTGCCTTCCGTGTAGATCTTGTTGGCCGGGACACCCTTGCTGACCAGGTACGACTTGACGGCTTGCGCACGGCGCAGCGACAGGCGGTCGTTGTACTTGTCCGAACCGATGCGGTCCGTGTAGCCCGTAGCGACGACCACTTCCGTGTTCATGCCCTGGATCTTCGAAGCCAGTTCGTCCAGCTTTTGCTTGCCCAGCGGCTTGAGCGTTGCCTTGTCGAAGTCGAACAGTGCGTCGGCTTGATACGTGATCTTCTGGCTCGTGATTGCCGGAGCGACCGGTGCGACCGGAGCCGGTGCCGGTGCCTGGGCGACCAGTGCGCCATCGCACTTCGCGTTGGCGGTGGCCGGCGTCCAGAACGCGTCACGCCAGCAGAGCTCGTTCGTGCCGTTCATCCACACCCATTCGCCCGTGCCGTTCACCCAGTTGTCGTTGACGGCTTGACGCGACGCCGGCACCGACTGTGCCGAAGCGGATGCAGCCATAACTGCGGTAGCTGCAATGAACGCGAGCTTTGAAAGTTTATTCATATTTCTCCTCTCGAAATTGAGATTACCGCAGGTTTACTGCGAGCCTGTTGACGGTGACAAGTCATACATTGCTCGAAGTATAACATTGGTGCGGCACAAAAAACGCGGCACCGCTCTGTGTAGACTTCGAGCAGCGTCTAACTTTCAGTGCGTTGGCATTTTGCCATATCGTTCCCTTCCTACGAAAAAAAATCCTCCCCACCCTAAGATCGCTTCAACTTTGTGGTGCATGCGCAACACCGGCCTGCCGTAACTTTTAGAGATTGTCAAGAGTGGGTCCGCGAAATTGCGCGAAAGGCCGCAAATGTTTACCCGCGTGCGCGACTCGGATCCGCGCGGCCCCCGAGCCGCCTGAAGGGGCGCGATCGCGGCCGGTTCGCCGTGCCGCTGCCGTGGTCGCGATTTTTGCTGTTTACATATAGAGGGGGTGGCGAATCGGCGGCTGATGGGCGCATGTTAGAATCTCGCGTTGCGTTGCGCATGCAGCGCCCACGCGAAAGGCGTTCGCCGTCTTCGCTCCGAAACGATACGGATACATGGATCAATTCGCCAAAGAGACCCTGCCCACCTCCCTAGAGGAGGAAATGCGCCGTTCGTATCTCGATTACGCGATGAGCGTGATCGTCGGACGTGCCCTTCCGGATGTCCGCGATGGCCTGAAACCCGTGCACCGGCGCGTATTGTTCGCGATGCACGAACTGAACAACGACTGGAACCGCGCGTACAAGAAATCGGCGCGTATCGTCGGTGACGTGATCGGTAAGTATCACCCTCACGGCGATACCGCGGTGTACGACACGATCGTGCGGATGGCGCAGGACTTCTCGCTGCGCTACATGCTGATCGACGGGCAGGGCAACTTCGGCTCGATCGACGGCGACAACGCCGCGGCGATGCGTTACACCGAAATTCGCATGGCGAAGATCGGTCACGAGCTGCTCGCCGACATCGACAAGGAAACGGTCGACTTCGAGCCGAACTACGACGGCAACGAGATGCAGCCGTCGGTCCTGCCGTCGCGCATCCCGAACCTGCTGATCAACGGCTCGTCGGGCATCGCGGTCGGCATGGCGACCAACATCCCGCCGCACAACCTGAACGAAGTCGTCGACGCGTGCCAGCACCTGCTGGGCAACCCGGAAGCGACGATCGACGAGCTGATCGAGATCATCCCGGCGCCGGACTTCCCGACGGCCGGCATCATCTACGGCGTCGCCGGCGTGCGCGACGGCTACCGCACCGGGCGCGGCCGCGTCGTGATGCGCGCGGCCACGCACTTCGAGGAGATCGACCGCGGCCAGCGGATGGCGATCATCGTCGACGAGCTGCCGTACCAGGTGAACAAGCGCTCGCTGCTCGAGCGCATTGCCGAGCTCGTCAACGAGAAGAAGCTCGAGGGCATCTCCGACATCCGCGACGAGTCCGACAAGAGCGGCATGCGCGTCGTGATCGAGCTGAAGCGCGGCGAAGTGCCCGAAGTGGTGCTGAACAACCTGTACAAGGCGACGCAGCTGCAGGACACGTTCGGCATGAACATGGTCGCGCTGGTCGACGGCCAGCCGAAGCTGCTGAACCTGAAGGAAATCCTGCAGTGCTTCCTGTCGCATCGACGCGAAGTGCTGACGCGCCGCACGATCTACGAACTGCGCAAGGCCCGCGAACGCGGCCACGTGCTCGAAGGTCTCGCGGTCGCGCTCGCGAACATCGACGAGTTCATCGCGATCATCAAGGCCGCGCCGACGCCGCCGATCGCGAAGCAGGAACTGATGGCGAAGCCGTGGGATTCGTCGCTCGTGCGCGAGATGCTGACGCGCGCCGAGACCGAGAACGCATCCGCGGGCGGCCGCTCCGCGTACCGTCCGGAAGGCCTGAACCCGGCGTTCGGGATGCAGACCGACGGGCTGTACCGTCTGTCCGACACGCAGGCGCAGGAAATCCTGCAGATGCGTCTGCAGCGCCTGACCGGTCTCGAGCAGGACAAGATCATCGGCGAGTACCGCGAAGTGATGGCGCAGATCGCCGACCTGCTGGACATCCTCGCGCGCCCGGAGCGGATCACGACGATGATCGGCGAAGAGCTGACGTCGGTGAAGGCCGAATTCGGCGACGCGCGCCGCTCGAAGATCGAGCTGAACGCGACCGAGCTGAATACCGAAGACCTGATCACGCCGCAGGACATGGTCGTCACGATGTCGCACGCGGGCTACGTGAAGTCGCAGCCGCTGTCCGAGTATCGCGCGCAGAAGCGCGGCGGTCGCGGCAAGCAGGCGACGCAGATGAAGGAAGACGACTGGATCGAGACGCTGTTCATCGCGAACACGCACGACTACATCCTGTGCTTCTCGAACCGCGGCCGCGTGTACTGGGTCAAGGTCTATGAAGTGCCGCAAGGCTCGCGCAACTCGCGCGGCCGTCCGATCGTCAACATGTTCCCGCTGCAGGAAGGCGAGAAGATCAACGTCGTGCTTCCGGTCAAGGAGTTCTCGGCCGACAAGTTCGTGTTCATGGCGACGTCGCTCGGCACCGTGAAGAAGACGCCGCTCGAGGCATTCAGCCGCCCGATGAAGAAGGGCATCATCGCGGTCGGCCTCGACGAGGGCGATTACCTGATCGGCGCGTCGATCACCGACGGCGCGCACGACGTGATGCTGTTCTCCGACGCCGGCAAGGCCGTGCGCTTCGACGAGAACGACGTGCGCCCGATGGGCCGGGAAGCGCGCGGCGTGCGCGGCATGCAGCTCGAGGACGGGCAGCAGGTCATCGCGCTGCTGGTTGCCGGCAGCGAGGAGCAGACCGTGCTCACCGCGACCGAAAACGGCTACGGCAAGCGCACGCCGATCACCGAGTACACGCGTCACGGCCGCGGCACGAAGGGGATGATCGCGATCCAGACGTCCGAGCGCAACGGCAAGGTCGTCGCCGCGACGCTCGTCGACGCCGAGGATCAGATCATGCTGATCACGACCGCCGGCGTGTTGATCCGGACACGTGTGTCCGAGATTCGCGAAATGGGGCGCGCCACGCAAGGTGTTACACTCATCAGTCTCGATGAGGGTACCAAGCTCTCCGGCCTGCAGCAGATCGCGGAAGCCGAAGAGGGCGATGGCGAGGCCGACGAGGCGTCGGACGGCGAAGCCTGAAGAACGGATGAGACTCGAGCCGCCGCGGGCGAAAAGCGCCGCGGTCGGCGAGCAACCATTCATATTTCCAAAAGGGAGTGATGATGCAAAAGCAATTCAAGCAACTGGTTCTGCTGGCTGCACTGGTGCCGACGTTCGCGATGGCGCAAGCGCTGTCGAATTCCGCACCGGCTGCGACCGCGGCAGCTGCGCCGATCGACGCCGACAAGAAGGCAGCGATCAAGGATCTGCTCGACGCGATCGACGCGCCGAAGCTCGTGTCGGCTATCGGCAACAGCGCCGAGATGCAGGCAAAGCAGCTCGTGCCGGCGATCCTGTCGGACGCGCTGTCGGAAAACAAGTCGCTGAACGACAAGCAGAAGCAAGCTGCCGTGCCGACGCTGCAGAAGAACGCAGTGCCGAAGCTGGTTGACGGCGCGGGCAAGGTGTTCGGCTCGCAGCAGTTCCAGAACGATGCGATGTCGGCTCAGTACGACGCTTACGCGAAGTACTACAGCACGTCGGAGATCAAGGATCTGACGACGTTCTACAAGAGCCCGACGGGCCGCAAGTTCATCCAGGTTCAGGATCAGGTCGGCCGCGACGTGGTCAACGGCCTGATGCAGAAGTACATGCCGCAAGCGATCCAGGCGACGCGCGCGCAGGCTGACAAGGAAGTCGCGGCAGTCAAGCCGGGCAAGTAAGCCGTCCGGGCACGCCACCCGGCCATTCGGCCGGGTTTGGCGGGAGCCTGATGACAGTGCGATAATGGCCGTTTGCGCGCGAGCGCAAGCGGCCATTTCTTTTCAGGCGCGGTTCTTTCTGCCGGCAGCAAGCCGGTCGCAAGCCGGTCGCGTCCCTCCCGAGGTTTTCACGATGCGCGTCTTTAATTTCTCCGCCGGTCCTGCGGCGCTCCCCGAGGAAGTGCTGCGGCAGGCCGCCGACGAAATGCTCGACTGGCACGGCAGCGGCATGAGCGTGATGGAGATGAGCCATCGCGGCAAGGAATTCATGTCGATCCACGAGGCGGCGCTGACCGACCTGCGCGACCTGCTCGATGTGCCGGCCAGCCACCGGATCCTGTTCCTGCAGGGCGGCGGCATCGCCGAGAACGCGATCGTGCCGATGAACCTGCTCGGCGCGCGCAAGACCGCCGACTTCGTCGTGACGGGCTCGTGGTCGCAGAAGTCGTTCAACGAAGCGAAGAAATACGGCACGCCGCATCTGGCCGCCTCCGGCAAGACGGCCGACGGTTTCACGCGCGCGCCTGCCCGTGCCGAATGGCAGCTGTCGGACGATCCGGCCTACGTGCATCTGTGCACGAACGAGACGATCGACGGCGTCGAGACGTTCGAGATTCCCGACATCGGCGACGTGCCGCTCGTCGCCGATGTCTCGTCGCACATCCTGTCGCGCCCGATGGACGTCGCGAAGTACGGCGTGCTGTTCGGCGGCGCGCAGAAGAACATCGGGATGGCCGGCGTGACGGTCGTGATCGTGCGCGAGGATCTGCTCGATCGCGCGCTGTCGATCTGCCCGTCCGCATTCGAATGGAAAACCGTCGCCGAGAACAACTCGCTGTACAACACGCCGCCCACCTATGCGATCTACGTCGCGGGCCTCGTGTTCCAGTGGCTGAAGCGGCAGGGCGGCCTCGAGGCGATCGAGGCCCGCAATATCGAGAAGGCGAAGCTGCTCTACGACACGATCGATGCGAGCAGCTTCTATCTGAACAAGGTCGAGCCGGCGGTGCGTTCGCGGATGAACGTGCCCTTTTTCCTGGCCGACGAAACGCGCAATGAAGACTTCCTTGCCGGCGCAAAGGCGCGCGGGTTGCTGCAGCTGAAGGGCCACAAGTCCGTCGGCGGCATGCGGGCGTCGATCTACAACGCGGTGCCGCTCGAGGGCGTGCAAGCGCTCGTCGAGTACATGAAGGACTTCGAACGGCGCGGCGCCTGACGGCGGCGCTGTTCAAACAGCACGGCAAAACGCATGGACGACGAACTGAATTCCCGCCTGAAACCGCTGCGCGACCGCATCGATGCGATCGACGCGCAGCTGATCGCGCTCCTCAACCAGCGCGCCGCGGTGGCGCTCGAGGTGGGCGAGGTCAAGAAGCATTTCAATGCGCCGGTGTTCCGGCCGGAACGCGAGCTGCAGGTGATCGCGCGCCTGCAGGACATGAGCGCGGGGCCGCTCGCGAGCGAGCACATCAGCGCCATCTGGCGCGAGATCATGGCCGCGAGCCGCGCGCTCGAGCAGACGATCCACGTCGCGTTCCTCGGGCCGGTCGGCACGTACAGCGAACAGGCGATGTTCGAGTATTTCGGCCAGTCGATCGAGGGGCTGCCGTGTCCGTCGATCGACGAGGTGTTCCGCTCGGTCGAGGCGGGCGCGTCCGCATTCGGCATCGCGCCGGTCGAGAATTCGACCGAAGGCGCGGTGTCGCGCACGCTCGACCTGCTGCTGCAGACGCAGTTGCTGATCAGCGGCGAACTCGCGCTGCCGATCCATCACAACCTGCTCACGCAGAGCGGCACGCTCGACGGCGTGAAGCGCGTCTGCGCGCATGCGCAGGCACTCGCGCAATGCCAGCAGTGGCTCGCCGCGAACGCACCGCAGCTCGAGCGGCAAGCGGTGTCGAGCAACGCGGAGGCCGCGCGTCTCGCGGCGGCCGACCCGAGCGTCGCGGCGATCGCGGGCGACCGCGCGGCCGCGCACTACGGGCTGCAGATCGCGTTCTCGCTGATTCAGGACGATCCGCACAACCGCACGCGCTTCGTGATCATCGGCAAGCAGCCGGCCGGACCGAGCGGTCACGACCAGACCTCGCTGATCGTGTCGGTGAAGAACGAGCCGGGCGCGGTGTTCAAGCTGCTCGAACCGCTCGCGCGGCACGGGGTGTCGATGACCCGCTTCGAGTCGCGCCCGGCGCGCGTCGGCACGTGGGAGTATTACTTTTACATCGACATCGAAGGGCACCGGGACGAGCCAGCCGTGGCCGCCGCGCTCGCGGAGCTCGGCCAGAAGGCCGCGTTCCTGAAGGTACTCGGTTCGTATCCGCGCGCGCGCTGACGCGCAGCGGCCCGTCGCCTGCACCGCGCAGGCGGCGCGGCGAAGCGGGCAGGGCAGGCCGGGCGGCGCTGCCCAAGGCGGGCTCGGGCGGTATCCGGTGCAGGTCGTGCCGGGTGCGGGCCCGTTGCCCGGAATCTGGACTTCCGCGCGCGGTGCATCGTTCCGCGCGCGTCACTTGGCTCTTGTCGTGTCAGGCTTTGCATTCAACAAACTGGTCATCTTCGGCGTCGGCCTGATCGGCGGATCGCTGGCGCGCGCGCTGCGCGAGCGCGCGCCGGGCAGCGCGGGCGAAGTCGTCGGCGTCGGCCGTTCCCGTGCGTCGGTCGAGCGCGCGCTCGCGCTCGGCGTGATCGATCGCGCGGCGGCGCTCGACGACGATGCGCAACTGCGCGAC
Organism: Burkholderia sp. BCC1998; assembly: GCF_905339875.1. Lineage (NCBI taxonomy): Bacteria > Pseudomonadati > Pseudomonadota > Betaproteobacteria > Burkholderiales > Burkholderiaceae > Burkholderia > Burkholderia sp. BCC1998. The sequence continues at coordinate 540,030 of NZ_CAJPHE010000001.1, forward strand.
GCGCTTGCCGGCGCCGATCTCGTGCTGCTGGCCGCGCCCGTCGCGCAAACGGGCCCGTTGCTCGCGCGCATCGCGCCGTGGCTCGACGCCGCGACGCTCGTCACCGACGCGGGCAGCACCAAGTCCGATGTCGTCGCGGCGGCGCGCGACGTGCTCGGTGCGCGGATCGCGCAATTCGTGCCGGGCCACCCGATCGCCGGGCGCGAGTCGAGCGGCGTCGAGGCCGCGCTGCCGGATCTGTACGTCGGCCGCAACGTCGTCCTGTGCCCGCTGTCGGAGAACTCGCCCGACGCGGTCGCGCGGATCGACGCGATGTGGCGGGCGACCGGCGCCGACGTGCGCACGATGAGCACGGCGCAGCACGATCGCGTGTTCGCGTCGATCAGCCATCTGCCGCACGTGCTGTCGTTCGCGCTCGTCGAGCAGATCCTCGGCGAGACGGATGCCGAACTGAAATTCTCGTATGCGGCGGGCGGCTTCCGCGACTTCACGCGGATCGCGGCGTCGAGCCCGGAGATGTGGCGCGACGTGTGTGTCGCGAATCGCGCGGCGCTGCTCGACGAGCTCGACGGCTACACGCGCGTGCTCGCCCGGCTGCGTGCGGCGATCGACGCCGGCGACGGCGCGGCGCTCGAAGCCGTGTTCACGCGCTCGCGCGCGGCCCGCAAGGCATGGCAGGAACGCGGCGCGCAGCCCGCTGCCGAACCGGTCAAGAAATAACAGGAAACAGGACGATTCCCATGGACTATCTCGATCTCGGCCCGTATTCCAGTGCGTCGGGCACCGTGCGCCTGCCCGGCTCGAAGAGCATCTCGAACCGCGTGCTGCTGCTTGCGGCGCTTGCCGAAGGTGATACGACGATCACCAACCTGCTGGATTCCGATGACACGCGCGTGATGCTCGATGCGCTCGGCAAGCTCGGCGTGAAGCTCGCGCGCGACGGCGACACCTGTGTCGTCACCGGCACGCGCGGCGCGTTCACCGCGAAGACCGCCGACCTGTTCCTCGGCAACGCGGGCACCGCGGTGCGACCGTTGACGGCGGCGCTCGCGGTCAATGGCGGCGACTATCGCGTGCATGGCGTGCCGCGCATGCACGAGCGGCCGATCGGCGACCTCGTCGACGGCCTGCGGCAGATCGGCGCGCAGATCGACTACGAGCAGAACGACGGTTTTCCGCCGCTGCGGATCAAGCCTGCGGCGATCACGGTCGACGCGCCGATCCGCGTTCGCGGCGACGTGTCGAGCCAGTTCCTCACCGCGCTGCTGATGACGCTGCCGCTCGTGAAGGCGAAGGACGGCAGGATCGTCGTCGAAGTCGACGGCGAACTGATCTCGAAGCCGTACATCGACATCACGATCCGGCTGATGGAGCGCTTCGGCGTGACCATCGAGCGCGACGGCTGGCAGCGCTTCGTCGTGCCGGCCGGCGTCCGCTACCGTTCGCCGGGGCGCATCATGGTCGAGGGCGATGCGTCGTCGGCCTCGTATTTCCTCGCGGCCGGCGCGCTCGGCGGCGGCCCGCTGCGCGTCGAGGGCGTAGGGCGCGCGAGCATCCAGGGCGACGTCGGCTTTGCGAATGCGCTGATGCAGATGGGCGCGAACGTATCGATGGGCGACGACTGGATCGAGGTGCGCGGCATCGGCCACGACCATGGCAAGCTCGAGCCGATCGACATGGACTTCAACCTGATTCCCGACGCGGCGATGACCATCGCGGTCGCGGCGCTGTTCGCGAGCGGCACGAGCACGCTGCGCAACATCGCGAGCTGGCGCGTGAAGGAAACCGACCGCATCGCCGCGATGGCGACCGAGTTGCGCAAGGTCGGCGCGATCGTCGAGGAAGGCCCCGACTATCTGGTCGTCACGCCGCCGCAACAACTCACGCCGAACGCCGCGATCGACACGTACGACGATCACCGGATGGCGATGTGCTTCTCGCTCGTCAGTCTGGGCGGCGTGCCCGTGCGAATCAACGATCCGAAGTGCGTCGGCAAGACGTTCCCCGACTATTTCGACCGCTTCGCCGCGCTCGCCAAGGCCTGACCCACCGTACCGATGAAATCGACCCGACCCTTTCACCCGACCCCCGTCATCACGATCGACGGTCCGACCGCTTCCGGCAAGGGGACCGTCGCCGCGCTCGTCGCCGCGCATCTCGGCTTCCACCTGCTCGACAGCGGCGCGCTGTATCGTCTCGCCGCGCTCGCGAGCGTACGCTACGGCATCGCGGCGGAGGACATCGACGCGCTCGTGAAGCTGATCGACGATCTTCACATCACGTTTCGCGAGGGCTGCGCGCAGCTCGACGGCGTCGACGTGTCGAACGACATCCGCGCCGAAGCGGTCGGCAACCGCGCGTCGGCGATTGCCGTGCACGGGCCGGTGCGTACCGCGCTGGTCGCGCGCCAGCGCGCATTCCGCAAGACGCCGGGCCTCGTCGCCGACGGGCGCGACATGGGCACCGTAATCTTCCCGGACGCCGTGCTGAAGGTGTTTCTGACGGCCAGCGCCGAGGCGCGCGCGGCCAGACGGCATAAGCAATTGATGCAAAAAGGTTTTTCTGCTAATATAGATGACTTGCTCCGGGATCTTCGTGAACGTGATGCGCGCGACAGCAATCGCGCCGCCGCGCCGCTGAAGCCCGCGGCAGATGCCAAGCTGCTCGATACGTCGGCGCTTTCGGTCGATGAAGCGGTCGACCAGGTGCTGCAGTGGTACCGGGCGCTCGGCCAGCCCGCCTGAGAAGGCGGGCGGCAGTAGGTGCTTCGCGCGAGCAGCGCGGAGCGTGTTTCGAACCCTTAACCCCGTATGGACCTCGATCTGGCCCTTTCAGCCTGCCATTCCGGCCGGCGTGGCACAGCGAGCCATGCACAATCAGATTTTTATGTCCGACCTGCAAACCTCCACCCCGAATACCGAATCCTTTGCGGCTCTGTTCGAAGAGTCGCTGACCCGTCAAGACATGCGCGCCGGCGAAGTGATTTCCGCCGAAGTCGTGCGCGTCGACCACAACTTCGTGGTCGTCAATGCAGGCCTGAAGTCCGAGGCTTACATTCCGATCGAGGAATTCCTGAACGATCAGGGCGAGGTTGAGGTGCAGTCGGGCGATTTCGTGTCCGTCGCGATCGACGCACTCGAAAACGGCTACGGCGACACGATCCTGTCGCGCGACAAGGCGAAGCGCCTGGCATCGTGGCTGTCGCTGGAAAAGGCCCTCGACAACAACGAACTCGTCACCGGCACGATCACCGGCAAGGTGAAGGGCGGCATGACCGTGATGGTCAACGGCATCCGCGCGTTCCTGCCGGGTTCGCTGGTCGACACGCGTCCGGTCAAGGACACGACCCCGTACGAAGGCAAGACGCTCGAGTTCCGCGTGATCAAGCTCGATCGCAAGCGTAACAACGTCGTGCTGTCGCGTCGTGCAGTGATCGAAGCAACGCAAGGCGAAGAGCGCGCGAAGCTGCTCGAGACGCTGAAGGAAGGCGCGATCGTCAACGGCGTGGTCAAGAACATCACCGACTACGGCGCGTTCGTCGACCTCGGCGGCATCGACGGCCTGCTGCACATCACCGACATCGCATGGCGTCGCGTGCGTCACCCGAGCGAAGTCCTGTCGGTTGGCCAGGAAGTCACCGCGAAGATCCTCAAGTTCGACCAAGAGAAGAACCGCGTCTCGCTGGGCATCAAGCAACTGGGCGACGATCCGTGGGAAGGCATCTCGCGCCGTTACCCGTCGGGCACGCGCCTGTTCGGCAAGGTCACGAACATCACCGACTACGGCGCATTCGTCGAAGTGGAATCGGGCATCGAAGGCCTCGTCCACGTGTCGGAAATGGACTGGACCAACAAGAACGTTGCACCGTCGAAGGTTGTCCAGCTGGGCGACGAAGTCGAAGTCATGGTCCTCGAGATCGACGAAGACCGTCGTCGTATCAGCCTCGGCATGAAGCAGTGCAAGCCGAATCCGTGGGATGACTTCAGCCGCAACTTCAAGAAGGGCGACAAGATCACGGGCGCAATCAAGTCGATCACCGACTTCGGCGTGTTCATCGGTCTGCCGGGCGGCATCGACGGCCTGGTCCACCTGTCGGACCTGTCGTGGAGCGAAGCCGGCGAAGAAGCCGTTCGCAAGTACAAGAAGGGCGACGAAGTCGAAGCGATCGTGCTCGGTATCGACGTCGAGAAGGAGCGCATTTCGCTCGGCATCAAGCAGCTCGAAGGCGACCCGTTCAGCAACTACGTTGCAATGAACGACAAGGGTTCGATCGTCGACGGCGTGGTGAAGTCGGTCGATGCGAAGGGCGCTGTCATCACGCTGACGGGCGACATCGAAGGCTACCTGCGTGCTTCGGAAATCTCGCAGGATCGCGTCGAAGACGCACGCAACGTGCTGAAGGAAGGCGACAAGGTCAACGCGATGGTGATCAACATCGATCGCAAGTCGCGTGGCATCAACCTGTCGATCAAGGCGAAGGATTCGGCTGAACAACAGGAAGCGATCCGCGGCCTGCAGTCGGACACCAGCGCCGCTGCGACCGGTACGACCAACCTCGGCGCGCTGCTGAAGGCGAAGCTCGACGGCCAGAACCAGTAAGCCTCACGAGGTCTGCTGAAGTATGACCAAATCCGAGTTGGTCGCGCAGCTGGCACTGCGATTTCCGCAACTTGTCCTCAAGGATGCGGATTTCGCGGTGAAAACGATGCTCGATGCGATGTCCGACGCCCTGGCGAAAGGGCATCGCATCGAAATTCGGGGTTTCGGCAGCTTCGGCCTCAACCGTCGCCCGGCACGCGTCGGACGCAACCCGAAGTCGGGAGAGAAAGTGCAGGTGCCCGAGAAGTTCGTGCCTCACTTCAAGCCCGGCAAGGAATTGCGTGAACGCGTCGACGGCCGCGCCGGCGAGCCGCTGAAAGCTGATGATCCGGACGACGAACGTTGAACGTCGTCCGGCTTGCCCGGAATCCGTCCGGCGAAGGCTGAAGAAAAAAGCGCCCCTTGCGGGCGCTTTTTTCATTTCCGGCTGCCGTGCGGCAATGCGCATCCGCAGGATGTGCGGTGACGCGGAAACGCTTCCTTTACAATACGGGTCGATTCGGCGCCGCGAAGGGGAGTCGCGCGCCGCGGCAAACCTCAACAAAGAGAGGGCTACATGAAGTTTATCGTCTGGCTGATCCGGGTATTGGTGTTCGTGCTGCTGCTGGTGCTCGCACTGGCCAATACGCAAACCGCGACGCTGAATTTCGTTGCCGGCTACGCATGGCAGGCGCCGCTGATCCTGATCGGTCTCGCGTTCTTCGTCGTCGGGCTGCTGGCCGGCCTGCTGTCGGCACTGCCGGCGATGTTCCGCCTGCGCCTCGAGAACGGGCGCCTGAAGCGCGACCTGCGTGCGGCGCGCGAAACCCCGGCCATCGTCGACCAGCCGCCGATGCCGCCCGTCATTTAACACGGACGCCGCGCGACTCCCGCGCGGTTTTCGTCTCTGCTTCGATATTTCGCATGGATCTGGATTTCTGGTGGTTGCTCGCGATTCCGGTGGCGTTCGCGCTCGGCTGGGCGGCGTCACGCTATGACCTGAAGAACCTCCTGTCGGAGAGCGCCAACCTGCCGCGATCGTATTTCCGCGGCCTGAACTTTCTGTTGAACGAACAACCGGACAAGGCGATCGACGCGTTCATCGAGGTCGCGAAACTCGACCCCGAGACGGTCGAGCTGCACTTCGCGCTCGGCAACCTGTTCCGCCGTCGCGGCGAAACGGACCGTGCGATCCGCGTGCACCAGAATCTGCTGAGCCGTACGGACCTGCCGGTCAACGAGCGCGACCATGCGCTGTACGAGCTCGGCCAGGATTTCCTGAAGGCCGGCCTGCTCGATCGTGCCGAGGAGGCCTTCCACCGGCTCGCCGACGGCGACTACGCGCTGGGCGCGCAGCGGGCGCTGCTGACGATCTACGAGATCGAGAAGGACTGGAACAAGTCGATCGACACCGCGAAGCGCATCGAATCGATGAGCGACAAGCCGCTCGGCACCGAAATCGCGCAGTTCCACTGCGAACTCGCGCAGGACGCGCTGCAACGCAAGAACGCCACGGCCGCGGCCGACCAGTTGAAGCTCGCGCTTGCCGCGAACCCGCAGAACGTCCGCGCGACGATCCTGTCCGGTGATGCCGCGCAGGCGGCGGGCGATCACGCGGCCGCGATCGAGCACTGGAAGCGCGTCGAGGCGCAAAATCCCGCTTATCTGCCGCTCGTCGCCGACAAGCTGATGAAGGCCTATGTCGCGCTCGACAAGCCGGTCGAGGGCGCCGAGCTGCTGATGGGCTACGTCGATCGCTATCCGTCGAACGACCTGCTCGATACTGCGTATCAGCACATCGCCGGGTTGCGCGGCCAGGAAGCGGCGCATACGCTCGCGCGCACGCAGATGGAGAAGTCGCCGAACCTGTCGGGCATGCTGCACCTGCTCGATGCGCAGATCGCGGCCGCCGACGAGCCGCGCCGTAAGGAACTTGAAATGATGCGCGCGCTGATCAAGCAGCGCACCAAAAATCTGCCACGCTATACGTGCCAGAATTGCGGTTTCCGGGCACGGCTCTTCTACTGGCAGTGCCCCGGATGCAGCGGCTGGGAAACCTATGCGCCGCGCCGCGTCGAACCTGCGATGCCGGGTTGATCCCGGCGCGCGGCGCCGACGCACTGCGGTTCCCGCCGGGTCTGGCTCGGCGGGCAAGTTAGTCAATTACCGGGACGTACCGGAACATCTATGAAAATCACCATCATCGGCACCGGCTATGTCGGTCTTGTCACAGGCTCCTGCCTCGCCGAGATCGGCCACGACGTCTTCTGTCTGGATGTCGATCCGCGCAAGATCGAGATCCTGAACAACGGCGGGATGCCGATTCACGAACCGGGCCTGCTGGACATCATCGCGCGCAATCGCGCGGCAGGGCGTCTGCGCTTCTCGACGGACATCGAGGCGAGCGTCGCGCACGGCGAGATCCAGTTCATCGCCGTCGGCACGCCGCCCGACGAGGACGGTTCGGCCGACCTGCAATACGTGCTCGAGGCCGCGCGCAACATCGGTCGTTACATGACCGGTTTCAAGGTGATCGTCGACAAGTCGACGGTGCCGGTCGGCACCGCGCAGCGCGTGCGCGCGGTGGTCGACGAGGCGCTCGGCGCCCGCGGGCTCGCGGGCAGCGTCGCGCACCGTTTCTCGGTCGTATCGAATCCGGAGTTCCTGAAGGAAGGCGCGGCAGTCGAGGACTTCATGCGCCCGGACCGGATCGTCATCGGCGTCGACGACGACGAGACGGGCACGGTGGCGCGCGAGAGGATGAAGAAGCTGTACGCGCCGTTCAACCGCAATCACGAGCGCACGATCTACATGGACGTGCGTTCGGCGGAATTCGCGAAATATGCGGCGAATGCGATGCTCGCGACCCGCATCTCGTTCATGAACGAGATGTCGAATCTCGCCGACAAGGTCGGTGCCGACATCGAAGCCGTGCGCCGCGGGATCGGTTCCGATCCGCGCATCGGCTATCACTTCCTGTACGCGGGCGTCGGCTACGGCGGCTCGTGCTTCCCGAAGGACGTGCAGGCGCTGATCCGCACCGCCGGCGAGAACGGCCAGCCGCTGCGCATCCTGGAGGCCGTCGAAGCGGCCAACTCCGCGCAGAAGGACGTGCTGATCGGCAAGATCGAGCAGCGCTTCGGCGCGGACCTGACCGGTCGCGAATTCGCGGTCTGGGGCCTCGCGTTCAAGCCGAATACGGACGACATGCGCGAGGCGCCGAGCCGTCGGCTGATCGGCGCGCTGCTCGGGCGCGGCGCGATCGTGCGCGCGTACGATCCGGTCGCGATCGACGAGGCGCGCCGCGTGTTCGCGCTCGATCTCGGCGAGGCTTCCGACGCGCTTGCGCGTCTGCATTTCGTCGATACCCAGGACGCGGCCGTGAGCGCCGCGGATGCGCTCGTGATCGTCACCGAGTGGAAGGAATTCCGGAGCCCGGATTTCACGCGCCTGAAGGCCGAACTGAAGGCGCCGGTGATCTTCGACGGACGCAACCTGTACGAACCGGACGCGATGGCCGAACTCGGCTTCGACTACCATGCGATCGGGCGTCCGCATGTCGATCCGCAGTCCTCCTCCCGTGGATGAGCGCACGATGACGACCCTTCGCGAAGTGGTGCCGGTCCCGCGCGCGCAGCTCGCGCGTTCGCGTGTGCTCGTGGTCGGCGACGTGATGCTCGACCGCTACTGGTTCGGCAACGTCGACCGTATTTCGCCGGAAGCGCCGGTGCCCGTCGTGCACGTGCAGCGCCAGGAAGAGCGGCTCGGCGGCGCGGCCAACGTCGCGCGCAACGCCGTGACGCTCGGCGCCCAGGCCGGGCTGCTGTGCGTGGTCGGCTGCGACGAACCCGGTGAGCGGATCGTCGAGCTGCTCGGCAGCAGTGGCGTCACGCCCCATCTCGAGCGCGACGCGGCGCTGCCGACGACGATCAAGCTGCGCGTGCTTGCGCGCCAGCAGCAGCTGCTGCGCGTCGATTTCGAAGCGATGCCGACGCACGAGGTGCTGCTCGCCGGGCTCGCGCGGTTCGACGCGCTGCTGCCGCAGCACGACATCGTGCTGATGTCGGATTACGCGAAAGGCGGGCTGACGCACGTGACGACGATGATCGAGAAGGCGCGCGCGGCCGGCAAGCCGGTGCTCGTCGATCCGAAGGGCGGCGACTGGGCGCGCTATAGCGGCGCCTCGCTGATCACGCCGAACCGCGCGGAGTTGCGCGAAGTCGTCGGTCAGTGGCATTCGGAAGACGACCTTCGCGCGCGCGTCGCGAAGCTGCGCGCGGAACTCGATCTCGATGCGTTGCTGCTCACGCGTTCGGAAGAGGGGATGACGCTCTTTTCGGCCGCGGGCGAACTGCACGCGCCGGCGCTCGCGCGCGAGGTGTACGACGTGTCGGGGGCGGGCGATACCGTGATCGCGACCGTCGCGACGATGCTCGGCGCAGGCGTGCCGCTCGTCGACGCCGTCGTGCTCGCGAACCGTGCCGCGGGTATCGTGGTCGGCAAGCTCGGCACGGCGACCGTCGGCTACGACGAACTGTTTCACTGAGCGCATCGGGCGGCGCACGCGCCGGCCGGACGGCTCCCATTTTTCAGGCAGGACGACCATGACCATCATCGTCACCGGCGCAGCCGGTTTTATCGGCGCGAACATCGTCAAGGCGCTCAACGAGCGTGGCGAGTCGCGCATCATCGCGGTCGACAATCTGACGCGCGCGGAAAAGTTCCGCAATCTCGTCGATTGCGAGATCGACGACTATCTCGACAAGACGGAATTCGTCGAACGCTTCGCACGCGGCGATTTCGGCAAGGTACGCGCGGTGTTCCACGAAGGCGCCTGTTCGGACACGATGGAAACCGACGGCCGCTACATGATGGACAACAACTTCCGCTACAGCCGCGCGGTGCTCGATGCGTGCCTCGCGCAGGGCGCGCAGTTCCTGTACGCGTCGTCGGCGGCGACCTACGGCGGCTCGACGCGCTTCGTCGAGGAGCGCGAGGTCGAGGCGCCGCTGAACGTCTACGGCTATTCGAAGTTCCTGTTCGACCAGGTGATCCGGCGCGTGCTGCCGAGCGCGAAGAGCCAGATCGCCGGGTTCCGCTACTTCAACGTGTACGGCCCGCGCGAGACGCACAAGGGCCGCATGGCGTCGGTCGCGTTCCACAACTTCAACCAGTTCCGCGCGGAAGGCAAGGTCAAGCTGTTCGGCGAGTACAACGGTTATGCGCCGGGCGAGCAGACGCGCGACTTCGTCTCGATCGAGGATGTCGCGAAGGTGAACCTGTTCTTCTTCGATCATCCGGAGAAGTCGGGCATCTTCAACCTCGGCACCGGCCGCGCACAACCGTTCAACGACATCGCGTCGACGGTCGTAAACACGCTGCGCGCGCTCGACGGCCTGCCGCCGCTGACGCTCGCGCAGCAGGTCGAGCAGGGGCTGATCGAATACGTGCCGTTCCCGGATGCGCTGCGCGGCAAGTACCAGTGCTTCACGCAGGCCGACCAGACGAAGCTGCGTGCCGCCGGCTACGATGCGCCGTTCCTGACGGTGCAGGAAGGTGTCGACCGCTACGTGCGTTGGCTGTCCGGCCAGGTTTAAGTCCGCGCGTCGCATCGCTAGACTGGGTCTCACGGTCGGCAGCCGCCGACCGTTTTTCATCGGAGATCCAGCACATGATCAGGAAATGGTTTGCCGCCGCAGCGATGTTCGGCGCGATCGCGTCGGCCTGGGCGGCCGTCGACGTCAACACCGCGAACGAGGATGCACTCGTCGGCATCAAGGGCATCGGTCCCGCGCGGGCAAAGGCGATTCTCGACGAGCGCGGCGCACGCGGCCCGTTCAGGAATGCAGACGATCTTGCGTCGCGCGTGAAAGGCATGGGCGGCCATACGGTCGAGCGCCTTCAGCAGGAGGGGTTGACGATCGGCGCAGCAGGCTCGGGTGCGCAGGCACCCGCCGCGGGCAAGCCCGCGGCAGTGAAACCTGCCGCGGCGCCCGCCCGCACTGCGCAGAAGTAACGCTCGCGAGGCGAAGGGCTCCTTCAGTCGCCGTCGTTGCGACGGCTTCCCGCGGCATGCCGCGGGTTTTTTGCGTGCATGCCGCACGCGCACGATCGTGAATCGCGGGCACGCCTATTCCACCGTCGCAATGGGGGTTGCCGGCGCGAGCCCCGGCGCTGGTTTACAATCAATCGATTGATCAGCCTCGCACTCACGGTATCTCCATGGCTTACAAAACTATCGAAGACACGATCGGCAACACGCCGCTCGTGCAACTGGTCCGCCTGCCGGACGACGAGATTCGCGCACGCAACAACGTGTTGCTCGCCAAGCTGGAAGGCAACAATCCGGCCGGTTCCGTGAAGGATCGCCCGGCGCTGTCGATGATCAGCAAGGCCGAGGCGCGCGGCCGCATCAAGCCGGGCGATACGCTGATCGAGGCGACGAGCGGCAATACGGGCATCGCGCTCGCGATGGCCGCGGCGATCCGCGGTTACAAGATGGTGCTGATCATGCCGGAGGACCTGTCGGTCGAGCGTCGCCAGAGCATGGCCGCTTACGGTGCCGAAATCATCCTGACGCCGGTAAAGGGCGGGATGGAACTGGCGCGCGACCTCGCGGAGCAGATGCAGCGCGAAGGCAAGGGCGTGATCCTCGATCAGTTCGGGAACCCCGACAACCCGATCGCGCACTACGAAGGCACGGGCCCTGAGATCTGGCGCGACACCGAGGGGCGCGTCACGCACTTCGTGTCGGCGATGGGCACGACGGGCACGATCATGGGCACGTCGCGTTTTCTGAAGGAACAGAATCCGGCGATCGAGATCGTGGGCGCGCAGCCGGAAGAAGGGTCGCGCATCCCGGGCATTCGCAAGTGGCCGGAGGCCTATATGCCGACGATCTTCGATCGCAGCCGCGTCGATCGCGTCGAGAGCGTGAGTCAGGCCGCGTCCGAAACGATGGCGCGCCGGCTCGCGGCCGTCGAAGGCATCTTTGCCGGCATCTCGTCGGGTGGCGCATGCGAAGTCGCGATGCGTATCGCGCGCCAGGTCGAGAACGCGACGATCGTGTTCATCGTCTGCGATCGCGGCGACCGCTACCTGTCGACCGGCGTGTTTCCTGCCTGAGCCGGAACGGCATCGGCAGGATCACGCGATAAAAAAGCGCCGCACGAGCGGCGCTTTTTCTTTGCGCGGGCCGAGCTTACTGCGCCGGCGCTTCCGTGTCCGCCGCGGGCAGCGGCAGCGCGCCGCTCGCTTCCATCTGCGCCTTCACGGCTTCGCCGAGCTGGTACACGGTGAGCGCGTAGAAGAAGCTGCGGTTGTAGCGCGTCAGCACGTAGAAGTTCTTGAGGCCGAGCATGTACTCGGTTGCGCGCCCCGGCGACGGCAGATCGACCACGGTCACCGGCGTGCCGGCTTCGGTGGTGATATTGACCGTCGGCTCGTTGAGCGTCATGCCGGCGCGCAGCAGCTGCGACAGTGCCCAGTGCGGTTCGGGCTGGCCGTCCGCGGCCGCCTGGGCGATGCCGAGGCTGCCCGTGTCGGGCGTGATCCGCCAGACCACCGGGCGATCGGTTTCCCAGCCGTGCTGCTTCAGGTAGTTTGCGACGCTGCCGATCGCATCGGCAGGACTGCTGCGCAGATCGACGTGGCCGCCGCCGTCGTAGTCGACCGCATACTCGCGGATGCTGCTCGGCAGGAACTGCGGGATGCCGATCGCGCCCGTGTACGAGCCGAGCACGGTGGTCGGGTCGAGCTGGTTGTCGCGGGTCCAGACGAGGAAGTCCTCGAGGTTCTTGCGGAACGTGGCCTGGCGGCTGTCGCGATTCGGCGTGTCCGGGTAGTCGAACGTGAGCGTCGTCAGCGCATCCAGCACGCGGAAGTTGCCCATGTAGCGGCCGTAGATCGTTTCGACGCCGATGATGCCGACGATCACCTCCGGCGGCACGCCGAATTCCTCGGACGCGCGCTGCAGCGTTGCCCGGTTCGCCTTCCAGAATTTCACGCCCGCGTTGATGCGGATCGGTTCGATGAAGCGCGAACGATAGACGCTCCAGTTCTTCACCGAAGGCGTCGGCGCCGGCTTCACGAGTTTCACGGCCGTGGCCGAGTAGCTGACGCGCGAGAACAGCGCGTGCAGGCTCGCGGAATCGAAGCCGTTGCGGCTCACCATCTCGTCGATGAACGCATCGACCTTCGCGTTGCTCGCGTAACGCTGCGGAACGATCTCCTCTTCGAAGGTCTGGCCCGGCGGCGTCGGCTGCTGCGGTTGCGCCTGCGCGACGAGCGTGCCGGGAGACTTCGCAGGCTGTGTTTGCGCGGCGGCGGGTGCGGCGGCCAGGGTAGCGGCGACGGCAGCGGCAACGAGCGGAACGCGAACGCGGAACAGTGCGGAGAGAAGGGCGGCAGGCTTGCTGGAATTCATGTCGAAGCGGGCGGACAGGGCGATGGGGTTCGGCGCAGTATACCCGACGCACCTTGCGTGCCGGGGCGTAGCAGCGCACCGTTGTGGTAAGTTAGCGGCGAATTCGCGGAAGACGATGGACATCATTGATGGAGACCTGCGGCGCAACCCGCGTCGCGGATGACAGCTTATGGCAACCGCCTTCTATACGCACCCCGACTGCATGCTGCACGAGATGGGGGAATGGCATCCGGAATGCCCGGCCCGACTGTCGGCGATCCAGGATCAGCTGATCGCGAGCCGCATCGACGACCTGATCGTGCACGAAACCGCGCCATTCGCGAGCGAGGTGGCGCTGGGCCGCGTGCATACGCAGGCCCATATCGACTACATCCGCAGCATGATGCCCGTCGACGGCTACGTCGAGATCGATCCCGACACGCTGATGAACCGCGACACGTGGCGCGCCGCGCTGCGTGCGGCCGGCGCCGCGGTCGCGGCGACCGACGCGGTGATCGAAGGCCGCTACGCGAATGCGTTCTGCAGCGTTCGGCCGCCCGGCCATCACGCGGAACCCGCGCGCGCGATGGGCTTCTGCTTCTTCAACAACGTCGCGATCGCCGCGCGGCACGCGCTCGACGTGCACGGCCTTGAGCGGGTCGCGATCATCGATTTCGACGTGCACCACGGCAACGGCACCGAAGCCGCGTTCGCGAACGACGAGCGCGTGCTGATGTGCAGCTTCTTCCAGCATCCGCTGTACCCGTTCTCGGGCGCCGATCACCAGGCGCCGAACATGGTCAACCTGCCGATGCCTGCGCGCAGCAACGGGATGGCGATCCGCGAAGCGGTCGACATGTTCTGGCTGCCGCGTCTCGACGCGTTCAAGCCGCAAATGCTGTTCGTGTCGGCCGGTTTCGACGCGCATCGCGAGGACGACATCGGCAACCTCGGTCTCGTCGAATCCGATTTCGAATGGCTGACCGCGCAGGTCGTCGACGTCGCGCGCCGGCATGCGCAGGGTCGCATCGTGAGCTGTCTCGAGGGCGGCTACAACCTGTCGGCACTCGGGCGCAGCGTCGTCGCGCACCTGCGCGTGCTGGCCGGCATCTGACCGGCAGCGGATCGGCGCGCGCTCAGCGCGCCGGCACGTGCGCGTGAATCCACGCGATCAGCGCATCGATCACGCGGTCGCGCTCGAGATCGTTCATCGTTTCGTGGAAGCCGCCTTCGTATAGCGTCAGCGTGCGATCGGGCGAGCCGACGCGGGCGCCGAACGCGCGGCTTCCGTCGGGTTCGGTCAGCTTGTCCTCGGTGCCGTGATAGACGAGCACCGGCACGCGCAGCGCACCGCGACCGCGCTCGATGCGCGCCATCGCATCGAGGACTTCGGCGCCGGTGCGCGCCGGCACCGCGCCGTGGTGCACGAGCGGATCGGCCCGATTGGCCGCGACGACGGCCGGATCGCGCGACAGCAGCGCCGCATCGATCCTGATTGCAGGGAAGCTCGGCCACACGCGGCTGATGAAGCGGCTCATCGCGAGCATCCAGCGCGGCACGTCGCGTCCCGGCGCGAGCGCCGGGCTCGACAGCACGAGGCCCGCCAGCGCGTGGCCGCGAGCCGGCACGCGTTCGATCGCATACAGCGCCGCGACGGCGCCGCCCATGCTGTGCCCCATCAGGAAGAGCGGCATGGCGCCGCGGGCGGCTTCGGCAACCAGCGCATCCGCATCGTTCAGGTAATCGTCGAAACGCTCGACCCATGCGCGTTTGCCGGGCGACTGGCCGTGCCCGCGCAGATCGATCGCCAGCACGTCGATGCCCGCCGCGTTCAATCTGGCCGCGAGCGCCGCGTAACGGCCCGCATGCTCGGCGAGGCCGTGGGCGAGCGCGATCGTCGCAAGCGGCGGCACCGTGCCGTCGCCGGCCGGCCAGCGATACGACGCCAGTTCGAGCCCGTCCGCGGTACGCAGCCGGCCCATCCGTGGGGCGGGCGGCGATACCGGGCCCGATGCCGAGGTGGCGGCGGGTGCGGCGGCCTGCGTGGTGGTGGCGGTCATCTGGCGGGTCCCCTGTCTCGTTGGCATCGGTGTTCCGGATCATAGTCGCGGTACCCGCGCGGCGGGCCAGCAGCGCCCCTCTAATTTCGTCTGGTTATGAAAAGATCGAAATCGATTATTAAGTGGAATGAGGGGTTTGCGGTAAAATCGCCGGCTATTCCAGATGCTTCGGCGGCCGACTGGCGGGCCTCGCCAGCCGGCCGCCGTTTTGTTTACATGATCGAATTACGCAATCTGTCGCAGCGTTTTCCCGGGCCGACCGGCTGGGTCGACGCATTGCACAACGTCAATCTGACGATCCCGCAGGGAGAGGTGTTCGGCATCATCGGCCGAAGCGGCGCCGGCAAGAGCACGCTCGTGCGCACCATCAACCTGCTCACGCGGCCGACCGAAGGCAATGTCGTCGTCGGGGGACGCGATCTCACGCTGCTGTCGTCCGGCGCGCTGCGCGAAGCGCGCCGCGAAATCGGCATGATCTTCCAGCACTTCAATCTGCTGTCGTCGCGCACGGTGTTCGACAACGTCGCGCTGCCGCTCGAGCTGGCCGGCGCGAGCCGTGCCGAGATCGAGGCGGCGGTGCTGCCGCTGCTCGACCTCGTCGGGCTGTCCGCGCAGAAGGATCGCTATCCGGCGCAGATCAGCGGCGGCCAGAAGCAGCGCGTCGGCATCGCCCGCGCGCTCGCGAGCAAGCCGAAGGTGCTGCTGTCGGACGAAGCGACGTCGGCGCTCGACCCCGAGACCACGCGCGCGATCCTCGACCTGCTGAAGCGCATCAACCGCGAGCTCGGCCTGACGATCGTGCTGATCACGCACCAGATGGAAGTCATCAAGCAGGTGTGCGATCGCGTGGCGGTGCTCGACGCGGGCCGCGTGGTCGAAGAGGGCCGCGTGATCGACGTGTTCCTGCAGCCGCATCACGAAGTGACGCGCGCGCTGATCGGCGACGTGATCGCGCAGGAACTGCCGCCCGCGCTGAAGGCACGCGTGGCCGAGCGGCTGAAGACGGGCAGCGGGCATCTGCTGCGGCTCGCGTTCACCGGCTCGGGTGTCGACCAGCCGATCCTGTCGGAGACGATCCGCCGGTACGAACTCGATTTCAACATCCTGCATGGCCAGATCGACGAGATCCAGGGGCAGGCGTTCGGGTCGCTCGCGGTGCTCGCGGGCGGCGAACCGGGCAAGGTCGGGCAGGCGCTCGCGTTCCTGCGCGAGCAAGGTGTGGTGGTAGAGGAGCTTTCGTATGTTGAGTGAGATGTTCGATATGTTCGTGCAGTCGTTCTGGGAGACGCTGATCATGGTCGGCATCTCGGGGGCGGTCGGCGCGCTCGTCGGGCTGCCGCTCGGCGTGCTGCTCTACCTGACCGACCGCCAGGGCGTGCTGCAGAACCTCGGCGTGAATCGCGTGCTCGGCGGCATCGTGAACGCGGTGCGCTCGACGCCGTTCATCATCCTGCTGGTCGCGGTCATTCCGTTCACGCGGCTCGTCACGGGGTCGTCGATCGGCACGGCCGCAGCGGTCGTGCCGCTGACGCTCGCGGCCGCACCGTTCGTCGCGCGGCTGGTCGAGACCGCGCTGCGCGAAGTCGACCGCGGGCTGATCGAGGCGGCCCAGTCGATGGGTGCGACGACCTCGCAGATCGTGTTCAAGGTGCTGCTGCCCGAATCGCTGCCGGGCATCGTCGCGGGCCTGACGATCACGTTCGTGTCGCTCGTCGGCTATTCGGCGATGGCGGGTGCGATCGGCGGCGGCGGGCTCGGCGATCTCGGGATCCGCTACGGCTACCAGCGCTATCTGCCGGAAGTGATGTGGACGGTCGTCGCGATCCTGATCGTGTTCGTGCAGATCGTGCAGTCGTTCGGCGACTGGCTCGTGCGCCGGCTGAGCCACAAGTAAAACGACATTCATTCGTTGGGGGATAGGATGCAACGACGCTTCATGCTGAAGTTCGCGGCCGCATTCGGCGCGGCCGCACTGTTCGCGAGCGCGCACGCGCAGACCGAAATCATCAAGGTGGGCGTGACGGGCGGCCCGCACGCGCAGATCATGGAGGTGGTGAAGAAGGTCGCGGCCAAGGGCGGCCTCGACATCCGCGTCGTCGAATTCTCGGATTACGTGCAACCGAACGCGGCGCTCGCGTCCGGCGATCTCGACGCGAACAGCTACCAGCACGATCCGTATCTGCAGGCGCAGGTGAAGGATCGCGGCTACAAGCTGATCAAGGTCGCGGAGACCGTCACGTTCCCGATGGGCATCTATTCGAAGCGGGTGAAGTCGCTGGCCGAGTTGAAGCCGGGCGCGCGCATCGCGGTGCCGAACGATCCGACCAACGGCGGCCGTGCGCTGCTGTTGCTGCAGAAGCAGGGGCTGCTGAAGCTGCGCGCGGACGCCGGGCTGAAGGCGACGCCGCTCGACATCGTCGACAACCCGCGCAAGCTGAAGATCGTCGAGCTCGATGCGGCGCAGATTCCGCGCTCGCTCGGCGACGTCGACGCGGCGGCGATCAATACCAACTACGCGATGGAAGCGGGGTTGAAACCGAAACAGGATGCGATCGCGATCGAGGGCCCGACCGGCCCGTACGCGAACGTTCTCGCGATTCGCGAGGCCGACCGGGGCAAGCCGTGGGTCGCGAAGCTGGTCGCGGCTTATCATTCCGCGGAAGTGAAGCAGTTCATCGAACAGAAGTTCGGCGGCGCGGTGATCGCTGCCTGGTAACACGTGATGCGGGGCGCGCCCGGTGACGATTAGAGTCGATGATCGAAAACCCGGGCTTTGCGTCCGGGTTTTTTCTCTTTTAAAATAGAACGACCGTTCGCTATTGCCGGCGCGCCGAAGAGGCGCGCTATCCTCGATAGCCGCGATGGATTGGTCCGCTTGGCCGCGCAGTCATGAGGCCTCGCTATAGAATGGCCTCTGGTCGTATTCGTAACTTTGGAGCGTGTGCATGAAAATCCTGGTGCCAGTGAAAAGAGTGGTCGATTACAACGTGAAGGTCCGCGTGAAGTCGGACAACACGGGCGTCGACATCGCGAACGTGAAGATGTCGATGAACCCGTTCGACGAAATCGCCGTTGAAGAAGCCGTGCGCCTGAAGGAAGCCGGTGTGGCGACTGAAGTGATCGCCGTGTCGGTCGGTGTCGCGCAAGCGCAGGAAACGCTGCGCACGGCGCTGGCGATCGGCGCGGATCGCGCGATCCTCGTCGAGTCGAACGACAGCGTCGAGCCGCTGGCCGTCGCGAAGATCCTGAAGGCGCTGGTCGACAAGGAACAGCCGCAACTCGTGATCCTCGGCAAGCAGGCGATCGACGACGATTCGAACCAGACGGGCCAGATGCTGGCTGCGCTGGCTGGCCTGCCGCAAGCGACGTTCGCGTCGAAGGTGACGATCGCCGACGGCAAGGCAACGGTTGCACGCGAAGTCGACGGCGGCGCGGAAACGCTGTCGCTGTCGCTGCCGGCGGTCGTGACGACCGACCTGCGCCTGAACGAGCCGCGCTAC
Organism: Burkholderia sp. BCC1998; assembly: GCF_905339875.1. NCBI lineage: Bacteria > Pseudomonadati > Pseudomonadota > Betaproteobacteria > Burkholderiales > Burkholderiaceae > Burkholderia > Burkholderia sp. BCC1998. Next base: position 558,572 of record NZ_CAJPHE010000001.1, read on the forward strand.
GTGACGCTGCCGAACATCATGAAGGCGAAGAAGAAGCCGCTGGAAACGGTGAAGCCGGAAGACCTCGGCGTGGATGTCACGCCGCGTCTGAAGACGCTGAAGGTGGCCGAGCCGCCGAAGCGCGCGGCCGGCGTGAAGGTGCCGGACGTGAAGACGCTGGTCGAGAAGCTGAAGACCGAAGCCAAGGTGCTGTAAGAGGGAGCGGAAAGAAATGACGATTCTGGTGATTGCAGAACACGACAACGCGTCGATCAAGGCCGCGACGCTGAATACGGTGGCGGCGGCAGCGAAGATCGGTGGCGACATCCACGTGCTGGTCGCGGGCCACAACGCGCAAGCGGCTGCCGATGCAGCAGCGAAGATCGCAGGTGTGTCGAAGGTGTTGCTGGCCGATGCGCCGCAACTCGAAGCGGGCCTCGCGGAAAACGTCGAGGCGACCGCGCTGAACATCGCGAAGGACTATTCGCACATCCTGGCTCCGGCTACCGCCTACGGCAAGAACATCGCACCGCGTATCGCCGCGAAGCTGGACGTCGCGCAGATCTCGGACATCACGGCGGTCGATTCGGCCGACACGTTCGAGCGCCCGATCTACGCGGGCAACGCGATCGCGACGGTGCAGTCGAGCGACCCGATCAAGGTCATCACGGTGCGTGCGACGGGTTTCGATCCGGTGGCAGCGGAAGGCGGCAGCGCAGCGGTCGAGAAGATCGACGCGGCGGCGGACGCAGGCAAGTCGCAGTTCGTGAGCCGTGAAGTGACGAAGCTGGACCGTCCGGAACTGACGTCGGCGAGCATCATCGTGTCGGGTGGCCGCGGCCTGGGCAGCGGCGAGAACTACACGAAGGTTCTCGAGCCGCTGGCCGACAAGCTGAGCGCCGCACTCGGCGCATCGCGCGCGGCAGTCGACGCCGGCTACGTGCCGAACGACTACCAGGTCGGCCAGACCGGCAAGATCGTCGCACCGCAGCTGTACATCGCGGTCGGCATCTCGGGTGCGATCCAGCATCTGGCCGGCATGAAGGATTCGAAGGTGATCGTCGCGATCAACAAGGATCCGGAAGCACCGATCTTCAGCGTGGCCGACTACGGCCTCGTCGGCGATCTGTTCGCGCTCGTGCCGGAGCTCGTGAACGAGCTGGGCTGACGCTGCGTGACTTGATGCTTCGGCAGCAAGTCGTACGAAAGGGGCGCGATGAGCGCCCTTTTTTTGTGCAATGGCAGAAGGGGCGGGGACGCATCTGTCTTCGATGCAGCGCATCGCCATCGCACCATGCCGTACGGAACAGTTTTTGTGCGAGCAGATGGGACCGAAGCATCGATCGCCGGAGCGAAGGGGCAACGCGCGTGCGCGTTGACGCAAGCCCCCTTTCCGAGCCGGTATCGCATGCGCTGAAACGAAAAAGGCGCCCTGACGGGCGCCTTCTCCATTGATACCGACCGGCCTGCGTCGCCGCGGGCCGTCCCGACTTATGCGTATGCCGGGCGCGTCTGGCCGGCCACGTCCTTCAGGTAGCGATGCACCGACAGGTCGTCGGCCTGGATCGCCGGCTTCTTGCCCGAGATCAGGTCGGCGAGCAACTGGCCCGATCCGCACGACATCGTCCAGCCGAGCGTGCCGTGGCCGGTGTTCAGGAACAGGTTCGAGACCGGCGTGCGGCCGACGATCGGCGTGCCGTCCGGCGTCATCGGGCGCAGGCCCGTCCAGAAGGTTGCCTTCGACGTGTCGCCGCCGCCCGGGAACAGGTCGTTCACGCACATTTCCAGCGTTTCGCGGCGCGCTGCGCGCAGGTTCTTGTCGAAACCGACGATTTCCGCCATGCCGCCGACACGGATGCGCTGGTCGAAACGCGTGATCGCGATCTTGTAGGTTTCGTCGAGCACCGTCGACACGGGGGCGGCCGCCTCGTCGACGATCGGCGCGGTGATCGAATAGCCCTTCAGCGGATAGACCGGAATCTTCATCAGGTTCGAGACGAAGCGGGTCGAGTACGAGCCGAGCGCGACGACGTACGCATCCGCGCGCACCGTCTCGCTGCCGCACTGCACGCCGGCAATCTTGCCGCCCGCGATCGCGAGCGCGTCGATCGGCGTGTTGTAGCGGAACTTCACGCCGAGCGATTCCGCGAGCGCCGCGAGGCGCGTCGTGAACAGCTGGCAGTCGCCCGTTTCGTCGCCGGGCAGGCGCAGGCCGCCGGTCAGCTTGTGCGACACGGCGGCGAGCGCCGGTTCGGCATTTTTCAGTTCGGCCGGCGACAGCAGTTCGAACGGCACGTTCGCTTCCTGCAGCACCGCGATGTCCTTCGCCGCGCCGTCGAGTTGCTGTTGCGTGCGGAACAGCTGCAGCGTGCCGCCCGTGCGCCCTTCGTACTCGATGCCCGTGTCGGCGCGCAGCGCCTGCAGGCAATCGCGGCTGTATTCGGCGAGGCGGACCATGCGGCCCTTGTTGACCGCATAGCGCTCGGCCGTGCAGTTGCGCAGCATCTGCCACATCCACTGGAGCTGGAAGCGCGTGCCGTCGAGGCGGATTGCGAGCGGCGCGTGCTTCTCGAACATCCACTTGACGGCCTTCAGCGGCACGCCGGGCGCGGCCCACGGCGCCGCATAGCCGGGCGAGATCTGACCTGCGTTTGCGAAGCTCGTCTCGAGCGCCGGGCCGGCTTCCCGGTCGATCACCGTGACTTCATGACCGGCGCGCGCGAGGTAATACGCGCTTGCCACGCCCACCACACCGCTGCCCAGAATGACGACTCGCATAGCTGCTCCAGATGGAAGGGATCAGGTCGAGGCCGGGCGCACCTGCGTCTCCGTGTAACCTCTAGCTGATCTAGTTTTTTGCGCTATGTTATTGTCGAATGTGTAGGTTTTGTTATCGTATTTTTCAGGTTTTCAGCATAAACAAATGAGAACGCAACGCCAGCCAGTACGCTCGCTCGACAAGCTCGACCGGCGCATCCTGAAACTGCTCCAGGACGACGGCCGGATGGCGATGAAGGACCTCGCGGAACAGGTCGGACTGACCGTCACGCCGTGCATCGAGCGCGTGCGGCGCATGGAGCGCGACGGCGTGATCACCGGCTACCACGCGCGTGTCGATCCTCACCAGTTGGATGCCGCGCTGCTGGTGTTCGTCGAGATCACACTTGGCCACAAGGGCGGCAACATGTTCGAGCAGTTCCGCCGCGAAGTGATGAAGATCGACGAGGTGCTCGAATGTCATCTCGTGTCCGGCGACTTCGACTACCTGATCAAGGCGCGGATCGGTGAAATGGCCGACTATCGCAAGCTGCTCGGCGACATCCTGCTGCAACTTCCCGGCGCGGTGCAGTCGAAGAGCTATGTCGTGATGGAGGAAATCAAGGAGACGCTGACGATTTCGGTCGGCGAATGAGCGCGGCGGGGGCCTGCTGCCGGCCCCGCTATCTCGCCCTTGGCATGCTGCACCCAATACTGTATAAATATACAGTATTGGGTGCAGGCGAATGGGTGAGCACATGGACGGTCGGTCCGACAACGAGTTTCCGATAGCGCCGCCGGCGCCCCGCAAGGGGCGCGGTGCGGTCGACAATCTCCAGGGGCGGTACGAAACGGCACTGCGCGAAGCGGTCGACGACGGCTGGACGCACGAATCGGACGACACCGATCTGCCTGCTCCGCTGCGTACCCAGGTGTTCGAGGAGCGCGCGAAGAGCATCCTGACGCACAACCAGTCGCCGGACATTCCGTTCAGCGTGTCGCTCAATCCGTATCGCGGCTGCGAGCATGGCTGCATCTACTGCTTCGCACGGCCGACCCATAGCTATCTCGGCCTGTCGCCGGGGCTCGATTTCGAGAGCCGCATCTACGCGAAGGTCAACGCGGCCGAACTGCTCGAGCGCGAGATTTCGCGCAAGCGCTACGTGCCGGAGCCGATCGCGCTCGGCGTCAACACCGATGCATACCAGCCCGTCGAGCGCGATCTGCGCATCACGCGCAGCGTGATCCAGGTGATGCACGATTACGGGCTGCCGTTCGCCGCGATCACGAAATCGTCGCTGATCGAGCGCGATCTGGATCTGCTGACCCCGATGGCCGAGCGCGGGCAGGTGATGGCCGCAGTCACGATCACGACGCTCGACGCCGATCTCGCGCGCACGCTCGAGCCGCGTGCGGCGACACCGGCGCGCCGGCTGCGTACGATCCGCGCACTGCGCGACGCGGGCGTGCCGGTGGGTGTGAGCATTGCACCGATAATCCCGTTCGTCACCGAGCCGGACATGGAGCGTGTGCTGGAAGCCTGTGCGGAAGCCGGCGCGACGCACGCGAGCTACATCATCCTGCGGCTGCCGTGGGAGGTCGCGCCACTGTTCAAGAACTGGCTTGCCGCGCATTTCCCCGATCGAGCGGAGCGCGTGATGAATCGCGTGCGCGACATGCGCGGCGGGAAGGACTACGACTCGGATTTCTCGAAACGGATGAAGGGCGAGGGGATCTGGGCCGACCTGTTGCGGCAGCGTTTCCGTCAGGCCGTGAAGCGGCTCGGGTTGAACGAGCGCAGGAACGGCATTCTGGATCTGTCGCAGTTTCGCGGTGCGCCGGCGGCCGGGGCGGCCGCGCCGCGCACGGTGAAGGGCGCAACTGGCGCGAAATCGCGCGACGACTTGCAGATGAGCCTGTTCTGACCGACCCGCGTCGGCAGCTTACTGCGAGATTTGCTTCGCCGCTTCGACTTGCGACTCGAAATACGTCTGGAACGACAGCGCGAGCGCGGTCATCAGCAGGAACGCGCCAATCAGCAGCGAGAAGATCACGATGAAGATCACCGTCCAGCCTGACCGGCTGTGCTTGCCCGTGTCGGCATTGAATTGCGCGTCCCATTTCTCGTCGGGGCGCAGGCCGTAGACGAGCGCGGCGAGGAACGCGGCCAGCAGCGAGATCGCACCCGGCACGGCGAGCCACCAGCCGAGGCCGGCACTGCGCTGGGTCGCGGCGAGCAGCAGGAAACCCGGGATGCCGACAATCGTCGCGAGCAGGTGCGCCCAGCCGTACACGTCGCGCAAGCCGTACAGGTAGAAGCGGTGCGCGCCGAGCGAACCGAACAGGAACGCGAGGGCGGCGGTGAGCGTCTTGGAGCGGAAGCGGCGGGGCGATGCGGTGCTGCTGGACATGGGTGGTGGCGGATTATCGGTGGCATGGGCGGCCGGCAGGCCGGCGCAGGGCGCTCGGGCCCGGCACGCATTCTACGATGCCCGGTCGGGCCCGGTCACCCCTCCGCTGCGTCAAGGTGCCGCATAGGTGACACGGTAGATGGCGCCCGCGTAGTCGTCGCTGACGAGCAGCGAGCCGTCCGGTAGCGGCAGTACGTCGGCCGGGCGTCCCCACACGCTGCCGTCCGCGCGCAGCCAGCCCGTGATGAACGGCGTCTGGCGCGTATGACTGCCGTCGGCCGACACGACAGCGCGCATCACGCGGTAGCCGACCTTCGTGCTGCGATTCCACGAACCGTGCTCGGCAATGAAGATGTTGTTGCGATACGACGCCGGAAACATCGGCCCCGTATAGAAGCGCATGCCGAGCGCCGCGACGTGCGCGCCGAGTTTCAGCGCGGGCGGCGCGTAGCGCCGGCACACGTCGGGGCTCCCGAATTCGGGGTCGGGCGTGTCGCCGCCATGGCAGTACGGAAAGCCGAAATCGAGGCCCGCGCGCGGCGCACGGTTCAGCTTGTCGTCGGGCACGTCGTCGCCCATCATGTCGCGCCCGTTGTCGGTGAACCATAGCTCGCCCGAATCGGGGTGCCACGCGAAGCCGACGGTATTGCGCACGCCGCGGGCAAATACTTCGCGGTTGCTGCCGTCGGCGTGCATGCGTGCGATGATCGCGTATCGGCTGCGATCGGCGAGGCAGACGTTGCACGGTGCGCCGACCGGCACGTAGAGCTTGCCGTCGGGGCCGAACGCGATGAATTTCCAGCCGTGATGATGATCGGTCGGCAGCGCGTCCGTCACGACCGCCGGCGCGGGCGGCCTGGCGAGCCGGTCGTCGATGTGGTCGAGGCGCAGGATGCGCGACACGGCGGAGATATAGAGGGCGCCATCGCGATATGCGACGCCGACGGGCGTGTCGAGCCCCGACGCGATTACATGGCGGGCAGTGATCCGGCCCGCCTGCATCACGAAGGCATGTACGCGGCCTTCCTGCGAGCCGACATACAGGATGCCGCGCGGCGACCACGCCATTTCACGGGCGGTCGGCACGGCGTTGGTCAGCACGTCGACATGGAAGCCGGGCGGCACGACGAGTTCGTCCACCGGTGGTGCGGCGCAAGCCGAGGCGGATGCGAGACAGGTGACGAGGCCGGTCAGCAAGCCTGCGAGGCGGTGCTGCGCGCGGCGCGCCGGGGTGACGCGAAATAGCGGCATGGCGGCGGGGAGCGTCGTGGACACGACGATTGTATGCCCGGCGAACAGGGCGTCTGCGGAATTTTTGCGCGTAAGTGTTTGTTGTGGCTTTGGTTTCCGGCTATAATCGCACGTTTCAGTAGTTTCGAACCCGGTTTTCCCGAAGGATTTCATATGGTTATCATCCGTCTGGCTCGCGGCGGCTCGAAGAAGCGCCCGTTCTACAACATCGTTGCTACCGATTCGCGCAACCGTCGTGACGGCCGCTTCATCGAGCGCGTCGGCTTCTACAACCCGGTCGCCACGAAGGGCGAATCGCTGCGTATCGCTCAGGACCGCCTGACGTACTGGCAAGGCGTTGGCGCGCAACTGTCGCCGACCGTCCAGCGTCTCGTGAAGGAAGCGCAAAAGGCGCAACCGGCTGCCTAACATGGCGCGGTGTGCCGGTCGTGCCGGCTGCAAGGAGCATTGATGTCCGGTCACGATTCCGGTAACGCAAGGCGCGGGCGAGCGTCGTTTGGCGCATTCGTCCGCAAGCCGGTCGAGCGCGACACTGTCGCGAGCGCCGGTACGGCTGCCGAGCAGGGCAGTCTCGAAGCGGTGCAAGCCTGGCCCGACGATGCTGTCGAGGTCGGTGCAGTAGTCGACGCCTACGGCCTGAAAGGCTGGGTCAAGGTGGCGACGCATGCCGACGCCGGTCGCGGCGGCGATGCGCTGCTCACAGCGCGCCGCTGGTGGCTGGAACGGGGTGGGGAGCGGTTGTCCGCCCGCATCCTGCAGTCGAAGACGCACGGCGACACGGTCGTCGCGCATACCGCGGGTGTCAGCGACCGCGATGCCGCACTGGCTTTGCGCGGCTTTCGCGTGTTCGTGCGCCGGGAAGATTTCCCGGCATTGTCCGCGGACGAATTCTATTGGGTCGACCTGATCGGCCTCGAGGTCGTCAACGAGCAATCGGTGGCGCTCGGGACGGTGAGCGGGATGATCGACAACGGCGTGCATTCGATCATGCGCGTCGAGTATCCGGCAGTCGGCAAGGATGGTCGGCCGACCACCGACGAGCGGCTGATTCCGTTCGTCGGCGTCTACGTCAAGACGGTGGATCAGGCGGCACGTCGCATCGTCGTCGACTGGGAAGCCGATTACTAATGAACCAGGTTACGGAGAGCGCGGTGCAGTTCGACGTCGTCACGCTCTTTCCCGAAATGTTCCGCGCGCTGACCGACTGGGGAATCACCAGCCGGGCCGTGAAGCAGGAGCGCTTCGGGTTGCGCACCTGGAATCCGCGTGATTTCACGACGGACAACTACCGCACGGTCGACGATCGCCCGTACGGCGGCGGTCCGGGCATGGTGATGCTGGCCAGGCCGCTCGAGGCCGCGATCGGTGCTGCGAAAGCCGCGCAGGCGGAGCAGGGCGTCGCGAGCACGCGGGTGGTGATGATGTCGCCGCAAGGTGCGCCGTTCACGCACGAACGTGCGGTGCGGATGGCGCAGGAGCCCGGTGTCATCGTGCTGTGCGGTCGCTACGAGGCGATCGATCAGCGTCTGCTCGACCGTTGTGTCGACGAGGAAATCAGCCTCGGCGATTTCGTTCTGTCCGGCGGCGAACTGCCGGCGATGGCGATGATGGATGCCGTCGTGCGCCTGTTGCCCGGCGTGCTGAACGATGCGCAGTCGGCCGTGCAGGACAGCTTCGCCGACGGGCTGCTCGATTGCCCGCACTACACGCGCCCCGAGGAATACGAGGGAATGCGCGTGCCGGACGTGCTGCTCGGCGGGCATCATGCCGAGATCGAGAAGTGGCGGCGGCAGGAAGCATTGAAGAATACGTTGCGGAAGCGGCCGGACCTGATCGTCCGGGCGCGCCGCGAGAAGTTGCTGAGTCGTGCCGACGAGGCGTGGCTTGCGAACCTCGCACGCGAAGCGAAGAACGCCTCCTGAGGCGGCGTCGCGGACGGGAAATGGCGGTGCCGTGCATGTGTGTGCGGTGCCTGATGTGAATCCATCCTCTATCGGGGCCAGGCCTGGAAACGGGCGGGTGCAAACGCCGACAAGATGGCATAAGGAGTCAGTAATGAATCTGATCGCAAAACTTGAGCAGGAAGAGATCGAGCGCGCGCTCGCCGGCAAGACGATCCCCGATTTCGCCCCGGGCGACACGGTGATCGTGAACGTGAACGTGGTTGAAGGTAACCGCAAGCGCGTTCAGGCTTACGAAGGCGTCGTGATCGCGATTCGCAACCGCGGCCTGAACTCGAACTTCATCGTCCGCAAGATCTCGTCGGGCGAAGGCGTCGAGCGTACGTTCCAGACGTACTCGCCGCTGCTGGCGAGCATCGTCGTGAAGCGTCGCGGTGATGTGCGTCGTGCGAAGCTGTACTACCTGCGCGAGCGTTCGGGCAAGTCGGCTCGTATCAAGGAAAAGCTGGTGTCGAAGGATCGCGCCGCAGCAGCTTCCCAAGAGTAAGAGCTGTAAGGAAAAAGCACCCACCCGGGTGCTTTTTTCATTCTGGCGCGACAATATGCTCGTTATGTCACGAACACGAGAGCCCCATTGAATCGCCGCCCCATCATCGATCCCGAAGTGCTGCCGGTTGAAGGCACCGGCGCGGGCCTGCCGTCCATCGAGTCCCGCCTGATGACGCCGCCCGGGCTGCGCGAGCGTTTTGCGCGCACGCTCGAATGGAGCGTCGAGCCCGGCGAGGCGCGGCTGCAGGAGGGCGTCGACCCGCGCAGCGCCGCCGTCCTCATCCCGCTCGTCGTTCGCGAGAGCGGCCTCACCGTGCTGCTGACCCAGCGCGCCGATCACCTGAACGACCATGCCGGGCAGATCAGCTTCCCCGGCGGCCGTCGCGAGCCGTTCGATCGCGATGCGACGGCAACCGCGTTGCGCGAGGCGAAGGAAGAAATCGGACTGGCCGCCGAGCCGGTGGAGATTCTCGGTGCGCTGCCCGACTACCTGACGGGGACCGGTTTCTGCGTGACGCCCGTCGTGGCGCTCGTGCATCCGCCGTTCACCGTGCAGGCCGACACGTTCGAAGTCGCCGAGATTTTCGAGGTGCCGCTCGCGTTCCTGATGAGCCCCGCGAACCACCAGGTGCGCGTGTTCCGCTGGGAAGGCGGCGAGCGTCGTTTTTTTGCGATGCCCTATCCCAGTGGCGAATCAGCCGGGCATTACTTCATCTGGGGCGCAACTGCCGGCATGTTGCGCAATCTCTACCGCTTCTTGGCAGCCGGCTGACTTCCCGCGCTGTGCGGCGCGCGCGGCCGGCCGCCGGGCGATCGCATCGTCAGCCATGCGTCGCTTACGCTGTGCTATCGTTACGCAAAAAATGACATAACTCCGAAGACGGCGCACGCATGACTTTCTTTTCGGTTCTCCTCGCTCTCATCATCGAACAGGTCCGCGCGTTGTCGCCGAGCAATCCGGTGTTCGCGCTGTTCCAGTTTCACGCGGAAACCGTCGCGCATGGCCTCGACGCCGGCAAGCAAAAGCATGGCGTGCTCGCATGGCTCGCGGTCGTGCTGCCGTGGGTGCTGATCGTCGCGCTGATCTACTTCCTGCTGTACAAGGTGAGCTTCGTGCTGGCGTTCATCTGGAACGTCGCCGTCGTGTATTTCACGCTCGGTTTCCGCCAGTTCAGCCACTACTTCACCGATATCCATCTCGCGCTCAACAACGACGACGTGCCGCGCGCGCGTGAAATCCTGCACGAGTGGACGGGCCTCGACACGGTCGACATGCCGGTCGGCGAAATCGTCCGTCATACGCTGATTCATGCGGTCGTTGCGTCGCATCGTCACGTGTTCGGCGTGTTCTTCTGGTACGTGCTGCCGATCGGTCCGGCCGGCGCCGTGCTGTACCGCATCTCCGAATATCTCGCGCGCAGCTGGTCGACGCCGGGCGACGATCGCACGGCCGCGTTCTCGACGTTCGCGCAGCGCGCGTTCTTCGTGATCGACTGGATTCCGTCGCGGCTGACCGCGCTCGGTTTCGCGATCGTCGGCAACTTCGAGGACGCGATCTACGCGTGGCGCAATCACACGCGCCAGTGGCCCGACCCGAACGACGGCGTGCTGCTCGCGGCCGGCAGCGGCGCGCTCGGCGCGCGTCTCGCGGGGCCGCTCGCGGAACCATCGAGCCTCGACGCACTGGCGGTCGGCGACAGCGGCCCGTTGACGGTCGGTGACGATTGCACGCCGCGCACGCTGCAGTCCGCGGTTGGCCTGGTGTGGCGCGCCGTGATCCTGTGGATGATCCTGCTGTTGATGCTGACGCTGGCCGTCTGGGTATCGTGACGCGGCAGCGCAGTGCGCGATGAAACGAAAAGGCCGGCTTCATGCCGGCCTTTTTGCTGTGCGTGACCCATTCGCTCAGTCGTCGAGCGGATCGCGTATGGCGCCACATTGCCAGCAGGCGGTGAACTGGGCCTCGAGCGCCTCGCCGCACTGACGGCAGCGCCACGGCGCGGCGCCGGCCGACGGGCCGTGCGACGCGGCATCGAGAAGCCGCCGCGCGAGCGCATCGTCGCGCTCGTCGTCGAGCCACAGCTCGGGCGTGCACGCGTCGGCGGGCAGGCCGCCGAGCGCACCGGTCGCGTAGCAGTTGTGCAACTCGCAGCCGATGCCGGCCACCTGCAGCACGTTCGCCCAATGCTGCGCGGTGGCGAGATCGGGGGCCTTGAAACGCATCGCGGCTCCTGTCGGTGAAGGCCGGGCGGGGCACCGGCCGCCTTCTGCCCGCCGCGGTCAGCGGACGATCTGGCTTGCCTCGTGCACGAGCTGCGCGTAAAGCGCATGCCGCGACGGTGCAATGCGGCCGTCGGCGACGGCCTCGAGAATCGCGCAGCCCGGCTCGTGCAGATGATGGCAATTATAGAAACGGCAGTCCGCGAGCAGCGGGCGGAATTCCGGGAACGCGCGCTCGAGGCGGCCTTCCGTCAGGTGGTAGAGGCCGAATTCCTGGAAACCCGGCGAATCGATCAGCGCGCCGCCGCCGTCGAGCGGGTAGAGGCGCGTGAACGTCGTCGTGTGGCGGCCGCTGTTGAGCGCGGCCGAGATTTCGCGGGTCGCGGCCTCGGCATCGGGCACGAGCAGGTTCACGAGCGTCGACTTGCCCATCCCGGACTGGCCGAGCAGGATGGTCGAATGGCCGGCCAGATGCGGCATCAGCTGCGCACGCGCATCGTCGGGCGCGCCCTTCACCGACAGCTCGAGCACGTCGTAGCCGAGCGCGCGGTAGGGCGCGAGGCGCTCGCGGGCGACCGGCAGCGCGGCCTCGACGTCGATCTTGTTCAGCACGACGAGCGGCTTCAGTTCGTTCGCTTCGGCCGCGATCAGTGCGCGACCGAGCAGGTCCTCGCTGAAATAGGGCTCGGTCGCGAGCACGATCAGCAGCTGGTCGAGGTTGGCCGCGAACAGCTTCGACTTGAACTGGTCGGAGCGGTACAGCAGGTTGCGCCGCTCGCCGATCTCGACGATCACGCCCTGGTCGGCCGACGCCTGCTCGTACACGACGCGGTCGCCGACCGCGATCTCGCTTTTCTTGCCGCGCGGGAAGCACTGCAGCATCGGGCCGCCGTCGTCGGGCGCGACGATGTAGTGGCGGCCGTGCGCCGCGATCACGCGGCCTTCGACACGCGGCGCGCCCGACGCGCGCGGGGCCGGCTTGCGGGAGGTCGGCCGGCTCATGCGTGCTGCATCAGGCGGTCGATCCGCTGCGACGCGGGCGGATGCGAGTAGTAGAAGGCCGTGTAGACGGGGTCCGGCGTGAGCGTCGACGCGTTGTCCTCATAAAGCTTCACGAGCGCGCTGACGAGATCCTGCGCGTCGGTCTGGCTGGCCGCGAACGCGTCGGCCTCGAATTCGTGCTTGCGCGACGTCAGGCTGCTGAACGGAGTTGCAAAGAACAGGAACACGGGGATCGCGAGGAAGAACAGCACGAGCGCGGCGCCCGCGTTGCTCGTGTCGAGCGACGGCGTGACGCCAAGGCCCGTATAGAACCAGGTGCGCTGCGCGAGCCAGCCGAGGAGCGCGAGCAGCACGAGGCTCAGCACGAACGACACGAGCATCCGCTTCATCACGTGGCGGCGCTTGAAGTGGCCGAGCTCGTGGGCGAGCACGGCCTCGATTTCCTGGCCCGTCAGCCGCGCGAGCAGCGTGTCGAAGAACACGATCCGCTTCGATGCGCCGAAGCCCGTGAAGTACGCGTTGCCGTGCGCGGAACGGCGGCTGCCGTCCATCACGAACAGCCCCTTCGCCGCGAAGCCGCACCGTTTCATCAGCGACTCGATGCGCGCGCGCAGCGCTTCGTCCTTCAGCGGTTCGAACTTGTTGAAGATCGGCGCGATGAAGGTCGGATAGATCAGCAGCACGAGCATCTGGAACGCGACCCAGACGATCCAGGTCCACAGCCACCACAGGGTGCCGGCCTGGTTCATCAGCCACAGCACGACGAACAGCAGCGGCAGGCCGAGCACGGCGCCGAGCAGCGTGTTCTTCAGCATGTCGGTGAAGAACAGGCGCTTGGTCATCCGGTTGAAGCCGAACCGCTGCTCGATCCCGAACTGGCGGTAATACTCGAACGGCACGTCGATCACGCTCGTGATCGCGAGCACGGCGGCGACGAGCGCGACCTGCTGCCCGTAGCCGCGGCCGAACCAGCCCGTCAGCAGCGTGTCGAGCGCGCCGACGCCACCCAGCAGCGTGAGGCCGACCAGCACGGCCGCGCTGACGACGATCTCGAACATCGCCAGCCGGGTGCGCTCGACCGTGTAGTCGGCCGCACGCTGATGGGCAGTCAATGGAATGGTGGCGCTGAACTGCGCGGGCACGCTGTTGCGATGTGCGGCGACGAAGCGGATCTGCCGCGACGCGAGCCACAGCTTGGTGACGACCATCGCGAGCACGGCGATCGCGAACAGCAGGGTGAACGAAAAGGGTGACATCGAAGGCGCCAAAGGGTTCTATGGGAGAATTATATGTTCTTGCGGACCGGGCCCGCTCACGCGATGCCGGCCGCCCGGGCGGCGCCATGCGCCGTCCGCCATTTTCCAGGATGACTCATGACCGATACCGCCGCTTCCGCCAGCCAGCCCGCGCTCGTGCGCAACGAGTTGAACCTCGTCTGGCTCGACATGGAGATGACCGGCCTCGACCCGGATAACGACCGCATCATCGAAATCGCGGTCGTCGTGACCAACTCGACGCTCGACATCGCGGTGGAAGGCCCCGTGTTCGCGATCCACCAGAGCGACGAAACGCTCGCGAAGATGGACGACTGGAACAAGTCGACGCACGGCCGTTCCGGGCTGATCGACCGCGTGCGCGCGTCGACCGTGACCGAGGCGGACGCCGCCGCGCAGTTGCAGGCGTTCCTCTCGCAGTACGTGTCGCCCGGCAAGTCGCCGATGTGCGGCAACTCGATCTGCCAGGATCGCCGCTTCATGGCGCGCTGGATGCCGGAATTCGAACGATTCTTCCACTACCGCAACCTGGACGTCAGCACGCTCAAGGAGCTGTGCCGCCGCTGGCAGCCGGCGATCTACAAGGGCTTCCAGAAGCGTGCGATGCACACGGCGCTCGCGGACATCCACGAGTCGATCGACGAACTGAAGTACTACCGCGAGCATTTCCTGATTCCGGCCGCGTCGGCGCCGGCAGGCGAGTCCGCGCCGGCCGCCTGAGCGGGCCGGCACGCGCTCAGCGTGGCGCGCGCTGCGCGCTCTTCGGCCGGAACGCCGCGACCACCGCGGCGTCGGTCTCGATGTACGGGCCGCCGATCAGGTCGATGCAGTAGGGCACCGCCGCGAAGATGCCGGGCACGGTCGACTTGCCGTCGGCGTCGCGCAGCCCTTCGAGCGTTTCCCGGATTGACTTCGGCTGGCCGGGCAGGTTGATGATCAGCGCCGCGTGGTCGGCCGTCTCGCGAATCACCGCGACCTGCCGCGACAGGATCGCGGTCGGCACGAAATTCAGGCTGATCTGCCGCATCTGTTCGCCGAATCCCGGCATTTCCTTCGTCGCCACGGCCAGCGTGGCTTCCGGCGTCACGTCGCGCCGCGCCGGGCCGGTGCCGCCCGTCGTCAGCACCAGATCGCAGCCGGCGACGTCGACGAGTTCGGCCAGCGTGGCGGAGATCGTCGGCGCGTCGTCCTGGATCAGCCGGGTTTCGGCGCGCCATGGCGAGCGCAGCGCGCCGGCGAGCCATTCCTGCAGTGCCGGGATGCCCTTGTCCTCGTAGACGCCCGTGCTGGCGCGGTCGCTGATCGACACGAGGCCGACCACGAGTTCGTCCGGGTGGTTACGCTTCGTCGTCATGGTCGTCTCCGGCGTCGTCCGGCGCTTCGTCTGCCTCCGCCTCGTCGGTACCGCTCGCGGTCTTGATCCACTGGAACAGCTCGCGGAAATAGCGCGGCGGCTTGCCTTGCTGCGCTTCCTTGCGCGCGTTGCGGATCAGCGTGCGGCCTTCCTGGATGTCGGCTTCGGGGTGCTGGCGGAGGAATTCGGTCAGCGCGTCGTCGTTCGCGAGCAGCTGGTCGCGCGTGCGCTCGATCCAGTGCAGGCGGGCGGTCGCGGCCTTGTTCACGCCTCGCTGGGCGTCGAGCGCGGTGCGCAGCGCGGCCGTTTCGTCGTCGGTCAGCGAGCGCATCACGCGGCCGACGTACTGGAGCTGGCGGCGCTTGCCTTCGTGGTCGGTGATCCGGCGTGCCTCGCGCACGGCGTCCGCGAGGTCCTCGGGCATCGGCATGCGCTTGAGCGCGTCCTTCGGCAGGTCGACCAGGGCCTGGCCGAGCTCCTGCAGCGCGTGCATCTCGCGTTTCAACTGGGATTTGCTGGGGCGATCGTAGCCATTGCCGGCGTCGTCGTCGGCGTGCTCGATCGGCTGGATTCGGGTTTTGCGTGTCATGGGCGGCATTGTATCGCGGCGCGGACGCCCCAAGCTTGTCGGTATATGGCCCCGGACCTTGCTATGATCGCGGGATACGCAACATTTTGACCATGCGGGCGGATCGCCCGCCACCGGATATCACGACGATGGCAGCCAATCTCGACGTACAAGCGCGCTATTTCCCGCACACGCAGGACCAGCTCAAAGAAATTGCCTCGGACATCCTTCGCCATGCGAAGGCGCTCGGCGCGACGGACGCCGCGACCGAAATCTCCGAAGGCGACGGCCTGTCGGTGTCGGTGCGCCGCGGCGAGGTCGAGACGATCGAACACAACCGCGACAAGATGGTCGGCGTGACGGTGTTCATCGGCAAGAAGCGCGGCAACGCGAGCACGTCGGACTTCTCGCCGGCCGCGATCAAGGATACCGTCGCCGCCGCGTACAACATCGCGCGCTTCACGGCCGAGGACGACGCGGCCGGCCTCGCCGAGGCCGAACTGCTCGAAACCGACCCGCGCGACCTCGACCTCTATCACCCGTGGGCGCTGACGGCCGACGAGGCCGTCGAGCTCGCCCGCCGCGCGGAGGACGCCGCGTTCGCGGTCAGCCCGCAGATCCGCAACTCGGAAGGCGCGAGCGTGTCGGCGCAGCATTCGCAGTTCGTGCTCGCGACGTCGCGCGGTTTCCTCGCCGGCTACCCGTACTCGCGCCACTACATCGCGTGCGCGCCGATCGCGGGCACCGGCCGCCACATGCAGCGCGACGACTGGTATTCGTCGAAGCGCAGCGCGGTCGATCTCGCGGCGCCGGAAGCCGTCGGGCGCTATGCGGCCGAGCGTGCGCTGGCGCGGATGGGCGCGCGCCGTCTCGACACCCGCAAGGTGCCCGTGCTGTTCGAGGCACCGCTCGCGGCCGGCCTGCTCGGCGCGTTCGTGCAGGCCGTCAGCGGCGGCGCGCTGTACCGCAAGACGTCGTTCCTCGTCGACAGCCTCGGCAAGCCGGTGTTCGCACCGCACGTGCAGGTCGTCGAGGATCCGCACGTGCCGCGCGCGATGGGCAGCGCGCCGTTCGACGAGGAAGGCGTGCGCACGCGTGCGCGCAGCGTCGTCAACGACGGTGTCGTCGAAGGCTACTTCCTGTCGACCTATTCGGCACGCAAGCTCGGCACGCAGACCACCGGCAACGCGGGCGGCTCGCACAACCTCGCGCTGCGCAGCTCGAACACGCAGCCGGGCGACGATTTCGACGCGATGCTGAAGAAGCTCGGCACGGGCCTGCTGCTGACCGAGCTGATGGGGCAGGGCGTGAACTACGTGACCGGCGACTATTCACGCGGCGCGGCCGGCTTCTGGGTCGAGAACGGCGTGATCCAGTATCCGGTCGAGGAAATCACCGTCGCGAGCACGCTGCAGGAGATGTTCCGGCATATCGTCGCGATCGGCGCGGATTCGATCGTGCGCGGTACGAAGGAAACGGGCTCGGTGCTGATCGAGCAGATGACGATCGCCGGGCAGTAAGCGGCGCGGCATCGGCCGCCAGGAAACGAAAAGCCCGACCGGCGTTCATGAGCCGGTCGGGCTTTTTTGTCGCGTGCCGCGTGCCGAGTGTCAGCCGCGCTTGCGCTCGTACACGACGAACGCATAGCCGAACGTATTGGGCGTGGCGGCCTGGTGCGGGTCGCGCGAGACTTCGCGCCAGTGCGCGGGATCGGGCGCCGGGAACGACGCATCGCCGTCGAAGTCGGCATCGATCTCGGTGACGACCAGCTTGTCGGCGAGCGCGAGGCCTTCCGCATAGAGTTGTGCGCCGCCGATCAGGAATGCTTCGGGCGCGCCGTCGCGCGCGGCGAGCGCGAGCGCGTCGGCGAGCGACGTGACCGTGTCGCAGCCGTCGAAGCGGCGCGCTGCGTCGCGCGTGACGACGATATTGCGGCGGCCCGGCAACGGCCGGCCGATCGACTCGTGGGTCTTGCGGCCCATCACGATCGGCGCGCCCATCGTCGTGCGCTTGAAGAACGCGAGGTCCTCGGGAAGTTTCCAGGGCAACTGGTTGTCGCGGCCGATGATGCCGTTGCGGGCGCGCGCGACGATCAGGGTCAACGTCGTCATGAAGGTCGGGGGAAGAGGAGAACCGGAATGGCGCCGATTCTACCGGAATGGCGGCGCGCGACCGCGCCGGGGCGGATGCGCGGGCGTAGGTGCGGCGTTTGCTCCGTGATGTCCTGAATAAAAAGAGTGCCCGCCGGGGGACGGACACAAAAAACGGTTCGCGTCGCGAAGTCGACGCTGCAGGAAAGGACCTGCGCCGTTCATTTTATTCTGCAATCCTCATCGATCAAGCGGCATGATGGAGTCGTGTGCGGATTATTGATGCATGCGGTTCCCTGCGTGTCCTTCCATAGCATGCTGCACGTTGCCGGGGAGCGCCACAGGAATCGGTATCGGCAGCCGGGCCGGCGGGACGAGTTCGTCCCACAGCGTCACCGACGACTTGTCTGACGAACGCGCTCGCGGCGCGGCGACGGGCACGATTCGGAAGCGGTGGTCCTGTTGCATGCGCGGCGCGTTACCGGCAAGCGGCATCGCGCGTTCGGGCCTCGTGCTTTCTTCCGAGCGTGCCGGCATGAAGTGGCAGGCGAGTGCGAATGCAATCGTCATCTGCACACAAGACTGCAAAAAAATTGTTCGCATGGCCGCCTTCTCCCGATCCGTTACGCGTTCAGCGAAATGCATGCCATCGGGCGAAGCGCATTGCCGCGTCTGCGATTTGCGGGGAAGCGTCGTGACTAGCGATCGAAAACGCCGGGAAATGTTTCAGGCGTGAAACGAGGGGGCTCGGGAATACTGCGGATTCAATCGATACGCTTCAAGGATGAAAATTTGCGCGTGTGTCGATGCAGGTACGCGTCGCTGCGCGTTTCTATGTGCAGACGATTGATCAACGTCGACCACTGAGCGATTCGACCGTTCGCTCATCCGCGCTGCAATCGGTTTGTCGTATTCGGCGCCTATAACTAAGCTGTCTTGATCAAAAAAATAACTGGACGCGAGATGAGCGCCATCATGCGAGGCCTGTCGTCGCCGCGCATCGGCATGGCGAATCGAGCCGCTTCGGCTGACCCGGTTCGATCCTTTTGCACGCGACTTGGCGTGTACGGCAATCGTTAGACGGTTGATGAACGGGGTGAGCATATGGGAGCCGAGCAGCGGCATGTGATCTACTTCTCGCGCGAGCCGAACGACGCGTTGCGCGGGCATTTCGACGAATGCGGGTGGCGCGTCGATCTTGCGGAAAGCGCACGCGACGTGCGGCGTGTCGTGCAGCACGGCGTGGCAACGGCCGGCCTGCTCGATTTCTCGCCGGGTTTTCGACCCGCGGATCTGCGCGAACTCGAAGCGTGTCTGAGCATCCAGCACATCGGCTGGATCGCGGCGACCCGGCGCGGCCAGCTGCAGGACGCCACGCTGCGGCATCTCATTCGTGACTATTGCTTCGACTACGTCACGATGCCGTACGAGGCGGCGCGCATCGTCGAGACCATCGGGCATGCGCACGGCATGATCGCGCTGACCGAGCCGGTAGCCGCACCCGTCGGTGCCGGACGCGCCGAAGGCGAGATGGTCGGCACCTGCGACGCGATACTCGGGCTGTTCAGGACGATCCGGCGCGTGGCGACGACCGATGCGCCGGTGTTCATCTCCGGCGAATCGGGTACCGGCAAGGAACTGACGGCCGTGGCGATCCACGAGCGCTCGGCGCGCGCGCAAGCGCCGTTCGTCGCGATCAATTGCGGTGCGATTCCGTCGACGCTGCTCCAGGCCGAACTGTTCGGCTATGAGCGCGGCGCGTTTACGGGCGCGAACCAGCGCAAGATCGGCAGGGTCGAGGCCGCGAACGGCGGCACGCTGTTTCTCGACGAGATCGGCGACCTGCCGCTCGAGAGCCAGGCGAGCCTGCTGCGGTTCCTGCAGGAAGGCAAGATCGAACGGCTCGGCGCGCATGTATCGGTGCCGGTCGACGTGCGCGTGATCTGTGCGACGCACGTGGACATGGAAGCGGCGCTGCGCGAAGGGCGGTTCCGCGAGGACCTGTTTCATCGGCTGTGCGTGTTGAAGATCGAGGAGCCGCCGCTGCGCGCACGCGGCAAGGATATCGAACTGCTGGCGCGCCACATGCTCGAGCGTTTCAAGGGGGATGCGCATCGCCGCCTGCGCGGCTTCTCGCCGGACGCGATCGCCGCGCTGTACGGCTATTCGTGGCCGGGCAACGTGCGCGAGCTGATCAATCGCGTGCGCCGCGCGATCGTGATGTCGGAGGGCCGGATGATTACCGCGGCCGATCTCGAACTCAACGAATTCGCGGTACTGGCGCCCGTCTCGCTCACCGAGGCGCGCGAAGCGGCCGAACGGCAGGTGATCGAGCAGGCGCTGCTGCGTCACCGCGGCCGGTTTGCCGACGCGGCGCGCGAACTGGGCGTGTCGCGCGTCACGCTGTACCGGCTGATGTGCGCGCATGGCATGCGCGATCGCGGCGACCCGCTGGGCGGGTTTTCGGCGCCGTTGCCGGAGGTTCGGCATCACGCTTGCTAGAATTGGCGGGTAACGGTCGCCCTCGCGGCCGAAGGAACCCGCATGAAACAGTACCTCGACCTCGTTCGCACCATCCTCGACACCGGCACCTGGCAGGAGAACCGCACGGGCATCCGCACCATCAGCATGCCCGGTGCGATGCTGCGGTTCGACCTGCAGCAAGGTTTCCCGGCGGTCACGACCAAGAAGCTCGCGTTCAAGTCCGCGATCGGCGAACTGGTCGGTTTCCTGCGCGCATCGCGCAGCGCGGCCGATTTCCGCGCGCTCGGCTGCAAGGTGTGGGACGCGAACGCGAACGACAACGCGCAGTGGCTCGCGAACCCGTACCGCCAGGGCGTCGACGACCTGGGTGACGTGTACGGCGTGCAATGGCGCCAGTGGCCCGGCTACAAGGTGCTCGACGCGGGCGCCGAGGCGCAGATCGCCGACGCGACGCGCCGCGGTTTCCGGATCGTCACGCGTTTCGACGAGGACGGGGTGCCGAAGGTGCTGCTGTACAAGGCAATCGACCAGCTGCGCCAGTGTCTCGACACGATCATGGAGAACCCGGCCGACCGCCGCATCCTGTTTCACGCATGGAATCCGGCCGTACTCGACCAGATCGCGCTGCCCGCCTGCCATCTGCTGTACCAGTTCCTGCCGAACGTCACGAAGCGCGAGATTTCGCTGTGCCTGTACATCCGCAGCAACGATGTCGGGCTCGGCACGCCGTTCAACCTGACGGAAGGGGCCGCGCTGCTGTCGCTCGTCGGCCGGCTGACGGGCTACACGCCGCGCTGGTTCACGTACTTCATCGGTGACGCGCACATCTACGAGAACCAGCTCGACATGCTGCAGCAGCAGCTCACGCGCGAGCCGTACGACAGCCCGCGGCTCGAAATTGCCGAGCGCGTGCCGGACTACGCGAAGACCGGCGTTTATGCGCCCGAATGGCTCGAGCAGATCGAGCCGTCGGATTTCTCGCTCGTCGGCTACCGTCACCATGAGCCGCTGACCGCGCCGATGGCGGTCTGAGCCCGGCCTGCGACGGCGGCGGGTGACGCGACCCGCGCCAGGCAGCATGAAGAAGGCCCGACCGGCACTCGCCGGGTCGGGCCTTGCCGTTTCAGCGGTCGGATTACTGGTGGCGCCGCTCGTCGTGGCCGCCGGCCGGCGGATTGCCCGGGTGCGGCGCCTCGACGTGCGGTGCCGGTTGCGGCCGCGGTTCCATGCGCGGCGCGGGCATGGACGGCCGCGGTTCCATGTGCGGCGCGGGCATCGACGGCCGCGGCTCCATGCGCGGGGCCTGCGGCTGCGGTCGCGGCATGTCATGCACGGCGGGCGCGGGCGGACGGTACTCGTTCACGTGCGCCGGCGCGACTTCGCGGCGCGGTGCCGGTTGCGCGAATTCGGGGCGCGGTTGCGGTGCCGGAGCGGTCCGCTCGGGCCGCGGCTGCGCATGCTGGGCCGGTGCCGCGAAATCGGGGCGCGGACGCTGCTGCGGAATCTGCGCGGTCATGTCGAGTCGCGGTTGCGGCAACGCGCGCGGCGTTTCCTGCCGACGGGCGGGCTGCGCACCGGGCGTGGCTTCCGGATGCGGGACCGGCGCCGCGCTGCGCACGGGCGGCAGCGCGTTCTGTCCCGCTGCGTGGAGTGCCGTCGGCGGCGTCGGGCGCTGACGCTCCATCGGCGTGTGCGGCTGCATCCACGCGGGCGCGGGCGCCGCGGCCGCATGCGTGTTGTCGCGCCCGGCCGCCCCGTTGGCGGCCGCCGGCGGATGCGGGACGCCATTTCCGGGGCTCAACGCCTGATGCGGAGCCGGATTGCCCGGCGCCTGCGGCATCGCACCGTTGGCGAAGCGCGGCGCATTGGGGGCTTCGCCGTTCGTCGGTCGTGCGCCGTCCGCCACGACCGGCATCGGCGCACCAGGCCGCGCGGCCTGGGCCGGTGCCGGCTGGCCATCGCGTGGTGCGTGCGCCGGTTGCACGACGGGACCGTGCGGATTCACGAGCTGCACGTTGCGCATCGCCCACGCACCGGTTTTCGGGTTGCCCGGAACGCGGACCGGGCGCGCCTGGTAGTCGGCCGGCACGCTCGTCCTCGCGACCGGTGCGCCTGCGCCCGGCACGTGCTGGCCCTGCCGTGCGAGGTGCGCGGCCGCCTGGTCACGATAGGCGGCCGGCACGGCCGGATTGCGCGTCGCGACGAACGTGTGCTGTCCGAGCGCCGCCGGCGGACGGTAGCTGGCCGTGCGCAGTCCGCCGGTCAAGCTCTGGCGTACCGGCGCAATGCCGGGCGTGCCCGGCATCACGTGCGCGTTGCGCCACTGCTGCGGATCGACGCGTTGCGCGAAGTGCGCGACCGGCTGGCCGTGCACGAACGCGGACGCCGGCACGGCCGTGATCGCATGCGGCGCGCGGAAGTTCACGTACGTCTTGTTGATGTTCGTGATGTTGGTGATGTTCGTCACGTTCACGGTCTTGTTGACCGTCACGTTGTTGACCACGATGTTCCGGTTCACGCGATCGTAGTAATGCGGGCTCCAGCCGCCCCAGCCGGGATGCCAGGGTTCGCCCGGGCCGAGTGCGAACCATGCGCAGCCGGCCGCCGCGACGCCGCCGACCGTCAGCGCGACGCTCCAGTCGGGACCGCCGCCGCCGCCCACGAAGGCGACGAGCGCCGGCGCGTAGACGGGCGGCTGGCTGACGACCATCGGGCCGGGCACCCACGCCCAGCTGTCGTCGACATAGGCCCAGCGGCCGTAGTGATACGGCGCGAAGCCCCACGGCGCATCGTCGACCCAGGTCCAGCCCCACGGCGCCTGCCAGATCCAGTGACCGTCGTGATACGGCGCCCAGTCGGCGGGCGTGTCGTTCGGCACCCAGACCTCGCCGTAATTCGGGGTTTCGCGCCACGTGCCGTTCGCGTCGAGATCCTGATAGCCGGGCACGTCGCGCGATACGTAGCGGGCCGACACCGAGCGCTGCTCGGCCGCATCGCGGCCGGCGGCCCACTGGTCGAGCGCATCGGGGGCCGGCGCGGCCGATTGCTGCGCGACCTGCAGGTCGGTGCCGGTGAACACGACCTGCTGTCCGGGCGACAGCGGATACTGCCCGTTGCTGCCGTAGACGGTGGCGCTGCCGCTGCGCACGGTGACCGTCGTGCTCGCGCCGTTCGGCGCGACGTCGACGCGATAGTCGCCCGGGCCCGAGATGCCGAGCGCGAGATTGGGCGTGTCGATTTCGTACGACCCGCCGGACGGCAGATCGCGCACGTGCGTCGATACGGTGCCGAGCCCGACCTTCAGCTGCGTCGTGGTGTCGTCGAGGTTCAGCACCGACAGGCTTGTCGATTCGCCGAGTCGCACCGCCGTCGAGCCGATGTGCAGTTCCGAGCGCGCGCCGGCATCGTTCCACAACTGGTCGCCGGTGGTCAGCGGCCGGTTCACGGCGGCGTACGACCACGTATCGGTGCCGGCGGGCTCCGTCGTCACGGCACCCGACTTGTAGTTGAGCCGGGCGACGCGGCTCGGCGGATCGCCGCCCGGTTGCCGGGCGGCGGCCGCATACGCGGCGGCCTCGGTCGTTTGCGCGAATGCGGTGGGCACGGTCGCCAGCGCGGCGAACGCGAGCAGCGTGCAGCGGGCGGTTCGCTTGAGCGTGAACAGGGAAGCCATGGTGAGCGTCTTCGTCGTTATCGCGGCGCGTCGATTCGTGCCGTTGAATTCACGATATCCGCTCGGCCTGTTTCAGTGCTCGGTGTTTTGTAAGTCGAATGGCACGCGATGTAACAAAACCTGTCCACCGCGCGCCGTTGTCGTCCCGTCGCAATGTATGCGTCAAGCGGACGTAAGCCAGTCGTCGAAAACCTGCTGTCCGGGCACGGTGACGCGCAGCACGCGCGGCCGTGCGGTGCGCTCGATCCAGCCGTGGGCGCAGAAGCTGTCGAGCAGTGCCGCGCCGAGCGCGCCGCCGAGATGGGGGCGGCGCTCGCTCCAGTCGAGGCAGCCGCATGCGAAGCGGCGGCGGCGCGTGCGCTGCTGCGCGACGTCGATGCCCCAGCGCGCGAGCGCCTGGGTGCCGAGTTCGGTGGCTTCGATCGCGTCGCCGTCCGCCTGCAGCCAGCCGCGTGCGGTGAGCCCGTCGAAGATGCGGACCGCGAGTTCGCCGGCCATGTGGTCGTAGCAGGTGCGCGCGTAGCGCAGTTCGGCCGGCACCGCGCGCGACGGCGGCGGCACCGGACGGTTCGGCGCGGCCGCGCGGGCCACGTTCGCGAGCGCCTCGAGCGACGCCGCGATGTCGGCCGACGCGAGCCGGTAGTAGCGGTGCCGGCCGCGCACGTCGAGCGCGAGCAGGCCGCCTTCGGTCAGGCGCGCGAGGTGCGCGCTCGCCGCGGACGGCGACAGCCCAGCGATCATCGTCAGTTCGCCGGCCGGCCGCGCGCTGCCGTCCATCAGCACCCACAGCATCGCGGCGCGCCCCGGATCGGCGATCAGTGCGCCGATCCGGCTCAGGCCCGGAAAGTGGTGGTCGTCTTGATCGATCATCGTCGTGTCTCGTCAGGCGGAATGGCTGCAGTGTAGGTGCTGCGCACATTCGATGTTTCGGGTTCGGGTGAAATGTCGGATGCGGCGGGGCGGTGCGCGACCCGCGGTCGCCGGCCGCGCACGCGTAGAATGGCCGGACGCGGCGGCACTGGGCCGCCGGATGCGACACGATGCAACGATGAAGACGATTTTCTGCCTGTTGGCCGCCGCGTTCCTTTGCGCGGCCTGTGCGCAGGGCGGTGCGGGCGCCGCCGGCGAGCGGGGCGGCAGCCTCGAGATGTACGGGACGATCGATCAGGGCATCACGGTGCGCCGCTGACGGACGTCGATCGCCGGTGCCGATGCCGGCTCGGCGCACGGCCGCGGCCGGCCGTGCGGCGGGCGCTGCGACGTGTTGCCGCAGTGCAACGTATAATGCGCCGATTGCCGTACCCCCGCCGCCTGGAGCTACCACGATGTCCCAACCATCCCCCGTACCGGCCGCCCTCGACCGCACCGAAACCGTATTCCGCTTCCTCGCCGAGCCGTCGTCCGTGAACTTCGGCGGCAAGGTGCATGGCGGCGCGCTGATGAAGTGGATCGACGAGGTCGCGTATGCGTGCGCGGCGGTCTGGTCGAGCCGCTATTGCGTGACGGTCAGCGTCGGCAACATCCGCTTCCAGCGTCCGATCCTCGTCGGCAACCTGGTCGAGCTGAAGGCGCGCGTCGTCGCGACGGGCCGCACCAGCATGCACATCCATGTGTCCGTGCACGCCGGCGATCCGAAGGGCGGCGTGCTGCGCCAGACGACCGACTGCCTAGTCGTGTTCGTCGCGGTCGACGAGAACGGCAACCCGGTGCCGGTGCCGCCGTTCGTGCCCGAGACCGACGAGCAGAAGGTGCTCGCGAAGTATGCGGCCGACGTGCGCGCCGCGCTCGACAAGATCGTCGAGATGAAGCCCGAGGAAGTGGCGAAGGGCACCGTCTGACGACAACGGGCGCGGCGTTCGCGCCGCGCCCGTCGCATCATCGCGTCGCCCCCGCGATTACCGCGATCCGATCATTTCCTCGGGGCGCACCCACGCGTCGAATTCCGCCTCGGTCAGGTAGCCGAGCGCAAGCGCGGCGGCCTTCAGCGTCGTGCCTTCCTTGTGCGCCTTCTTCGCGATCTGCGCGGCCTTGTCGTAGCCGATGTGCGGATTGAGCGCGGTCACGAGCATCAGCGATTCGTTCAGCAGCAGGTCGATGCGCGCGCGGTTCGGCTCGATGCCCGCCGCGCAGTGGTCGTTGAAGCTCTGCGCGCCGTCGGCGAGCAGCCGCACCGATTGCAGCACGTTGTGCGCGATCATCGGCCGGAACACGTTCAGCTCGAAGTTGCCGCTCGCGCCGCCGACGTTCACCGCGACGTCGTTGCCGAACACCTGGCAGCACAGCATCGTCACGGCTTCCGACTGCGTCGGGTTCACCTTGCCCGGCATGATCGAGCTGCCCGGCTCGTTTTCCGGAATCGACAGTTCGCCGAGCCCGCAGCGCGGCCCGCTCGCGAGCCAGCGGACGTCGTTGGCGATCTTCATCAGGCCGGCCGCGACCGTCTTCAGCGCGCCGTGCGCGAACACCAGCGCGTCGGCGGCCGCCATCACCTCGAACTTGCTCGGCGCGGTCACGAACGGCAGCGTCGTCAGCCGGCCGATCTCGTCGGCGACGCGCACAGCGAACTCCGGATGCGCGTTCAGCCCGGTGCCGACGGCGGTACCGCCGAGCGCGAGTTCGTACAGGTGCGGCAGCGCCGATTCGACGTGCCGAATGCCCTGGTCGAGCTGCGCGACGTAACCGGAAAATTCCTGCCCGAGCGTGAGCGGCGTCGCGTCCTGCAGGTGCGTGCGGCCGATCTTCACGATATCGGCGAAGGCCTTCGACTTCGCGTCGAGCGTCGCGCGCAGCGTGCGCAGCGCGGGCAGCAGATGGTTGACGATCGCGTACGCGGCCGCGACGTGCATCGCGGTCGGGAACACGTCGTTCGACGACTGGCCGCGGTTCACGTCGTCGTTCGGGTGGACCTTGCGTGCTTCGCCGCGCTCGCCGCCGAGCAGTTCGCTCGCCCGGTTCGCGATCACCTCGTTGAGGTTCATGTTGGTCTGCGTGCCGGAGCCCGTCTGCCATACGGCGAGCGGGAATTCGCGCGGATGCTTGCCCGCGATGATCTCGTCGGCCGCGTCGATGATCGCGCGCGCCTTGTCGTCGGCCAGCACGCCGAGCGACTGGTTCACGGCGGCCGCGGCGCGCTTGACGATCGCGAGCGCGTGGATCAGCTCGGGCGACTGCTTCTCCGTCGAGATCCGGAAATTCTGCAGCGAGCGTTCCGTCTGCGCGCCCCAGAGCCGGTCGGCCGGCACGGCGATCTCGCCGAACGTGTCGCGTTCCATCCGAACTGCTTCGTTCATGATGCACTCCTCTTGGGAAGGGGAAAGGCCGCGCGTCGCGCGGCGTCGGGCGTATCGTGAGGCAGTCGCGCCGCTGCTGCGGCGTCCTGGGTCTTCGATCTCTTCAATCGACAAGCATAGCGCCGGCCGCGATTTTGCGTCGTGTCGCGCTCAGCGCGTCGATGCGACGAGCGATGCGCTCTTCAGATGGAAGCGCCAGGCCATCAGCGCGGCGACGCTCGCGAGGCCAGCCGCGAGCCCCCACCACAGGCCGCGTGCGCCGAGGCCGGCATGGAACGCCAGCCAGTAACCGGTCGGGAAGCCGATGCCCCAGTAGCCGAGGGTCGCCGCGAGCATCGGGATGCGCGTATCGCGCAGTCCGCGCAGCGCGCCCGAGCCGACGGTCTGCATGCCGTCGACGATCTGGAACACCGCGGCAATGCCGAGGAGCGACGCGGCCAGCGACACGGTCGCCGCGTTGGCCGGATCGTCGAGCTGGAGGTACAGGCCGACGATCGCATGCGGCACGACGATCAGCACGAGCCCCGACAGCGACATGAACGCGACGCCGAGGCCGAGCGCGACGAAGCCCGCATGCCGCGCGGCGACCGGCTGGCCGGCGCCGACCCAATAGCCGACCCGCACGTTGGCGGCCTGGCCGATCGCGAGCGGCACCATGAACGCCACCGACGCGACGTTCAGTGCGATCTGGTGCGCGGCAAGCGACGTCGCGCCGAGCACGCCGATGGTCAGGCCCGTGGCGAGAAACAGCGTCGATTCGACCCCGTATGTGATCGCCACCGGCCAGCCGATGCCGATCAGCTCGCCCATCATCGGCAGTTTCGGGCGAGCGGCGGTCACGAAATGGCGGAACCGCTGGCGGCCGTGCAGCAGCCAGATCAGCGCGAGCGCGGTGAGCCAGATGGTGATGGTCGTCGCGACCGCCGAGCCGAGGAAGCCGAGCCGCGGCAAGCCGAAGGCGCCGTGGATCAGTCCGTAGTTCAGCACGCCGTTCACGCCGACGCCGCCGATCGATACCCACAGCAGCCGCCGTGCGGCGCCGATCGCCGGCAGGAAGGCGCGCATCAGCCCGACGCCGATCAGGCTGCCGAGCGCCGCGAACCGCAGGATGCCGGTGTACTCGCCGACGTGACGCGCGAGCGTGGGCGGCTCGTGGAACATCAGCAGGATCGGTTCGGACAGCGACAGCGCGACGATCGCCGGAATCGCGAGCAGCACGGACAGCACGAAGCCGGTCCAGTAGATGTGCGGCACGCGGTGTTCCGCCTGCGCGCCGCGCGCATGCGCGACGCTCACGCTGACCGACGAGAGCACACCCTGCAGCACGGTCACGATGACGAAGAAGAAGTTCGCGCCGAGGCCGCCGGCCGCGAGTGAATCGGGGCCGAGCGAGCCGAGCAGCACCGTGTCGGTGACGCTCATCGCCATTTGCGAGAGTTGTGCGATCGCGAGCGGCGCGGCGAGGCGCGCGGTATCGGCGGCATGACTGGACAGCGACGGCGGCGCGGCGGCCGTCCGCGTAAGACCGGAATGCGACATGGAATGGGCGCTCGCGCGGGTGCGGGCCCGCGCTGTCTGTATTTATTTTGAGAGACGGCTAGCTTACGGCTTTATTCGAACGGTGTCGAACGCGCGCGCCGATGGCCATGTCACGGTCAGGGGGAACCGCTAGGCGTCGTGAACCGCGATCCGCGTATCGCCGAACAGCACGACCTGGCCCGCGCGGATCTTGCAGGTCTTGCGCAGTTCGACCACGCCGTCGACTTTCACCGCGCCGGACGCGACGAACATCTTCGCGGTGCCGCCGCTGTCGGCGAGGCCGGTGATCTTGAGAAGGTTGTGCAGCTCGACGTATTCGCCGGTCAGCGTGAAATCCAGGTTGGGCATGACGAAGGAGGCGCGCGACGCGCGGGAGGAATCGCCCCGCATCATACGGCACCGCGGGCCCGCGCGCGAGTGCGGCCGCGCGCGCATGTTTGCGCCCCGTAGCTGTTAAGGACTGTGAGCGATTCGTCAGCAAATGAAACGGTGGGTAACAGTCTGAGAGATTCGAGAACCGGCCGTGCCGCCCGCGGGTCTTTCATCGTACCTGCTGCGTGTCGCGGCAGGGGACGCGACGGAGCGTATCGATGCGCTCCGCGCCCACAACTTCTTGAGGAGGATTGTCATGTCCAAAATTCGTACGATGCTGATCGGTGCCGCGCTGACGGCGTTCGCCACTTCGGCCGCATTCGCGCAGACCGGCGTCGCGGCGCAAGGCGCCGCAGGCGCCGGCGTGCAGACGCAGGCGCCGGCAGCGGGGGCAGGCGCAGACGCGGGTATGCAGGGTGGTGCCGGCGCGAATGCGTCGGGCAACGCGGTCGGCGGCGCAACCGATGCGGTTGGCGCGGCAGCGGACGGCGCGAAGGATACGGCGGCGTCGTCGGTCCACTCGACCAAGAAGCACGCGAAGCATGCGGCGAAGTCGGCCAAGCATCACGCCGGCTCGGCGAAGTCGAAGGTGGGGGACGAAGCGGTCGAAGGCAGTGCGTCGGCCGGCGTGCAGGGCGGTGCATCGGCCTCGGGTGCCGCGCAGTAAGCGGCACCCCGACGTCGCACGACGCTCGCCCCGGACGGCGCGTCGTGACGGCGATCGACCGGCGGCCCGGTTCGCTTCGCGCGAACCGGGCCGTTCTTCATGCGTGGACGCGGGCCGTCACGGCCGGCGCTGCTCCGGCCCCGGTCCGTGCGCCGGTCGTGCCGCGGACGGGGTAAATACGCTGCGCAGCCACGCGGCGAGCCGCGTGAATACGTCGTATGGCTCGTCGACGAAGATCTCGGGCTTCAGCAGCCGCAGGTATTCCATGATCTGCTGCGCTTCCTGTTTCTGGAACGAGCCGTGCGCGAGCCCGAGCCGCAGCAGGCCGCGCAGTTCGCCGAGCTTGTCGCGCGCGGCGCTGCCGACGCTCATCTCGCACGCGAGCTTCGCCTCGTAGATGCGCTGGCGCAGCGATTCCGCGAGCCGCCACGCGGGCGTCTGCATCGATTCCTCGAGCGCCTGGATGTCGTGGACCGCGCTCTTGATCTGCGCCGCGAGCGGATCGACCAGCGACGCATCGCCCTGCGCTTCGGCGACGATCGCCTTGGCCCAGTCGCGGCACGCCTTCGCGAGCTCGTCGGGCGTCCATTCGGAGCGCGACGCGAAGCCGAAGCCGAATTCGCCGGCCTGCCGCATCAGGATCGCGACGACGTCCGGGAATTCCTTGTCGAGCGTGCGCTTCGCCCACGCGTACTGGCCGCCCTCGAGCATCCGCTGCACGGCGTGCTCGGTCAGCGGCACCATGTTGTCGAGCAGCTTGGCGCGCAGGAAATCCTCGAACGACGGCGTCGCGAACTGCGGGTCGAGTTTCAGCGACACGCGCACGAACGCGTCGTAGTCCTTGCGCAGGGACGCAAGCGTGTCGTCCTTGAGGGAAAGGGTGATCTGGCCCATGAATCGTCTCGATGGCGGCCCGCGCGGGCCGGCGGCCGACATCGCGCACCGGTGCGGGCGCGGCGTCGACGGACCGGTTCGCGCCGAGGCCGATGGCGGGTCTTCACTTCCTATATCGGCGCGCCGGACGGAAACTTGAGCGCGGCCGGCGAGGTCCGCTCAGGCCGGCAGCCAGTGCGGCATCACGACCCCTTGCCAGAAGAAGAACACCGCGAGCCCGACCGCGATCGTCACGAGCGGCCGGCGTGTCGTCGCCGACACGAGCACGGCGGCGAGCGCGCCGACCAGCTGCGAATTGCGCCAGGTCAGCTCGGCCGTGCCGCCGTGCGGCGAGACGGTCATCGGCACGATGATCGCGGTCAGCACGGTGATGGGCACGAAGCCGAGCGCGGTTCGCACGAGCGGCGGGAAGGTCAGCCGCTCGCCGAACAGGAACAGCGTCGTCCGGATCGCATAGGTGATCACGGCCATCCCGAGGATCAGCAGCGCGTAGCTCACGATGCGGCCTCCGTGCGTGAAGCGGTGCGCGAACGCTCGTGCAGCAGCGTGAGCGCGACGCCGACCACGACGCCGGCGGCGACCGCGCCCAGCAGCCCGAGCTTGTACGGCCAGCCCTGCCAGAAGTACGCGAGCGTGCCGGCCGTCGCGGCGGCCGCCAGATAGCGCAGCGTGCCGAGCTGCGGGACGACGATCGCGATGAAGGTGGCCGCCATCGCGAAATCGAGGCCGAGCGACTGGAGGCCGGGGAAGGCCGCGCCGAAGCCGATGCCCGCGAGCGTCCAGATCTGCCAGTTCAGATACATCGCGAGGCCCGAGCCGAAGAAGTAGTGCGGGCCGATCGCGCCGGGCGGGAAGTGGCGGTAGTGCGCGTAGGCGACCGCGAACACCTCGTCGGTCATCAGCGCGCCGAGCGTCGCGCGCCAGCGCAGCGGCAGGTGCGCGACGTACGGCGCGAGCGTCGCGCTGTACAGCAGGTGACGCAGGTTCACGATCAGCGTCGTCGCGAGCACGACGACGAAGCTCGCGCTGCCCGCGATCAGGCCGAGTGCGATGAATTGCGCGGAGCCCGCGAACACCGCGAGCGACATCAGCGCGCCGTGCCATGCGGCGAGCGGGCCGCCGCCGACGAGCGTGCCGAAGATCACGCCGAACGGTGCCGCGCCGATCATCATCGGGATCGTGTCGCGTGCGCCGTCGAGCCATTCGTTGAGCGGGCGGCGAGGCGGGGGCGTAGGTGTGGGTGTGGGGTTCAAGGGGCGCGTCTCCATGAAATGGAGGATAGCGGGGTGATGCAGCGGCGGCTTGTATGTTCTTGCGCCCGCGCGGGTGCCGATGGCGCTGCGTGCGTGCGGGTTGCGGTCCGTCGTCGAATGCAGGGAAAGGCGTCAGCGCGCCTGCCAGCGTCCGGGCGGCACGCCGAACATTCGTTTGAAATGCCGCGTGAAGTGACTCTGGTCGACGAAGCCGCTGGCCGCGGCGACATCGGCGATCGGCACGCCCGCGCGCAACGGCGCAAGCGCGCGCTGCAGCCGCAGCTGGTTGCGCCACGCATGCGGCGGCATCCCGGTCGTGCGCGTGAACAGGCGCGCCGCGTGAAACGGCGACAGGCCGGCGGCCTGCGCGACGTCGTCAAGCGTGACCGTGCCCGTGAGATCGGCGGCGAGCCGCTCGCGCATCGCGTCGACGCGCGGTTCGTCGGCCGCGAGCGCCGCCGGTTGCAGCCGCGCGTCGGCATGGCGCGCGATCAGTGTCGACAGCGCATCGAGCATCGCCGTTTCGGCGGCGAGCGGATCGTACGCGCGCTGTGCCGCGGCGGCCGGATCATTGGCGGCCGGCTGCTCGTGGGGGTGGAACGGCGGCATGCGTTCGCTGCCGGCCTCCATCATCCGGTGGGCCAGCGCGAGCCGTGCCGCGAGATCCGTGTCGCGGATCACGTCGGACGGGAACCATGGCGCATCCTGCGGCCGCCCCGCGATCGCGCTCGCGAGCGCGCGAATGTAGTCGACCGGCACGTAGCTCACGCGATAGCACCAGCCTTCGTCGGTCGCGCGCGAGCCGGTGTGCACTTCGCCGGGATTGATCACGGGCACGGTGCCCGTTTCGGCGACGTGGCCGCTGCCGCGACAGGTGTAGCGCTCCGCCCCCTCGAGGATCACGGGGATCGTGTACGCGTCGTGCCAGTGCGGCGCGAATGTATGGTCGCGATAGGTGGCGGTGAGCAGATCCGCGTCCGGCAGCAGCGGCGTGCGCCAGTAACGTGCGGAGTCCGGAAGAAGGCGGGGGGCGGACATGGTCGGGCGCGAGGGCGGTCGAATCGACAGTGTAGCGCTCGCGCGCCCGGCCGGCGCGGGCTTACTTGACCGGAATCGTCGTGCCGGCCGGCATCGGCACGGCGGTCACGGCGTTCTTCGGGCTGCCGCTGACGATGCGGTCGCTGTAGGTCAGATAGACGAGCGTGTTGCGCTTCTTGTCCACCACGCGCACGACGTGCAGCGTCTTGAAGATGAACGACATCCGTTCGCTGAACACGTCGGTCTGCTGCTTGAGCGGCTCCTTGAAGCTGAGCGGGCCGACTTGCCGGCACGCGATCGACGCTTCGCTCGGATCCTCGGCGACGCCGAGCGTGCCCTTGATCCCGCCGGTGCGCGCCCGCGACACGTAGCAGGTGACGCCCGTCACGAGCGGATCGTCGTACGCTTCGACGACCACGCGGTCGGAGCCCGTCACGCGGAAATGGGTGTTGACGCTGCCGACTTCCTCCGCGTGCGCGAGCGGCGCGGTGGCAAAGGCGGAGAGCAGAAGGGCGAGCGACGCGGCGGAAAGGAGGCGGTGCTTCATCGACGGAACCGGATGCGAATGCGGGACAGAAACTCTAGCATGCGCGGCGGTGACCGGCGGGCGCCGGAAAAACAAAAGGCCCGTCGAATGACGGGCCTTTCGCTGTCTGGCTCCCCGACCTGGGCTCGAACCAGGGACCTACGGATTAACAGTCCGGCGCTCTACCGACTGAGCTATCGGGGAATAAATCGGTACATCTGCTTGCGTGTTCGGTAACCAACAAAAAACCCGTCCACTTTCAACGGGCCTTTGTTTTTTGGCTCCCCGACCTGGGCTCGAACCAGGGACCTACGGATTAACAGTCCGGCGCTCTACCGACTGAGCTATCGGGGAACAAACAACAACAGCAGAGAAACGAGATTGTATGGAGTGTTCGCTAACCTGTCAACACTTTTGAGCGGCGGCGCACCAAAAAATTTTTGCAGCGCCGCTGCGCGATCAGCGCTCGAGCAGGTGCAGCTTGTCCTGCACGTCCTTCCACTCGTCCGCGTCGGCCGGTGCCGGCTTGGTCTTCGTGATCGACGGCCAGTCCTTCGCCAGCTCGGCGTTCAGCGCGGTGAACTGCTGCTGGTCGCCCGGAACGTCTTCTTCGGCATAGATCGCATTGGTCGGGCACTCGGCGACGCACACGGCGCAGTCGATGCACTCGTCCGGATCGATGGCGAGAAAGTTGGGACCTTCACGGAAGCAATCCACCGGGCACACATCCACGCAATCCGTGTATTTGCACTTGATGCAGCCTTCGGTCACAACGTGAGTCATTAAAACGCTCCTGCTTGGCGGTATATATGGGGTGGCGTGTGCGCCAAAAGCGGCATTGTAACTGAAGCGCAAAACCCGCATGGCGTGGTCGGCTTTCCGGCTTATATCGTTTCGTGATTAGTTTATGGGGCTGGCGGCGGGCGCGGCGCGTGCGGCCGTGCGCCCGGCGCGTCGGGCAGGGCGGTTTCACGATGGTCGGGCCCGCATTCGGGTAACATGGCCGACAGACCGGGCGGCGCGCGGTGCGCCGGGCCTGTCACGATATTGGCGGTGCCGCAAACATGATCATCACTTCGCTGCTCGACACGGATCTCTACAAGTTCACGATGATGCAGGTCGTCCTGCATCACTTTCCTGCCGCAAACGTCGAGTACCGGTTCCGGTGTCGCACGCCCGGCGTCGATCTCGTGCCGTACATCGACGAGATCCGCGACGAGGTGCGCGGCCTGTGTGCGCTGCGCTTCACCGACGACGAACTCGACTACCTGCGGCGCATGCGCTTCATCAAGAGCGACTTCGTCGACTTCCTCGCGCTGTTCCACCTGAACGAGAAGTACATCTCGATCACGCCTTCGCCGAAGGGCAACGGCGAGATCGACATCGTGATCGAAGGGCCGTGGCTGCACACGATCCTGTTCGAGATCCCGGTGCTCGCGATCGTCAACGAGGTCTATTTCCGCAACACGCAGCGCGAGCCCGACTATCGCGAAGGCCGCGAGCGGCTGGGCGAGAAGATCAAGCTGCTCGGCGCGAAGCCCGAGTTCGCCGACTGCAAGATCGCCGACTACGGCACGCGCCGGCGCTTCTCGAAGGTCTGGCACGAAGAGGTCGCGCTGACGCTGCGCGACGGGCTCGGGCCGCAGTTCGCGGGCACGAGCAACGTGTTCTACGCGATGAAGCACGGCCTGACGCCGCTCGGCACGATGGCGCACGAATACCTGCAGGCCTGCCAGGCGCTCGGCCCGCGGCTGCGCGATTCGCAGACCTACGGTTTCGAGATGTGGGCAAAGGAGTATCGCGGCGACCTCGGGATCGCGCTGTCGGACGTCTACGGGATGGACGCGTTCCTGAACGACTTCGACATGTACTTCTGCAAGCTGTTCGATGGCGCGCGCCACGATTCGGGCGACCCGTTCGAGTGGGGCGAGCGCATGCTGCGCCACTACGAGGCGAACCGCTGCGATCCGCGTACCAAGGTGCTCGTGTTCTCGGACGCGCTCGACATCCCGAGGGTCATGCAGCTGTACGAACGGTTCCGCGGCCGCTGCAAGCTCGCGTTCGGCGTCGGCACCAACCTCACGAACGATCTCGGCTACGTGCCGCTGCAGATCGTGATCAAGATGGTCCGCTGCAACGGCCAGCCGGTCGCGAAGCTGTCGGATACGCCGGGCAAGAGCATGTGCGACGACAAGGCGTATCTCGCGTACCTGCGCCAGGTGTTCGGCATCGCGCAGCCGGCCGACGACGCATCGCAGTAAGCGTCGGCCATGCGGCCAGGTGCGTCGCGGCGGGGGCGGCCGGTATAATCCGACGGTATCGCACGCCAACGTCACGAGGACCGTTCATGGACACTTCCGCTGCCCGTCGCCAGATCCTCGCACGCATTCGCGCGGCGCAAGGACGTGCGCCCGAGCCCGATGCAGCGGAGCGCGACGGCGTCGCCGA
The DNA here is from genome assembly GCF_905339875.1 of Burkholderia sp. BCC1998. Taxonomy (NCBI): domain Bacteria; kingdom Pseudomonadati; phylum Pseudomonadota; class Betaproteobacteria; order Burkholderiales; family Burkholderiaceae; genus Burkholderia; species Burkholderia sp. BCC1998. The sequence goes on from NZ_CAJPHE010000001.1 coordinate 594,112, forward strand.
CTATCTCGCCCGCCATCCCGAGGGGCCGCGCCCGCCGATGCCGGCCGACCTCGTCGCCGCATTCGTCGATGAAGCGGCGCGCCTGTCGACGACGGTCGACGAAGTCGCGACGCTGGCCGACGCGCCCGCCGCCGTTGCCCGCTATCTTTCCGCTCACGGCTTGCCGATGCAGGCCGTCGCATGGCGCACGCTGGCCGAGCTAGACTGGGCCGGCGCCGGCCTGTCGGTCGAATGCCGCAAGCCGCGCGACGGCGACCTCGTCGGCCTCACCGGGTGCTTTTGCGCCACCGCCGAAACGGGCTCGCTGGTGCTGCTGTCCGGCCCCGACACCTATGCATCGGCCGGGCTGCTGCCGGAAACCCACATCGCGATCGTGCCGGCGTCGCGGATCGTCGCGGGCCATGAAGACGCATTCGCGCTGATTCGCGCGGAGCGCGGCGAATTGCCGCGCGCGGTCAATTTCGTATCGGGCCCGTCGCGCACCGGCGATATCGAGCAGACCATCGTGCTCGGCGCACACGGCCCGTACCGCGTTCACGCGATCGTCGTGCGCGGTGCATGACGATCGCGTCCGATCGATCCTCACTCGACTCACTCGCACAAGGAAGTTCTGCATGAAACGACATGCCGCCTGGGCGGGCATGGCGTCGGGAGCCGCGCTTGGCGCCGTTCCCGCGCTCGCATCGGCCGCCACGCTCGACGGTGCCACGCTGTCCGCACTCTGGGGCATTCCGTTCGCCGGGGTCCTGCTGTCCATCGCGGTGTTCCCGCTCGTCGCGCCGGTGTTCTGGCATCACCACTTCGGCAAGATCGCCGCGGCGTGGGCGATCGCGTTTCTGGTCCCGTTCGCGGTCGCGTTCGGCGCGGGCACGGCGTTCGGAACGCTGGTGCACGCGCTGCTCGAGGAGTACATCCCGTTCATCGTGCTGCTGACCGCGCTGTATACGGTCGCCGGCGGCATTTGCGTCAACGGCAATCTGCACGGCACGCCGAAGCTGAACACCGCGATCCTCGCGCTCGGTACGCTGCTCGCGAGCGTGATGGGCACGACGGGCGCCGCGATGCTGCTGATCCGGCCGCTGCTGCGCGCGAACGACAATCGCAAGCACGTCGTGCACGTCGTGATCTTCTTCATCTTCCTCGTCGCGAACGCGGGCGGCTCGCTGTCGCCGCTCGGCGATCCGCCGCTGTTCCTCGGCTTCCTGAACGGCGTGAGCTTCTTCTGGACGACCACGCATCTCGCGCTGCCGATGCTGTTCATCTGCGCGGTGCTGCTGACGCTGTTCTTCGTGCTCGATACGTACTTCTACCGGAAGGGCGGCGAGGAGCGGCCGGTCGTGCTCGACCCGACACCCGACGATGGCGCGCTGTCGATCGACGGCAAGGTCAACTTCGTGCTGCTCGCGGCCGTGGTCGGCCTCGTGCTGATGAGCGGCATCTGGAAGCCGGGCATCGCGTTCGACGTGTGGGGCACACACGTCGCGCTGCAGAATCTCGTGCGCGACGTCGCGCTGGTTGTCGTGGCACTCGCGTCGCTCGCGCTGACGCCGCGCTCCGCGCGCGAAGGCAACGCGTTCAACTGGGCGCCGATCGAGGAGGTCGCGAAGCTGTTCGCGGGGATCTTCGTGACGATCGCGCCGGTGATCGTGATCCTGCGCGCGGGGGCGGACGGTGCGTTCGCGCAGATCGTCCATCTCGTGACGGGGTCGGACGGCAAGCCGATCGATGCGATGTACTTCTGGGCCACCGGCCTGTTGTCGTCGTTCCTCGACAACGCGCCGACCTACCTCGTGTTCTTCAACCTCGCGGGCGGCGACGCGCAAGCGCTGATGACGGCGGGCGCGACGACGCTCGCCGCGATCTCCGCGGGGGCCGTGTTCATGGGCGCGAACAGCTACATCGGCAACGCGCCGAACTTCATGGTGAAGGCGATCGCGGAATCGCGCGGCGTGAAGATGCCGAGCTTCTTCGCGTATCTCGGCTGGGCGCTCGTGATCCTGGTACCTGTATTCCTGCTGACGTCGTGGATCTTCTTCACGGCGTAGGCTGACGATTTTCAACCAAGCGCGGACGGTTCCGGCGGCGCACGATGCGCCGCGTTCCGGCCGCGGCATGCGGAGATGGCGATGCAGAAGATCCTGGTCGCACGTCCGATCTTTCCGGACGTGATCGAACGGCTCGAGCAGTATTTCGAAGTCGACTGGAACAACGGCGACGCGCTCGCCCCCGATGCGCTCGCCGCGCGTCTCGCGGACAAGGACGGCGCGCTGACGGCGGGCGACCCGGTCGGCGCGGCGGCGCTCGCGGCGGCGCCGCGCCTGCGCGTCGTGTCGAACATGGCGGTCGGCTACAACAACTTCGACATGGCCGCGTTCAACGCGGCGAACGTGCTCGGCACCAACACGCCCGACGTGCTGAACGAGTCGACCGCGGATTTCGGCTGGGCGCTGATGATGGCCGCCGCGCGCCGGATCGCCGAATCCGAGCACTGGCTGCGCGCCGGGCACTGGCAGAAGTGGGCGTACGACGGTTTCCTCGGCGGCGACATTTACGGCTCGACGCTCGGCGTCATCGGCATGGGGCGCATCGGCCAGGCGCTCGCGCGCCGCGCGCGCGGCTTCGGGATGCAGGTGATCTATCACAACCGGTCGCGGGTCGCGCCCGAGATCGAGGCCGAGCTGAACGCCGAATACGTGTCGAAGGATGCGCTGCTGGCGCGCGCCGATCACGTCGTGCTGGTGCTGCCGTACACGAAGGAGAACCATCACACGATCGGCGCGGCCGAACTCGCGAAGATGAAGCCCACCGCGACGCTGACCAACATCGCGCGCGGCGGCATCGTCGATGACGCGGCGCTGGCCGTCGCGCTGCGCGACGGGACGATCGCCGCGGCCGGCCTCGACGTGTTCGAAGGCGAGCCGAGCGTGCACCCGGCGCTGCTCGAGGTGCCGAACGTCGTGCTGACGCCGCATATCGCGAGCGCGACCGAAAAGACGCGCCGCGCGATGGCGAACCTCGCGGCCGACAACCTGATCGCCGCGCTGGGCGAAGGGCCGCGCGCGGGGCAGCCGCCGAATCCGATCAACCCTGACGTGATCGGGAAGCCGCGCGCATGACGACGATGTTGTTGCTGGCGGCTGTCGTCGTGCTGGCCGTCGCGCTGGCGGTGGCGATCGTCGCGATCGTGCGCGGCGGCGGCCGCCACGACGACGCGGCCGTGCTCGGCGACCAGATCGAGGACGCCGCGCACGCGCAGGCGCTTGCGGTCGAGCGGCTCGAACGCGAGCTGCGCGGCGAGATCGTCGAGAACGCGCGCGGTTCGCGCACCGAGCTGGCCGGCAGTTTCTCGCAGCTTCAGCAGACGCTCGCGACGCAGCTGACGAGCATCGCGACCGTGCAGAACAACCAGATCGACGGTTTCGCGCAGCAGCTCGGCAAACTGGTCGCCGGCAACGCGCAGCAGTTCGACGCGATGCGCGAGAGCGTGCAGCGCCAGGCGCAGCAGGCGCGCGAAGAGCAGACGGTCGCGCTGCGGCTGTTCGGCGACACGCTGAACCGGCAGCTCACGCAACTGACCGAGGCCAACGATCGCCGGATCGGCGAAGTGCGCGCGACGCTCGAACAGCGATTGAAGGAAATCGAGACGAACAACGCGGCGAAGCTCGAGGAGATGCGCCGCACCGTCGACGAGAAGCTGCATGCGACGCTGGAGCAACGGCTCGGCGAATCGTTCAAGCTCGTGTCGGACCGGCTCGAGCAGGTGCACCGCGGGCTCGGCGAGATGCAGACGCTCGCGGCCGGCGTCGGCGACCTGAAGAAGGTGCTGACCAACGTGAAGACGCGCGGCACCTGGGGCGAGGTGCAGCTCGAAGCGTTGCTCGAACAGATGCTCACGCCCGACCAGTATGCGAAGAACGTCGCGACGGTGCCGAAGAGCAGCGAACGCGTCGAATTCGCGATCCGGCTGCCGGGCCGCGAAGCCGGCACGCGCGACGCGCCGCCGGTGTGGCTGCCGATCGACGCGAAGTTTCCGCGTGAGGACTACGAGCGGCTGATCGATGCGCAGGAGCGTGCCGATTCGGTGGCGGTCGAGGAGGCGGCCCGTGCGCTCGAGGCGCGCGTGCGGATGGAGGCGCGTACGATCGCCGAGAAGTACGTCGCACCCCCGCATACGACCGATTTCGCGCTGCTGTTCCTGCCGACCGAGGGGCTTTATGCGGAGATCCTGCGCCGCCCGGGGCTGACCGACCTGCTGCAGCGCGACTATCGCGTGACGGTGGCCGGGCCGACCACACTGACCGCGTTGCTGAACAGCCTGCAGATGGGCTTCCGCACGCTCGCGATCGAGCAGCGCTCGAGCGAGGTGTGGCAGGTGCTCGGTGCGGTGAAGACCGAATTCGGCAAGTTCGGCGACGTGCTCGCACGCACGAAGGCGCAGCTCGAGACGGTCACGCGTTCGATCGAGGCCGCCGAGCAGCGCACCCGCGTGATGAACCGCAAGCTGAAACAGGTCGAGGCGTTGCCGGGCGAGACGGCGGCCGGGCTGCTCGGCGCGGAAGCCGCCGACGGCGCCGATGCGGACGACGCATGACGCATCCCGCATGATGCACGCAGCCGAAACCGGCTGGAACGAAGACGGGCGCCGCGGCGCCCGTTTTCCTTTGACACGGCGACCGGCGTAGCCGGCGCGCGTTCAGCGTGCGGCGAGCGCGTCCAGTGCGTCGCCGGTGACGCGTACGATGCGCCACTCCGGCAGCACGGTCGCGCCCATCTTCTCGTAGAAGTCGATCGCCGGCTGGTTCCAGTCGAGCACCGACCATTCGAAGCGAGCGCAGCGGCGCTCGACGGCGAGTGCCGCGAGGTGCTGCAGCATCGCGGTGCCGAGGCCCGTGCCGCGCTGCGACGGCTGCACGTACAGATCCTCGAGATACAGCCCGCGCCGGCCGAGGAACGTCGAATAGTTGTGGAAGAACAGCGCATACGCGACGATCGCGCCGTCGCGCTCGGCCACCAGCGCTTCGGCGGCGGGGCGTTCGCCGAACAGCGCGTCGGCCAGGTCGGCGTCGCTCGCGACGAACAGGTGCGTGAGCTTTTCGAACTCGGCCAGCTCGCGCATCAGCGCGAGGATCGCGCCGACGTCGCGCGTTTCGGCCGCGCGGATCAGCGGTGCGCCGCTCACGCTTCCTCCGGCGGATCGGACAGCACGATCTCGATGCCGCCGAAGCGCGACGCGACCCAGTTGTACGCGTGGCAGGCGATCCACAGCAGCACGAAACCGAGGATCGCGTTCAGCAACAGCGCGCTCAGGATCGTGCTCAGTTCGACCATCCCGTAACGGATGTACGCGACCAGGATGCCGAGCAGCACGATCGGCACGCTGAACGTCAGGTAGACGAGGATCAGCGCCTTCGCGGTCTGCCCCGCGGCGATCGACGAGATTTGTTTCTTCATGTGCGGATTGCCCCCGTAGAAATATACCGATTGGAATTCAGATCAGGCCGTCGAGCGGCAGGATGTCGACCGGGGCGCCCGCGTCGACTGCCGCGGAATCGTGGCCCAGGACGATGAAACAGTTGGCGGCCGCAAGGCCGCTCAGCGATGCGGAACTCTGCGAACCGGCCGGCGCGACGTCCCACTGGCCGTCGGCGGCGCGCGTCGCGATCGCACGCAGGTATTCGGTACGGCCCGGACGCTTTTTCAGCGCCTGCGTGCTGCGTGCCGTGTACATCGCCGGCGGCGGCGTGTGCGCGCCGGCCAGCGTCAGCAGCGCGGGGCGCACGATCGCGTAGAACGTCACGGCGGAGGCGACCGGATTGCCGGGCAACCCGAAGAACAGCACATGGCCGTCGCCCGTGCGCGCGAGCGTGCCGCACGCGAGCGGCCGGCCGGGCCGCAGCGCGAGGCTCGCGAAGGTCACGTCGCCGAGCCGCGCCATCAGGTCGCGCGTGAAATCGGCTTCGCCGACCGATACGCCGCCGGACGTGATCACCGCGTCGGCCTGTGCGGCGATCGCATCGTGCAATGCGCGTTCGAGCGCGGCGGGATCGTCGCGGACGATCCCGAGATCGAGTGCGTCGATGTGCAGCCTTTCGAGCATCGCGACCAGCATCCCGCGATTGCTGTCGTACAGCGTGCCGCGGCCGAGCGGCTCGCCGGGTTCGCGCAGTTCGTCGCCGGTCGAGAACACGGCGACGCGCACGCGGCGGCGCACCGTGACTTCGCGCAATCCGAACGATGCGAGCAGGCCGAGATCGGACGGGCGCAGGATGCGGCCGGCGGCAAGCGCGCAGGCGCCGCGCGCGAGATCCTCGCCGGCCCGGCGGCAGTTTGCGCCGCGCGCGACCTCGTGTGCGGCGAAGCGGATGACGTCGCCGTCGACGCGCACGCGCTCCTGCGGAATGACCGTGTCGCATCCGGCCGGCATCGCCGCGCCGGTCATGATGCGGATGCACGTGCCGGGCACCACGGCCCCATCGAACGGATGGCCGGCGAGTGCCGTGCCGGCGACCGTCAGCGCGATGTCGGCGGCCGCTGCCAGCGCGAGTGCGCTGCCGTCGAATGCGTAGCCGTCCATCGCCGAGTTGTCGTATGCGGGAATGTCGAACGGCGCATTCACGTCGGCCGCGAGCACGCGGTCGAGGGCGTCATGCAGCGGCACCGTTTCGCACGCGTCGACCGGCACCGCGAACCGGCACGCGAGCGCCTGCGCATCGGCGAGCGACAGCGGGGCCGCGGAATCGGGTGCGGTTCGGGAGGCGGGCGAGGATTGCGTGATCATCAGTCGGACTGCGCCGCAAGGCGTATCGGGTTCGTGGCCGGTGGCGCGCGGAGGGCGCCGAAGCGCGAAGGCGCATGCGGCGGGCGGGAACGGATGCCGGTGCCGTCAGCGGCGGGCAAGCGCGGCGAGTTCCTGCCAGGAATTGGCATTGTAAAACGCACGCTCGTCGCGAAACTCGACTTCGACCGTCTTGTGGCGTGCGTACCACGCACGCACCTTGCGCTCGCCGGCCGCGAGCCTGGCCGCGAGATCGTCGGCGAGCGACGCGCGCAGCAGCGCGAAGGTCGGCTGCGGCGAACGCGCGTGGTGCGCGTCGACGGTCACCGCCATCGCGATGTCGGCCTGCCGCGCGTCGAGCGCAGCGTGCAGCCGCGCGACGAGGTCGGCCGGCAAATAGGGCGTATCGCACGGCGAGCACACGACGAGCGGTGCGCGCGCCGCGCGCATGCCGGCGAGCAGGCCCGCGAGCGGGCCGGGGAAATCGGGGGTTTCGTCCGGCACGATGCGCGCGTCGAACGGCGCACCGAGTTCGGCGTAGCGCGCGGCGTTGCGATTCGCGCTGATCAGCGTCTCGTCGACCTGCGGTGCGAGCCGGCGCAGCACGTGCAGCGCGAGCGGCGTACCGTCGAGCAGCTGCAGGCCCTTGTCTGCGCCGTCCATGCGCGTCGCGCGCCCGCCCGCGAGCAGCAGGCCGGTGATGGAAGGCGAGGCGGAAGCGGACATCGCGGGAAAGTGGGGCGGGCGGCGCGCGTCAGCCGCCGATGTACGACATTTCGACGCGCTTGCCGGCGCCGTCGGGCGCGGCGTCGGCGGCCGCGCTGCCGCGCAGCTGCGAGTAGCGGTCGGTGCGGGCCTGCCAGATCCGGGCGATCGCGGTCGCGATCTCGGCGTCGCTCGCGCCGCCGCGCACCAGTGCGCGCAGGTCATGGCCGGTCGACGCGAACAGGCACAGGTACAGCTTGCCTTCGGTCGACAGCCGCGCGCGCGTGCAGTCGCCGCAGAATGCCTGCGTGACGCTCGAGATCACGCCGATTTCGCCGCTGCCGTCCGCGTAGCCCCATCGCTGCGCGGTTTCCGCCGCCGTGTGCGGCTCGAGCGGCACGAGCGGGAACTGCTCGGCGATCCGTGCGACGACGTCCGCGGACGGCAGCACTTCGGTCATGTTCCAGCCGTTCGACGTGCCGACGTCCATGTATTCGATGAAGCGCAGGATCACGCCGGTGCCGCGGAAGCGCTCGGCCATCGGCAGGATCTCGCCGTCGTTGGTGCCGCGCTTCACGACCATGTTGACCTTGACCGGCGCGAGGCCCGCGGCCTGCGCGGCGAAGATGCCGTCGAGCACGTCGGCGCTCGCGAAGTCGGCGTCGTTCATGCGCTTGAACAGCGTGTCGTCGAGCGCGTCGAGGCTGACCGTCACGCGTGTGAGGCCGGCATCCTTCAGCGCGCGCGCCTTGCGCGCGAGCAGTGAACCGTTGGTGGTCAGCGTCAGGTCGAGCGGGCGGCCGTCGTGGGTCGTCAGGCGCGCGAGGCGCTCGATCAGGAATTCGAGGTTCTTGCGCAGCAGCGGCTCGCCGCCGGTGATCCGGATCTTTTCGACGCCGTGTGCGACGAACAGCCGTGCCACGCGCTCGATCTCTTCGTGCGTGAGCAGGGCGCTGTGCGGCAGGAACGGGTAGTCCTTGTCGAACACGTCCCGCGGCATGCAGTACACGCAACGGAAGTTGCAGCGATCCGTCACCGAGATGCGCAGGTCGCGCAGCGGCCTGGCGAACGTGTCGGCCAGGGCGCCGTCAGGGGTATGCGCGACGCCGGAGATATCCGGCATCCCGCTGACGTCGGCGAGGGGAATGATGCGTCGGGACATGTTGAAAGAAGTGCGAGCCAGTCTTCTATTTTAGCCGCAAGCGGCCGGCCGGGCCGGTGGGCGGAAACCCGCAGCGCGGACATGAAAAAGCCCGCCGGAGGCGGGCTTTTCCTGGTCGGGCGATGCGCCGCTTAATGGTGCGACGTCTCGACCTGCTGCATCGGGGTCGTATCGACCGGCGGCAGCGCCTTGCGCTCGCGCGGCACGCGGGCCGGACGCGGCAGGCGCGACGCGGCTTCCTGGGCAGCGCGGAACTTGTCGGCATCCGTGTTCACCCACACGAGGCCGGCTTGTTCCAGCACGACGTCGAGGCTCGCCGAAGCGGGCGCAGCGGCCGGTTCAACCGGCGCCGGCGCGGGCGCGGCAACGGCTTCGACCGGGGCCGGTTCGACGGCTGCCGGCGCGACCGGTGCTGGGGCGACCGGTGCCGGTGCGACTTCAACCGCGGCGACCGGTGCCGGTGCGGCTTGCTCGACGGGCGCGGACTGCGGCGCTTCGACGGCAGCCGGCACTTCGAACGCATCGGTCGGCGACACCGCGACCGGTGCCGGGCCGGCTTCCGGAGCAGCGGCCGGCGCGACCGGTACCGATTCGGCGACCGGTGCAACCGGGGCGGGCTCGATCGGCGCGACCGGCGTCGCTTCGACGCGAACCGGTGCCGGTTGCGGCTCGACCACGGCCGGCTCGACCGCTTCGGCACGCTGTTCGACTGCGGCCTCGGCTGCCACGGCGCCCGCTGCGGCGACCGCTGCCACGGCGACCGGTGCGGCCGTATGGGCCGGCTCGACCGCGCGCGGGGCTTCCGTCGTCACAGCTTGCACGGCTTCGCCGTCCGCGCCTTGCTCGGCGTGGTCGACGACTGCGCCTTCGTCCTCGCGCTCGCGACGACCGCCGCGGCGACCGCGGCGGCGGCGACGACGTTCCTCGCCGTCACGTGCGCCGGCTTCCGCGTCGGCTGCGACATCGGCGCCCGGCAGGGCGACGGCTGCGGCCTGGTCGGCTTCCGCTTCCGGATGGTTCTCGCCACGGGTGACGGTCTCGAGCGTAGCCGCGTGTTGCGTCGGCTTGCGGCGCTCACCGCGCTCGCGACGTTCGCCGCGTTCCTGGCGCTCGCCGCGGCCGGCTGCCTCGACGGCTTCCGGCTGCTCGGTGCGCTCGCGCGGTTCGCGGTTCTCGCGCGGTTCGCGCGGCTCACGGCTTTCACGCGGCTCGCGCGGTTCGCGGCCTTCGCGCGGGCCACGGCCCTCGCGACCTTCGCGGCCCTCACGACCTTCACGGCTTTCGCGCGGCTCGCGGCCTTCACGCGGTTCGCGACCCTCGCGCGGTTCACGCGGCTCGCGCGCTTCCTTGCCTTCGCGCTCCTGGCGTTGCGACTGGCCACGGCCTGCCGCTGCCTGGTCGCGACCACCCTGAGCCTGCTGGGCGCCGCCACGACGATTGCGGTTGCGATCGCCGCCGCGCTGCTCGGTCTTCTCGGTCCGCTCGCGGGCCGGACGGGCAGCCTGTTCCTTGGCCGGTGCCGGTGCGACCGGCGCGGGCGCCGGAGCCGGCGACATGCCGAACAGACCCTTCAGCCAGCCGATGAAGCCGCCGCTCGCCGCGGCGACCGGTGCGGGTGCCACAACCGGCTCGACCGGGCGCTGCGGTGCCGGGCTCGGCGCCGGACGCTCGGGCGTGATGCCCTTGACCGCCGCTTCCTGCTTCGGCTTCACGTCGGCCGCGCGCTTGCTGTAGCCGGTTTCCGACTCCAGTTCGCGGGCGGCTTCCTCGGCCATCTTCCAGGACGCGCGCGGATCGTCGAGGCGCGCGTCGTCATGGCGCAGGCGCTCGAGCTTGTAGTGCGGCGTATCGAGGTGCTTGTTCGGGATCAGCACGATGCCGACCTTGAAGCGCGACTCGATCTTGTTGATTTCCTGGCGCTTTTCGTTGAGCAGGAAGGCGGTCACCTCGACCGGCACCTGGCAATGGATCGCCGCGGTGTTTTCCTTCATCGCTTCTTCCTGAATGATCCGCAGGACTTGCAGCGCGGACGATTCGGTATCGCGGATGTGGCCCGTGCCGTTACAGCGCGGGCACGTCACGTGGCTGCCTTCCGACAGGGCCGGACGCAGGCGCTGGCGCGACAGTTCCATCAGGCCGAAGCGGGAGATCTTGCCCATCTGCACGCGCGCACGGTCGTGCTTGAGCGCGTCCTTCAGGCGTTGCTCGACTTCGCGCTGGCTCTTCGCCGACTCCATGTCGATGAAGTCGATGACGATCAGGCCGCCGAGGTCGCGCAGGCGCAGCTGGCGGGCCACTTCGTCGGCCGCCTCGAGGTTCGTGCGGGTCGCCGTTTCCTCGATGTCCGCGCCCTTGGTCGCACGCGCCGAGTTCACGTCGATCGCGACGAGCGCCTCGGTGTGGTCGATCACGATCGCGCCGCCCGACGGCAGCGGCACCGTGCGCGAGTACGCGGTCTCGATCTGGTGCTCGATCTGGAAGCGGGAGAAGAGCGGCACGTCGTCGTGGTAGCGCTTCACCTTCGACACGTTGTCCGGCATCACGATGTCCATGAACGCACGGGCCTGATCGTAGATCTCGGTCGTGTCGATCAGGATTTCGCCGATATCGGGCTGGAAATAGTCCCGGATCGCGCGGATCACGAGGCTCGATTCCAGATAGATCAGCATCGGCTGGCCGGCATTGCCGCTTTGCGACGCCGCTTCGATCGCGCGCCACAGCTGCAGCAGGTAGTTCAGGTCCCACTGCAGTTCCTCGGCGCTGCGGCCGATGCCCGCGGTGCGGGCGATCATGCTCATGCCGTCCGGAATCTGCAGCTGCGCCATGGTTTCGCGCAGTTCCTGACGCTCGTCGCCTTCGATCCGGCGCGACACGCCGCCGCCGCGCGGATTGTTCGGCATCAGCACGAGGTAGCGGCCGGCGAGCGAGATGAAGGTCGTGAGGGCGGCGCCCTTGTTGCCGCGCTCCTCCTTCTCGACCTGGACGATCAGCTCCTGGCCTTCGCGCAGGGCATCCTGGATGCGCGCGGAGCGCATGTCGATGCCTTCCTTGAAGTACTGGCGGGCGACTTCCTTGAACGGCAGGAAGCCGTGGCGGTCTTCGCCGTAGTTGACGAAGCACGCTTCGAGCGACGGCTCGATGCGCGTGATGACACCTTTGTAGATATTGCCTTTGCGCTGTTCGCGCCCGGCTGTCTCGATGTCGATGTCGATGAGCTTTTGCCCATCGACGATGGCGACGCGCAGCTCCTCCTGCTGCGTCGCATTGAACAGCATGCGTTTCATGAACGACTCCAGGCGGCTCTGCTGCCGGCGCCTCGCGGTTGTCAGTCGCGAGGGCGGGAACGACGGCAGGCCGCGCCTTGTTGTGTTGTCACAAGCACGCTGGAGCGGGAAGGATGGCGGGGAGAATTGCCTGAAGAGGCGCTTGGGCCCGAAAGACGGGGCCGGCGGCCATAGGGCACCTGCGAACACGGCTTCAAAGCACGGCGTCCACACACCGCACGCTGCGAAAGCGCGCTAAGCCTGAGACCGGGGCACTGCCACGGGGCGCGCGCAATGCGTCGCGCGCGCCGACGGGCGGCAGATGCTGCGGCTTGGGCCGCAGCGGGGAGTATCGAATCCAGCCCGACTTTCCCGCCTGGGGTGTACTTCCCTGGTTTGACGTCGCCAAGCCCCGCACGCTTCGCGGGGCCAAATCGGGCGCAACGCCGTAATTTTCGCAACCGGCAGCCTGCGGACGCACCTCGCGCCGTCGGGCTGCCGATCAAATTCTTTTCAACCAACTTTCCGTTACCGCGGCGCCTGGTCGACCGAATCCGCCTGTGGGCGCGATCCTTGCCGACGGCCGGCGCCGTGCGTGCAACTTGCTGCATCTCTTTGATTAGGGGCGAGCAGCAGACCCCCGGCGCAAGTAAAATAACGGTTTGCGCTTGCGCCTTGCCCGATTCCGTCGGGACCGGCCTGTCAGGCCACCCTCAACGTCAGGCTGGGCAAAATTATATTCAGTATGAATGAGTTAGGCAAAATATCCCAGAATTCAGTCGCAAGCGGCCAGGTATCGATGATCCAGATCGACGAAAACTCGGCCGGTCAGCGGATCGACAACTTCCTGTTGCGCGTCTGTAAAGGCGTGCCCAAAAGCCATATTTACCGGATCCTGCGCAGCGGCGAAGTCCGCGTGAACAAGGGTCGGGTCGACGCCCAGTACCGTCTCGCGTTCGGCGACCTCGTCCGCGTGCCGCCCGTGCGGGTGGCGGCGGCCGACCTCGCGCGTGCCGACACGCCGATCGTGCCGCCCGCGCAGTTCGAGGTGCTGTACGAAGACGACGCGCTGCTCGTCATCAACAAGCCGGCCGGCGTCGCCGTGCACGGCGGCAGCGGCGTCGCGTTCGGCGTGATCGAGCAGATGCGCCAGGCCCGCCCGCGCGCGAAATTCCTCGAACTCGTGCACCGGCTCGACCGCGAGACCTCGGGGATCCTGATGCTCGCGAAGAAGCGCACGGCGCTCGTCGGCCTGCACGAGCAGATCCGCGAGAACCGGATGGACAAGCGCTACTTCGCGTGCGGACACGGCGAATGGCAGCCCGACTGGGGCCGCCGTCGCGTGGTGAAGGTCCCGCTGTTCAAGTATTCGACCCCGGAAGGGGAGCGGCGCGTGCGCGTACAGGACGATGGCCTGCCGTCGCACACGGTGTTCAACCTGATCGAGCGCTGGCCGGACTACGCGCTGGTTGAAGCGGAACTCAAAACGGGTCGGACCCATCAGATCCGGGTGCACCTCGCGCATCTCGGCCTGCCGATCGCCGGCGACGCCAAGTATGGCGATTTCGCACTGAACAAGGCGCTGGCGCGCGCGAACGCGCAACCGTCGCTCAAGCGGATGTTCCTGCATGCGCACCGGCTCAAGCTCGCGCATCCGCTGACCGGCGAGGCGCTGCAGTTCGATGCGCCGCTGCCGGACGAATGCCGGCGCTTCCTCGATCAACTCAGCGCTCTGCGCGATACCGCCTGACTCGCATGGCCCGACAGCAATTTGATCTGATCGTCTTCGACTGGGACGGCACGCTGATGGATTCGACTGCGCACATCGCGCACAGCATCCAGGCCGCCTGCCGCGATCTCGGCCTGCCCACGCCGTCGGACGAGGCGTCCCGCTACGTCATCGGCCTCGGCCTGCGCGATGCACTGCAGATTACTGCTCCGACCCTCGATCCGTCCGACTATCCGCGGCTGGCCGAACGCTACCGCTATCACTACCTGCTGGACGATCAGCGCATCGAGCTGTTCGCCGGCGTGCGCGAACTGCTCGCGGAATTGCGCGATACGGGCTACCTGCTCGCGGTCGCGACCGGCAAGGGCAGGGTCGGGCTGAACCGCGTGCTCGACCAGTCGAAGCTCACGAGCCTGTTCGATGCGACGCGCTGCGCGGACGAAACGTTCTCGAAGCCGCATCCGGCAATGCTGCACGAACTGACCCGTGAATTGGGGCAGGATCTCGCGCGTACCGTGATGATCGGCGACACCACGCACGACCTGCAGATGGCCGCGAGTGCGGGGGCGGCCGGCATCGGCGTCGCGTACGGCGCGCACACGGCCGATGCGCTGGCCGCGCTGACACCGCGCTTCGTCGCGCCGGACGTCGGCGCACTGGCCGCGTGGCTGCGGGAGCACGCATGAGCGCGGCGCCGGATGCCGTGCGCGTGTGCGCATCGGACGCGCTGGCCGACGGCGGCGCCGGCGTGCGCATCGATGCGACGCTGCGCGGCGAGCAGGCGGTCGTGTTCTTCGTGCGCTACGAAGGCCGTGCATACGGCTACCTGAACCGCTGCGCGCACGTGCCGATGGAGCTCGACTGGGCCGAAGGGCAGTTCTTCGAGTCGTCGGGCCTGTACCTGATGTGCGCGACGCACGGCGCGATCTACGCGCCGGATACCGGCAAGTGCGTCGGCGGCCCGTGCCGTGGCGGCCGCCTGCGGCCGGTCGAGGTCGACGAGCGCGACACGCCGGACGGGCGTGCGGTATTCTGGGTGCCGGATGCCGACCTGGGTCCCGCCGCTCCGCCCCCTCCCGCCACGACCGACTGACGACACCACTGCATGGCCGACCAACCGAACCTTCCTGATTCCTCGTCCCGTCCCGACAGCCGCGAACCGAACTGGGAGCGCGCGGCGCTCGAGCGGATCGCGCTTGCGGCCGTCAAGGAACAGCGCGCCGCGCGGCGCTGGAAGATCTTCTTCCGCTTCGCGTTCCTCGGCGTGTTTGTGCTGCTCGCGTTCGCGCTGATCGATTTCTCGAGCGACTCGAAATTCTCGGCGAGCGGGCGCCACACGGCGCTCGTGACGATCGACGGCGAGATCGCGGCGGGCACCAACGCGAACGCCGACGACATCAACACGGCGCTGGATACCGCTTTCGACGACAGCGGCACGGCCGGCGTCGTGCTGCGGATCAACAGCCCGGGCGGCAGCCCGGTGCAGGCCGGGATGGTCTACGACGAGATCCGCCGGCTGCGCAAGAAGTATCCGGACAAGCCGTTGTACGTCGTCGTGACCGACATGTGCGCATCGGGCGGTTATTACATTGCGTCCGCCGCCGACAAGATCTTCGTCGACAAGGCGAGCATCGTCGGCTCGATCGGCGTGCTGATGGACGGGTTCGGCTTCACGGGCCTGATGGGCAAGCTCGGCGTCGATCGCCGCCTGCATACGTCGGGCGAAAACAAGGGCTTCTACGACCCGTTCTCGCCCGAGACGCCGAAGATGGATGCCCACGCGCAGGCGCTGCTCGACCAGGTTCATGCGCAGTTCATCAAGGCCGTGAAGGACGGCCGCGGCAAGCGGCTGCACGAAACGCCCGACATGTTCTCGGGCTTGTTCTGGACCGGCGAAAAGAGCGTCGAGCTCGGGCTCGCCGACGGCTACGGCACGACCGACACGGTCGCGCGCGACGTGCTGAAGGCGCCGGATCTCGTCGACTATACGGTGAAGGAAAGCCTGACGAACCGCGTCGCGCGCAAGTTCGGCGCGGCGGTCGGCGGTGCCGCGATGAAGGCGCTCACCGCGGGCGGCACGTCGTTCAGCCTGCGCTGAGCGGCGGCCGGCCGGCGCCGCGGCGAACGGGGCAGGGCGCCCCGGGTCGCGCGACCGCCGGCTTCAGTTCGCGAGCAGCAGGAAGATGGCGGGGCGCTTCTGCAGATTCGGCGGAGGCGTCTTTTTCCAGTCCGCCACGGAGCGGCTGGCGATCGTCTCGGTCTCGAGGGTCAGGTCGGCCGCGACGCAGATCTGCGTCGACGGCGCGCAGGTCGCGATCAGCGTATCCAGCATCGCCTGGTTCCGGTACGGCGTCTCGATGAAGATCTGCGTCTGGCGCGCCTTGCGTGACAGTTGCTCAAGTTCGCGCAAGCGCTTCGCACGCGCGGCCGCGTCGACCGGCAGGTAGCCGTTGAACGCGAAACTCTGGCCGTTCAGGCCCGACGCCATCAACGCGAGCAGGATCGAACTCGGCCCGACGAGCGGCACGACCTTCACGCCGCGTTCGTGCGCGCGGCGCACCAGCAGTGCGCCCGGATCGGCGACGGCCGGGCAGCCGGCCTCCGACACGAGGCCGGCGTCCGCGCCGGCCAGTATGGGCGCGAGCAGCCGGTCGATGGCGCCGGCCGGCGTATTGACGTTCAGTTCGCTGATCTCGATTTCCTGGATCGGCCGCGTCGTGCCGATCTTCTTCAGGAACGCGCGGGTCGTTTTCGCGTTTTCGCCGATGTAATAGCCGAGTGTGCCGGCGCGCGCCTGCACGGCGGCGGGCAGCACGGCGGCGAGCATCGATGCGTCGCCCTCGCCGAGCGTGTTCGGGACGAGATAGAGCGTGCCGGCGGTCATGCGCGGTCTCCTTGGGGTGCGGCGAACAGCGGATAACCGACGGCGCGCAGCATCCGCGTGAGCGCGATCAGCGGCAGGCCGACGAGCGCCGTCGGGTCGTCGGAGTCGATGGCATCCAGCAGCGCGATGCCGAGCCCTTCGGACTTCGCGCTGCCGGCGACGTCGTACG
Organism: Burkholderia sp. BCC1998; assembly: GCF_905339875.1. Classification (NCBI taxonomy): domain Bacteria; kingdom Pseudomonadati; phylum Pseudomonadota; class Betaproteobacteria; order Burkholderiales; family Burkholderiaceae; genus Burkholderia; species Burkholderia sp. BCC1998. Next base: position 610,799 of record NZ_CAJPHE010000001.1, read on the forward strand.
GCGTTTCCGCGCGCAGGTACGCATCGAGTTCGGCCTCGGGCAGCGAGCGAAAGCGCACGTGCGTGACGACGTCCTCGCTCTGCGTTTCGCCGGTGCGGCTGTCGTACAGGCTGAGCGCGCTGTGGAACTCGACGTCGCGGCCCTGCATCGACAGCAGCTGCGCGAGCGCGCGCTCGTGCGTGCCGGGCTTGCCGATCTGGTGGCCGTCGAACGTCGCGACCTGGTCCGACCCGATCACGAGCACGCCGTCCGGCGCGTCGATCGTCGCGGCGACCGCGCGCGCCTTCGCACCGGCGAGGCGCAGCGCGGTCGCGGCCGGCGCTTCGCCCGCGAGCGGGGTTTCGTCGAGGTCGGGCGACACGACGTCGAACGGCAGGCCGAGGCGCTCGAGGAGCGCGCGGCGGTAGCGGGAACTGGAGGCGAGAATCAGCCGCGGCGGGCGGCAAACGGTATCCGGCATGGTCGGTTGGGTCGGTGAGTCGTCGGGTGTGGCGCGGTGTTGCAAGGGCGCAAGCATAAGTGATTGACCGCAAAAGGTAAAACAGGTATGCTTTCCCGCTTTTCGTCGGCAGGCTTTCCGCAGTGGTGGCGCCTGCCGGGTCTTCGGAAGTAAAGTACGTAATCGTGCGAGGCGTACGTGGCGTGGATCGCGTACGTGCGCGGCGTCAAATGAGTGGCGCCAGCAAGCCGGATCCCGCAAGTCAGCCTGTAGGCAGGAGCGCAACATGAACACTTCTTCTGGCAAGCCTGCGGCAGCGCTTGATCCGCACGCGGTCGACCTGTTCGAATTCGCCCGCAGCGGGCGGCAGGCAGCGGGTGCCGTGCGCCTGTCGCAACTGCCGCGCATGCTGAACGAAGTGCCGGCGGACGCGCCCGATCGCGACACGGTCTTCACGTGGCAGGCCGAAGGGTTCACCCAGAAGGAGTTGCAGGACGACGGCGCCGATGGGCAGCAGCCGTATCTGCGCCTCGCGGTGCATGGCCATGCTTGGCTCACGTGCCAGCGCTGCATGACCCCGTACGACCAGACGTTCGACGTCGACATGACGTACCGGGTCGTTGCGACCGAAGAAGAAGCTGAAGAATTTCCGCTCGACGACGATGAAGCCGATGTGATCGTGGGCTCACGCCAGTTCGATCTCGTCGACTTGATCGAAGAGGAATTGCTGCTTTCGTTGCCGCTCGTGCCCAAGCACGAGGTTTGCCCGGCAGTCCACGAAAGCCTCGTGTCGGGTGCGAGCGGTCCTTCGGAAGACGCGGACGACGAGTCCGCCGAAGACGAGGACGAAGGCAAACGGCCGAATCCGTTCGCAGCGCTGGAAGCGCTGAAGAAGGACGGGGACGGCAGCAAGAAACACTAAGCAGTTGTGGCGCGGGAAGGCGTAAGGGCTTTGGGCCAGGGTAGTTAAGCGCCGGATCGGGCTGTGTTAGAATCCGGAAAATTATTTAGGAGTTAGTCATGGCAGTCCAGCAAAACAAGAAGTCGCCGTCGAAGCGCGGCATGCATCGTTCGCACGATTTCCTGACGGCAGCGCCGCTGGCAGTCGAGCCGAGCACGGGTGAAGTTCACCTGCGTCATCACGTCAGCCCGAACGGCTACTATCGCGGCAAGAAAGTCGTCAAGACGAAGAACGACTAAGCGTCAAGTCACGCGTTGCGCGCTACGATCGCCGTTCGCGTGACAACTGGTTCGCTTGACACTTTCCTGGCGCAACAAAAAGGCGGCATTCAACTGCCGCTTTTTTGTGCCTGAAATTCGTCGCATTCCATGACCGTAAAGCTCACAATCGATTGCATGGGAGGCGACCACGGCCCGTCCGTGACCGTTCCCGCGGCAGTCAAGTTCGTCCGCGCGCATCCCGATGCGCACCTGATGCTCGTCGGCATCGAAAGCGCGATCCGCGCTCAGCTGAAAAAGCTGAAAGCCCTCGACGATCCCGCGCTGACCATCGTGCCCGCCACCGAAGTCGTGGCGATGGACGACCCTGTCGAAGTGGCGCTGCGCAAGAAGAAGGATTCTTCGATGCGTGTCGCGCTCAACCACGTCAAGGAAGGCGCGGCCCAGGCCTGTATTTCCGCCGGCAACACCGGCGCGCTGATGGCCGTTTCCCGTTATGTGCTCAAGACGCTGCCCGGCATCGAGCGGCCTGCGATCGCGTTCGCGCTGCCGAACCCGACCGGCTACACGATGATGCTGGACCTCGGCGCGAACGTCGACTGCGAGCCGCAGCACCTGCTGCAGTTCGCGGAGATGGGGCACGCGCTCGTCGCCGCGCTCGAAGGCAAGGAGCGTCCGACGATCGGCCTGCTGAACATCGGCGAAGAGGTCATCAAGGGCAACGAGACCATCAAGCGCGCCGGCGAACTGCTGCGCGCCAGCACGTTGAATTTCCGTGGCAACGTCGAAGGCAACGACATCTACAAAGGCACGGTCGACGTGATCGTCTGCGACGGCTTCGTCGGCAACGTCGCGCTGAAGACGTCCGAAGGGCTCGCGCAGATGCTGTCCGACATCATCCGCGAGGAGTTCGGCCGGTCGCTGATGTCAAAGCTGATGGCGCTGCTCGCGCTGCCGGTGCTGATGCGTTTCAAGAAGCGCGTCGATCACCGCCAGTACAACGGCGCGGCGCTGCTGGGGCTGAAGAGCCTCGTGATCAAAAGCCACGGTTCGGCCGACGCCTACGCGTTTGAGTGGGCGATCAAACGGGGTTATGATGCCGTCAAAAACGGCGTGCTGGAGCGCCTCACGCGTGCGATGGCGGACAATTCGGTGTCGCTCGGCGACGGCGAACACGACGCGGGCGGCGCAGGCCCGACGAGCCCGGCCGCAGGCCACCACGCCGAACCTTCCGCTGCGCAATCCTCTAAAGCATAAATGGCCCAATCGACTCTCTATTCCCGCGTGCTCGGCACGGGCAGCTACCTGCCGCCCGACCGGGTCACGAACCAGCAGCTCGCCGACCGTCTCGCGAAGGAAGGCATCGAGACGAGCGATGAGTGGATCGTTGCGCGCACGGGCATCCATGCGCGCCATTTCGCCGCACCGGACGTCACGACGAGCGATCTCGCGCTCGAAGCGGCGCGCCGTGCGATCGAGGCGGCCGATATCGATCCGCAGTCGATCGACCTGATCATCGTCGCGACTTCGACCCCCGATTTCGTGTTCCCCAGCACGGCCTGCCTGCTGCAGAACAAGCTCGGCATCAAGAACGGCGGCGCGGCATTCGACGTGCAGGCCGTGTGCTCGGGCTTCGCCTATGCGATGGCGACGGCCGACAGCTTCATCCGCAGCGGCCAGCACCGCACGGCGCTCATCGTCGGCGCGGAGACGTTCTCGCGCATTCTCGATTTCAAGGACCGCACGACCTGCGTGCTGTTCGGCGACGGCGCGGGCGCGGTGATCCTGTCCGCATCGGAAGAGCCGGGCGTGCTCGGCAGCGCGCTGCACGCGGACGGCAGCTATTCGAACATCCTCTGCACGCCGGGCAACGTCAATCGCGGTGTGATCGACGGCAGCGCGTTCCTGTACATGGATGGGCAGGCCGTGTTCAAGCTCGCGGTCAACGTGCTCGAAAAGGTCGCGATCGAGGCGCTCGCCAAGGCGAATCTCGCGCCCGAGCAGGTCGACTGGCTGATTCCGCACCAGGCCAACATCCGCATCATGACCAGCACCTGCCGCAAGCTCGGCCTGCCGCAGGAGCGCATGGTCGTGACGGTCGACCAGCACGGCAACACGTCGGCTGCGTCGATCCCGCTGGCGCTCGACGCCGCGGTGCGTGACGGCCGCATCCAGCGCGGTCAGCACGTGCTGATCGAAGGCGTCGGCGGCGGCTTCACGTGGGGCGCGTCCGTCTTCCGCTACTGATCCGCGGCGCGCAACTGCTGCGCGCGGATCCCGAACCGGCGCGCCGTTCGCGCGCGCCGTCCGAATCGATTCAATTGGGGACGATATGAAATTCGCATTCGTTTTTCCGGGGCAGGGCTCGCAGTCGGTCGGCATGCTCAACGCATTCGCCGATCTCGCCGTCGTGCGCGAGACGCTCCAGGAAGCATCCGATGCACTCAATCAGGATCTCGGCAAGCTGATCGCCGAAGGTCCGGCCGAAGAGCTGAATCTGACCACCAACACGCAGCCCGTGATGCTGACGGCCGCCTACGCGTGCTATCGCGCATGGCAGCAGGCCGGCGGTCCGGCGCCGTCGATCGTCGCGGGCCACAGCCTCGGCGAATACACGGCGCTCGTCGCCGCGGGCGCGATCGCGTTCAAGGACGCGGTGCCGCTCGTGCGCTTCCGCGCGCAGGCGATGCAGACGGCCGTGCCGGTCGGCCAGGGCGGCATGGCGGCGATCCTGGGTCTCGATGACGACACGGTGCGCGCCGTGTGCGCCGAAGCCGCGGAAGCGGGCATCGTCGAAGCGGTGAACTTCAACGCGCCGGCGCAGGTCGTGATCGCGGGCGCGAAGGCGGCCGTCGAGAAGGCCTGCGAGATCGCGAAGGCGAAGGGCGCGAAACGCGCGCTGCCGCTGCCGGTATCGGCGCCGTTCCATTCGTCGCTGCTCAAGCCGGCGTCGGACCAGTTGCGCGACTATCTGGCGAACGTCGACGTGAAGGCGCCGCAGATTCCGGTCGTCAACAACATCGACGTCGCGGTGGTCAGCGATCCGGCCGCGATCAAGGACGCGCTGGTGCGCCAGGCCGCGGGCCCGGTGCGTTGGGTCGAATGCGTGCGGCACATCGCGGGCACGGGCGTCACGCACGTGATCGAGTGCGGTCCGGGCAAGGTGCTGGCAGGCCTGACGAAGCGCATCGACGGCAACCTGGTCGGCGCATCGGTGTTCGATCCGGCTTCGCTCGACGAAGCACTGAAGCTGGCGACCGCCTGACGCGGCGCCTTTCCTCAAGAGACGGATATTCGATTCATGGAAAAGACTCTCGATAAACAGGTCGCGATCGTGACCGGCGCATCGCGCGGCATCGGCCGGGCGATCGCGCTCGAACTCGCGCGCCTGGGCGCGACGGTGATCGGCACGGCGACGAGCGAATCGGGCGCTGCCGCGATTACCGCCGGGTTCGCGGAAGCGGGCGTGACGGGCCGCGGCGCGGTGCTGAACGTCAACGACGCGGCGGCAGCCGAAGCGCTGATCGACGCGACCGTGAAGGAATTCGGCGCGCTCCACGTGCTCGTCAACAACGCGGGGATCACGCAGGACCAGCTGGCGATGCGGATGAAGGACGAGGACTGGGATGCGGTGATCGACACCAACCTGAAGTCGGTGTTCCGCCTGTCGCGCGCGGTGCTGCGCCCGATGATGAAGGCCCGCGGCGGCCGCATCATCAACATCACGTCGGTGGTCGGCTCGGCCGGCAACCCGGGCCAGGTCAACTACGCGGCCGCGAAGGCCGGCGTCGCGGGCATGACGCGTGCGCTTGCACGTGAAATCGGCAGCCGTGGCATCACGGTGAACTGCGTCGCGCCGGGCTTCATCGACACCGACATGACGAAGACGCTGCCGGAAGAACAGCAGGCTGCGCTCAAGACCCAGATTCCGCTCGGCCGCCTCGGCAGCCCGGCAGACATCGCCCATGCCGTCGCGTTCCTCGCATCGCCGCAGGCCGGTTATATCACCGGCACGACGCTGCACGTGAACGGCGGCATGTACATGTCGTAACGGTTTTCGTTTACCATCCGCGCCGTATCCCGTTTTTCAGGCGGATCGGTGCTGGATCGACCATCAAGCCAACGCGCGTTTTGCCGTCAGCAAACCTGATAAAATGCGCGCACTTGTAAATCTGAACTTTCCCTCGGAGGGGTAATGGATAACATCGAACAACGTGTCAAGAAGATCGTCGCTGAGCAACTGGGCGTCGCGGAAGCCGAGATCAAGAACGAAGCATCGTTCGTGAACGATCTGGGCGCGGATTCGCTCGACACGGTCGAACTGGTGATGGCTCTGGAAGACGAGTTCGGCATGGAAATCCCGGACGAAGAAGCAGAGAAGATCACGACCGTTCAGCAAGCGATCGACTACGCTCGCGCAAACGTCAAGGCGTAAGCGCCTTTCGCGCTTGTCCGCCACGTCGCCGCGATCTTCGCGATTGACGCGCCATCCTGCCGGCTTCGTGCCGGACGGACTAACAGCCACAGGGCTCGCAGGGCTGGTTCCTGTGGCCACTGTGGCTTTTGTTTTTGTCATCCAATAATGGAAAAGAGGTTACCGTGAGCCGCCGTCGTGTTGTTGTTACAGGCCTGGGGCTGATTTCGCCTGTTGGCAATAATGTTGCCGACGGCTGGGCCAATCTCGTCGCCGGCAAGTCCGGTATCGCCACCGTCACGAAGTTCGATGCGTCGAACCTCGCCTGCCATTTCGCGGGCGAAGTGAAGGGTTTCAGCGCCGAGGAGTACATCCCGGCGAAGGAAGCCCGCAACATGGATACGTTCATCCATTACGGCATCGCAGCCGGCGTCCAGGCGATCCGGGACAGCGGCCTCGAAGTGAACGAAGCCAATGCGGAACGCATCGGCGTGCTGGTCGGCTCCGGTATCGGCGGCCTGCCGATGATCGAAGACACGCACCAGACCTACGTCGATCGCGGCCCGCGCCGGATTTCGCCGTTCTTCGTGCCGGGTTCGATCATCAACATGATCTCGGGTCACCTGAGCATCATGTTCGGCCTGAAGGGCCCGAACCTCGCGGCCGTGACGGCCTGCACGACCGGTCTGCACAGCATCGGCCTCGCGGCGCGCCTGATCCAGGCCGGCGACGCCGACGTGATGGTCGCGGGCGGCGCCGAATCGACGGTGTCGCCGCTGGGCATCGGCGGTTTCGCGGCCGCGCGCGCGCTGTCGACCCGCAACGACGATCCGGCCACCGCGTCCCGTCCGTGGGACAAGGACCGCGACGGCTTCGTGCTGGGCGAGGGTGCAGGCGTGATGGTGCTCGAGGAATACGAGGCGGCGAAGGCACGCGGCGCGAAGATCTATGCGGAAGTCTCGGGCTTCGGCATGACGGGCGATGCGTACCACATGACCGCGCCGAACATGGACGGTCCGCGCCGCTGCATGGTCGCGGCACTGCGCGACGCCGGCGTGAACGCGGACGAGGTCCAGTACCTGAACGCGCACGGCACGTCGACGCAGCTCGGCGACAAGAACGAGTCCGATGCGGTGAAGGCGGCATTCGGCGAGCACGCGTACAAGCTCGTGGTGAACTCGACGAAGTCGATGACGGGTCACCTGCTGGGTGGCGCGGGCGGCCTCGAGTCGGTGTTCACGGTGCTGGCGCTGCACAACAACGTGTCGCCGCCGACCATCAACATCTTCAACCAGGACCCCGAGTGCGATCTCGACTACTGCGCGAACACCGCGCGTGACATGAAGATCGACGTGGCCGTGAAGAACAACTTCGGCTTCGGCGGTACCAACGGCACGCTGGTGTTCAAGCGCGTCTGACGCTGAAATCGCTTGACGAGTCCATTCGATGCTCCGGCCGGGCGTCCGCAATGCTTTGCATTGCGGGCCTCGGCCGTGTCGTATGTGGTGCTGGCCGCGTTCGTCGCGGCGGCGGCCGCCTCCGCGTACCTGTTCTGGGCGCCGCGGGCCGGTGCCGCTGCCGGCGCGTGCGTGTCGGCGGCGACGGCCGCGCTGCTTGCCGTGTGTGCCGCACGGGCCTGTGCCCGCCGGCTGCCGGCCGAGGTGCGGATCGATGCATTCGGGGAGATTGCGGCGTTTGGCCGCACCGGGCGCTTGCTGGCCCGGGGCCGCGTGACGGGCCATGCGCACTGGAGCAGCCTGCTGCTCGTGCTGTCGGTCGGGCAGGGCGCCCGGCGCGCGCGGCCGTTGCTGATTCCGGCCGATGCGCTCGACGCCGCGTCGTTCAGCGCGCTGTCCGTGCTGGCGCGTACCGCCGGCACGGCGGGGCGGGCATGACGGCGGCGCGGTTACCAGCCGTAACCAGCGGCCGGCGCCGGAACGCTACAATAACGCTCCGCGTTGCATCCCTAGTTAACGGATTTGTCAGGTGAGTGAAAAAGAAATCGATCAGGCTCTGGTCGAGCGCGTACAGAAAGGCGACAAGGCAGCGTTCGAACTCCTGGTCTCCAAATACCACCGCAAGATCATTCGGCTGATCTCGCGCCTCGTGCGGGATCCCGCCGAGGTCGAGGATGTGGCCCAGGACGCGTTCATCAAGGCGTATCGTGCGCTGCCGCAATTTCGCGGCGAGTCGGCGTTCTACACGTGGTTGTACCGGATTGCCGTCAATACGGCGAAGAACTACCTTGCGACGCAGGGCCGGCGGGCACCGACCTCCACCGAGGCCGATGCCGAGGAAGCGGAAACTTTCTCCGACGCAGACCAACTAAGGGATATCAACACGCCTGAGTCGATGTTGATGAGCAAGCAGATTGCCGAGACGGTCAACGCTGCAATGGCCGTCCTGCCCGAAGAGCTGCGCCAGGCGATTACGCTGCGCGAGATCGAGGGCTTGAGCTACGAAGAGATCGCGGAAATGATGGATTGTCCGATCGGGACGGTCCGGTCGCGGATCTTCCGGGCGCGCGAGGCAATCGCTGCGAAATTGCGTCCGCTGCTCGATACGCCCGAAGGCAAGCGCTGGTAAGCGCGACGGGTGCAACGACGCGGGTCGGGGTCTATTACGGATAGAGTCGTGAAATCACGACGGGGTGTGTGCAAGATGGGGAGCATCATGGGGTCGGTCAATACGCAGTCGCAAGCGTGCTCGCGCGGCGAGCGCCTTTCCGCTCTGGTCGACGGTGAACTGTTCGACGGCCCGGATCACGGGCAGTTTCTGGCTGAGCTCGACCGCGCGGATCGCGCTGCGTGGGCCCATTACCACCTGATCGGCGATGCGCTGCGCTCGGACGAGCTCGCGCTGTCGCCCGCGCTGAGCGTCGCGTTCACCGCGCGCATGTCCGCCGCGCTCGAAAGCGAGCCGCACCTGCTCGCGCCGGCCGCCGCGCCGGTCGCGCGCAAGCTGCTGTCGCTGCGCCGGCGTGTCGTGCCCGCGTTCGCGGTGGCCGCCGCGGCAGCCACGCTGACGTGGATCGTCGTCCCGCAGATGCAGACGGCCGGTGTGCCGGGCGCCGCCCAGGTCGCATCGGCAGGCGCGCCGCAAGGCGGCAACCTGCAGCGCGTGACGGTTGCACAGGCATCCGCGCAGCCGGGCCTGCAGGACGTCAACATCATCCGCGACGCAAGTCTCGACCAATACCTTGAAGCGCACCAGCAATTCGCGCAGCAGCCCGTCGTCACGGGCTCGATGCCGCTGATCCGCGCTGCCGTGACCACCACGCCAGGCCAATAAACCCGATGCGGACATTGCAGTTGAATCACGCCATCTCCGGATGGAAGCGGCTGCCGGCTCTCCTGCTTTGCGCAGCCGCCCTGTTGTCCGTTCAATCCCTGCCTGCCAGTGCCCAGCAACCGGACGATCCCGTCGCGACCCGCAAGGGTGCGGCGGACTGGCTCGACCGCATCCAGCAGGCGGCGCAGCAGCAGAGCTACGAGGGTACGTTCGTCTACCAGCGCGGCGGGTATGTCCAGTCGTCGCGCATCGCGCACGTGGCGTCCCGCGACGGCGAATTCGAGCGGATCGAGTCGCTCGACGGCAAGCCGCGCAAGGTGTTGCGGCATAACGACGAGCTGTACACGTTCGTGCCCGAGCGCAAGCTGTGCGTGGTCGAGCGCCGCCAGACGCGCGATTCGTTCCCCGCGCTGCTCGGTGCCGGCGGCGAGCACGTAATGTCCGTCTACGACGCGAAGCTGCTCGGCAAGGACCGTGTGGCCGGGATCGACGCGCAGGTGGTCGAGCTCGTGCCGAAGGACGCGTACCGCTTCACCTACAAGCTGTGGGCCGACGCCCGCACCGGGCTGCTGCTGCGTTCGCAGACGCTCGATGCGAGCGATCACGTGCTCGAGCAGGTCGCGTTTTCGCAGCTGCAGACGGGCGGCGCGACCGGTGACAAATCCGCGATCGCGGCCGGCATGCGCAACCTGAGCGGCTGGACGGTGGTCCGCCCGCCGGTCGCGGCGGTCGACATGGAGGCGCAGGGCTGGCAGATCGCGCCGACCATCGCCGGCTTCCGGAAGATTCGCGAGGTGCGCCGGCCGATGGCCGCGCGCGACGCCGGCGATCCGCCGATTCCGGTCGACCAGGCCGTCTTCACCGACGGCCTCGCGACGATCTCCGTCTTCATCGAGCCGGCCGAAAAGAATACGCGCAAGGAAGGCGCGGGCAGCACCGGCGCGACCCACGTGCTCGTGAAGCGTCGCGGCGACTACTGGATCACCGTGCTCGGCGAAGTGCCGCCGGCCACGTTGCAGCAGTTCGCGTCTGCCATAGAATACAAGGCTTCCAAGTAACGCTACGGCTTCCGACATGACGAAACTCACGCTGCGCAAAGTGTTCGCGGCGGCGGTGCTGTGTGCCTGCCTGCCGCTCGCCCCGCATACCGCGGCCGCGGTCACGCCTCCCGCTGCCAGCCTTCCCGATTTCGCCGATCTGGTCGAAAAGGTCGGGCCGGCTGTCGTGAACATCCGGACCACCGCGAACGTGCCGACGCCCGGCCCGCGCGGCGTGCTCCCGCCAGGCTTCGATAATGGCGACATGTCGGAATTCTTCCGGCGCTTCTTCGGCATTCCGCTGCCGCAGGCGCCCGGCAACGGTGGTGGCGGCAATGGCAATCCGAAGAACGCGCCGGCGCCGGACAATCCGCCCGACACCGAGCAGAACCGCGGTGTCGGTTCGGGCTTCATCGTGTCGGCTGACGGCTACGTGATGACCAACGCGCACGTCGTCGACGACGCGGACACCATCTACGTGACGCTGACCGACAAGCGCGAATTCAAGGCGAAGCTGATCGGCGTCGACGACCGCACGGACGTCGCGGTCGTCAAGATCCAGGCGTCGAACCTGCCGGTCGTCGCGATCGGCGATTCGAACAAGGTGCGCGTCGGCGAGTGGGTCGTCGCGATCGGTTCGCCGTTCGGCCTCGACAACACCGTGACGGCCGGCATCGTGAGTTCGAAGAGCCGCAATACGGGCGATTACCTGCCGTTCATCCAGACCGACGTCGCGGTGAATCCCGGCAACTCGGGCGGCCCGCTGATCAACATGCAGGGCGAGGTGATCGGCATCAACTCGCAGATCTACAGCCGCACCGGCGGTTTCATGGGCATTTCGTTCGCGATCCCGATCGACGAGGCGATGCGCGTGGCCGACCAGCTGAAGGCGACCGGCAAGGTCACGCGCGGCCGCATCGCGGTGGCGATCGGCGAGGTGACGAAGGACGTGGCCGACTCGATCGGGCTGCCGAAGGCGGAAGGCGCGCTCGTCAGCAGCGTCGAACCGGGCGGTCCGGCCGACAAGGCCGGTATCCAGCCGGGCGACATCATCCTGAAGTTCAACGGCCGTCCGGTCGATACGGCGTCGGATCTGCCGCGCATGGTCGGCGACACGAAGCCGGGCACCAAGGCGACCGTCAGCGTGTGGCGCAAGGGTCAGGCGCGCGATCTGCCGATCACGATCGCCGAGACGCCGGCCGAGACGACGGCGAAGGCCGAGCAGCGCAAGAGCGCGCCGCAGAAGCCGCGCCAGGCGAATTCGCTCGGCTTGACGGTCAGCGACCTTTCCGCGGATCAGCTGAAGTCGCTGAAGCTGAAGAACGGCGTGCAGATCGACGGCGTCGACGGCCCGGCGGCCCGAGCGGGGCTGCAGCGCGGCGACATCGTGCTGCGCGTCGGCGACACCGACATCACGAGCGCGAAGCAGTTCGCCGACGTGACCGCGCAGCTCGATCCGCAGAAGGCGGTCGCGGTGCTGGTGCGGCGCGGCGACAACACGCAGTTCGTGCCGGTGCGCCCGCGCGCGGTTCAGAAGTAACGCGCCGATGTTTACGCTCTACGGCCGCGGCTGGTGCCATCTGTGCGACGACCTGCGCGATGCGCTGGCGCCGGTGGCGGCCGAATTCGGCATCGCGGTCGACTACGTCGACATCGATGCGGATCCGGCACTCGTTGCGCGTTACGACGAGGACGTGCCGGTGCTGTTGCTGGATGGCACGGAAGTGTGCCGCCACCGGTTCGACGAGACGAGGGTGCGCGGCGCGCTCGCGGCCCGGCGCTGAACCCGGCTCCGCTGCCGGCCGGCCGCGCGTTGCGCGGGGTTCCGGCGGCGGACCCGCCGGCCAGGGCCTCCGGCGGGGCGTCCCTGGCGGGGCGTCCCTGACCGGGCGTCCCAAATTACCGCCCGGCAAAGGCCTTTTCGGCTAAAATAAGCCGTTTTTTCACCGACTTACAAGGCGTGCTCCGCAGTCGTCGAGCGCGCCTTTTTCGCTTGATCGGCACTGAATGGATCATATTCGCAATTTCTCGATCATCGCGCACATCGACCATGGCAAGTCGACGCTCGCGGATCGCATCATCCAGGTATGCGGCGGCCTCGCCGACCGTGAAATGGAAGCGCAGGTGCTCGACTCGATGGATATCGAGCGCGAGCGCGGCATCACGATCAAGGCGCAGACGGCTGCACTGAGCTATCGCGCCCGCGACGGCAAGGTCTACAACCTCAACCTGATCGATACGCCGGGGCACGTCGACTTCTCGTACGAAGTCAGCCGTTCGCTGTCCGCGTGCGAAGGTGCGCTGCTCGTGGTCGACGCGAGCCAGGGCGTCGAGGCGCAGACGGTCGCGAACTGCTACACGGCGATCGAGCTCGGCGTCGAGGTCGTGCCGGTGCTGAACAAGATCGACCTGCCGGCCGCGAACCCCGAGAATGCGATCGAGGAGATCGAGGACGTGATCGGCATCGACGCGACCGACGCGACGCGCTGCAGCGCGAAGACGGGTCTCGGCGTCGAGGACGTGCTCGAAGCGCTGATCGCGAAGGTGCCGCCGCCGAAGGGCGATCCGGCCGCGCCGCTGCAGGCGCTGATCATCGACTCGTGGTTCGACAACTACGTCGGCGTCGTGATGCTCGTGCGGATCGTCAACGGCACGCTGCGTCCGAAGGACAAGATCAAGATGATGGCGACCGGCGCGCAGTATCCGGTCGAGCACGTCGGCGTGTTCACGCCGAAGTCGCGCAATCTCGACTCGCTGTCGGCGGGGCAGGTGGGCTTCATCATCGCCGGCATCAAGGAACTGACGGCCGCGAAGGTCGGCGACACCGTCACGCACGCGACCAAGCCGGCCGCCGAGCCGCTGCCGGGCTTCAAGGAAGTGAAGCCGCAGGTGTTCGCGGGGCTGTACCCGGTCGAGGCGAACCAGTACGATGCGCTGCGCGAATCGCTCGAGAAGCTGAAGCTCAACGATGCATCGCTGCAGTACGAGCCGGAAGTGTCGCAGGCACTCGGCTTCGGTTTCCGCTGTGGCTTCCTCGGGCTGCTGCACATGGAAATCGTGCAGGAGCGACTCGAGCGCGAGTTCGACATGGACCTCATCACGACCGCACCGACGGTCGTCTACGAGGTCGTGCAGAGCGACGGCTCGACGATCATGGTCGAGAACCCGGCGAAGATGCCGGAGCCCGGCCGCATCGCCGAAGTGCGCGAGCCGATCGTCACCGTGAACCTGTACATGCCGCAGGACTACGTCGGTTCCGTGATCACGCTGTGCGAGCAGAAGCGCGGCTCGCAGATCAACATGCAGTATCACGGCCGCCAGGTGCAGCTCACGTACGAAATCCCGATGGCCGAGATCGTGCTCGACTTCTTCGATCGCCTGAAGTCGGTGTCGCGCGGCTACGCGTCGATGGACTACGAGTTCAAGGAATACCGTTCGTCGGACGTCGTGAAGGTCGACATGCTGATCAACGGCGACAAGGTCGACGCGCTGTCGATCATCGTGCACCGGTCGCAGTCGCAATACCGCGGTCGCGAGGTCGCCGCGAAGATGCGCGAGATCATTCCGCGCCAGATGTACGACGTGGCGATCCAGGCCGCGATCGGCGCGCACATCGTCGCACGCGAGAACATCAAGGCACTGCGCAAGAACGTGCTCGCGAAGTGCTACGGCGGCGACATCACGCGAAAGAAGAAACTGCTCGAGAAGCAGAAAGAAGGTAAGAAACGCATGAAGCAGGTGGGTTCGGTCGAGATCCCGCAGGAGGCGTTCCTCGCGATCTTGCGCGTCGAAGACAAATAACAGGACTGATCCTTTTATGAATTTTGCGCTGATTCTTTTTGTGCTCGTCGTCGTGACGGGCGTAGCGTGGGTGTTGGACAAACTGGTGTTCCTGCCGCAGCGGCGCAAGGCGGCCGACGCGGCGATCGAGGAGTTCGATCGTCAGCAGTCGCGTATCGACAAGCGTTTCGCGGACGAAAACGCGGGGCAGACGCGTTCGAAGCTGCGCGACGAAAAGCTGCGCCAGCCGTGGTGGCTCGAGTACACCGCGAGCTTCTTCCCGGTGATCCTGGCCGTGTTCGTCGTGCGTTCGTTCATCGTCGAGCCGTTCAAGATCCCGTCGGGCTCGATGGTGCCGACGCTGCTGGTCGGCGACTTCATCCTCGTCAACAAGTTCGAATACGGCCTGCGCATGCCGATCACGAACACGAAGATCACGCAGGGCAGCCCGCTGTCGCGCGGCGACGTCGTCGTGTTCCGTTATCCGAAGGACGAGTCGGTCGACTACATCAAGCGCGTGATCGGCCTGCCGGGCGACACGGTCGCTTACCAGGACAAGCAACTGACGATCAACGGCCAGCCGGTGCCCGAAACGCCGCTGCCGGATTTCTTCGACGACGAGCGCCAGAACTATGCGAAGCAGTTCGAGGAAACGATCGGCACGAAGAAGAACGCGATCCTCAACAATCCCGCCGTGCCGCCGTTCGTGATGGGCGCCTACGACTATCCGTATCGCGACAACTGCACGTACAACAGCCGCGGCGTGATCTGCAAGGTGCCGCCCGGTCACTACTTCATGATGGGCGACAACCGCGACAACAGCGCGGACAGCCGCTACTGGGGTTTCGTGCCGGACAACAACATCGTCGGCCGTGCGTTCTTCATCTGGATGAACTTCGGCGACCTGAAGCGCATCGGTTCCTTCAACTGACCGTATTCGACTCGCACGCAATGCGCGACGCACGGGCCGCGTCGCGTATTGCCGAACTACTTTAAGAACCGGCGGCAACACCGCCTCGTCACGCCTTTTCGCGTCCGGCCGTGCCGTTTCGGCCCGACCGGCGCCCGCGTTATACTCCTGCACATGCCCCTATCCCAGTTGGAAAGCCGGCTGCGCTACGAATTTCGCAATGCGGAATTGTTGCGCCAGGCTTTGACCCATCGCAGTCACAGTGCCACGCACAACGAACGGCTCGAGTTTCTCGGCGATTCCGTTCTGAATTGCGCGGTGGCCGCCCTTTTGTTCCAGCGTTTCAGCAAGCTGGACGAAGGCGACCTGTCGCGCGTGCGCGCCAACCTCGTCAAGCAGCAGTCGCTGTATGAAATCGCTCAGGCCCTGAATATTTCCGAAGGGTTGCGGCTGGGCGAGGGCGAGTTGCGCAGCGGCGGCTTCCGTCGCCCGTCGATCCTCGCGGACGCGTTCGAAGCCATCATCGGGGCGGTATTCCTCGATGGCGGCTTCGAAGCCGCCCAAGGGGTCATCAAGCGCCTCTATATCCCGATTCTCGACCACATCGATCCGCGCACGCTCGGCAAGGACGCGAAGACGCTGCTGCAGGAATACCTGCAGGGGCACAAGATCGCGCTGCCGACCTACACGGTCGTCGCGACCCATGGTGCGGCGCACAATCAGCAGTTCGAGGTCGAATGCACGGTGCCGAAGCTCGACGTGAAGGTGTCGGGCTCCGGCGCGAGCCGGCGGGCGGCCGAGCAGGCCGCCGCGAAGAAGGCGCTCGACGAGGTGCTGGCAGCCGCGCCGATGCTCGCTTCGAAGCCGAAGCGTTCGAAGAACGCACGCGGGTCGAAGCATGTCGAGCCTGAAATCGTGCCCGGCGTGAAGGGTGTGCAGGAAGCGCTCGACCTGCGTTCTCCGGAACGCAAGGAGCGTGCGGCGGCGCGCGACGCGAAGGCGGCCGCTGCCGCGTCCGCAGCGGCCGATGCCGGCGCACAGCCGGGCGACCGGCCGGCGCAGGCGCCGATGGCCGCGATTCGCGCGGCGCATGTCGATACAGCCGCGGACAAGGCCGACCGGCCCGCGAAACCGACGGCCGACAAGCCTGCCGAGAAACCTGCCGACAAGGCGACCGACAAACCGTCAGACAAGCCCGCGGATCGCAGCGAACCCGGCGCGCGCGCGGCGGACAAGCCTGTCGAACGCGCCGACAAGCCAGCCGAAGGCGCGCCCCGTGCAGCCGACAAGCCGGCGGGCCAGGCGACCGATCCGGCCGTGTCGCCCACCGACAAGCCTGCTGCCGGTTCCGACGCCGCTTCGCGTGCGACGCCGCGCGCCCGCGACGCCGCGGCGCCCGGCCCCGAGGCGCCGCAGGGCGGCGCAAGCCTCGCTGCCGCGCAGGCGCGCGTGGCCGATGCCGATCACTGAATTGCCCATCGATCGTGCCGCGCGTCGCGCGGCCGTTTCCGAACCTGTCTCCCAAACGATATGAACACTCCCGCTCCTACTGGTTTCCGTTGCGGCATGATCGCGATCGTGGGCCGCCCGAACGTCGGCAAGTCGACGTTGATGAACGCACTCGTCGGCCAGAAGATCAGCATCACGTCGCGCAAGGCGCAAACCACGCGCCATCGCATCACCGGCATCAACACGTTCGACGACGCGCAATTCGTGTTCGTCGACACGCCGGGCTTCCAGACCCGTCACAGCACCGCGCTGAACCGCTCGCTGAACCGCGCGGTCACGTCGACGCTCACGTCGGTCGACGTGATCCTGTTCGTGATCGAGGCCGGCCGCTTCGGGCCCGACGACCAGAAGGTGCTCGACCTGATCCCGCCCGGCATGCCGACGCTGCTGATCGCGAACAAGATCGACCGCGTGAACGACAAGGCCACGCTGTTCCCGTTCATGCAGAAGGTGAGCGAGCTGCGCGAATTCACCGAGCTCGTGCCGCTGTCGGCGCAGAAGCCGGAAGACATCAAGCGCCTGCTGGACACGATCAAGCCGTACCTGCCGGAAGGCGAGCCGATCTACGGCGAGGACGAGCTGACCGACCGCAGCTCGCGCTTTCTCGCGGCCGAAATCCTGCGCGAGAAGGTGTTCCGCTGGACCGGCGACGAACTGCCGTACACGAGCACCGTCCTGATCGACAAGTTCGAGGAGGAAGGGCGCCTGAAGCGCATCTTCGCGACGATCCTCGTCGAACGCGATTCGCACAAGGCGATGGTGATCGGCAAGAAGGGCGAGAAGCTCAAGCAGATCAGCACCGAGGCGCGGATGGACATGGAGAAGCTGTTCGACGGCCCCGTGTACCTCGAGACCTTCGTGAAGGTGAAGAGCGGCTGGGCCGACAACGAGGCGGGGCTGCGCGCCTATGGGTACGAATGACGCGCTGACGTCGACCGAAGATGCGGTGACCGCCGGCGCGAACGACGCGCCGTTGCCGGCACCGCCCGAACCGCCGCGTCGCAAGGCGCGGCGCGCGACCTCTCGCACGTCCGATTTCCGCGTCGCCGAGCAGCCGGCGTTCGTGCTGCACAGCTATCCGTACCGTGAAACGAGCCTGATCATCGACGTGCTGACGCGCGATCACGGCCGGCTCGCGCTCGTCGCGAAGGGCGCGAAGCGCCCGCACTCCGCGCTGCGCGGCGTGCTGCAGACGTTCCAGCCGCTGCTGCTGTCCTGGTCGGGCAAATCCGAAGTGCGCACGCTGACGGGCGCCGAATGGGTCGGCGGGATGCTGCCGCTCGGCGGCGACGGGCTGCTGTGCGGCTTCTACGCGAACGAGCTGCTCGTGAAATTCTGCGCGCGCGAGGATCCGCAGCCGCCGCTCTTCAATCATTACGTGCTGACCTTGACGCGCCTCGCGCACGGCGAGCCCGCGGTGCAGGTGCTGCGCTCGTTCGAGCGCGTGCTGCTGCGCGAGACCGGCTATGCGATGGCGCTGAACCGCACGGTCGCGCGCCGGGCGGTCGAGCCCGATCGCCGCTACGTGTTCGATCCCGAGCGCGGCGTGCGCAATGCGGACGACGACGTGCCGTCGCACTGGCCGGTGATTACCGGACAGACGTTGCTCGACATGGAGCAGGACGATTACCATCGAGCCCAGACGGTCGCGCAAAGCAAGACGCTGATGCGCTTCCTGCTGAACACCTATCTCGGCGGTACGCCGCTTGCCACGCGTCAGATCCTGATCGACCTGCAAAACCTATGAGCTTCTTCCTGACAACGCCCACCGTCATCGACCTCGGCGTGAACATCGACCACGTCGCGACGCTGCGCAACGCGCGCGGCACGGCCTATCCCGATCCGATCCGCGCGGCGCTCGCCGCCGAAGAGGCCGGTGCGGACGCGATCACGCTGCACCTGCGCGAGGACCGCCGCCACATCGTCGACGCCGACGTGCGCACGTTGCGCCCGCTGCTGAAGACGCGGATGAACCTCGAATGCGCGGTGACGGCCGAGATGCTCGACATCGCATGCGAAGTGCGTCCGCACGACGCGTGCCTCGTGCCCGAGAAGCGCGAGGAACTGACGACCGAAGGCGGTCTCGACGTCGCCGGCCGCTTCGAGGCCGTGCGTGCGGCATGCAGGCAGCTCGCCGACGCCGGCGTGCGCGTGTCGCTGTTCATCGATCCGGACGAAACACAGATCCGTGCCGCGCACGAAGCCGGCGCGCCGGTGGTCGAGCTGCATACCGGCCGCTATGCCGATGCGCACGACGAAGTCGAGCAGCAGCGCGAATACGAACGCATCGTCGCGGGCGTGCAGGCCGGCACGCAACTGGGCCTGAAGGTCAACGCCGGTCACGGACTGCATTACACGAACGTGCAGCAGATCGCCGCGATCGACGGCATCGTCGAGCTGAACATCGGCCACGCGATCGTCGCGCACGCGATCTTCGCGGGCTGGGACAACGCGGTGCGCGAGATGAAGGCGATCATGGTCGCCGCGCGCGTGGCCGCGCTGCACGGCGGCGCGCGCTGACGATGCATTCCGTGCGCGCGCGCTTCGCTCGTCACCCGGCGTCGTCCGTGCGTCACGGCGGGCGCTGACATGGCGATCTACGGCATCGGTACCGACATCGTCCAGGTGAGCCGCATCGCGGCCGTGCTCGAGCGCACGGGCGGCCGGTTTGCCGAGAAGGTGCTGGGCCCCGACGAGCTGCGCGTGTTCCATGCGCGCCGCGCGCGCTCCGAGGCGCGCGGCATCGCGTTTCTCGCGACGCGCTTTTCCGCGAAGGAAGCGTTCTCGAAGGCGATCGGGCTCGGCATGCACTGGCCGATGACGTGGCGCGCGCTGCAGACCCTCAACCAGCGCAGCGGCGAACCGTACGTCGTCGCGTCGGGTGAACTGGCCGACTGGCTCGCCGCGCGCGGCATCACGGCGCGCGTGACGGTCAGCGACGAACGCGACTACGCGGTGTCGTTCGTGGTCGCCGAGACCGACGCAGCGCCGCCTGCACCCGCACCTGTTTCCCGAACCACTCCCTGACGGACTTTCCGATTCGATGAAAACGACTCCCGGCCCGGTCATGCTCGACGTCGTCGGCACGGCCCTGTCGCGCGACGATGCGCGGCGCCTTGCGCATCCGAACACCGGCGGCGTGATCCTGTTCGCGCGGCATTTCCAGAACCGTGCGCAGCTCACCGCGCTGACCGACTCGATCCGCGCGGTGCGTGAGGACATCCTGATCGCCGTCGATCACGAAGGCGGCCGCGTACAGCGATTCCGCACCGACGGCTTCACGGTGTTGCCGGCGATGCGCCGCCTCGGCGAACTGTGGGACCGCGACGTGCTGCTCGCGACGAAGGTCGCGACCGCGGTCGGCTACATCCTGGCGGCCGAGCTGCGCGCATGCGGCATCGACATGAGCTTCACGCCGGTGCTCGATCTCGACTACGGGCACTCGAAGGTGATCGGCGATCGTGCGTTCCATCGCGACCCGCGCGTCGTCACGCTGCTCGCGAAGAGCCTCAACCACGGGCTGTCGCTCGCGGGCATGGCGAACTGCGGCAAGCATTTCCCGGGGCACGGCTTCGCGGAAGCCGATTCGCACGTCGCGCTGCCGACCGACGACCGGCCGCTCGACGCGATCCTCAAGCAGGACGTCGCGCCGTACGACTGGCTCGGCCTCGCGCTGACCGCGGTGATTCCCGCACACGTGATCTACACGCAGGTCGACAAGCGGCCGGCCGGCTTCTCGCGCGTGTGGCTGCAGGACATCCTGCGCGGGCAGCTCGGCTTCACGGGCGCGATCTTCAGCGACGACCTGTCGATGGAGGCGGCACGGGAGGGCGGCACGCTCACGCAGGCGGCCGACGCGGCGCTCGCCGCCGGTTGCGACATGGTGCTCGTCTGCAACCAGCCGGATGCGGCCGAAGTCGTGCTGAACGGCCTGAAGGCGCAGGCGTCGGCCGAGTCGGTGCGGCGCATCAAGCGGATGCGGGCGCGCGGCAAGCCGCTCAAGTGGGACAAGCTGATCGCGCAGCCTGAGTATCTGCAGGCGCAGGCGCTGTTGAGCAGCGCACTGGCGTAAGCGGGAAGGGCGGCGCGAGGCCGCCGGTCCCGTTGCCGAAAGCAAAAAGCCGCGCAAGAGCGCGGCTTTTTGCTTTGACGGCGAAGCGCGGGGCGACACGTCTTTGCGCAACTAACCGTCAGTTCCGGCCGGCGCCCCGAACAACGGCGGCGCGGTCAGTTGACCTTCATCCGCTGCAACTTGTTGTACAGCGTCTTGGGGCTGATGCCGAGCAGCGTCGCCGCGCGATGGCGCGTGCCGCCGACCGCGTCGAGCGTCGCGCGGATCAGCAGATCCTCGACGTCGGACAGCGGGGTGCCGACCTTGATCTGCACGCTGCTGCCGTTCAGCGCGGCGCCGGCCGCGAAGCTTGCTTCGCCCGCGCGCAGCGTTTCGATGAAATCGCCGGATGCGTCATAGGCGAAGCGCACGCGCTCCTGGAGTTCGCGCACGTTGCCGGGCCATTCGTAGGACACGCATTCGCGCACGAAGCCCGACGCCGCGCGCTTGTCAGTCGTGCTGCGGCCGGTGCCGCGCGCTTCGCGGTTGAGGTCGTCGATCAGCGCGTCCGCGATGGCGAGGACATCGCCGTCGCGTTCGCGCAGCGGCGGCATCGTGATCGACGCCGCATCGAGACGCAGCCACAGATCCTCGCGCAGCATGCCGTTCGCGACCGCCTCGCGGGCCGGGCGGCGCGTGGTCGCGATCAGCCGGAAGTCGCTCGCGATCGAGCTCGTGCCGCCGATCCGCATGAAGTTCTGCGAGTCGAGCGCATGCAGCAGCGCTTCCTGCAGCACGAGCGGCAGGGCGGTGATCTCGTCGAGGAACAGCGTGCCGCCGCCGGCCTGTTCGAACAGGCCCGACTCGCGCCGCTCGGCACCATCGAACGCGCCGCGTTCATGGCCGAACAGCACGCTGTCGAGCGACGCGCCGTGGCGTCCGGCCTGGGCGATCGTGCGGCAGTCGAACGACACGAACGGCCCCTTGCGGCGCCGGCTCAGGTCGTGCAGCGTGCGCGCGGCCAGCTTCTTGCCGGTGCCGGCTTCGCCGGTGAACAGCACGGCCGTTTCGGTGCCCGCGTTGTGCTCGATCATGTCGTACACGTGCTGCATCGCCTCGCTGCGGCCGACCAGCGCGCCGAAGCGGCCGAGGTGGCGCAGCGACGCGCGCAGCGTCCGCACTTCGTCGATCAGTTCGTAGGGGCGCGGAATCCGGGCCAGCAGGCTGCGCAGGCGCGGAATGTTGATCGGCTTCAGCAGGTAGTCCCAGATGCCGTGACGCAGGCCTTCGATCGCGCTCTCGACCGTCGCGTTGCCCGTCAGCACGATCACCGGCAGCGAGCCGTTCGGTTGCTGCTGCGGCAGGTGCTGGAGCAGGTCGAATCCGCTGCCGTCCGGCAGGTTCAGGTCGACCAGGACGACATCGGGAATCGAGCGGCCGAGCGCCGTGCGTGCCTCGGCGAGCGACGTGGCCGTGTCGACCGAGAAGCCGTCTGCGGCGAGCAGCGCGGTCAGGCCGGACAGACTGTTGGGATCGTCTTCGACAATCAGGGCGTGTGGCATGGTGGACGCGAGTCGAGTCAAGAGAGGCGGGCTGTCGGCCATCGAGCCGGCCGCAGCCGCATGTCAGATTAAAAACTGATTTTATGCCCCGCTGAACGCCTGACGTGCATTATTTCTTTCACGCTATAAAACAGTTACCGATGATACAAATTGAATACCTTTAATGCTGGATTTCGTGCTGTCCCTGGTGCCGACGCCCGTTGCTGTTGACGCCAGACAAACAAAAAGCGCCCCGAAGGGCGCTTTGTTCGATCCGGCAATCGCAGGCGATTACGCGCGGCTGCGATATTCGTTCGTACGCGTATCGATTTCGATCTTGTCGCCGGTATTGCAGAACAGCGGCACTTGCAGTTCGAAGCCCGTTGCGAGCTTGGCGTTCTTCAGCACCTTGCCCGACGACGTGTCGCCCTTGACGGCCGGTTCCGTGTAGGTGATCTCGCGAACCAGGATCGTCGGCAGTTCGACCGAGATCGCCTTCTCGTTGTAGAACACGACTTCGCACGCCATGCCGTCTTCGAGGTAGTTCAGCGCTTCGCCCATCATTTCCGCTTCGACTTCGTACTGGTTGTAGTCGGCGTCCATGAACACGTACATCGGATCGGCGAAGTACGAGTACGTCACTTCCTTGCGGTCGAGCACGACGACGTCGAACTTGTCGTCAGCCTTGTAGACCGATTCCTGGCCTGCGTTCGTCAGCAGGTTCTTCATCTTCATCTTGACGACGGCGGAGTTGCGGCCCGACTTGTTGTATTCCGCCTTTGCGATGACCCATGCTTCGCTGCCGATCTGCACGACGTTGCCTACGCGGAGTTCCTGTGCGGTCTTCATAAAAACTGTCCTGATCCAATCAAATAAATAGGTGCCTGAGCGTTGCGCAACGGCTGACGGCGCAAGCGGCGGTGCGTTCCGGTAGGTGCCAAGAGCCCCAAACGCGAGCGCTTGCGTGGTCAGCCGTCGGATAACCGCTTATTTTAACTGAGATTTTACGTATTCCGCCAGCTTTCCGGCGAGATCGCCGACGCTCGCCAGCGCGTCGGCCCAGCACGCCGCGTTCGCGTCCAGTGCGGCACGGTGTTGCAGCAAATCGGCCCAGTCGGGCGTGCCGGCGCCGTTCCATGCATGCCAGAAGCGCGCGAGCGCCGCGCGCGGCGCATCGGCGAGGCCGGCCGACAGATGCGCGAGCGCGGCGTCGAGCTTCGGCAGGTGCGCATCGTCGGCCTGCGGGTAGATGTGCCACACGAACGGCTTGCGCGCCCATTGCGCGCGGACGAACGAGTCCTCGCCGCGCACGAAGTTGACGTCGGCCACCCACAGCAGCGGGTCGTAGTCGGCCTGCGGGACGAACGCGAGCCCGTACGCGGTCAGATTGCCGCGGCTTGCACGCGCGCCGGCGCCGAACGATTCGACCCCGAAGAAGCGGGCGACGGCCGGCGACACGCGGCCGGCGGGTACGAGCGCGACGACGGGCGACGGGCCGTCGCGCCACTGCGCGAGCAGCGCGTCGACGCCCGGATTCTCATACGCGAACAGGCTGACGACGGTCGTGCCCGGCGCCGGTGGCGCGTCGCCCGTCGCATGCCGCCACCAGGCGGTGCGCGCCGCCGCGTCGGCTTCGAAGGCCGTGCGGCGCGCGTCGAGGTCGCGTTCCTTCAGCACGCCGCCCGTGCCGGCCGACAGTCCCGGGAAGAAGAACGTCTTCAGCAGCGGATAGCGCGGATGCGGCGACGGCCGCAAATGGAAATCGGCGACCCAGTCCTCGGCGCTCAGGTATTCGAGGTTGATCCACACCGGGCGGCGCGCGCGGCGCGCCATCGCGGCGAGATAGGCGCCGGGCAGCTCGCACGCGAAGGCCTCGATCACGACGTCGGCGATCTCCAGTGCGTCGCCGACTTCCGCATGCCAGTGTTCGATCACGATGCCGTCGAGCGTCTGCCGCCCCGCATCGGGATCGACCCCCGGCAGCAGCCGCGCGAACGTGCGCAGGTCGTCGATGAACAGGCGCACCTGCCAGCCGTGCTCGTGCGCGAGCTGGCGGGCGAGGCGCCAGCACACGCCGATGTCGCCGAAGTTGTCGATCACGGTGCAGAAGAGGTCGCACGCGATCGGTTCGTCGGGTGCGAGCGGCGCAGGAGAGGCAGGGGAGGCGGGGGCGGTGCGGGGCATCGAAGCGGACCGGTGAATGCTCTAAACTGGCGATTCTAATGGACCCGTTCCGCGCCACAAGGCACCCGAATCGCGCATGACATCCCCAGAAGCCGCCGACACCCCGTTCGAACCGAAGAAGATCCTCGTGCAACTGCCGCACATGCCGGGCGTCTACCGCTACTACGATGCGGCGGGCGCCGTGCTTTACGTCGGCAAGGCGCGCGACCTGAAGAAGCGCGTCTCGAGCTATTTCACGAAGACGCAGCTGTCGCCGCGCATCGCGATGATGGTCACGCGCATCGCGCGCATCGAGACGACCGTCACGCGCTCGGAGGCGGAGGCGCTGCTGCTCGAGAACAACCTGATCAAGGCGCTCGCGCCGCGCTACAACATCCTGTTTCGCGACGACAAGTCGTATCCGTACCTGAAGCTCACCGCGCACCGCTTTCCGCGCATGGCGTACTACCGCGGCTCGGTCGACAAGCAGAACCAGTATTTCGGGCCGTTCCCGAGCGCGTGGGCCGTGCGCGAGAGCATCCAGATCCTGCAGCGCGTGTTCCAGCTGCGCACCTGCGAGGATTCGGTCTTCAACAATCGTACGCGGCCGTGCCTGCTGCATCAGATCGGGCGCTGCACGGCGCCGTGCGTCGGCGCGATTTCCGAGGACGACTACGCGATCGACGTGTCGAACGCCGCGCGCTTCCTGCTCGGCCGGCAATCGGAAGTGATGAAGGAACTCGAGCAGAAGATGCACGCGTTTGCGGCCGAGCTGAAGTTCGAGCAGGCGGCCGCCGTGCGCAACCAGATGAGCTCGCTCGCGACGGTGCTGCACCAGCAGGCGATCGAGGTCGGCAGCGACAGCGACGTCGACATCCTCGCGGTGGTCGCGCAGGGCGGACGCGTGTGCGTGAACCTGGCGATGGTGCGCGGCGGCCGGCATCTCGGCGACAAGGCCTATTTCCCGGCGCACGTCGAAAGTGCGCTGACGCTGGCCGAAGGCGGGCTCGGCGACGAGGCCGAGGGCGAGGCCGACGCAGCGGAGGCTGCCGGCGACACCGCTGCGGCGTTGCCTGACCGGCCCGCGGAAGACGCTGCCGCCGCGCGTGACGCGGGCGCGTCGGTGGAGGCCGAGGTGCTCGATGCGTTCATCGCGCAGCACTATCTCGGCAATCGCGTGCCGCCCGTGCTGGTCGTGAGCCACGCGCCCGCGAGCCGCGACCTGCTCGAGCTGCTGTCCGAGCAGGCCGGTCACAAGGTCTCGCTGGTGCGGCAGCCGCAGGGGCAGCGGCGCGCGTGGCTGTCGATGGCCGAGCAGAACGCGCAGATCGCGCTCGCGCGGCTGCTGTCCGAGCAGGGTTCGCAGCAGGCGCGCACGCGCGCGCTCGCGGAAACGCTCGGCTTCGAAAGCGACGATCTCGCGACGCTGCGGATCGAATGTTTCGACATCAGCCATACGATGGGCGAGGCGACGCAGGCGTCGTGCGTCGTCTATCACCATCACAAGATGCAGTCGGGCGAGTACCGTCGCTACAACATCACCGGCATCACGCCGGGCGACGATTACGCGGCCATGCGGCAGGTGCTGACGCGCCGCTACGAGAAGATGGTCGAGCAGGCCGCGCAGGCGGCGGCCGCCGACGATGCGGCCGGCATCGACGGCGAATCGACGCGCCAGGCCGAGGCATCGAGCCTGCTGCCGAACATCGTGCTGATCGACGGCGGCAAGGGGCAGGTCGAGATCGCGCGCCAGGTGTTCACCGAGCTCGGGCTCGATACGTCGATGCTGGTCGGCGTCGCGAAGGGCGAGGGGCGCAAGGTCGGCCTCGAGACGCTCGTGTTCGCGGACGGCCGCACGCCGCTCGAACTCGGCAAGGAGAGCGCCGCGCTGATGCTCGTCGCGCAGATCCGCGACGAGGCGCACCGTTTCGCGATCACCGGGATGCGCGCGAAACGGGCGAAGGCGCGCCAGACCTCGCGGCTCGAGGAGCTCGAAGGGGTCGGTGCGAAACGCCGGCAGCGGCTGCTTGCGCGGTTCGGCGGGCTGCGCGGTGTCGTCGCGGCGAGCGTCGAGGAGCTGGCGAGCGTCGACGGCATCTCGCACGCGCTCGCCGAGCAGATCTACAAGCAGCTTCACTGATCCGGCCGTGCGACCGGCCGCGCCCGAGCGCGATCTCGCGTTCTTGTGGCAGGCCGGTCGACACGGCACAATTGCGAATCCTTTACTGACCCGCATGCCATGCCGTTCAATTTCCCGATTTTCCTGACGTGGGTACGGATCGTGCTGATCCCGCTCGTCGTCGGCGTGTTCTATCTGCCGGACACGGTGATGGGCGGCGCGCACCGCAACCTCGCGGCGGCGGCGATCTTCATCCTCGCCGCGCTGACCGACTGGTTCGACGGCTTTCTCGCCCGCAAGTGGAACCAGACGTCGTCGTTCGGCGCGTTCCTCGATCCGGTCGCGGACAAGCTGATGGTGACGGCCGCGCTGCTGATCCTCGTGCAGATTTCGCGGGTCGACGCGGCGATCGCGCTCGTGATCGTCGGCCGCGAGATCGCGATTTCGGCGCTGCGCGAATGGATGGCACAGATCGGTGCGTCGAAGAGCGTCGCGGTGAACCAGCTCGGCAAGTTCAAGACCGCGTGCCAGATGGTCGCGATTCCGATGCTGCTGTACTACGGCCCGCTGCCGCTCGGCATCGCGACGATCGACACGCGCGTGTGGGGCGAGTGGCTGATGTACCTCGCCGCGGTGCTGACGATCTGGTCGATGCTGTACTACATGAAGCTCGCATGGCCGCAGATTCGCGAGCGCGGCGGCGCGTGACCGGCCCGTGCACGGTCGGTTCGCAGTTTTTTGGAAAAAGGGCTGGAAAAGCCCTTGACACACGAATGTGCCTTCGACATAATCTCGCTTCTCCGCTGCACGACGAAGTAAGTGTGTGACGGGGAAGCAGTAGAAGTAGCGCAGCAATACGCGGGAGTAGCTCAGTTGGTAGAGCGCAACCTTGCCAAGGTTGAGGTCGCGAGTTCGAGACTCGTCTCCCGCTCCAGATTTTTTCTGGCAGCGTGTTGTACGGCAAAGCGCTGCAGATGCAGGACACATGCGGGAGTAGCTCAGTTGGTAGAGCGCAACCTTGCCAAGGTTGAGGTCGCGAGTTCGAGACTCGTCTCCCGCTCCAGATTTTTCTGGCAGCGTGTTGTAAGGCAAAGCGCTGCAGGTGCAGGACAATGCGGGAGTAGCTCAGTTGGTAGAGCGCAACCTTGCCAAGGTTGAGGTCGCGAGTTCGAGACTCGTCTCCCGCTCCAAGTCATGGGGAAGCCACGCTTCCCTTTTTATTTGATGGACTGATGGTCCTCGAATAAAAAATCTGTCGCTTGCCTCAACGGCATCCGGACAGTCCGCTTTTGGCGCGATAGCAAAGCGGTTATGCAGCGGCCTGCAAAGCCGTTTAGGCCGGTTCGACTCCGGCTCGCGCCTCCAGCAAGAAAAGAAAAGCCCCGCTTCGGCGGGGCTTTTCTTTTTTTCGCGCTCGATCCGCACTTCATCCGCGCGGCTACTCCGCCGGATACGTCAGCGTCACCAGCTCGCACTTCGACGTGCTCTTGCCGTCGTAGTCGTAAATCGCGAGCAGATGCTGGCCCTTGCTGTTCAGGATCGGCAGCGTGATCGTCCGGCGATTCGGGCTGTTGCCGCCGGCCGGTTCGTCCGAAACCTGTTTGCGAATTTCCGATTCGAGATCCGACGGGGTGTTGATGCCGTTTTCCGGACCGCGGCTGCGCACCCGGCTGTAGAAATGGAAACCGTTGTCGGTCCAGCCGCGCGGCAGCATGTTACGCCACTGGTTGTTGGTGACTTCCTTCCACAGCAGATCGGTGTTGCCGCTCAGCGCAAACGGCGTCGGACATGCGCCGGCCGCGAACGCTTCTCCGCAGAACAGCGGGAGGGCGGCAAGCGACCACGCAACACATCGGGCCGCGCGTCGCGCGAGGCCGGCATCGCGTCGCGAGCCAGGATGGTGCGGCAGGGCATGGGGCGTTTTCATACGGCATTCTCCGGGTGATGGATCGGTATGCGACCGTGCTGCGGCCGCTGGGGAATACCGTATCGCTACCGTTCTCGCGCGAGAATGCGGCGAACGTCACACGCGCGGTCACGGGGCAAAGGTGCGGGCCCGGGGCCCGGGATGCGTCTGGAAAGCCTGAAGGCGGGGCGACAACGCGGCAACGCGGCTCGATCGCGCGTTGTCGCGGGAGAGAAGTGATGGTGGCGCTGCGGCGCCGTCTACGCCGCCCGCGTCATCACGAGCGTGCCGACCATTCTGCGATGCCGATCAGCCATCGACCGGCCGAGCCGGCGTGTCGAGCCTCAGCTGATAGAACGCCGCATCGAGCCAGCGGCCGAACTTGAAGCCGGCTTCGGTGATCGTGCCCGAGTGCACGAAGCCGAGGCGCGTGTGCAGCGCGACGCTGCCGCCGTTGGTCGCATCGATGCAGCCGACCAGCACATGCACTTCGGCTTCACGCGCACGCCGGATCAACTCGCGCAGCAGCAGTTCGCCGAGCCCGCGGCCGCGATGGTCGCGGTGGACGTACACGCTGTGTTCGACCGTGTACTTGAACGCGGGGAACGCGCGGAACGTGCCCCAGCTCGCGAAGCCGACCAGCATGCCCGATTCATCCACCGCGCCGACGACAGGAAAACCACCGGCGCGCTTCGTCGCGAACCACGTGACCATCGCTTCCGGCGGGCGCGGCCGGTAGTCGTACAGCGCGGTCGAATTCACGATCGCGTCGTTCAGGATGTCGAGGATGGCCGCGGCATGCTCGGCCTCGCTGCAATCGATCAGGCGCACGTCTTCGCGCGGTTTCGGGGAATTCATGCGGGCTCCTGCGCCTGTCGGCCTTGAACGGATGAAACACTCCGCGCGCCGGCGGCGGCGGGGACATCGCAGATCGCGACGACATAGCGCGCGACGTGCGACGACGGATTGCTGAAAATCAGCGGCTGATCGACGCGCATGGCCAGACAGTCGCCTTCGTGAAGTTCGTGAAGCTGGTCGCCGCACGTGACGTCGACGCGCCCGTGGACGACCCATATTTGTTGATGCAGCGCGCTTTCGCGCCCGCCGGAGTCGTACGCGACGCGCGCGCCGGGCGGGAAATCGACCTCGACGAGCTGGATCGGCGACGGCCAGCCGGGCGGCGACAGATTGCGCCGCACGTAACCGGACGCCGGATCGCGCCATTCCGCCTGCTGCGCGCGCCGCACCAGCGGTTGCGCGGGCGCGTCGTCGCGATCGCCGCCGAACAGCCCGGCCAGCGACACGCCGAGACCGGCCGCGAGCTTGTCGAGCACGACGGCCGTCGGGCTCGCCGACGCACGCTCGATGAGCGAGATCATCGAACGGCTGACGCCGGAACGCGCGGCGAGCGCATCGAGCGTGTAGCCTCGTAGCGTACGCAGCTCGCGCACGCGCCGGGCGATGCGTTCGTTGATGCCGGTGTCGTCGCCAGGGGCGTCGGTTGATTCTTTCATGATGGATTTATTTTCCAGCAAGTTGGAATTCGATGTCAACGGGATCCCGGATCGGCGATTCGCCGGCAGCCGGGCGCTTGCCCGGCGACCGAGGTGAGCGTAATATACGAAACGACTATATTTCGTTTAATTAGAGACATATGGGAATCATCAAGATATCCGAGCACATGCACGAACGGCTGCGCTCGACCAGTACCGCGCTGAGCCGTTCGATCAACGCGCAGGCGGAGCACTGGCTGCGCGTCGGGATGCTGGCGGAACTCAATCCGTCGCTGTCCTACGGCGATATCTGCCGGCTGCTGATCGAGACCGAAGCGCGCGGCGGCGATGCCGGCGGCACGGAATCGGTCGTCGCCCACGGCATCGAGCAGGTGGCGTAATGGCGAGGCGCGAAATCCCGATCCGCGGTGCCGCGGAAATCGCCAAGTCGCGCGAGGCCGCGAAGCTCGCGTCCCAGGTGCTGACGATGATCACCGAACACGTGAAACCGGGCGTCACCACCGACGAGCTCGACGTGCGCTGCCGCGAATATATCGTCGACGTGCTCGGCGCGATCCCGGCGAATATCGGCTATCACGGCTATCCGAAAACCCTGTGCACGTCGGTCAATCACGTGGTCTGTCACGGCATTCCGTCGTCGCGGCCGATGCGCGACGGCGACATCGTGAATCTCGACATCGCGGTGATCAAGGACGGCTGGTTCGGCGACACGAGCCGCATGTACTTCGTCGGCGAGCCGGGCGAACTCGCGCGGCGCCTCGTCGCGACGACCTATGAGGCGATGCATGCGGGCATCCGCGCGGTGCGTCCCGGCGCGACGCTCGGCGACGTCGGCTATGCGATCCAGCAGGTCGCGCATCGTGAGGGATTCAGCGTGGTCCGCGAGTACTGCGGGCACGGGATCGGCGACGTGTACCACGACGAGCCGCAGGTGTTGCATTATGGCCGCCCGGGCACCGGCGTGCCGCTGCGGCCGGGGATGATCTTCACGATCGAGCCGATGCTGAATGCGGGCAAGCGCGATACGCGCGTGCTGGCGGACGGCTGGACGGTCGTCACGAAGGATCATTCGCTGTCCGCGCAGTGGGAGCACATGGTCGTCGTGACGGAGCAGGGCTTCGAGATCCTGTCGGACGACGTGAAGCCGCCGGCGTTCGCGGCGCTTTCCGGCACGCACGCGGCCTGACACGCGGCGCGCCGCGCGCAGCGACGCAACGAAAACGGGCCCCGCGTGAATGAGCGGGGCCCGTTTTCGTTGGCGGCCAAGCGGCGCGATCAGCAGGCTGCGGCCTCCGCAGCCGCCGCCGGCAGCGTCACGCGGCTCGACCGCGCGCCTTCTGCCACGCGTGTTCGACGAACACGCGGCACAGCGCTTCCATCCCGTTGCGGTCCTCGTCGTCGAAACGCGCGGCGACGGGGCTGTCGACGTCCCACACACCGATCAGCGTGCCGTCGGCAGCGACCAGCGGCACGACGATTTCCGATTCCGACGCGGCATCGCAGGCGATATGGCCGGGGAATGCATGCACGTCGCGCACGACCTGCGTCTCGCGGGTCTGCGCAGCCGTGCCGCACACGCCCTTGCCGAGCGCGATCCGCACGCACGCGGGCTTGCCCTGGAACGGCCCGACCACGAGTTCCGAACCGTCGAAGAAATAGAAGCCGGCCCAGTTCAGGCGGTCGAGCGAGTGATAGACGAGCGCGGAGAAGTTCGCGGCGTTCGCGGTCAGGTCGCGTTCCGATTCGACGAGCGCGCGTGCCTGCTCGACGAGCGTCGCATAGAGTTCGGCCTTGGAGGCGTGAGGGTCGGTGGACAGCGTGAACATGGCTGAAAGGCGAAAAGAGGTTGTGAACAGCGGGGTTGTGAAAACGGCGTGAAAAGCGCGATGCGCGTCCCGCAGTCTACGGCACGCGCGGCCGGTCTGCAGCGTCCGGTTCGCGACGCACACGCCGAACGCCGAGCGCGGGGCGACCGCCGTTGCGATGCCGCTCAATCGGGCTCGAGTTCGGCGAACCGCTCTGCCAGGAAATCGAGCAGCGCGCGCACCGCGGGCAGCAGCCCGCGCCGCGACGCGAACACCGCATGCACGATCTCGCGGCGCGGCGCCCAGTCCGGCAGCACGGTCGCCAGTTCGCCGCGCGCAACTTCGTCGCGCACCATCATCGTCGGCAACTGCACGACGCCGACTCCCGCGACGGCGGCCGCGCGCAGCGCGAGCATGCCGCCCGTGACGAGCCGCGGCTGATGGTGGATTTCCGCCTGCGCGCCGTCGGGGCCGCGCAGCCGCCACACGTGCGTGGCCTGCGGCACGCCGTGATCGAGGCTCGGCAGGCGGGGCAGGTCGGCGGGGACGGCCGGCACGCCGCGCTCGCGCAGCAACGCGGGGCTCGCGACGAGGCACTGGCCGCGCTCGGCCAGCACGCGCAGCGCGAGATCGCTGTCCTCGAGCGGCGGCGGGCGCACGCGGATCGCGACGTCGATCCCTTCGCCGACCACGTCGACGCGCCGGTTGGTCGCTTCCAGGTGAATCTCGACGCGCGGGCACGCGACCATGAACGCGGCGATCATCGTGCCGACCAGCGAATCGAGCAGCACGACCGGGCAGCTGACCCGCACGATGCCGCGCGGCTCCTCGTGCAGCAGCGCGATCGCCTCGTCGGCGGCGTCCGCCTCGACGAGCATCGCGCGACAATGCGCGTAGTAGGTCTGGCCGACATCGGTGACGGTGAAACGGCGCGTCGAGCGCTGGATCAGCCGCATCCCGAGCCGTGCCTCGAGCAGCGCGATGCGGCGGCTCAGCTTCGACTTCGGCATGTTCAGCGCGCGGCCGGCCGGCGCGAAGCCGCCGTGCTCGACCACCTGCACGAAGTAATAGAGATCGTTCAGATCCCGTTCGTTATCGTTCATGAAATAGAACGCTGAGTGCGATTTTGGCAGTCTACCGGATCGATCGTTCCACCTCTATATTCGTACTCAGGTTGCGAAACACGTGTTTCGCCGCAATTCGGAGAAGGCAAATGAAGAAGATCCAGGGTGTGTACAGTGCGCCGCGCGGTCATTGGGTCGGCGACGGTTTCCCGGTGCGTTCGATGTTCAGCTACCAGTCTCACGGGACGCACCTGAGCCCGTTCCTGCTGCTCGACTACGCGGGTCCCGCGAACTTCGAGCCGGCTTCGGCACCGCGCGGGGTGGGCCAGCACCCGCACCGCGGGTTCGAAACGGTGACGATCGTCTATGACGGCGAAGTCGCGCACCGCGACTCGACCGGTGCGGGCGGCGTGATCGGCCCGGGCGACGTGCAGTGGATGACGGCCGCGAGCGGGATCCTGCACGAGGAATTCCACTCGGAAGCGTTCACGAAGCGGGGCGGCCCGCTCGAGATGGTGCAGCTGTGGGTGAACCTGCCCGCCGCCGACAAGATGGGTGCGCCCGGCTATCAGACGATTCTGGACGCGGACATCCCGGTGGTCGAACTGCCGGACGGCGCAGGCCGCGCGCGGATCATCGCGGGTGAATTCGACGGGCGGCGCGGCCCGGCCCGCACGCACACGCCGATCGACGTGTGGGACGTGCGGCTCGCCGCCGGCGGCCGTGCGCGGTTCCCGATCGCCGAAGGGCGCACACTCGCGGTGGTCGTGCTGAGCGGTACGCTGCTGGTGAACGGCGAGACGGTCGCCCGTGAAGCGCAGTTCGTGCAGTTGAGCCGCGACGGCCGCGACGTCGAGATCGAAGCGAACGGCGACGCCAAGCTGCTGATCCTGAGCGGCGAGCCGATCGATGAACCGGTCGTCGGTTACGGGCCGTTCGTGATGAACTCGCAAGAGGAAATCCGGACCGCGATCGACGATTTCAACAACGGCCGCTTCGGCCAGATGCCGGCATGACGGACAGGCCCCGCGCGATGCGGGGCCTTTTTTTCACGCGCGGAAGGGCGGCACGCGTGCCGGGTGCGCTTCGAGGCATAATCGACGGTTGCCGCGCGCCGGCCGGCGCGCCCGAATCAGGACCGACCATGAATGCTTCCGCACCCGCCGCATCCCTGCATGCCGACGATCTCGACTGGCACTGGAAATTCTTCGACGCGCTGACGGCGCGCGAAGTCTATTCGATCCTCGACGCACGCAGCGCCGTGTTCGTCGTCGAGCAGAACTGCGTCTATCGCGACATCGACGGTGCGGACGAGGCTGCGTGGCACCTGGCCGCATACGATCCCGCGGGCCGTCTCGCCGGTTACCTGCGCGTGCTGCTGCCGGATGCGCAGCACCCTGACGTGCGCATCGGCCGCGTGCTGACGACCGCCGCGTTCCGCGGCGCCGGCCTCGGTAACGCGTTGCTCTCTCGCGCGCTCGGGCACATCCGCGCGCAGTGGCCGGATGCGCAGGTGAGCCTGCATGCGCAGGCGCACCTGCAGCGCTTCTATGGGGCATTCGGCTTCACGCCGAGTTCGGACGTGCACGACGAGGACGGCATCCCGCACGTGTGGATGACCAGCGCGCGCGGCTGACGCGCGGCGCGCCGTCAGTGGGCGGCGCGCGTCACCGGCGGGCGTGCTGCGTGCAGGGCGGCAGCCCGCTCTTCGATCAAGCGGCCGCGCGCGGACAACCGCAACCAGTGCCGCAGCGCGATCAGCGCGCCGATCACGCTCATCATCGAACCCGGAATCCACAGCAGCAGGCCGCCGATCTGCTGGTCGCGCAGCGGGCTGAGCCACGTGAACGCGCGTCCGCAGATCGAGTAGATCGGATACAGCTCGTGCGGCGTGAAGAAGATCAGCGCGCCGAGCGCGATCTGCGGCGGAATCGCCGCGACGACGATCAGGATCCGGCGGCCCGGCGACAGCCGCGCGGGCGGCGCGGGACGCGGATCGACGACGAGCCACCAGAACAGCAGCCCGTCGATCACCATGCTCCAGTTCATCACGCGATACAGGCGCCAGTCGAGCATCGCGACGAAATGGATCGGCGACAGCAGCCAGAAATAGATCAGCCCGACGAACAGCACGACCGCGACGACCGGATGGAACACCACGTCGAGCGTCGCGCGCACGGGTGCCCACGCGAGCGCGGGGCGCACGAAGCGCTGCCGCCAGCGAAACGGAATGCCCGCGCGGATCGCGGCGCCCGGGTAGGCCAGTGCGATGAAGAACGGCCCGAGGTGATGCAGCACCAGGTGCTGCGCGCGGTGCAGGAAGAATTCGTGCTCGAAGAAGTAGTCGAGCCGCGTATGCAGCGCGATGTAGAGCGCCGTCAGCCCGAGCCAGAACGAGAACTGCCGCAGCGGCGACACCTTCGCCTTCTTCACGCCGCGCGCGAACAGCACGGCGGCCGCCAGCACCGCGATGACCACGGTCGGCGACGGTTCCCACGGATCGAGCCAGTACAGGACGTTCATCGCGCGCGCATCACTTCGCCTGGGCCGGCGATTTCACGGCGAACGGCGTGTCGACCGTTTCGCCGTCGGAGAACTTCAGGCGCAGGCGCACGGTGTCGCCGGGCTTGATCGCGTGCTTCGGTTCCTCGAGCATGAAGTGATAGCCGCCCGGTGCGATGTCGACCTTGCCGCGCGCGGGGATCGTCAGCTTGTCGACCATTTCCATCTTCTGCGTCGAGCCGTTCGACACGGTCTGGTGCAGCATCGCCATCCCGTAGTCGGGGCTGTCGACGTCGACGAGATCGACCGGCTTGTCGCCCGTGTTGACGAGCGTCACGTAGCCGCCCGCGGGCAGCCGGTTCGGCAGCCAGCGCACCCATGCATTCTGCGCGGTGATCGCGCCCGCGGCACAGGCTTGCGCAGCGGTGCACAGCGCGGCGAGGAGGGCGAGCGTCTTGAGGGTCGTCTTCATGTCGGAGATGTCGGAGTTCGGAATTCAGGAGGAGGTGGAGGCAGTGTCGATGATCCGGCGTACATCGGCGGCGATCGCGTCGGGCGAATCGCGGTCGGTCGCGAGCAGGCGCGCGCGGCCGGTCGCGTCGAAGATGTACACGGCCGAGCTGTGCGTGACTTCGTAGCCGCCGGACGGGTCGCGTTTTTCCATCTGGTACGCGACCCGATAGCGTTTCGCGAGCGATTCGATCTGGCCGTCGGTGCCGGTCAGGCCGCGTGCGTGTGCGGCATCGAACGCGGCGACGTACGACTGCATCGCCTGCGGCGTGTCGCGCGCGGGATCGACCGAGACGAACAGGATGCGCACGCCGTTCGCCTGCGGGCCGAGCTTCGCGAGCACTTCCATCAGCCGCGCCATCGTTTCGGGGCAGACGTCGGGACAGTGCGTGTAGCCGAAGTAGACGAGCGCGATGCGGCCGCGAAACGCGTTCGCGTCGACCGGGCGGCCGTCGCCGCCGGTGAGCGTGAACGACAGGTCGGGCAGGTGGCCCGTGACGTTGGTCAGGCGCCAGCCCGGCTCGTCGTGCGTGCAGGCCGCGAGCGCGACGGCGGCGGTCAGCGCCGCGGCAGCGCGGACGAGGCGGGTCAGGCTGAGGAAGCGCCAGTGCGGCGCGGGACGGGCAGACGACATCCTGGGGCTCGATCGGACGGAACGGTCGTCGGCCGGCGCGGCGCCATGCGTCGCGCGGCCGGCGGTTGCCGACTGTAGCGCAATTCCCGCGCCCGCGTCCTTTCGAAACCCGTACGGCACGGGCGAGCGGGGCAATATGTCGCAGTTGACGCGGGCGGCGGCGCGAGGCAAGCCCCGCACCGGTTTCGCCCATCTCGGTACGCAGGCGCGGTAAGATGCGCACAATTCCATTCTCGCAGCGGCGGCCCCCGCGTTGGCAGGCCGCTCTCAGACCATCGAATCGATGCAATCCGTTCCGGCTTCCCTGTCCCTGACCGATACCGCGTTCTTTTTCGACTTCGACGGCACGCTCGTCGAGCTGGCGCCGACGCCCGACAGCATTCACGTGCCGCCGTCGCTGCTGACGCTGCTCGATGAACTGCGGCGCCGTTCGCACGGTGCAGTCGCCATCGTGTCGGGGCGCGGCATCGACAACCTCGACACGTTCCTGAACATGCCGGACCTGCCGATCGCCGGCCTGCACGGCGCCGAGCGGCGCGACGCGAACGGCGACACGCAGCGCATCGGCTTCAACGACGAACGGCTGCTGCGCATCGAGCGCGAGCTCGCGGCCGTCGTCGACCGTCATCCGGGCATGCTGCTCGAAATCAAGGGGGCGGCCGTCGCGCTGCACTACCGCAACGCGCCCGAGCGCGAGCCCGCCGCGCGCGCGGCGGCCGAGCGCCTCGTCGCCGAATACGCGGATGCGTACGTGCTGCAGCCCGGCAAGATGGTGTTCGAGATCAAGCCGAAGGGCGTCGACAAGGGGCGCGCGCTGGCCGCGTTCCTCGACGAGCCGCCGTTCGCGGGCCGCGTGCCGCTGTTCGCGGGCGACGACCTGACCGACGAGAAGGGCTTCGCGGTGGTCAACGCGCGCGGCGGCCTGTCGATCAAGGTCGGCGCGGGCGAGACGTCGGCCCGCACGCGGCTCGACTCGGTCGACGCGCTGCACGCGCAGATCGCCCGCTGGCTCGGCGCGGAGCAGCAGGGCGCATGAGTCGACTCATTATCGTTTCGAACCGCGTCGCCCCGATTTCGGAAGGCGAGCCGGCGGCGGGCGGTCTCGCGATCGGCGTCTACGATGCGCTGAAGGAGACGGGCGGCATGTGGTTCGGCTGGAGCGGCGAGGTGGTCGCGTCCGGTGCGCCGCAGATCCGCATCGAGGAGCGCGGCCCCGTGACGTTCGCGACCGTCGGGCTGTCGCGCCGCGATTACGACCAGTACTACCGCGGGTTCTCGAACGCGACGCTGTGGCCCGCGTTCCATTACCGCGCGGACCTGATCCAGTACGACCGCCACGAGTTCGACGGCTACGGCCGCGTGAACGTCTGGCTCGCGCAGCAGCTCGTGCCGCTGCTGCAGGACGACGACGTGATCTGGGTGCACGACTATCACCTGATCCCGTTCGCGCGTGCGCTGCGTGCGGCCGGCGTGAAGAACCGCATCGGCTTTTTCCTGCACATTCCGTTTCCGGCCGCGCAGGTGCTCGTCAACGTGCCGCCGCATCGCGAGCTCGTCGAGTCGCTGTGCGCGTTCGATCTGCTCGGCTTCCAGACCGAGCCGGACCTGCGCGCGTTCTGCGACTACATCGAGTTCGAGGCCGGCGGCGAAGTGGCGCGCGAAGGGCACACGGTGCGCGTGAGCGCGTTCGGCAACACGCTGCGCGCGGCCGCCTATCCGATCGGCGTGTATCCGGACGAGATCGCGTCGCTCGCGCAGGCGGGCGAGCACGGCAAGGCCGCGCGCATGGCCACGTCGCTGCGCGGGCGCCAACTGATCATGAGCGTCGACCGGCTCGATTATTCGAAGGGGCTCGTCGAGCGGTTCCGCGCGTTCGAGAAGCTGCTGGAGCACCAGACCTCGATCCGCAACCGCGTGTCGTTCCTGCAGATCGCGCCGTCGACGCGCGCCGACCTGCGCGCGTACCAGGACATCCGCCTGCAGCTCGAAGCGGAGTCGGGGCGCATCAACGGCCGCTATGCGGAGCTCGACTGGGCGCCGATCCTCTACATCCACCGCCAGTACGATCGGCAGGTGCTGGCCGCACTGTATCGCCTCGCACGCGTGGGCTTCGTGACGCCGCTGCGCGACGGGATGAACCTGGTCGCGAAGGAGTACGTGTCCGCGCAGAATCCGGACGATCCGGGCGTGCTGGTGTTGTCGCGCTTCGCGGGCGCCGCGCGCGAGCTGACGGGCGCGTTGATCGTCAATCCGATCGACATCGACGGGATGGCCGATGCGCTGTCGCAGGCGCTGACGATGCCGCTCGCGGAGCGGCGCGCGCGTTATGCGGACATGATCGCGCAGCTGCGCGA
Source organism: Burkholderia sp. BCC1998 (assembly GCF_905339875.1). NCBI lineage: Bacteria > Pseudomonadati > Pseudomonadota > Betaproteobacteria > Burkholderiales > Burkholderiaceae > Burkholderia > Burkholderia sp. BCC1998. The sequence goes on from NZ_CAJPHE010000001.1 coordinate 649,521, forward strand.
GAACAACGTGTCGGTGTGGCGCGACAACTTCCTGCGCGACCTGCAGCGCGTGTGATCCGCGTGCAGCGCGGCGACGGTCGCGCGATGCCGTGAAAAAAAGCCGCCGTGCTTCGCGCACGGCGGCTTTTTTTATCGGCTGCCAGGACGGGATGCTGCCTGGGCGGCGTCAGGCCACGCGTTCGCCGGTCGGCGCGGTGCCGTCGGGGGCGTGATGGCGGCCGTGCTGCTTCGCGAGCAGGTCGCGGTACAGGCCCGGACGATTGCGCAGCACGTCGGGGCTGCCGTCGTCGATCACCTTGCCGTTGCTCATCACGATGATCCGGTCGAAGTTGCGCAGCGTCGACAGCCGGTGCGCGATCGCGATCACCGTGCGGCCGACCATCAGGCGGTCGAGCGCGCTCTGGATCGCTTCCTCGGATGCGCTGTCGAGTGCGGAGGTCGCTTCGTCGAGCAGCAGGATCGGCGCGTCCTTCAGGATCGCGCGCGCGATCGCGATGCGCTGGCGCTGGCCGCCCGACAGTTTCACGCCGCGGTCGCCGACGATCGTGTCATAGCCTTCCGGCATCGCCTCGATGAACTCCGAGCAGCGGGCGTCGCGCGCGGCGGCGAGCACTTCCTCGCGGGTCGCCTCGGGGCGGCCGTACGCGATGTTGTCGTAGATGGTCCGGTGCAGCAGCGAGATGTCCTGCGGCACGAGCGCGATCGCATGGCGCAGGCTGTCCTGCGTGATCGCCTTCACGTCCTGGCCGTCGACCATCACGGCGCCGTCCTGCGTGTCGTAGAAGCGCTGCAGCAGCGCGAGCACGGTCGACTTGCCGGCGCCCGACTTGCCGATCAGGCCGACGCGCTGGCCCGGTTCGATATGGAGATCGAAGTGGTCGAGGATCGCGCGGCGATGCGGATACGCGAACGTCACGCGTTCGAAATCGACGCGGCCGCCCTTGGCCGACAGCGGCTGCGCGTCGGAGCGGTCCGGCATCCCGTGCGGCTCGAGCAGCGTCTTCACGGCTTCGGACAGGCGTGCCACGTGCTGCGTGACGTCGACGAGCGCGACGGCGAGGTCGCGGGTGCCGTGCAGGATCGTGAAGCCGAGCGAGCTGACGAGCACGATGTCGCCGGAGGTCGCGCGGCCCTGGTCCCACAGCCACAACGCCCAGCCGAGCAGGCCGGCGGACAGCATCGCGGTGATCACCGCGTGCAGCAGGCGCAGCTTCTCGAGGTAGAACAGGCTTTGCTGGCGCGCGTCCATCTCGGCCTTCACCGTCGCGCCGAAGCGCTTCTGTTCGCGCAGCGTCATCCCGAATGCGCGCACGAGGCCCATGTTGCCGATCACGTCGACGAGCTCGCCGTCGACCGCGGCGGCTTTCGACGCGAACGCGTGATGGCGCGCGGAGCCGCGCCCGGCGAGCTTGAACAGCACGACGGAGAGCACGGCCGAACAGCCGAGCAGGCCGGCGGCCATCAGCGGGTTCACGACGATGATCATCAGGATCGCGCCCATCACCGCGATGCACGGCGGCAGCACGTTCCAGGCCATCGTGTTCTCCGACGTATAGACGGCGTTCGACGTGGCGGTGATGCGGCTCGCGAGCGTGCCCGGCTGCTTTTCCGAGTAGTAGGTCGGCGAATGGCCGATCAGGTACTGGAACAGGTCGCGCCGCAGGTCGCCGGTGACCGCGACGAACGTGTGCGCGGCGGCCCAGCCGCCGACGCGCCACAGCAGGTTGTCGGCCGCGATCAGGCCGACGAGCAGCGCGAACGCGCTCCACAGCGGGCCCGGATGATGGCGCCCGGTCGCGAGCACGTCGATCAGGTGCTTGATCGCGTATTGCGAGCCGAGCGCGCAGCCGACGGCGGCCAGCACGCTGCAGAGCACGACCAGGTGCGCGACCGGATGCAGGCGGATGTAGCGGAACAGGAACGCGATCGGCCGATGCGCGTAGCTCGACAGCTTCGCGTTGTGGGCGTTGCGCTGGGCAGGGGTGAGAGATTCCAAAATATGCGTGCGGTGATTCGGTGGTTGAGCGGATCGTCAGGATCGCAGCCCACGGCCGCCCGGACTGAATAATCCGGCATTGTAAACAAGGCCGTGCATTGCGCAGCGCGAATCTTGCCTTGGTCAGGGGCGCGCGATCAATTTTGAGATAAAATCCGGCATCCGTCCTGCCGCGTGCACCGGAATCACGATGCCGGCCGTGGCGGATGACTCGGAACGCCAAAAAGAGCCTTCCACTCTAGAACGGACACCCAAGTCCGCGGGTTGCAAAGTGTTGCGCCTTTGTAACAAAGCAAAGAGTTTGAAATGTTGTGCGCCGTATCGGGATTAACCCTAGATAATCGGCTCCGGGTTCGATTCCAGGTTTTTACGAACCCCTGTCAACGGGTCTTCGTTTCAAACGTTCTATGCCTGTCGCGTCGCCGACGCTCCTTGAGCAGCGCGGGTTCGACGCCCCCGGCAGGCTGATTCGTCCGATTTTTCGGATGAAATGCATCCAGCCCGGACCGCCGGCAGGTTGCCGACCCATACCTGGTTTTTAGCCGATTTTTTAGGAGTTACGCATGCGAATCGCCCAAATCGCTCCGTTGCACGAAGCGGTGCCCCCGAAACTGTACGGTGGTACCGAGCGAGTGGTGTCCTACCTCACCGAAGCACTTGTCGAGATGGGGCATGACGTCACGCTCTTCGCGAGCGGCGATTCGCAAACGTCGGCGAAGCTCGAAGCGTGCTGGCCGCAGGCACTGCGCCTCGACCCGACGATCCGCGACGTGATGGCTCCGCACATGCTGCTCCTCGAGCAGGTGCGCCGCCGCGCGGAAGAGTTCGACGTGCTGCACTGCCACATCGACTACTACCCGTTCTCGCTGTTCTCGCGCCAGCCGGTCCCGCATCTGACGACGATGCACGGCCGTCTCGACCTGCCGGAACTGCAGCCGATCTTCAATGCGTTCAGCGACGTGCCGGTCGTGTCGATCTCCGACAACCAGCGCATCCCGCTGCCGCAGGCGAACTGGCTGTCGACCGTGTACCACGGCCTGCCGGAAAACCTGCTGACGCCGATCCCGAACGTGAAGCCGAGCTACCTCGCGTTCCTCGGCCGCATCTCGCCGGAGAAGCGCGTCGACACCGCGATCCGCATCGCCGAGCAGGCCGGCCTGCCGATCAAGATCGCTGCGAAGCTCGACAAGGCTGACCGCGCGTACTACGAAGAGAAGATCAAGCCGCTGTTCGCGCTGCCGCACGTCGAGTACATCGGCGAAATCAGCGAGTCGGAAAAGACCGAATTCCTGGGCAACGCGCACGCGCTGCTGTTCCCGATCGACTGGCCGGAGCCCTTCGGCCTGGTGATGATCGAGGCGATGGCGTGCGGCACGCCGGTGATCGCGTTCAAGCGCGGCTCGGTGCCGGAAGTGATCGAGAACGGCGTGTCGGGCTTCGTCGTCGAAGACGAACTGTCGGCCGTCGCGGCGCTCAAGCGCCTCGATACGCTGCCGCGCGAGAAGGTGCGCGCCGCGTTCGAAGCCCGTTTCTCGTCGAAGGTGATGGCGCAGAACTACGTGAAGGGCTACGAGGAACTGCTGCGCCAGAAGCGCCGCACCGTCCTGCGCGAAGTCAACGCAGGCTGATGCCGGGCCGCCGGCCGCACCGCGGCTGAGGCCCCGTCATCGACGCCCCGTCCGGGTCTCCGGCGGGGCGTTGTCACATCTGCGGCGCGGATCTGTTGTATTCTCGCCGCGCCCGGCGCCGCGAACGGCCGCGGAAGCGGTCCGGCACGCCATCCGGCCGTCTGTCCAGACGGTAATGTCCCTATAATGGCCGTGCCGTGAAATCCGGCCCCGCACGAACATCGAGAGGAGAGCAGTCTTGGCGAGAACGAAAACCACGCGCGCAGCACCGGCCCCCGGCGCCGGCGTGATCTTCGCGTTGCGCGCGATCGGTCTCGTGCTGCTCGCGCGCTGGCTGTTCTCGATGTCCGAAATGGGCTATCGCGCGTCGCTGTCGGCGATGGTGTCGTCGCCCTGGGCGTTCGTCTATCTCGTCCTGATCTTCCTGCTGCTCGCGCTGCCGGGCGCCGTCGCGCGCGCCGAGCGGCCGTTCCATCCGCTGCCGCAGTGGCTGCGCCAGGCGCTGCGGGTCTTCGCGCTGATCGGTTTCCTGTTTGCCGTGTGGTCGATCGGCGCGTTCGCGTGGGCGGCCGGCTGGCGCCGCGCGCTGCACGCGGTGACGGCGACCAACGGCTGGCTCGTCGCCGCGCCGGCGCTGTATGCGGCGATCGTCTGGATGTGCCGCCCGCGGCCGCTGTGGCGCACCAACGTGGCCGCGCGCCGCTTCGCGGTCGGCCGCTACGCGATCTCGCTCGATACGCTCACGCGTACCGCGATCGTCTGGATGGAAAGCCGCAAGGTCGGTCAATACGACGCGCGCGAACTGTCGGTGCGCTGGCCCGGCCGGGTCGCGCCCGCGACCGGCGACGAGACCGCGCAGCCGGCCGCCGCCGTGCCGCCGCGTCGCGGCAGCCTGTTCCGGCGGCCGAAGGTCGAGTTGCTGTGGGATTCGCCGGCGGCCGTCGGCCATAACCGGCAGATCGTGATGCGCGCGCCGCTTGCGACCGACGGCGACCGCGTCGCGGTGCTCGCGCTCGACGCGGCGCTCAAGCAGATCGTCTGACAAGGCCTGCGCGGCGCGCGGGCGACAAGGAGGCGCAATGATCGTCCGCTGGTTGCTGGCAGCCGTTCACCTGATGGCATTCGGCGTTGCGTTCGCCGCGATCGCGGGACGCAACCGTGCGCTGCGCCGGGTCATCGCGTCGGCGCAGGCCGCCGACCTGCCCGGCGTGTTCAAGGCCGACGCGGCCTGGGGATTGTCCGCGCTGGTACTGATCGCGACCGGGCTCACGCGCGCATTCGGCGGCTTCGAGAAGGGCTCGGCGTATTACCTTCATCAGCCGCTCTTTCACCTCAAGATGACCGCGCTCGTGCTGATCCTGCTGCTCGAGATCGTGCCGATGCTCGGGCTGATCCGCTGGCGCATCGCCGTGCGGCAGCAGCAGATGCCCGATCTGGGCCGCGCACGGACCTACGTGCGGATCGGCCACTGGCAGGCCGTGCTCGTGATGGTGACCGTGCTCGCCGCGTCGGGGATGGCGCGGGGGATTGGGCTGGCCGGGTAGGTGCGGCCGGCCAGGCCCGGCCGGCCGCGCATGTCGCCCGGGCGGATCCGCCGCCCGTTTCGTCCCGCGCTCAGCGCACGAGGCAGGGGCGCTTGTTGTTGAACGTCCACCCCGGAATCAGATACTGCATCGCGGCCGCGTCGTCGCGCGCGCCGAGCCCGTGCTGCTTGTACAGCTCGTGCGCGACCGCGACCGCCTCCATGTCGATGTCGATCCCGAGGCCCGGGCGCTTCGGCACTTCCACGAGCCCGTTCTCGATCTTCAGCGGCTCGCGCGTCAGCCGTTCGCCGTCCTGCCAGATCCAGTGCGTGTCGATCGCGGTGACCTGGCCGGGCGCGGCGGCCGCGACGTGCGTGAACATCGCGAGCGATACGTCGAAGTGGTTGTTCGAATGCGAGCCCCACGTGAGGCCCCAGTCGCGGCACATCTGCGCGACGCGCACCGAGCCCTGCATCGTCCAGAAGTGCGGATCGGCGAGCGGGATGTCGACCGCCTGCAACTGCACCGCGTGGCCCATCTGGCGCCAGTCGGTCGCGATCATGTTGGTGGCCGTCGGCAGCCCGGTCGAGCGGCGGAATTCGGCCATCACCTCGCGGCCCGAATAACCGTTCTCCGCGCCGCACGGGTCTTCCGCATACGCAAGCACGTGATGCAGGTCGCGGCACAGCCGCACGGCCTCGTCGAGCGACCATGCGCCGTTCGGATCGAGCGTCACGCGCGCTCCGGGGAAGCGCTCGGCAAGCGCCGTCACGGCGTCGACCTCGCGCGCGCCTTCGAACACGCCGCCCTTCAGCTTGAAGTCATTGAACCCATAGCGCGCATGCGCGGCTTCGGCGAGGCGCACGACCGCCTCGGGCGTCAGCGCGGCTTCGTCGCGCACGCGGGTCCAGTCGTCGGTCGCGCCGCGGCCGTCGCGATAGGGCAGCGCAGTTTGCGTGCGATCGCCGATGTAGAACAGATAGCCGAGCATCTCGACGCGCTCGCGCTGCTGCCCTTCGCCGAGGAGGGCCGCCACGGGCACGCCGAGATGCTGGCCGAGCAGGTCGAGCAGTGCGGCTTCGAGCGCGGTGACCGCGTGGATCGTGGTGCGCAGGTCGAAGGTCTGCAGGCCGCGGCCGCTCGCGTCGCGGTCGGCAAAGGTGCGCCGCACGTCGTTGAGCACCGCATGGTAATTGCCGACCGGCTGACCGACGACGAGCGCGCGCGCGTCCTCCAGCGTGCGGCGGATGCTTTCGCCGCCCGGCACCTCGCCGACGCCGGTCCGGCCCGCGCTGTCCTTCAGGATCACGAGGTTGCGGGTGAAGAACGGGCCGTGCGCGCCGCTCAGGTTGAGCAGCATGCTGTCGTGGCCGGCGACCGGAATGGCTTGCAGGTCGACGATGCGCGGCGTGTCATGGGAAGGCGAGGCAGTGACGGCGTTCATGGCGGCGATGGCAAAAGAGTGGGCAATGCCGTGCGGCAAAATCTTTGCTGCGCGCGGCGGGAGGTGCGATCATTCGACAACCGACGTGCGCGGTGCGCAAGCCCCGCATGTCGACAGCAACCCGAAAGGATGGGGGCGACCCGCTCGATGCCGGTGTCGCGACAGGCCGGAGCACGCGCGCAAGCGCGCTTCGATCGGTCGCGAAACCGGGCGCCGGCAGCCGCGCAGAAGCGCGAATGCCGGCCGATCGCGAACCACGGGACCGGGCAGCGCTGGAGCGCCAGCCTCGGTCGACAGGAGATCCGTGTCGCGATCATCAGTCGTCGGATGACTTGTGACGCAGTATAATGAATCATCGGCGTTCGCTCAAACCCCGCGTAAACCCTCGGCTCACATTACGATCATTCAAAAAGGAACCGGCCTCATGTCCGTGCCCACGCTTCCCGCAGCGCCGCGCCGTCGCGCACGCAGCCTCGCACAAGATGTCGTCGACGCGCTGACCGCGCAGATCGAAAACGGCACGCTGCGTCCCGGCGACAAGCTGCCGACCGAAACCGAAGTCATGGCGGCGCAGGGCGTCAGCCGCACGGTCGTGCGCGAAGCGATCTCGCGGATGCAGGCGAGCGGCCTCGTCGAGACGCGCCACGGCATCGGCAGCTTCGTGCTCGAGCCGGCGCGCCGGCAGGCGCTCGGTATCGATCCCGCGACCATCACGACGCTGCGCGACGTGCTGGCGGTGCTCGAGCTGCGCATCAGCCTCGAAAGCGAATGCGCGAGCCTCGCCGCGCAGCGTGCGAACGATACCGACCTCGCCGCGTTGCGGCGTGCGCTCGACGCGATCGCGTCGGGGGCGGGCGGCGGCCGCGACACGGCACCGCTCGATTTCCAGTTCCACCTGCAGATCGCGCAGTCCACCGGCAACCGCTATTTCGTCGACATCATGACGCAGCTCGGCGCGTCGATCATTCCGCGCACGCGCGTGAATTCGGCGCGCTTCGCCGGCGACGACCTCGAGCGCTATGTCGGCCGGCTCAATCACGAGCATGAAGACATTTACGAGGCGATCGCGCGTCACGACCCGGAAGCCGCGCGCGCCGCGATGCGCACGCACCTGACCAACAGCCGCGAGCGGCTGCGCCGTGCGCACGAGGCGGCCGAGGCGGAACGCGACACGCAGGCCAGCTGACGCGTGGCCGCTGACATGGCCTGCGCGGCGCCGCAGGCCTTGACGAATATCGCCGCAACATCAGTCATCGTATGAGATCGGTGCGATTGCGCCGATCGCTTTAGCGCCGGCTGCGGATCGTCCGGTCACCTGCATCGTGGGAGGGGCGCCGGGGCGGCGTTCCCGCCGTCGCCCGCGCCCCGGGCGCGGCCCGGCTACCCGGACCGCCGATCCTGCCCGATCAGCCCCCCTTCGTCACGATGGTCTTCCACGCGCCGCTCTTCACCTGGTACAGCGTCGACATCCCGCTCTTCAGCGACCCGTCGTTCGCGAACGAGATGCGGCCGGTCACGCCTTCGAAGTCGACCTTCTTCAGCGCCGGGCGATAGACCTTCGGGTCGGTCGAGTTGGCCGCCTGCATCGCCTTGATCGCCGCCCAAGCCGCGTCGTAGCCGAACTGCGCGTACGACAGCACGTCGACGCCGAAGCGCTTCTTGAAGCGCTGCTCGAAATCCTTGCCCTGCGGCAGCTCGTCGAGCGGACGCCCGTATTCCCACGCCATCGCGCCTTCCGCGGCCGGGCCGGCGATCTTGATGAACTCGTTGTCCTTCACACCGCCGCCGCCGACGAACTGCGCGTTCAGCCCGAGCTGGCGCATCTGCTTGATGAAGTTCGCGGCGAGCGAGTCGAGACCGCCGAAGAAGATCAGGTCGGGGTTCTTGCCCTTCAGGCTCGTGATCTGCGCGCGGAAGTCGACCGCCTGGTTGCTGGTGAACTCGCGGCCGATGATGTTGCCGCCGGCCGCCTTCACGGCCTTCTCGAACTCGTCCGCCTCACCCTGGCCGAACGCGGTGCGGTCGTCGATGATCGCGATGCGCTTCGCCTTGGTCACGTCGACCGCGTACTTGCCCGCGTTGCCGGCGTTCTGGCCGTCGGTCGCGATCACCATGAACATGTTCGCGAGCCCGCGCGACGTGAGCGTCGGGTTGGTCGCGGCCGGGTCGATCACCGGAATGCCGGCCTTGTCGTAGACCACCGACGCCGGAATCGTCGTGCCCGAGTTGAAGTGGCCGACCACCACCGACACGTTCTGGTCGACGAGCGCCTGCGCGGCCTGCACGCCGATGCGCGGGTCGGCCTGGTCGTCCTGCACGACCAGGTCGAAATGCACGGGCTTGCCGGCGATCTGCACCTTCTGCGCGGCGGCGTCGTCGAGCGCGAGCTGCACGCCGTTCTGGAGATCCTTGCCGTAGCCGGCGTTCACGCCGGTGAGCGGCGCGGCAAAGCCGACCTTCACGTCGGACGCGTCGGCGGCCTGGGCGGCGTGTTGCGAGAGAAGGGCTACCGCGGATACGACCGATACCGACAACAGGGAATGACGGAATGTCATGTTCGTTCCTCTTGTTCTAACACCAGCGGGTGGGTACCGCACGCAGCCGGCGGGCCGGGCGCGTGCGACGGGCGGGCGGTTCGACCGCTTCTCGGAATCGGACGTGGAGGTCGGCTTGCTGATGCTTCCCGGAAAGGACCTCCCGTCAGGCTCTGCGAGGAGCCCCGATCGTCTCGATATATAGGTCGCCGATATGCGCGGGTCTTGGCAATTTGCCGCGCATTCGATGCGGATTTGCGCATAGCTTCCGCGCGAGCGCGGGCGGCCGGTATCGGGAGTTTCCCGTCACGAACGGACGGGAGGCGGGTGCGGGCGGGCGGCGCAACCCCCAGAGGGGGCCGCGCCGCGTTCGCCGTCGTCAGTCGGAGAGGGCGTCCGACGCGGCTTCGGCGTCGTCATGCGACGCGCTCGTGCGGATCGCCGGGTCGCTCGTGCTCGGGCGGCCGGTCTCCACGTGGCCCGCGAAACGGCGCAGGAAGCCGAGCGGGCGGCCGTCGCTGACGGTCAGGTCGTACCAGCCGTGGCTGCCGCGCAGATCCCAGTAGTCGTCGACGTGCGTACCCGGCTTGAGGTCGAACTCGCGCGCATGGCCGTGGCCGTATGCGCTCGTCACCTTGAGCCGCACGGCCTGGTGGCCGCGGTTCATCAGGCGCAGCGTGATGTTGCCGTTCGCGACGTCGTAGCCGTAGACCACCTCGGGGTTGATGCTCGCGGGGCCGACCGCCGTCGCCGCGGGGCTGCGGAAGTGGCAGTAGAAGCCGTTCGGACCGTACACGTCGAGGTCGTACAGGCCGAGCGACGGCGCCGCGCTCCACAGGTCGGAAACCCGCTTGCCGGCGTCGACCGTGTAGGTCCACGGGCCGTCGACACGATTGCGCGCCTGGACCTGGAACGCCGCGCCCGCGGTGCCGGTGTTCGCGAAGGTCAGCCGGAACTGGCCGCTCGCATTGTCGATCCGGCCGTGCACGAACAGTTCGTACGGCAGCGCGCGCGCCGGACGCAGGCCGGCCTCCTGCTTCGGCAGATGCTGGACGACCGGCGGCACCGGGATGTAGTCGGGGTGACGGTTGCGGTCGGGCGGCGCGTAGCCGCTCGTGTCCGGGAGCTGCGGCCAGCTTGCGTCGGGCGTCGCGAAGTCGAACGCGGACGTCAGGTTGCCGCACACCGTGCGGCGCCACGGCGACACGTTCGCCGCGGTGACCGCGTACTGCGCGCCGAAGCGTGCTTCGATGAATTGCAGCAGCGACGTGTGATCGAAGGTCTGCGAGCAGACCCAGCCGCCCTTGGTCCACGGCGACACCACCAGCATCGGCACGCGCGGCCCGAGCCCGTACGGGCCGGCCATGTGCGACGCGTCGCCGGCGAATGCCTCGTTGGTCGTCGCGACCGTCGACAGCCCGTTGTCGCGCGACTGCGGTGCGAACGGCGGCGGCACGTGGTCGAAGAAGCCGTCGTTCTCGTCGTAGGTGATGAAGAGCGCGGTCTTGCTCCACACGTCCGGATTCGATACGAGCACCTTCAGCACCTGCTCGATGTACCACGCGCCGTAGTTCGCCGGCCAGTTCGGGTGCTCCGAGTACGCTTCCGGCGCGCAGATCCACGACACCTGCGGCAGCGTGCCGTTCTTCACGTCCTGCTGCAGCACGTCGAACAGCGTGCCGCCGGCGCTGATGTTGGTGCCGGTGCGCGCCTTGTCGTACAGCGGCGTGCCGGGCAGCGCGCTGCGGTACTGGTTGAAGTAGAGCAGCGCGTTGTCGCCGTAGTTGCCGATGTACGGGTTCTGCGTCCAGCCCCACGAGCCGTTCGCGTCGAGCCCCGTGCCGACGTCCTGGTAGATCTTCCACGACACGCCGGCCTGCTCGAGCACTTCCGGATAGGTCGTCCAGCCGTAGCCCTTTTCCTCGTTGCCGAGCACCGGGCCGCCGCCCGTGCCGTCATTGCCGACGTAGCCGGTCCACATGTAGTAGCGGTTCGGGTCGGTCGAGCTCGGGATCGCGCAGTGGTACGCGTCGCAGATCGTGAATGCGTCGGCGAGCTGGTAGTGGAACGGGATGTCGTCGCGCTTCAGGTACGCCATCGTCGTGGTGCCCTTGTTCGGCACCCACTGGTCGTAGCGGCCCTTGTTCCATGCGGCGTGCATGTCCTGCCAGCCGTGCGGCAGGTCCTGCAGGAACTGCAGGCCGAGCTTGTCGGCGCCCGGGTGGAACGGCAGCAGCTCGGCCGGGCCGACCGGCTGATGGAACACCGACTTGCCGTTCGCGAGGCGCAGCGGGCGCGGGTCGCCGAATCCGCGGACACCACGCATCGTGCCGAAGTAATGGTCGAACGAACGGTTCTCCTGCATCAGGATCACGATGTGTTCGATATCGCGGATCGTGCCGGTACGGCGGTTCGCGGGGATGGCGAGCGCATCGCGGATCACGGGCGGGAACAGGTTCAGCGCGGCTGCGCCGGCGGTGCCGGCGGCGACGCGCAGGAAGTCACGACGGTTCGATCGGGTCATGGTCGTTATCGTGCGTTAAAGGGGGGAGCCGGTTGGCGGGACATGCGGAAAATGGACGCGCCCCGTGGCGCAGGATGCGGCTGCGCCGGGTCGTGCCGCCGCGAGCATAGCGAGAAATCGGTGTCATTCATGTGAAGTCCGGAAACGTTTGCAGGCGCGGCGTTGAACGGACAACGGCCGACGGTCGCGGTGCAACGGGCAGCGGGGACGCGGATAGCGGGAAAGCGGGAAAGCGGGAAAGCGGACAGCAGGACAGCAGGACAGCAAATGGCGCTTGACGCGCGCCGGCGATGCGGATGCGGCGGCGTCAGGCGTCCGTCACCCACGCGCCGAACCATTCGCTCGGGCGCGCGATTTCGTCCTGCGCGGCGACGAGTTCGAGCTCGTAGCGGCGTGCGTCGTAGGTTGCCTTCACGACCGCGTGCACCGCCGCGAGCGTGTGCTCGAACGCGGCGCGCACCGAGTCGCCGCGCAACCGGCGCGCGACGAAAATGGCGCTGGTGAGGTCGCCGACACCGACCGGATGGCGCGGAAACGCATACAGCGGGCGCTGGCCGATCCACGCTTCGGTCTCGGTGACGGCGAGCATGTTGAAGCGGTCGGCCGGGCTGCTGCGGTCGTGCAGGTGCTTGACGAGGATGATTTTCGGCCCGCGGCGGATCAGCGCGCGGCACGCGTCGACGGCTTCGGCGACGGTCTCGATGCGCCGCCCGGCGAGCTTCTGCAGCTCGGTGTGGTTCGGCGACATGCCGTCCGCGAGCGCCGGCATCTCCGCGACGATGAATTCCTCGACGCCGGGTTCGGGGCGGATGCCGCCCGTCTGGCCCATCGCTGGATCGCAGAAGTACCACGCGTTCGGGTTCATCGCCTTCACCGAGCGCACGATCTCGACCGTCGCGCGCGCCTGCGCCGGCGAGCCGACGAAGCCGGACAGTACCGCGTCGCAGCGCTTGAGCGCGCCGATCGCGGCGACGCCGTCGACCAGCTGCTCCATCTTCGCGGCGTCGATCGCGCTGCCGGCCCAGTGGCCGTACTGCATGTGATTCGACAGCTGGACGGTGTTGAGCGGCCAGACGTTGACGCCGAGGCGCTGCATCGGGAACACGGCCGCGCTGTTGCCGGCGTGTCCGTAGATGACGTGCGACTGAATGCTGAGGACGTTTTTCATGAGCGTTCGCCTGCAGGCGTTTCAGGGTCTCGTCACACGATACCCGAGTTCGTCGCGTGCGCGGAAGTCGCTCGGCCGACGAGTGTTGCGCGCCGTCGTCAGCCCGACCGCGTAGAATCGCGGGGCGTGAAGCCGCCCGGCTGACCGCGTGCATTTCCCATTACCGTGAGCGCCATGCCTTCGAATTGCAAGATGTTCTCCCTCGCGCGCGCGGCCGTGCTCGGCGCGAGCGTCGCCGCCGCATGCGCGACGTCGGTCGCGGCCAACGTCCCGGCACCGGCCGGCAACGACGGGCCCGCGTACGGCCCCCGCCTGGAAGGCTTCGCCTATCCGGAGCCGGTGCATCGCTACGCGTTCGTGTCGCAGCGCGACACCCTCGAGATGATGTACATGGACGTGCAGCCGGCGCACCCGAACGGCCGCACCGTCGTGCTGCTGCACGGGAAGAACTTCTGCGCGGCGACCTGGGAAGACACGATCGGCGTGCTGAGCCGCGCCGGCTATCGCGTGATCGCGCCGGACCAGATCGGCTTCTGCAAGTCGTCGAAGCCCGAGCGCTACCAGTACAGCTTCCAGCAGCTCGCGCGCAACACGCATGCGCTGCTCGAGTCGGTCGGCGTGAAATCGGCGACGCTCGTCGGCCATTCGACGGGCGGGATGCTCGCGATGCGTTACGCGCTGATGTACCCGAAGGCGACCGAGCAGCTCGTGCTGGTGAACCCGATCGGCCTCGAAGACTGGAAGGCGCTCGGCGTGCCGCCGCTGTCGGTCGACTACTGGTACGCACGCGAGCAGAAGACGACGGCGGACGGCATCCGCCGCTACGAGCAGGCGACCTACTACGCGGGCAAGTGGGCGCCGTCCTACGAGCGCTGGGTGCAGATGCTCGCCGGCATGTATCGCGGCCCGGGCCGCGACGCGGTCGCGTGGAACTCGGCGCTGATCTACGACATGATCCTCACCCAGCCGGTGGTCTACGAACTCGGCGCGATACGCGTGCCGACGCTGCTGCTGATCGGCGACAAGGACACGACCGCGATCGGCAAGGACGTGGCGCCGCCGGACGTGCACGCGAAGCTCGGCCGTTACCCGGAACTCGCGAAACGCACGCAGGCGGCGATTCCCGGCGCGCAGCTCATCGAATTCCCGGCGCTCGGGCACGCGCCGCAGATCCAGGATCCGGACGCGTTCCACAAGGCGCTGCTCGACGGGATGGGGGCGGTGCACCCGCAGTGACGCGCAGGCGGGCGCACCCGCCTGGGTGGGTCGCCCGCCGGGTCAGCGGGTTTCGTTCGCGAGTTCGTCGCGGATCTGCGCGGCCAGCTCGAACGAGCGCACGCGCGCGGCGTGATCGTAGATCTGCGCGGTGATGATCACCTCGTCCGCGCCGGTTTGCGCGATCCGGTCGCGCAGCTTGTCGCGCACCGTGTCGCGCGAGCCGACGGCCGCGAACGACAGCGCATGCGCGACGTTCGCGAGTTCGAATTCGCTCGCCTCGAGCGCGTCGACGGGCGGCGGCAGCTTGCCGGGCGTGCCGCGGCGCAGGTTGATGAACTGCTGCTGCAGCGACGTGAAGAGGCGCCGCGCCTCGTCGTCGGTATCGGCCGCGAACACGTTGACGCCGACCATCGCATGCGGCTTCGGCCACGCGGCCGACGGCCGGTACTGCGCGCGATAGACTTCGAGCGCGCGCATCAGGTAGTCGGGCGCGAAGTGCGACGCGAACGCGAACGGCAGCCCGAGCATCGCGGCGAGTTGCGCGCTGAAGAGGCTCGAACCGAGCAGCCACACGGGCACGTCCAGCCCCGCGCCGGGCACCGCGCGCACGCGCTGGCCGGGCACCGGTTCCGCGAAGTAGCGCTGCAGCTCGGCGACGTCGTCCGGAAACGAGTCGGCGCTGCCGATCAGGTCGCGGCGCAGCGCGCGCGACGTGGTCTGGTCGGTGCCGGGCGCGCGGCCGAGCCCGAGGTCGATGCGCCCCGGATACAGCGACGCGAGCGTGCCGAACTGCTCGGCGATCACGAGCGGCGCATGGTTCGGCAGCATGATCCCGCCCGAGCCGACGCGGATCGTCTTCGTCGCACCCGCCACATGGCCGATCACGACGGCCGTCGCCGCGCTCGCGATGCCGGGCATGTTGTGATGTTCGGCGAGCCAGTAGCGGCGATAACCGAGGCGCTCCGCGTGCTGCGCGAGATCGACGGTGTTGCGGAACGCCTGCGCGGCGTCGGCGCCGGCGGGAATGGGGGCGAGATCGAGTACGGAAAACGGAATCATGGGGTGGCCTTCGGAAGGGAGGGGCGCGGTGATGCGCATGCGCAACAGATGGCGATGATTTTGCCAAAGGGTTCCGGAACGCGCTGGCGACGCGCGGATACCCATGCGCCTTTCAGGGGCGCAAGGTGGCGCGGACAACTGTTGCAAAAATCAATCTAATCGCCGAATAATTACCGATCTTTACGGCGATTGGGCATGTCTTCGCATCGACATACAAATTTCCACGAAACGTTTGATTTTCAAGACTGCAATCCGCCTGCAAAGTGCTTACGCTAACGTGAACGAGGTGGCACCGGAATGGTTCCCCGGCCGCACAGCTTTGCCGAAATCGCAGTAGTCCGTTTCGCGTGGTGCCAAGCGCGGGGTGGCGCGGGCTGCTAAAATCCGGCGCCTGTCCATGTTGTGCCGACGGTAGCCATTAGAATCTTCCCGCATCCCGTCCGGGCATCGCGCGAGGATGTGCCACGCGATGCCGGGCATGGCCGCTTTCGGGGAAATGGGCCGTGCCTCCCCATTTACACAGACGCTGCTGGAACAAGGAGTCGGGTCGTGCCCGCGTTCGTTGCTGTCGGAATACCCAATCACGTTCAACCCGGTTCGATCGGTCGGCAGGGCGCCCGCGTCGCCGGAGGGCGTCGCGCATGACGCCGACCGTCACGCTGCTCGACTGGCTCCTGACCGTGTTCACGCTGGCTGCGGCCGGCTATGCGTTCGTCGCGGCGTTCGCGCCGCGCCCGCGCACGCCGCGCACCGCCGCGCGCGACGGTTTCGAGCCCGTCAGCGTGCTCAAGCCGCTGTGCGGCGCCGAGCCGCACCTGTACGAGAACCTCGCGACGTTCTGCGAACAGCGCCACCCGCGCCATGAAGTGCTGTTCGGGGTCGCGTCGGCCTCCGATCCGGCGGTCGCCGTGGTCGAGCGGCTGCGCGCCGACTATCCGGAATGCGACATCACGCTCGTGATCGACGCGCGCGTGCACGGCAAGAACCTGAAGGTCAGCAACCTGATCAATCTCGCCGAACGCGCGAAGTACGGCCGCATCGTGATCGCGGACAGCGACATCGCGGTGAAGCCGGACTATCTGGAGCGCGTGACGGCGCCGCTCGCCGACGCGTCGGTCGGGGTCGTCACGTGCCTGTATCATGCGCGCAGCGTCGGCGGGTTCTGGACGCGGATCGGCGCGCAGTTCGTCGATGCCTGGTTCGCGCCGTCGGTACGGATCACGCACCTCGGCCGCTCGAGCCGCTTCGGCTTCGGCGCGACGCTGGCGCTCACGCGCGACACGCTCGACCGGATCGGCGGTTTTCTCGCGTTGAAGGACGAGCTGGCCGACGACTTCTGGCTGGCCGAGTTGCCGCGCCGCCTCGGGCGGCGCACCGTGCTGTCCGAGGTCGAGGTCGCGACCGACGTGATCGAGCCGTCGTTCGGGCCGCTCTGGCACCGCGAGACGCGCTGGCTGCGCACGATCCGTTCGCTGAACCCGGCCGGCTTCGCGTTCCTGTTCATCACGTTTACCGCGCCGTGGCTCGCGATCGGCGCGGCGCTCGCGCTGCGTCTCGACGGCACCGTCGCCGGCACGCTGGCGGGTGGCGCGGCCGTGGTGGGCGCGTTCGGGCGGCTGGTGCTGCACGCGCGCGGCGAGGACGGCTGGCGCGCGTTCTGGCGCGACCTGCCGCTCGTCGCGGTGCGCGACACGCTGCTCGCGCTCGAATGGCTCGCGGCCGTGTTCGGCACGCACGTCGTGTGGCGCGGCGCGCGGATGACGGTCGTCGGCGGCGAACGCGCGACGGTGATCGTGGAGGGCGGGGACGGCCGCTGACGTACGTTCCCCGAAGGGAACCGGCGATGCGCCCGGTCCCGATCGAATCCGGCCCGAGGGCCGAGACGCGCCGCGCGGCCACGCCGCGCGACGCGACATGACAGAGAGGCGGGCGCCGGCAGGGCGGCCCGCGGTTGATTGACTGAATCGTTGAAACGAATCGAACTATGCAGGCTACCGGAGCATTCATGAAAACGCTGTTCTTGCAGGCCCCTTCGTATGACGGCTTCGACGGCGGAGCCGGCTCGCGCTATCAGGCGAAGCGCGAAATCCGTTCCTTCTGGTACCCGACGTGGCTCGCGCAGCCGGCCGCGCTCGTGCCGGGCAGCCGCGTCGTCGACGCGCCGGCCGACGGCCTGTCGGTCGAGGAAACGCTGAAGATCGCCAACGACTACGATCTCGTGATCATCCACACGAGCACGCCGTCGTTCCCGACCGACGCGATGTTCGCGCAGGATCTGAAGAAGATGAAGCCGTCGATGCTGGTCGGCATGGTGGGCGCGAAGGTGATGGTCGATCCGCACAACTCGCTCACGGCGAGCGACGCGATCGACTTCGTGTGCCGCGAGGAATTCGACTACACCTGCAAGGAAATCGCCGAAGGCAAGCCGTTCCCCGAGATCAAGGGCTTGAGCTGGCGCGCGAAGGACGGCTCGATCGAGCACAACGAAGCGCGTCCGATCCTCGAGAACATGGACGAACTGCCGTTCGTCGCGCCCGTCTACAAGCGCGACCTGAAGATCGACAACTACTTCATCGGCTACCTGAACTATCCGTACGTGTCGATCTACACGGGCCGCGGCTGCAAGTCGCGCTGCACGTTCTGCCTGTGGCCGCAGACGGTCAGCGGCCATCGCTACCGCACGCGCTCGGTCGAGAACGTGCTCGCGGAAGCGAAGTGGATCCGCGACAACATGCCGGAAGTGAAGGAGCTGATGTTCGACGACGACACCTTCACCGACGACCTGCCGCGCGCCGAAGCGATCGCCATCGGCCTGGGCAAGCTCGGCATGACGTGGTCGTGCAACGCGAAGGCGAACGTGCCGTACAAGTCGCTGAAGATCATGAAGGAAAACGGCCTGCGCCTGCTGCTGGTCGGCTTCGAATCCGGCGACGACCAGATCCTCGTGAACATCAAGAAGGGCGTGCGCACCGATTTCGCGCGCCGCTTCAGCGCGGACTGCAAGAAGCTCGGCATCAAGATCCACGGCACCTTCATCCTCGGCCTGCCGGGCGAGACGCAGGACACCATCAAGAAGACGATCGAGTACGCGAAGGAAATCAATCCGCACACGATCCAGGTGTCGCTCGCCGCGCCGTATCCGGGCACGACGCTTTACAAGCAGGCCGTCGAGAACGGCTGGATGGAAGAGAACAAGACCATCAACCTGGTCAGCAAGGAAGGCGTGCAGCTCGCGGCGATCGGCTATCCGCACCTGTCGCGCGACGAGATCTATCACCATCTCGAGCAGTTCTATCGCCAGTTCTACTTCCGCCCGTCGAAGATCTGGGAGATCGTCCGCGAGATGCTGACGAGCTGGGACATGATGAAGCGTCGCTTGCGCGAAGGCGTCGAGTTCTTCCGCTTCCTGCGCGCGCACGAGGCCTGATTCGTGGCGACGCAGCGGGCGGCGCGGGCGCTGATCTTCACCGCGGACGACTTCGGGCTGCATCCGCGCGTCAACGCGGCGGTCGAGCGCGCGCATCGCGACGGCGTGCTGAACGCCGCGAGCCTGATGGTCGGTGCGCCCGCGGCGCAGGATGCGATCGAACGCGCGCGGCGCTTGCCGTCGCTCGCGGTCGGCCTGCATCTCGTCCTCGCGGACGGGCCGGCCACGCTGCCCGCGCATGACATTCCCGCGCTCGTCGGCCGCGACGGGCGCTTCGGCGATGCGATGGCGAAGGACGGCTGCCGCTTCTTCTTCCTGCCGCACGTGCGTGCGCAGCTGCGCCGCGAGATCCGCGCGCAGTTCGACGCGTTCGCGGCGAGCGGCCTGCCGCTCGACCACGTGAACGCGCACAAGCATTTCCACCTGCATCCGACCGTGCTGTCGATGATCATCGAGATCGGCGGCGACTACGGGCTGCGTGCGGTGCGGCTGCCGTACGAAACGCGCGCGCCCGCGCTGCTCAAGCCGTGGATCGCGCTGGTGCGCGCGCGGCTCGACCGTGCGGGGCTCGCGCACAACGACTACGTGGTCGGGATCGAGCATACGGGCGCGATGGACGAGGCCGTGCTGCTCGACGCGCTCGCGGCGCTGCCGCCCGGGGTCGGCGAGATCTACTGTCATCCGGCGGAAGCCGGCGACGGCCCGATCACGCCGACGATGGCCGCTTACCGGCCGGTCGACGAACTGGATGCGCTGCTGTCGCCGCGCGTCGCGGCCGCGCTGAAGGCCGCGGGCGTCGCGACCGGCGGTTTTGCCGACGTGTTCGGCCAGCCGGCGGCGCGGCGCGGCACGCACGCGTCGCGCGAAGCGGGGGCGCAGCCGTCATGACCAAGTGGATCAAATGGCTCGGCTGGCCGATCGGCATCGGGATCCTGCTCGCGCTCGGGCTGCACGAAGGCATCGGCGACGTGACGCGGATGCTCGAGCGTGCCGGCTTCGCGCTGCTGTGGCTCGTGCCGTTCCATGCGCTGCCGCTGCTGCTCGACGCGTATGCGTGGCACCAGCTGCTCGACCGACGCGCGTCGCTGTCGTTCCTGTGGTGGGTCGCGACCGTGCGTGAAGCGGTGAACCGGCTGCTGCCGGTGGTCGGGATCGGCGGCGAGTTGGTCGGGATCCGGATGGCGCGCTGGCAGGTGCCCGACGCGAGCCGCGTGACCGCGTCGGTGATCGTCGAGGTGCTGGTGACGATCGTCGTCCAGTATGCGTTCGCGGCGCTCGGCCTCGTGCTGCTGCTCGCGACGACGCACGACATGGGCGGCGGCACGATCGGCCTCGCGCTGCTGCTGACCCTGCCGCTGCCGGTGCTCGGCGTCGTGCTGATGCGGCGCGGCGGAATCTTCCACGCGATCGAGCGGTTCGCGGGGCGTCTGCTCGGCGATTCGCACCGGTTGCTGCAGGGCGTCGACGGCCGCCGCCTCGATGGCGACATCGACGCGCTGATGTCGCGCACGCCGCTGCTGTTCAGTGCGTTCTTCTGGCAGCTGTCCGGCTACGTGCTCGGCGCGCTCGAAATTTACTGGGCGCTCGCGCTGCTCGGTCATCCGGTCTCGATCGGCGGCGCGATCGCGATCGAGGCGATGACGCAGGCCGTGCGCCATGCGGCGTTCATGGTGCCGGGCGGTCTCGGCGTGCAGGAGGCGACCGTCGTGCTGCTCGCGCAGATGTTCGGCGTCGATCGCGAGACGGCGCTGTCGCTCGCGCTGGTCAAGCGCGGCCGCGAGGTGCTGTTCGGCTGTCTCGCGCTCGGGTCGTGGCAACTGGCCGAGCTGGTGCGCACGCGCCGCCGGATCAAGGCGGTGCCGGCCGGGCCGCGCGCCCCGCAAGCGGGCCGCGAGGCCCAGGTGCAAACCGAAACGACGCATTGATCACGAGACGGGCCGCGCGGTCCGTCTCGCGCTTTTGGCGTTGCGCGGGTATCCTTGCCGCGTGTTTTCTCGACGCGCATTTCTTCCGATGATCTTCCGTTTCCGGCTGCTTCCCGTCACGATGCTGGCCGCCGCGCTGGCGCTGACCGGCTGCGACGACAAGCAAGGCAATCTCGACGTGCAACGTATCAGGGACTTCTTCAACGCGATCAAGCCGGCGCCGCTGCTGCTCAAGGGGCTGAAGGCCGGCGTCTCGACCGAAGCCGACGTGCGCGCCACGATGGGCAAGCCCGAGACCGAGCGCGCGTTCACCGACGGCTCGAAGCGCCTCGAATACCCGCGTGGCCCGATGGGCAACCAGACCTGGTTCGTCGACCTCGACCCGGGCGGGTATTACACGGGCGCGACGCAGGTGCTGACCGCCGAGAACTTCGCGAAGGTGCGCCCGGGGATGACGGAGGACGAGGTGCGGCGCCTGCTCGGCAAGCCGGGCGACGTCGCGCAGTACCCGCTGAAGCCCGAGACCGTATGGAGCTGGCGCTGGCTCGAGGACGGCGTCAACACCGACGCGTTCTTCAACGTCCATTTCGGCCCGGACGGGCTTGTCTATATGACTTCGCGCTCCGACATCCTGAAAGGGCGCTGAACCCGCGTCCGGCGCTATATCGAAAAAGCGACCGGAAAATTGCAAAAAGTCCGCTTCCCTGCGTGTCATCCGACTGTCAGGAAGCGGCTTTTTTCCTTTTGAAACAGCGCGGTAGGCCGTGCCTGCAAATGGTGGGATGAATTGCTGCGACGCAGCAATCGCGCGCACGGTGATTTGAGGCAATCAATTTCGCTTGCGACTATCCGCGTCAGCCCGGCGCCGGACAGTGATGCGCGCCGGTGTTCACATCAACACTGGAGACGCGCGTGTTCCTTTACGGCTTTGGTCCTGTCCTCTGGGCCGGCACCGTGCAGACCATCGAGCTGTCGGTGCTGTCGCTCGCCGCTGCGGTGGCGCTGGGGCTGATCGGCGCGGTGGCGAAGCTGTCGCACAACCGGGTGCTGCGAGCGGTCGCGACCGGTTATACGACGCTGATCCGCTCGGTGCCCGATCTCGTCCTGATGCTGCTGTTGTTCTACAGCATCCAGATCTGGCTGAACCAGTTCACCGACCTCGTCGGCTGGGACCAGATCGACATCGACCCGTTCGTCGCCGGCGTGCTGACGCTCGGCTTCATCTACGGCGCGTACTTCACCGAGACGTTCCGCGGTGCGTTCCTGTCGGTGCCGCGCGGCCAGCTCGAGGCCGGCTCGGCGTACGGGATGAGCGGGCTGCGCGTGTTCGTGCGGATCATGTTTCCGCAGATGATGCGCTTCGCGCTGCCTGGCATCGGCAACAACTGGCAGGTGCTCGTGAAGGCGACCGCGCTGGTGTCGATCATCGGCCTCGCCGACGTCGTGAAGGCGGCGCAGGACGCGGGCAAGAGCACGTTCAACATGTTCTTCTTCATCCTCGTTGCGGCGCTGATCTACCTCGCGATCACGACCGTTTCCAACCTCGTGCTGATCCAGCTCGAGAAACGTTATTCCACGGGCGTGCGCCACGCAGAACTATGATCGAGATCCTCCAGGAATTCGGCCAGGCGTTCCTTTACTGGGACGGCCAGCGCCTCTCCGGCCTTGCGGTGACGCTGTGGCTGCTCGTCGCGTCGATTTCGCTCGGCTTCGTGTGCGCGGTGCCGCTCGCGGTCGCACGCGTGTCGAAGAAGAAGTGGTTGTCGATGCCGGTGCGGTTCTACACGTACGTGTTCCGCGGCACGCCGCTCTACGTGCAGCTGCTGTTGCTGTACACGGGCATGTACAGCCTCGAGTTCGTGCGCTCGCACTCGCTGCTCGACGCGTTCTTCCGCAGCGGCTTCAACTGCGCGATCCTCGCGTTCGCGCTGAACACCTGCGCGTACACGACCGAGATCTTCGCGGGTGCGATTCGTGCGATTCCGCACGGCGAGGTCGAGGCGGCGCGTGCGTACGGGATGTCGCCGTTCACGATGTACCGCCGGGTGATCCTGCCGTCGGCGCTGCGCCGTGCGTTGCCGCTGTACAGCAACGAGGTGATCCTGATGCTGCACGCGACCACCGTTGCATTCACGGCGACCGTGCCCGACATCCTGAAGGTCGCGCGTGACGCCAATTCCGCGACCTACATGGCGTTCCAGTCGTTCGGGATCGCCGCACTGATCTATCTTGCGGTATCGTTCGCACTCGTCGCGGCATTTCGCCGGGCGGAGCGCCACTGGCTCGCGTATCTCGCGGCCGGCCGTCATTGATTTCATTCGAGGAGAGCCAGATGGCCGAGATCACTCAAACGAGCGCGTCCGCTTCCACCAAGCTTGCCGCGGTCGACATTCACAAGCGCTATGGCGACAACGAGGTGCTCAAGGGCGTGTCGCTGAACGCGAAGGCCGGCGACGTCATCAGCATCATCGGCGCCAGCGGTTCGGGCAAGAGCACGTTCCTGCGCTGCATCAATTTTCTCGAGCGGCCGAATGCGGGGCAGATCGTCGTCGACGGCGAGGCCGTGCGCACGAAGACCGACCGCGCCGGTGCGCTCGAGGTGGCCGATCACAAGCAGCTGCAGCGCATCCGCACCAAGCTCGCGATGGTGTTCCAGCACTTCAACCTGTGGGCGCACATGAACGTGCTCGAGAACGTGATGGAAGCGCCGGTGCACGTGCTCGGCATTGCGAAGAAGGAAGCCGAGGAGCGTGCGCGCGAATACCTGGAGAAGGTCGGTTTGCCGCCGCGCGTCGAGAAGCAGTATCCGTCGCATTTGTCGGGGGGGCAGCAGCAGCGTGTCGCGATCGCGCGGGCGCTGGCGATGCATCCGGACGTGATGCTGTTCGACGAGCCGACGTCGGCGCTCGATCCGGAGCTCGTCGGTGAGGTGCTGAAGGTGATGCAGAAGCTGGCCGAGGAGGGCCGCACGATGATCGTCGTCACGCACGAGATGGGGTTCGCGCGCAACGTGTCGAATCACGTGATGTTCCTGCATCAGGGGCGGACCGAGGAAGAGGGTGATCCGAAGGAGGTGCTGGTGCGTCCGCAGAGCGAGCGTCTGAAGCAGTTCCTGTCGGGTAGCCTCAAGTAACGCGAAGGGCGTTTCATACGTGGTACCGGTGTCTCGTCCCGCAGGCGCCACCCGCACGACGCAGGTGGCGATCGTTGCATTGCCGCCCGTGTCGATGTCGGGTGTGGGTCCGATCGTCGATGCGTTGCATCTCGCGAACGAGATCGACGGGCGCTTGCTGTATCGCTGGCAGGTGTGTTCGTGGGACGGGCGGCCGGTGCCGCTCGCCGGCGGCGCGCAGTGGCATGCCGATGCGGCGTTCAACGATGCGATCGCGTGCGACTGGCTGATCGTCGTGTCGGAGCGGTTTCAGCAGTTTGCCGACTATCGGTTGTTTCTCGCGAGTCTCGCGCGGGTGGGGCAGCGCACGCCGGTCGTCACGGGGATTCACCACGGCGTGTGGTGGCTCGCGATGGCCGGGCAGCTTTCCGGATATCGCGTGAGCGTGAACTGGGAGACGTATCAGCAGTTCGCAGAACAGTTCGAGCGCTCGATCGTCACGCAGCAGATCTTCGAGATCGATCGCGATCGGGCGACCTGTGCGGGCGGGCAGGCGACCGTCGATTTCATGCTGGCCATGATCGGCCGGGAACACGGGGCGGATCTGGGTGAGCGCATTGCCGATGCGCTCGGGGCCGGCACGCTGCGCAGCGGCGAGGAGCGGCAGCGGATTCCTTTTGTGACCGCGCCCGGTGAGCGGCATCCTCGGCTGAACGATGCGTTGCTTTTGATGGAAGCCAATGTCGAGGATCCTTTGACGACCGATGAGATCGCCGGGCTCGTCGGCGTGTCGCGGCGGCAGCTGGAGCGGCTCTTTCGACAGTATCTCGGGGCGATGCCCTCCAAGTATTACCTCAATCTTCGGTTGCTCAAGGCTCGCACGCAGTTGCAGCGGACCAGCAAGTCGGTCGTTCAGGTGAGCCTCGCCTGTGGGTTTTCTTCTGCTGCGCACTTTTCCAATGCGTACCGCGAAAGGTTCGGGGTCACGCCTCGGGAGGATCGGAGAGCCTGGCTCGAGAAGCAGACCGGCGGTGGTAGTGAACCTCGCGGGGGCGCGCTTGTTGAGCGGGGGGCTAAGGATTGATTCTGTTTTTTTTATGGTGCGCTTGCGTTTGACGTGAAGCACCTGCGATCGTGTCGGTCTATTAGCGTCGCCCCTGCGCGGGGCGGCGGTTACTTTTCTTTGTCTTGCCAAAGAAAAGTAACCAAAAGAAAGGCGCTCGGATAACGCATGACTTCCCGGTGCCATGGCCACCGGAGTGGCCCTCGCCTAAGTGTCCGCGCCAGTCGGGAACCCGGAGTGGTTCGAGCAATGGTTCTGACACCACTCACCACCCCGCGGAGTGGTATACCGCCCGCTAGCTCCGCCCTCGCTTCGCTCGGTCGACAGGTCCACACGTCCCGCTTTGAAAGCTGTCGGTTGATTGGCATCCACAATTGCGGCGGGTGGCGCATGAATTCAATAAATTGAAATCGTCGTTGCGGTGCAGCGGCACCTCACTGATTTGGGGAACTGATCAGTGGGTGCCCATGTGTGGCGCGGGCGGATGAATTGCGGCCGAAGAACCTTGCAGCCGAGCATAGCGAGGATGGAGCTAGCGGGCGGTATACCGCTCCGTTGCGTAGGGAGTGGTGTCAGAACCATTGCTCGAACCACTCCGGGTTCCCGACTGGCGCGGACACTTAGGCGAGGGCCACTTGGTGGACTACGGCACCGGGAAGTCATGCGTTATCCGGGCGCCTTTCTTTTGGTTACTTTTCTTTGGCAAGACAAAGAAAAGTAACCGCCGCCCCGCGCAGGGGCGACGCTAATAGACCGACACGATCACAGGTGCTTCACGACAAACGGCGAGCGCACCGCCAAGAAACCGCGAAAACAGCAACCGAGCACAAAACGCCACGCCCCCCGCCGGGGAGAGGCAAAATAAAGCGCCCTATCCGCTTCCGATAGAACCCGTCGCAATTCCGCAAGACGCTTGCGTCACCCTTACCTAAACTTGATCCTGTTGAACCCTCTTACGAAACCGAAAGGAACGACCATGACGACCTCGACCGTGACCCGCCAGACATTCGACGAAGTGATGGTGCCGGTATTCTCCCCCGCGCCGTTCGTGCCGGACCGTGCAGAGGGCTCGCGCGTGTGGGACACGGCCGGCCGCGAATACGTGGATTTCGCCTGCGGCATCGCCGTCACGTCGCTCGGCCACGGCCACCCGGAACTGCTGAAGGTCCTGGACGAACAAGGCCGCAAGCTCTGGCACATCGGCAACGGCTACACGAACGAGCCGGTGCTGCGCCTCGCGAAGCGCCTCGAAGCGCTGACCTTCGCCGACCGCGCGTTCTTCGCGAACTCGGGCGCGGAAGCGAACGAAGCCGCCCTCAAACTCGCGCGCCGCGTCGCATTCGACCGCCACGGCGCCGACAAATACGAAATCGTGTCGTTCGTCCAGTCGTTCCACGGCCGCACGTTCTTCACGGTCAGCGTCGGCGGCCAGCCGAAATACTCGGAAGGCTTCGGCCCGGTGCCGGAAGGCATCAAGCACCTGCCGTTCAACGACATCGAAGCGGCCAAGGCCGCGATCGGCCCGCAAACCTGCGCGGTGATCGTCGAGCCGGTGCAGGGCGAAGGCGGCGTGATCCCGGCCGATCCGGCGTTCCTGAAGGCACTGCGCGAAGCGTGCGACGCCAACGACGCAGTGCTGATCTTCGACGAAGTGCAGACGGGCGTCGGCCGCACGGGCCAGTTCTACGCATACATGGACACGGGCGTCACGCCGGACATCCTCACGACCGCGAAGGCACTCGGCAACGGTTTCCCGATCGGCGCGATGCTGACGACGAACGAACTGGCCGCCCACTTCAAGGTCGGCGTGCACGGCACGACGTACGGCGGCAACCCGCTCGCGTCGGCGATCGCGGACAAGGTCGTCGAGCTGATCGGCGACCCTGCGCTGCTCGAAGGCGTGCGCGAACGCAGCGTGCGCCTGAAGGGCGCGCTGGAGCGCATCAACGCACGCTTCGGCATCTTCAAGGACATCCGCGGCAAGGGCCTGCTGGTCGGCGCGGAACTCACCGCCGCATTCGACGGCCGCGCGAAGGACTTCGTCACCGCCGCCGCCGAGAACGGCCTGATCATGCTGATCGCAGGCCCGAACGTGCTGCGCTTCGTGCCGTCGCTCGTGATCCCGTTCGACCTGCTCGACGAAGGCGTGAAGCGCTTCGAGAAGGCAGTCGAGCAGGTGCTCGCGGCCCAGGAAGCCACCGCGCGCTGATCGGCGCGCCCATCGCAGACAGGAACGACGATGCTATTTGTTCGCCCCGGCAAACTCACGGATCTCGATGCGCTCGCGCACATGGCGCGCACCGCGCAGCCGGTCCTGCACTCGCTGCCGCACGATCGCGCGGCGCTCGAAGCGCGCGTGGCGCTCTCCGAGGATTCGTTTCGCGCGGACGTCGACTTCGCCGGCGAGGAGTTCTATCTCTTCGTGCTCGAGGATTCGTCGACGGGCAAGCTGCTCGGCACGGCGAGCATCGTGGCCGCGGCCGGCTACTCGGAACCGTTCTACGCATTCCGCAACGATGCACTGATCCACGCGTCGCGCGAGCTGCACGTGAACCGCAAGATCCATGCGCTCACGATGTCGCACGAGCTGACCGGCAAGAGCCGGCTGGCGGGCTTCTACGTCGATCCGTCGCTGCGCGGCGACGCGGCCGCGCACCTGATCTCGCGTGCGCGGATGATGTACATCGCCGCGAACCGCCGCCGCTTCACGCCGGAAGTGTTCACGCTGCTGCTCGGCGTGAGCGACAGCACGGGCGCATCGCCGTTCTGGGAAGCGGTGGGCCGCAAGTTCTTCGGCCGCAACTTCACCGACGTCGACATCGCGTCGGGCGGCCGCAGCCGCACGTTCATCGCGGAAGTGATGCCGGCGTATCCGCTCTACGTACCGCTGCTGCCGGAAGCCGCGCAGCGCGTGCTCGGCGAGCCGAACGAAACGGCGCTGCTCGCGTACGACATCCATCTCGAGGAAGGCTTCGAGCCGGACCGCTTCGTCGACATCTTCGACGCGGGCCCCGTGCTGACCGCGCAGGTCGACCGCACCGCATGCGTGAAGCACGGCGCGGAGCGCACGGTGCGCGAAGCCGCGCATCAGCAGGGCGACGTCGCATACATGGTGTCGACCGGCAGCGGCGAATCGTTCCGCTGCGTGCTGGCCGACCTGCCGGGCGATACGGCCGACGCGCCGCTCGCCGGCGACGTGCGCGCGGCGCTCGATGTGAAGGATGGTGATGTCGTGCGCTGCGTGCCGCTGCACCGCCGCGACGATGAAGACATGAAGGGAGACGCAGCATGATCGTCGTTCGGGTCGTACAAACGGGCGACGTCGACGCGCTCGTGTCGCTCGCGAAGGAAACCGGGCCGGGCCTGACCACGTTCAAGCCCGATCGCGACGCGCTCGCCGCGCGCATCGAACGCACGCGCCGCACGCTCGACGGCGAGGCCGCGCCGGGCGAGGCCGGCTACTTCTTCGTGATGGAAGAATCGAAGACGGGCGACATCGCGGGCGTGTGCGGGATCGAGACGCAGGTCGGCCTCGAACAGCCGTTCTACAACTATCGCGTGAGCACGGTCGTGCACGCGAGCCAGGAACTCGGCGTGTGGACGCGGATGTCCGCGCTCAACATCTCGCACGACCTGACGGGCTACGCGGAAGTGTGCTCGCTGTTCCTGAGCCCGCGTTACCGCACGGGCGGCGTCGGCGGCCTGCTGTCGCGCTCGCGCTTCATGTTCATCGCGCAGTTCCGCGAACGCTTCCCGGAACGCATCTGCGCGGAACTGCGCGGCCACTTCGACGAGGACGGCACGTCGCCGTTCTGGCGCGCGGTCGGTTCGCATTTCTACCAGATCGATTTCAACGCGGCGGACTACCTCAGCTCGCACGGCCGCAAGTCGTTCCTCGCGGAACTGATGCCGCGCTATCCGGTGTACGTCGACCTGCTGCCGCAGGACGCGCAGGACGCGGTCGGCCTCACGCACCGCGACACGCTGCCGGCCCGCAAGATGCTCGAGGCCGAAGGGCTGCGCTACCAGAACCACGTCGACATCTTCGACGCGGGCCCGGTGCTCGAATGCCACGTCAACGACCTGCGCACGGTGCGCGAGAGCGTCGTCGTGCCGGTCGCGATCGGCGTGCCCGACGTGCGGGAAGATATGCCGAAGTCGCTCGTATCGAACACGTCGCTCGGCGATTTCCGCGTCGGCGTCGCGCCGGGCGTGGTCGTGAACGGGTCGTTCGTGCTGTCGGCCGACGATGCCGCCGCGCTCGACGTGAAGGCCGGCGATCCGGTCCGCGTGCTGCCGCTCAAAGTCAAACAGGGATAAACGAATCATGACGGAACTCTTCATCGACGGCGCCTGGGTCGCAGGCTCGGGCCCCGTCTTCGCTTCGCGCAACCCGGGCACCGACGCGATCGCATGGCAGGGCGAAAGCGCGTCGGCGGCCGACGTCGACCGCGCGGTCGCGAGCGCGCGCCGCGCGTTCGCCGGCTGGTCGGCGCTCGACTTCGAAGCGCGCTGTGAAATCGTCAAGCGCTTCGCCGCGCTGCTCACCGAACGCAAGGAAGCGATCGCGACCGCGATCGGCCGCGAGACCGGCAAGCCGCTGTGGGAAGCCCGCACCGAAGTCGCGGCGATGGCCGCGAAGGTCGGGATCTCGATCCAGGCCTACCAGGAACGCACCGGCGAGAAGCGCCAGGACATGGCCGACGGCGTCGCGGTGCTGCGCCATCGCCCGCACGGCGTCGTCGCGGTGTTCGGCCCGTACAACTTCCCCGGCCATTTGCCGAACGGTCATATCGTGCCGGCGCTGATCGCGGGCAACACGGTCGTGTTCAAGCCGTCGGAGCTCGCCCCGGGCGTCGCGCGCGCGACGGTCGAGGTGTGGCAGGAAGCCGGTCTGCCGGCCGGCGTGCTGAACCTCGTGCAGGGCGAGAAGGACACCGGCATCGCGCTCGCGAATCACCGGCAGATCGACGGGCTGTTCTTCACCGGCAGCTCGGATACCGGCACGCTGCTGCACAAGCAGTTCGGCGGCCGTCCGGAAATCGTGCTCGCGCTCGAGATGGGCGGCAACAACCCGCTCGTGATCGGCGAAGTCGAGGACGTCGACGCGGCCGTGCATCACACGATCCAGTCGGCGTTCCTGTCGGCAGGCCAGCGCTGCACGTGCGCACGCCGCATCTTCGTGCCGCAGGGCGCGTTCGGCGACCGCTTCCTCGCACGCTTCGCCGACGTCACGTCGAAGATCACGGCCGACGTGTTCGACGCCGATCCGCAGCCGTTCATGGGCGCGGTGATCTCGGCACGCGCGGCCGCCAAGCTCGTCGACGCGCAGTCGCGCCTGATCGAGCAGGGCGCGCAGCCGATCATCGCGATGACGCAGCGCGATCCGCGCCTGGGCTTCGTGAACGCGTCGATCATCGACGTGACCGGCGTGGCGAACCTGCCCGACGAAGAGCACTTCGGCCCGCTCGCGCAGATCGTCCGCTACGCGACGTTCGACGAAGCGATCGAGCGCGCGAACGACACGGCGTTCGGCCTGTCGGCCGGCCTGCTCGCCGACGACGCCAACGCATGGGACCACTTCCGCCGCACGATTCGTGCCGGGATCGTCAACTGGAACCGCCCGACCAACGGCGCATCGTCCGCCGCGCCGTTCGGCGGCACGGGCCGCTCGGGCAACCATCGGCCGAGCGCGTACTACGCGGCCGACTATTGCGCATATCCGATGGCGTCGGTGGAAAGCACCCAACTGACCTTGCCCGCGAGCCTGTCGCCGGGCCTGCATTTCTGATCGAGGGAACGACGATGAACGCACAAGAAGCCAATTTCGACGGACTCGTCGGCCCGACCCACAACTACGCCGGGCTGTCGTTCGGCAACGTGGCGTCGCTCAACAACGAGAAGTCGGCCGCGAATCCGAAGGCCGCCGCGAAGCAGGGGCTGCGCAAGATGAAGCAGCTCGCGGATCTCGGCTTCGCGCAAGGCGTGCTGCCGCCGCAGGAGCGCCCGTCGCTGCGCCTGCTGCGCGAGCTCGGCTTCTCCGGCAAGGACGCGGACGTGATCGCGAAGGCCGCGAAGCAGGCGCCCGAGCTGCTCGCCGCGGCGAGCTCGGCGTCGGCGATGTGGACCGCGAACGCGGCGACCGTCAGCCCGTCGGCCGACACGAGCGACGGCCGCGTGCACTTCACGCCGGCCAACCTGTGCAGCAAGCTGCATCGCGCGATCGAGCACGAAGCGACGCGCCGCACGCTGTCGACGCTGTTCGCCGATCCCGCGCACTTCGCGGTGCACGAGGCGCTGACGGGCACGCCGGCACTCGGCGACGAGGGCGCGGCCAACCACACGCGCTTTTGCGCCGAATACGGCCTGCCGGGCGTCGAGTTCTTCGTGTACGGTCGCGCGGAATACCGCCGCGGCGTGGAGCCGAAGCGCTTCCCGGCGCGCCAGACCTTCGAGGCGAGCCGCGCGGTCGCGCATCGTCACGGTCTCGCCGAAACGGCGACGGTCTATGCGCAGCAGGATCCGGACGTGATCGATGCAGGCGTGTTCCACAACGACGTGATCTCGGTCGGCAACCGCGACACGCTGTTCACGCACGAGCGCGCGTTCGTCAACAAGCAGGCGATCTACGACACGCTGACGGCCACGCTCGACGCGCGCGGCGCGCGGCTGAACGTGATCGAGGTGCCCGATGCGGCCGTGAGCGTGAACGATGCGGTCACGTCGTACCTGTTCAACAGCCAGCTGCTGTCGCGCGCGGACGGCTCGCAAGTGCTCGTCGTGCCGCAGGAATGCCGCGAGAACGCGAACGTTGCCGCCTATCTCGACCAGCTCGCGGCCGGCAACGGCCCGATCCGCGACGTGCTCGTGTTCGACCTGCGCGAAAGCATGAAGAACGGCGGCGGCCCGGCTTGCCTGCGCCTGCGCGTCGTGCTGAACGACGCCGAGCGTGCGGCCGTCACGTCGAACGTGTGGATCAACGACACGCTGTTCGCGTCGCTCGACGCGTGGATCGAAAAGCACTACCGCGACCGTCTCGCACCGGAAGACCTCGCCGATCCGACGCTGCTCGACGAATCGCGCACGGCGCTCGACGAGCTCACGCAGATCCTGCGCGTCGGGTCGCTGTATGACTTCCAGCGCTGAGTCCCGCATGCCGGCCGCCGTGCTGCTCGACGACTTCCTAGCGTTCACGCTCGCGGGCGACGCGCCGGCCGTGAAGGTCGGCACGTGCGCGAACGGTGCGGTGCACTGGCAATGGCTCGGCGACGGGCTGCTCGCGCTCGAGCCGGCAGCGGATGAAGCGGGCGCTGCGGCGCGTGCGAGCGTGCTCGTGTCGGCCGGCGTGCATGGCGACGAGACCGCGCCGATCGAGCTGCTGTCGATGCTCGTGCGCGATCTCGCGGCGGGCACGTTGCCGCTCGCGTGCCGCCTGCTCGTCGTGCTCGGCAACGTGCCGGCGATGCGCGCGGGCGCACGCTATCTCGACGACGACCTGAACCGCCTGTTCAGCGGCCGTCACGCACAAGTGCCCGCGAGCCGCGAAGCGCCGCGCGCGGTGCAGCTCGAAGCGGCGGCCGCCGCGTTCTTCGCGGCCGCGCCGGCAGGCAGCGCGCGCTGGCACGTCGACATGCACACGGCGATCCGCGCATCGGTGTTCGAACAGTTCGCGCTGCTGCCCCACACGGGCACGCCGCCTGCCCGCAAGATGGTCGAATGGCTCGGCGATGCGCGCATCGCGGCCGTGCTGCTGCATACCGCGAAGGGCAACACGTATTCGCATTACACGGCCGAGCACTGCGGCGCGCTCGCGTGCACGCTCGAACTCGGCAAGGTGCGGCCGTTCGGCCAGAACGACCTGTCGCGCTTCGCGCCGGCGGACCGTGCGGTGCGCAAGCTCGTGTCAGGTGCGCCGCGCGACGTCGACGCCAAGTTGCCGCGCGTGTTCACCGTGATCGACCAGATCACGAAGCAGAGCGATGCACTCGAGCTGTTCGTCGCGGCCGACGTCGCGAATTTCACCGCGTTCGCGCGCGGCACCGTGCTCGCGCAGGACGGCGAATACCGCTACACGGTGCAGCACGACGAGGAGCGCATCGTGTTTCCGAATCCGGCTGTCAAGCCGGGCCTGCGCGCGGGCCTGCTCGTGGTCGATACGACGCGCGAGACGCTGGCCGCACTCGTCTGATCCAAGGCTGGTGGCGCGTGGCTGCGGGGCCGCGGCCCGCGCATCGTCCGGCCGCATTTCCCTTTTTTGCGATCGACGCCCGCATGCCGCGCAGACGGCCCGTGCGTCGCGCTTGCGTATTTGCGACATCGTCTTGCAAGTTCGACGGCGCATCCTGCCGTCATCGTGCACGCAGCGCAGCATCGCGGGCCGGCGGCCGCTTTGCCGTGCCGGCCGCGCGGATTGGTACAATCGCGGCCTTGCGGCTGTTGCGCCGCATCAAGGCGCGGCATCGGCATTGGCGTCGTCATCCGACCCTGCGATGATGCATGCGCCCGTAGTTCCGGAACATTCGAGTATCGAGGAGAACACCTGATGAAGTTGGATTGGCGTAAAGTGGCCGCGCACGCGGTAGTGGCGGCATCGGCCGTGGCGGCAGGCAGCGCGATGGCAGCGGATCTGAAGGAGATCCGGTTCGGCGTCGAGGCCTCGTACGCGCCGTTCGAATACAAGACGCCCGACGGCAAGCTGACCGGCTTCGACATCGACATCGGCAACGCGGTGTGCGCGAAGCTGAAGACGAAGTGCGTGTGGGTCGAGAACGACTTCGACGGCCTGATCCCCGCGCTGCAGGCGCGCAAGTTCGACGCGATCAACTCGGACATGACGATCACCGACCAGCGCAAGCACGCGATCGCGTTCACCGATCCGATCTACACGATCCCGAACCAGCTGATCGCGAAGCAGGGCAGCGGCCTGCAGCCGACCCCGCAAGCACTGAAGGGCAAGCGCGTCGGCGTGCTGCAGGGCACGATCCAGGAAGCGTACGCGAAGAAGAAGTGGGCGCCGGCCGGCGTCGAAGTCGTGCCGTACCAGACGCAGGACCTGGCCTACGCCGACCTGAAGTCGGGCCGTCTCGACGCGGCGTTCCAGGATTCGGAGGCCGGCTCGAAGGGCTTCCTGTCGAAGCCGCAAGGCCAGGGCTTCGGCTTCGCCGGCGGCACGGTCAGCGATGCCGAGATCCTCGGTTCGGGCGTCGGCTTCGGCCTGCGCAAGAACGACGCGGCGCTGAAGACCGCGCTCGATCAGGCGCTGAAGGAACTGAAGGCCGACGGCACGATCGACAACCTCGCGAAGAAGTACTTCAGCGTGCCGGTCACGCTCAAGTAAGCATTTCGATCCGTCGTACCTGCAGCCGGCCGCTTTTGCGGCCGGTTTGCTTTTGGGGCGCCGCCCGCATCATGCCGATTACGCGGGAAAGAACCGCCCCAGTTCGCGCGCGAGCTCGTTGAGCACGCTCATCTCCTGCTGCGTGATCTTGCGCGCCGGCTGCGCGCCGGCCCAGTCGCCGTACAGCAGGCCGACCGTTTTCGCGCCGACGCGCACCGGCAGCAGCACGAACGCGCGCGTGTCCGGAAGCGCGTCGAGATACCACGCGGGCAGGCGCTTCACCATCTTCGGGTCCTGCGCCTGCTCGATGAAGATGCCGACCGAGTTCGTGATCGCGAGATGGAACACGTCCGGCTCGAAGCGCTCGTCGAAGCACAGCCGGTCGAGCGCCGCATCGACGCCCGGGCCGAAGCCGAGACGCGCGGCGAACGCGCCGTCTTCCCGGCGCACGAACATCACGGTGCGCGTGAACGCGAGGCCCGCGAGCAGGCTTTCCGACGCGAGCGCGAGCACCGGCGTCAGCACGTGCTCGGACGGCAGCGCGCGCAGGTCCGCGAGACCGGCCTCGAGGCATGCCTCGGGATCGGGCTGCGCCCGCGCGATCGCGTCGGCGTTCGCGCGCAGCTCGACGATCTCGCGCATCACGGTGTCGCTCGCTTCCTCGGATGCGAGCCGGTCGGCGATCGCCACCAGCGCGTCGGCGTCGATGTCCAGCTCCTGGCTGTAGTGCTGCGCGAGCACCGCGATGTGCGCGTCGCGCTGCGGCCCCGCGGGCATCGCGAGCGCACCGGCGACATCGGTCGAGCAGCGGCTCACCGCGCGCAGCCAGCGTACGCGGCCGGGGCTGTCGTCGGCGCACGCGTCGCGGGAGCGCTGGCGGTCGGCGTCGTCATCGTCCTCGTCGAGGCTCGCGGCATGCGCGGTACGGCCGTCGTCGTCGGCCATCCCGGCGCGGATCACGTCGGGCAGCCGCCAGCTCGCGGCGGCCTCGAGGCCGATCTCGTCGAAGCCGACGCCGAGCACGTCGATGCACGCGGCCGCATCGTCGCCGTCCAGCTCGGCGGCGCGACGGCGGATCCGGTCCCATTCGCTGTCGAGATAGCAGACCACCAGCAGCTTGCCGACCTGGCGCATCAGCGTGCAGACGACGGCTTCCTCGCCGCCGCGCAGCTCCGCGTGCTCGGTGAGCTTGCGGGCGACGCAGCCGGACAGCAGCGCGCGGTTCAGCTCGAGTTTCGCGTCGATGCGGCGCGGCGTGCTGTGGTGGAAGTGATCGACGAGCTTCAGCCCGACGACCAGATGGCCGACCGTGTCCATGCCGAGCACCATCAGCGCCCGCGTGACGGTCGTGATGTTGCCGCCGAACGCCATGTACATCGCGGAATTGGCGAGCCGCAGGACTTTCTGCGTGAGCGCGAAATCCGACAGCACGACGCGCACGAGCGCGGTGAAGTCGAGGTCGTCGTTCTTCATCGCGGCCATCGTCGCGCGCAGCGATTCCGACAGCAGTGGGAAGTCGCCCCGTTCGTTCATCCGGGCCCACAGCTTGTCGAGCAGCGCCGTGCGGGGCAGGTGTGCGGTGATTGACATACGGATCTATCCGGTTCGCCGCGCGCGTCAGGCGGCGTGCAGGCGCAGCTGCTGCGCCTCGAAGCGCCGTGCGAGTTCCTCGGACGGCAGCGCCTGGCACACGAGCCAGCCCTGGATGTGGTTGCAGCCCATCTCGGTCAGCAGTTCGCGCTGCGCCTCGGTCTCGACGCCTTCCGCGACGAGCTCGAGATCGAGCGTCTGCGCGAGGCCGACCACCGCCGACACGATCGCGCGGTCGTTGCGCGACGTCAGCAGGTTCTCGACGAAGCTGCGATCGATCTTCAGCTTCGCGAGCGGGAAGCGCTGCAGGTACGCGAGGCTCGAATAGCCGGTGCCGAAATCGTCGATCGCGAAGCGGATGCCGAGCTCGGTCAGCTCCTCGAGCAGCCCCTTCGCCTGCACGGGGTCGTGCATCAGCAGGCTTTCGGTGATTTCCAGCACGATGCGGCGCGGGTCGATGCCCGTCAGCGCGATCGCCTCGCGCACGCTCTGCGTGAAGCGCGGGTCGCGGAACTGCTGCGGCGACACGTTGACCGCCACGTACTGCAGCGCGAGCCCCTGGCGATCCCAGGCGACGAGCTGCATGCACGCGGCCTTGAGCACCCAGTTGCCGAGATAGTTGATCAGGCCGATCGATTCGGCGAGCGGAATGAAGGTCGCCGGCGGCACGAGGCCGTGCACCGGATGACGCCAGCGGATCAGCGCCTCGACGCCGTCCACCGCCCCCGACTGGCTGCGCGTGATCGGCTGGAAGTGGAGCGAGAACTCGCCGTTGCGCACGCCGTCGTACAGGTCGGCTTCGAGCTTGAGCCGCTCGGCGTCGGCCGGATCGTCGACCGGCGCGTGAAACGCGAGCGCGTTGCCGCCCGATGCCTTCGCCTGCGCGAGGGCGTGGTCGGCGCGGCGCAGCAGCGGGCTGTGATGCTGCGCGCGATGGGGCGCAGCCCGTTCGTCCGGGTACACGGCGATGCCGATGCTCGCGGACAGGTGAACGGTCTGCCCCTGGTACGCGTAAGGTTCGCGCACCGCGGCCTGCAGCCGGCGCGCGAGCGCGTCCGCGGCATTGCTCGCGTGTGCGCGGTCCGGTGCGGTGAGCACGACCGCGAACTTGTCGCTCGCGACACGCGCGAGCTGCTCGCCGGGCGCGACGAGCGCCTGCAGCCGCTGCGCGGTGTCGCGCAACAGCGTGTCGCCGGCGTCGTAGCCGAGCGCACGGTTGATGCGCTGGTAGTCGTCGAGGTCGAGCAGCAGCAGGGCGGCACAGGTGCCGCTTTCGTCGGCGGCCTGCTGGGCGCGCATCAGCGCCGGCACGAGTGCGGACAGGTTGCCGAGCCCCGTCATCGGGTCGTGGTGCATCTCGTACGTCAGGCGGGCCTCGAGCGCACGCCAGGCCGACACGTCGAACGCCGCGATCGCGAAGCCGTCGACGCCGTGGTGGCGGCTCTTGAACGCGCGGACCTCGACGTCGAGCGGATAGGTGAGCGACTTGACGATGCACATCGTCGCCTTCTCGACCTGGCCGGAGCGCGCGGCGCGTGCAAGCAGGCCTTCGAGCGTCGCGGTATCCTGTTCCGCGATCAGGTCGCGCAGCGTCAGCGTGTGCAGGTAGTCGCGGTGATAGCCGATGAAGCGCAGGCTCGCATCGGACACGTACAGGAAACGCAGCTCGCGGTCGACATGGGCGAGGAAGTCCACCGTGCCGACCGTCTGTTCCAGCCAGTTGCGCACGGTGTCGTCGCGGCGCGGCGCGCCGGCGCGCGCAGGCATCAGCGCGCCGCCCGACCAGGCGAAGCGGCGCAGCGTATGCAAGGCATTGCGCCAGGAGCCCTTGCGTGGCGTCTGTTTCCTGTTGGCTTCCATGTGTCTCGCTGACGTGAAGGGCTGGAACTGGTTGTCCGGAAGAAATAACGGCAGGCTGCGCGAAATCTTTAACCGGCCGGCCGCGGCTGGCACGGCCGCTGGACCGGGTCGCGCACATCGGCGTTCGACAGGCGAACGCCGATGCGGCCTACATCGAGGCTGACTTTATAAGAAATGAGGACGCAGATGAAGCGAAAACTATGGGTGGGCGCCGCAGCGGCGCTGCTGGTGGCCGGCCATGCGCGGGTCGCGCAGGCGGAACTGAAGCCGGGCGCCGCGGCGCCCGACTTCACGACGCAGGCGTCGCTGGGCGGCAAGACTTACACGTACTCGCTGGCCGATGCGCTGAAGCACGGACCGGTCGTGCTGTACTTCTACCCGGCCGCGTTCACGAAGGGCTGCACCATCGAGGCGCATGCGTTCGCGGATGCGGTCGATCGTTACAAGGCTTACGGCGCGACGGTGATCGGCGTATCCGCGGACAACATCGACACGCTGACGAAGTTCTCGGTGAGCGAGTGCCGCAGCAAGTTCCCGGTCGCGGCCGATCCCGACGCGAAGATCATCCGCGAATACGACGCGAAGCTGCCCGCGCTCGATCGCGCGAACCGCGTGTCCTACGTGATTTCGCCGGAAGGGAAGGTGTTGTACGAATATACGAGCCTGTCGCCCGACAAGCATGTCGAGAACACGCTCGGCGCGGTGAAGGCGTGGGCCGACGCGCATCCGAAGCCGTAAGCAGCCACGAGCAGGCGGTCAGCCCGCCGTAAAGCGGCCCGCTTCGCGGGCCGCAGGCGCGATGACACGCGGCCGGCCCGTGGCGGCGCGGGCAGGCCGGGCAAGCGTCAGGCGCGCAATGCCTGTTCGATCGGCACGCTGCCGCCGACGAAGCCGATGACCTTGCGCGAAATGCCCAGCTTGATCGCCTCGATCGCGGCCCACGCGACATCCTGGCGCGACACCGGCGGCGCTGCGTCGAGCGGCTCCTCGGTCAGCGCGATCTTGCCGACCCCCGGGCCGTCCGCGAGCGGGCCGGGGCGCAGGATCACGTAATCGATGCCCGACGCGATCACGCGGTCGTCGCCTTCGCGCTTCATCTGCGAGTAGTGACGCAGCGCGTCGCCGCTGCGCTCCGGCCAGTACGCGGTCAGCGAACTGATCACGACCAGCTTCTGCACGTTGTAGGCGAGCGCATGCTCGGCCGCGCGCGCGACCGCGTCGCGGTCGATCTGCTCCTCTTCGGCGGCGCCTTCCGATTCCGCCGAGCCGGCCGCGTAGATCACGTGCGTGATGCCCTGGAACGCGTGCGAGAAATCGCCCGTCAGATCGGCCTCGACGACCTTCGCGCCCGGCAGCGCATAGCCGTGCCGGCGCACCAGCGCAGTCACCTCGAATTCCGGCTGCTCCAGCAGCAGATCCGCGCAGGCCCGGCCGGTGCGGCCGGTCGCGCCAATCAGCAATACCTTCGTCGTCATGAAACCGCTCCTTGCTCGATGCGTCGTCCTTCCAGATAGGGACGGACGACCGATACTCAAGTGTATGTCGATCGGGGCGGCGGCGCTCGGGTAATTGGGGCTGTACCGCACCGAAACGGCTGGCGCGGCGCCCGGTCTCCGCGCGCTCGCGCGCACGGATCGCGGAATCGCCCCGCCGACCGGCTATCATGTGCGCGATGCATTTTTCGCCGCCAGGCAATACAACGCGGCGACCAACCGGTTGGAGTACACATGGCATTACCCCTGGACAACGTCAGCATGGCCGTGTTCTGCGACTTCGAGAACGTCGCGCTCGGCGTGCGCGACGCGAAGTACGAGAAATTCGACATCAAGCCCGTGCTGGAGCGGCTGCTGCTGAAGGGCAGCATCGTCGTGAAGAAGGCGTATTGCGACTGGGAGCGCTACAAGGGCTTCAAGGCCTCGATGCACGAGGCGAGCTTCGAGCTGATCGAGATTCCGCACGTGCGCCAGTCGGGCAAGAATTCGGCCGACATCCGGCTCGTCGTGGACGCGCTCGATCTCTGCTACACGAAGTCGCACGTCGATACGTTCGTGATCATCAGCGGCGACTCGGATTTCTCGCCGCTCGTGTCGAAGCTGCGCGAGAACGCGAAGAAGGTGATCGGGGTCGGCGTGAAGAAGTCGACGTCGGACCTGCTGGTCGCGAACTGCGACGAATTCATCTTCTACGACGACCTGGTGCGCGAGCAGCAGCGCGCGCTGGCGAAGCGCGAACAGCAGCGCACCGGCAACGGCGGCGCGAAGCGCGCCGACGAGCCGTCGCGCAAGCCGGAACTGGAGGTGCGCCGCAGCGAGGCGATCGCGCTCGCGGTCGAGACGTTCGATGCGCTGGCGTCGGAGCGCGACGACGTCGGCAAGATCTGGGCGTCGGTGCTCAAGAGCGCGATCAAGCGCCGCAAGCCGGACTTCAACGAGTCGTATTACGGTTTCCGCGCATTCGGCAACCTGCTCGACGAAGCGCAGGCGCGCGGCCTGCTCGAGGTGGGACGCGACGACAAGTCGGGCGCGTTCGTGTCGCGGCCGCGCCAGTCCGCGGCGGCGGCCGAGCCGGTGGCGGCGGCACGTGATACGGGCGGCGCCCAGCACGGCCACGGCGGGCGCCACGGGGAAGCCGCACCGGCCGAGCGCGAGCCGCGGCGCCGCGGGCAGCGGGCGGAAGCGGCTGTCGACGAAAGCGTGCGGGCCGATGCCGACGAGGCGGACGTCGTCGACGTCGTGAACGAAGCGGCGCTCGTGCCGGCCGCGACGGCTGACGCGAATGAGGCGGCCGAGACGCACGGTGACGCGAAGGATGGCCGCAAGCGCGCGCGCAAGACCGCGGCGAAGAAGGCCGGCGCGAAGAAGGCCGGCGTGAAGCAGGCGGGCGATGCGAAGGGGGCCGGCCGTCACACGGCGGCGAATCCGGACGAGGCCGCGCACGGCGGTGCGAAGCACGGTGGCGACAAGCACGCGGACGGCAAGCACACCGAAGGCAAGCATGCAGAAGGCAAGCATGCAGAAGCGACGCATCGCGACGCGGACCACGGTGAGGATCGGCACGTCGCGGCGCAGCACGCGTCGCCGACGGCCGGCGAGTACGGTGCCTCGGCGGCTGCCGCGCAGCCGTCGCACGAAGCCGCACCGGCCGCCGAATCGACCGTTGAAGCGGCCGCCGACGCAGCAGCCGGCGCCAAGCCGAAGAAGCCGGCCCGCAAGACGGCGACCCGCGCGCGCCGTCCGCGCAAGACGGCCGCCGCGGCCGAGTAACGGAGTCAGCGGGCGTCAGGGCGGGGCGGTGTCCGACCAAGGGCGCTGCCCGCGCCGCCGCGTCGGCCGGTGCAACACCGGCCGACGCGCTTCGTTATCCGTTCAGCACGTACGGCCGCGTCATCACCTCGAGGAAGTGACCGTCCGGATCGTCGAAATACACACCACGACCGCCGTCATGGCGGTAGATCTCACCGGGCTGCCGCTTCGCCGGATCCGCCCAGTGCGGCAGGCCGCGCGCGCGAATGCGCGCGAACACGCGATCGAAGCCGGCCTCGTCGGTCAGGAACGCGTAGTGCTGGGACGTGATCTCTCCCTCTTTTTCATAAAAATCGAGCGACACGCCGTTGTCGAGCTGGACGACCAGCATCGCGCCGAACGGCGTCGGCGCCGGCAGTTCCAGAAGTTCGGTCAGGAAGCGGCTCGATGCGTGCTTGTCGCGGCACCAGACGATCGTATGGTTCAGCTGGACGTTCATGGCGGGTCCCCGGGACGGGGCGCGAGGGTGGGCATGGACACACGATAGCCGATCGCCGCCGGCGTGCAAGCCAGTCAGGCGGCCGCCTGCTCGTGGTCCGCTTACTCCCCGGCCACCGCCGGTCCGCCCGAATTGCCGCGGCGGTTGCGGCGCTTTTCGCCCCACACGCGGAACCGGTCCATGTACAGATAGACGACCGGCGTCGTATAGAGCGTCAGCACCTGCGACATGATCAGGCCGCCGGCGATCGCGATCCCGAGCGGCGCGCGCAGCTCGGCGCCGTCGCCGTGGCCGAACGCGAGCGGCAGCGCGCCGAGGAGTGCCGCCATCGTGGTCATCATGATCGGCCGGAAGCGCAGCAGGCACGCCTCGTGGATCGCATCGAACGACGATTTGTTGGCGTTGCGCGTCTGGTCGATCGCGAAGTCGACCATCATGATCGCGTTCTTCTTCACGATACCGATCAGCAGGATCACGCCGATCAGCGCGATGATGCTGAACTCGGTCTTGAACAGCAGCAGCGCGAGGAGGGCGCCGACGCCGGCCGACGGCAGCGTCGACAGGATCGTGATCGGGTGGATGTAGCTTTCGTACAGGATCCCGAGCACGATGTAGACGGCCAGCAGCGCCGCGAGAATCAGGATCGGCTGGTTGTTCAGCGACTGCTGGAACGCCTGCGCGGTGCCCTGGAAGCTGCCGACGATCGTCGGCGGCACGCCGATCTGCGCCATCGTCTGGTAGATCACCTGGGTCGCCTGCGACAGCGACACGCCCGGCGGCAGGTTGAACGAGATCGTCGTCGCGACGAACAGCCCCTGGTGGTTGACCGACAGCGGCGTCGTGCTCGGGCCGAAGGTCGCGATCGCGGACAGCGGAATCATCGTCGACTTCGACGTCGACACCGCCGCGCCCGACGACGCGCTCGACTTGCCGCTCGACGCGATCGAGTTCAGCGCCTGGTTGCGCGCGGAATCGGACGCGATCGCCGCGGCGCTCGTCGCGGCCGTGCCGGCGCTCGACGTGCCGGCCGAGGTCGCGACGAAGGTGCCGGCCGCCGCGTTGGTGGTCTGCGAGCCGTTCGCGCTGCCGCCCGACGTGCTGATCCACACCTGGTTCAGCATCTCCGGGCTCTGCCAGTATTTCGGCGCGACCTCCATCACGACGTGGTACTGGTTCAGCGGGTTGTAGATCGTCGAGACCTGGCGCTGGCCGAACGCGTCGTACAGCGTGTTGTCGATCTGCGCGGGCTTGATGCCGAGCCGCGCGGCGCTCGCGCGGTCGATCGTCACCATCGCCTCGAGGCCGCCTTGCTGCTGGTCGGAGTTCACGTCGGTCAGCTCGGCGCGCTTTTGCAGCGCCTCGGTCAGGAGCGGCGCCCACTTGTACAGCTCGGCGCTCGAATCGCCGAGCAGCGTGAACTGGTACTGCGCGCTGCTTTGCCGGCCGCCGACGCGGATGTCCTGCGCGGCCTGCAGGAACGTGCGCGCGCCCGCGACGTCCGACAGCGGCCTGCGCAACTGCTGGATCACCTGGTCGGCCGACAGCTTGCGCTCGGTGCGGTCCTTCAGCGTGACGAACATGAAGCCCGAGTTGGTCTGGGTGCCGCCGGTGAAGCCCGCGACGCTCTTCACGTTCGGGTTCGCCTGCACGATCCGCATCATCTCGGCGAACTTCAGCTTCATCGCCTGGAACGAGGTCGACTGGTCGGCCTGGATGCCGCCGATCATCAGCCCGGTGTCCTGCTGCGGGAAGAAGCCCTTCGGCACGATGATGTACAGGTAGACGTTCAGCCCGATCGTCGCGAACAGGATCAGCAGCACCAGCAGCGGGCGGCGCAGCGCCCACGACAGCGAGCGCTCGTAGCCGCGCTGCATCCGCGTGAAGAAGCGCTCGAGGAAGCGGCCGAGGCGGCCTTCCTCCTGCACGTCGTGCGCTTCGCGCAGCAGTCGCGCGCACATCATCGGCGTGACGGTGAGCGACACCGCGAGCGACACGCCGATCGCGAGCGACAGCGTCAGCGCGAACTCGCGGAACAGCCGCCCGACGATGCCGCCCATCAGCAGGATCGGCAGGAACACCGCGACGAGCGAGATGCTCATCGACAGCACCGTGAAGCCGACCTCGCGCGCGCCGTCGAACGCGGCCTGCAACCTCGGCTTGCCGTTCTCGATGTGGCGCGTGATGTTCTCGAGCACGACGATCGCATCGTCGACGACGAAGCCGGTCGCGACGATCAGCGCCATCAGCGACAGGTTGTCGATCGAGAAGCCGAGCAGGTACATCGCGCCGAACGTGCCGACGATCGAGATCGGCACCGCGACGCTCGGGATCAGCGTCGCGCGCCAGTTGCGCAGGAACAGGAACACGACCATCACGACCAGGCTGACCGCGATCAGCAGCGTGTGCTCGGTGTCCTTCAGCGACGCGCGGATCGTCGTCGACCGGTCGAGCACCGGCGTGACCGTGATGTCGGCCGGCAGCGACGCGGTGAGCTGCGGCAGCGCCGCGCGCACGCGGTCGATCGTCTCGATGATGTTCGCGCCGGGCGAGCGGTAGAGGATCACGAGCACCGCGCGCTTGCCGTTCGACAAACCGAGGTTGCGCAGGTCCTCGACGCCGTCCACGACCTCGGACAGGTCGGACAGCCGCACGGCCGCGCCTTTGCGGTAAGCGACGACGAGGTCGCTGTACTGCGACGCCTGCGACGCCTGGTCGTTCGTATAGAGCTGGTAGTGCTTCGGGCCGAACTCGATCGCGCCCTTCGGGCTGTTCGCGTTCGCGGACGCGAGCGCGGCCCGCACGTCCTCGAGACCGATCCCGTAGTGGAACAGCGCATGCGGCTCGAGCTCGACGCGCACGGCCGGGTTCGCGGAGCCGCTCACCGACACCTGGCCGATCCCGTCGATCTGCGACAGCGACTGCTGCAGCACCGTCGATGCGGCGTCGTACAGTTTCGCGGGCGACGACGTTTCCGACGTGAGCGACACGATCATGATCGGCGAGTCGGCCGGGTTGACCTTGCGATACGTCGGGTTGCTCCTGAGCGACGCGGGCAGGTCGGCGCGCGCCGCGTTGATCGCGGCCTGCACGTCGCGCGCGGCGCCGTCGATGTCGCGGTTCAGCCCGAACTGCAGGATGATCCGCGCGTTGCCGACGGTGCTGGTCGACGTCATTTCGCTGACGTCGGCGATCGAGCCGAGGTGCCGCTCGAGCGGGCTCGTCACGCTGGTCGCGACCGTCTCGGGGCTCGCGCCGGGCAGCGACGCCTGCACCGAGATGGTCGGGAAGTCGACCTGCGGCAGCGGCGACACCGGCAGCCTGATGAACGCGAACAGGCCCGCGAGCGCGACGCCGAGCGCGAGCAGCGTCGTCGCGACGGGGCGGGTGATGAAGGGGCGCGACAGGTTCATTGCTTACACGCCCGTGCGCGTGCC
This sequence comes from Burkholderia sp. BCC1998, assembly GCF_905339875.1. Lineage (NCBI taxonomy): Bacteria > Pseudomonadati > Pseudomonadota > Betaproteobacteria > Burkholderiales > Burkholderiaceae > Burkholderia > Burkholderia sp. BCC1998. Next base: position 694,104 of record NZ_CAJPHE010000001.1, read on the forward strand.
GGCGCCGGGGCCGTGCCGCTCGAACCAGCCGCGCACGCGGCGCGCGAGGCTGTCGAAGCCGAGGTAGATCACCGGCGTCGTGAACAGCGTCAGCACCTGCGACACGATCAGGCCGCCCGCGATCGCGATCCCGAGCGGCTGGCGCAGCTCGGAGCCCGCGCCCGCGCCGACGATCAGCGGCACCGCGCCGAGCAGCGCGGCGAGCGTCGTCATCAGGATCGGCCGGAAGCGCAGCAGGCACGCCTGGTAGATCGCCTCGCGCGGCGGCTTGCCTTCGACCCGCTCGGCTTCGAGCGCGAAGTCGATCATCATGATCGCGTTCTTCTTCACGATGCCGATCAGCAGCACGATCCCGATGATCCCGATGATGTCGAGGTCGTGCCCGGTGATCATCAGCGCAAGCAGCGCGCCGACGCCGGCCGACGGCAGCGTCGACAGGATCGTGATCGGGTGGATGTAGCTCTCGTACAGCACGCCGAGCACGATGTACATCGTGATGACCGCCGCGAGGATCAGGAACAGCTGGTTCGACAGCGACGCCTGGAACGCGAGCGCCGCACCCTGGAAGCGCGTCTGGAACGACGCGGGCAGGCTGATGTCCTTCTCGGCGGCCTCGATCGCCTTGACGGCCTCGCCAAGCGACGCGCCCGGCGCGAGGTTGAACGAGATCGTCGTCGACGGGAACTGCGACAGGTGCGCGACGAGCAGCGGCGACGGCCGCTCGTGGAACGACGCGATCGACGACAGCGGCACCTGGCCGCCGCCCGCGGACGGCAGGTAGATGTCGCTCAGCGATTCGGCGTAATGCTGCTCCTTCGGCTCCGACTCGAGAATCACGCGGTACTGGTTCGACTGCGTGAAGATGGTCGACACGATGCGCTGGCCGAACGCGTCGTACAGCGCGTTGTCGACGGTCGCCGGCGTGATGCCGAAGCGCGCGGCGCTCGCGCGGTCGATCTCGATGTAGACCGACTGGCCGTTGCTCTGCAGGTCGGTCGCGACGTCGGCGAGCGACGGCTCCTTTTGCAGCCGCGTGACGAGCTTCGGCACCCAGGTCGCGAACTCGTCCGGGTTCGGGCTCGTCAGCATGAACTGGTACTGCGTCGGGCTCACGGTCGAGTCGATCGTCAGGTCCTGTACCGACTGCATGAACAGCGAGATGCCGGTCACGTTCGCGACGCGCTGCTGCAGGTCGCGGATGATCTGCGCGGACGATTCGGAGCGGGCGTCGCGCGCCTTCAGGTTGATCAGCATCCGGCCGCTGTTCAGCGTGATGTTGCTGCCGTCGACGCCGATGAACGACGTGAGGCTCGCGACGTTCGGATCCTTCAGGATCTCGGCCGCGAGCGCCTGCTGGCGTTCGGCCATCGCGCCGTACGAGATCGACTGCGGCGCCTGCGTGATCGCCTGGATCACGCCGGTGTCCTGCGCGGGGAAGAAGCCCTTCGGTATGAACACGTAGAGCAGGCCGGTCAGCACGAGCGTCAGCACCGCGACGACGAGCGTCGAGCGCTGGCGGTTCAGCACCCATTCGAGCGCGACCCCGTAGCGTGCGATCACCCAGTCGATCGCGCGGTGCACGCGCGCCTCGAAGCGGTGGCTCTCCGGCGGCGGCGAATGGCGCAGCAGCTTCGCGCACATCATCGGCACGAGCGTGAGCGACACGATCGCCGAGATCACGATCGTCACCGCGAGCGTGATCGCGAACTCGTGGAACAGGCGGCCGACCACGTCGCCCATGAACAGCAGCGGGATCAGCACCGCGATCAGCGACACCGTCAGCGAGATGATCGTGAAGCCGATCTGTCTCGAGCCCTTCAGCGCGGCCTCGAGGCCCGTGTCGCCTTCCTCGACGTAGCGCGCGATGTTCTCGATCATCACGATCGCGTCGTCGACGACGAAGCCGGTCGCGATGGTGAGCGCCATCAGCGACAGGTTGTTCAGCGAGAAGCCGGCCATGTACATCACCGCGAGCGTGCCGATCAGCGACAGCGGCACCGACAGGCTCGGAATGATGGTCGCGTAGACGTTCGCGAGGAACAGGTACATCACCAGCACGACCAGCGCGACCGCGAGCAGCAACTCGAACTGCACGTCGCGCACGGCGGCGCGGATCATCGTCGTGCGGTCGGTGACGATCTGCACGTCGAGCGCGGCGGGCAGCGTCTCCTGCAGCTTCGGCAGCTGCGCCTTGATCGCGTCGACGGTCGCGATCACGTTCGCGCCCGGCTGGCGCTGCACGTTCAGGATGATCGCGGGCTCCGCATTGACCCACGCGCCGAGCTTGGTGTTCTCGGAGCCGGCGACGATCTTCGCGACGTCGGTCAGCATCACCGGGCGGCCGCTCTTGTAGGCGACGACCGCGTCGTTGTACTGATCGGCGCTGGTGAGCTGGTCGTTCGCGTTGATCGTGTACGCGCGCGTCGGGCCGTCGAAGTTGCCCTTCGGCGTGTTCACGTTCAGGTTCGAGATCGTCGTGCGCAGGTCGTCGAGGTTCATCCCGTACTGCGCGAGCGCGGTCGGGTTCGCCTGGATCCGCACGGCCGGCCGGTTGCCGCCCGACAGGCTGACGAGGCCGACGCCCGCGATCTGCGAGATCTTCATCGCGAGACGCGTGTCGGTCAGGTCCTGCACCTGGGTGAGCGGCAGGGTCTTCGACGTGATCGCGAGGGTCAGCACCGGCGCGTCGGCCGGGTTGACCTTCGCATAGATCGGCGGGGCCGGGAGGTCGGACGGCAGCAGGTTGCCGGCCGCGTTGATCGCGGCCTGCACTTCCTGTTCGGCGATGTCGAGCGGCAGGTCGAGCGAGAACTGCAGCGTGATCACCGACGCGCCGGCCGAGCTTTGCGACGACATCTGGTTCAGCGACGGCATCTGGCCGAACTGCCGCTCCAGCGGCGCGGTGACCGCCGACGTCATCACCTCCGGGCTCGCGCCCGGATAGAAGGTCTGGACCTGGATCGTCGGGTAGTCGACCTCGGGCAGGGCGGCGAGCGGCAGGAAGCGCAGCGCGACGAGACCGGCCAGCATGATCGCCGCCATCAGGAGGGCGGTGCCGACCGGCCGGAGAATGAAGAGGCGGGATGGATTCATCGAGCGGCCCGCGCGTTACTGGGCCGCGGGGGCCGCTGCCTGCGACGCGCCGTGCTTGTGTCCGCCGCGGCGGGCGGCCGCGCCCGATGCGCCGGACGCCGCGCCGGCGCCGTGCGCGCCCGACGCGCCTTTCGGCTTGTCGGCCGGGATCGTGATCTTCGCGCCTTCGCGCAGCCGGTCGGAGCCGTCGGTGACCACGCGCTCGCCGAGCGCGACGCCGCTGACGATGCTCGTGCGCTCGCCGTCGACCGGGCCGATCGTGACCTTGCGCACCGTCACCGTGTTGTCGGGCTTCACGATGTACACGAACTGGCCGATCGAGCCCGTCAGCACGGCGGCCGTCGGCACGATCGTTGCATCGCGCATCACGTCGACCAGCAGCCGCGCGTTCACGAACTGATTCGGGAACAGCAGCCCTTCCTTGTTATCGAAGGTCGCGCGCAGCTTGACCGTGCCGGTGCTCGTGTCGATCTGGTTGTCGAGCGTGGCGAGCGAACCCGTCTCGAGCGGTACCGTGTTGTTGCGGTTGTACGCGGTGACCGACAGTTTCCGGCCCGCGTTCACCTGCTTGACGATCTGCGGCAGGTTGTCTTCCGAGGTCGTGAAGATCACGCTCATCGGCTGCAGCTGCGTGATCACGACGATCCCGTTCGTGTCGCCCGGCGTCACGTAGTTGCCGGGGTCGACCTGGCGCAGGCCGACGCGGCCCGACACCGGCGCCGTGATGCGCGCGTACGCGAGGTTCAGCTTCGCGGAGTCGATCGCCGCCTGGTCGGTCTTCACCGTTCCTTCATATTGCTTGACGAGCGACGCCTGGGTGTCGACCGTCTGCGATGCGATCGAATCCTGCGACAGCAGCGTCTGGTAGCGCTTCAGGTCGAGGCGGGCCGTCGCGAGCAGTGCCGAGTCGCGCGCGTGCGTGCCTTCGGCGTTCTCGAGCGCGACCTGGTACGGGCGCGGGTCGATCTGCGCGAGCAGGTCGCCCTTCCTGACGATCTGGCCTTCCTGGAACGCGACCGACTGCAGGTAGCCCGACAGCTGCGTCTTGACCGTCACGCTCGCGAGCGGCGTCACGGTGCCGAGCGCGGACAGCACGATCGGCATCTCGCCCTGCGTCGCGGTCGCGACCGATACCGGTTGCGGAACGTTCGCCATCGCGGCGGGGCCGCCGCGGCCGCGATGGCCGCCGCCTGCGCTCGCGCCGGAGGCCGCGCTGGCCGCTGCCTGCGCGTCGGCCTGCGTGCGGTTCCACGGGTGCCACCACAGCAGGCCGCCGATGACGACGACCGCGAGCGTCCCGATCACCAGCGGGCGGCGCGGGCGGCGCGCGGCGGGGGAGGCGGGATCCTTCGAAGGGGGCGTGGGCTTTTGTTGATTGTCCATCGGGTTCTGTCAGGAAGACGGCTCGGCAGGCCGGGAAACGGGCTCGAAACCGGGCTGGAAAACGGGCCTGGGCGGCGCAGGGGCATGCGGTGCCGGAAGGCCGGCTCGGTCCGGGCCCTTCCGGTCTGCGCGGAAAAAGAAAAGAGCGGTGCGCGCCGCGAATGCGGCGCGACGATGGGCATGATCCTACGTCCCGTCCCCGTTACAGTCCAGTCGTCTATCTTTCAACGGGTTACGGTCGTTACAGAACGCGACGGGGCGATGACGGATCGATTACACGGCGCTGCGCCGGGCCGGCGCGCCGCCGATCTCGCGGGTGATTTTCGCGATGCACTCGTGCAGCGCGGGCACCACGTGTTCCTGCAGCCATTCGGGCGGGCACTGACTCGATGCGCCGCCGCAGTTCACCGAATAGCGCTGGCCCGACGGGCCGACGAACCCGGCCGCGACCGCATTCAGCCCTTCGCGCCATTCGCCGATCGCGATCGCGTGGCCGGCGCGCATCGCGTCCTCGAGGCCGGGGGTCAGGCGCGCCGATACGTGCGGCCAGTCGTCGCCGGCCGTCGCGCGCAGCGCGTCGAGCAGCGTGCGGCGCTCGTCGTCCTCCAGCGCCGCGAGATACGCGCGGCCGACCGCGGTGCGCGCGATGTCCATCCGCGAGCCGATCTCGAGGCGCGTGACGAGCACGGCAGAGCGCGGCCGGATCACGTCGATCGCGACCATGTCGAGGCGGTCGCGCACCGCGAGGTGCACCGACAGCGACGTGCGCTCGGCGAGTTCGATCATGAACGGCCGCGAGCGCGCGCGGATGTCGAAGTTGCGCAGGAAGCCGTGGCTCAGCTCCAGCACCGACGCGGTCAGCACGAAGCGCTCGCTGTCGGGCAGCTGGAACAGGAAGCCGGCGCTGACGAGCGTCGCCGTGATGCGCGACACGGTCGGCTTCGGGATGCCCGTCAATTCGGTCAGCTCGCGGTTGCTGACCGGGGCGTCGGCGGCCGCGATGCGGCGCAGCACGGCGAGGCCGCGCGCGAGCGCGGTGATCTCGTCCGGCGACGATTCGCGGTCTCGGGGCGCGGGAGGCGTTACAGATGTCGACACGAGGGATTCTCTCTATTTCCGAAACTCGATTTCATTTTGTTGGTATTGTAGGATGATTGTCAAAAGATGCATGTTCCGTGGGTGAATCGTTCATCCGATGCGATTTTACGGGTTCACCCTTGGTTTATTAGGAAAGTGCTCAAATGAGCGTTGCCGGAAAGTGAACAAACCGGTGCAAATACCGCTTGACTTGTCGGGCGGAAACGGAAAGAATGTCTCACGTTTTCGAAACATCGTTTCAGGAGTTTAACCGGCAACGGTGTTTCGCGCAGTCTCTCAGGTTCTAGCACGGCCCTCGGAATGGCTAGAACTTTTTTAGCGCCACGGTCTCCGTGGCGCTTTTTTTTGCCCGTCTTTTCCTGTCGCAGGCCGGCAAGCCCGCCACCAGGGCCCGAACGCCGCGGTTGCGCCACAGCGAAGTCTACCGCGTCGCCAGCCATCCTCCCCCGAATCGCCGCGTCGTTCGGCGCCCGACCATCGTTTCCGTCGTTTCAATCATCGGCTGGCCGCGCCGCCGGCATGCGCTCGCCGTGTGCGCCGATCGTGCAGCAAATGATGCCTCCCGTTCGCCGGGGACCCCCTATGCAAAAGTAGGAGGGTGACCCATCCCGGCCTTGCGCGCGCGTCCGCAGAATGCCGGTACGGGCCGTGAAAGCTTCGCGGCCTGCGTCTGCAGCAGAGCATGATGTCCAGCGCGTGTCGCTGGCGGACCCCTTGGATGGAGGTCATATGTTCAGTACCCGCGCGTGTTGCAGCAGTGTGGCGGCACTGTTGCTCCTGATGTGCGCCGTTCCCTCGTTTGCCCAGTCGTTTCGCGTCCAGTGCCCGTCGACCACGCCGTCCCACCCGACCGCGCTGGCGCCCGGGGTCGGCGAACCCGCTTACACGAAGCCGACCTATACCGGCCAGAATTCCACGTCGACCGGCGCCGTGAACGGCGCGATCAAGTGCCAGCAGATCTCGGGCGGCGACGGCTACGCCACGATGGCCAATGGCGTGCAGACCTACCTGTTCGCGTTCGGCCCGCTGTCCGGGCTCGCGGACATCAAGGCCGGGCTGCCCGGCACGGAGCTCGCGTCGGTGTTCAACACCGTCGGCGACCCCAGGACGGACCCGACCTACAACGGCGCGGTCGGCCTCGCGCCCGATCCGGATGCCGGCGGCGCACTGACCGGCCACGTCGATCCGCGGCCGATCATGGACATCGGCGTGATGAACGGCAACCAGCCGGCGCCGATGATGGCGATCGACGAGGACGACGAGTTCTTCCTCACGCTCACGAACGTCGGGATGATCATGCGCCCGGACCTGTTCGAGCGGCACACGGTGCACTTCCACGGTTATCCGAACGCGTCGTCGTTCTATGACGGCGTACCGGACGCGTCGGTCGCGATCAACATCGGCGCGAGCTTCACGTACTACTATCTCGCGCCGGATGCGGGCACCTATTTCTGGCACTGCCACATCACGCCGCCGGAGCACTTGCAGATGGGCATGGTCGGCCAGATCTACGTGCGGCCGCGCCAGGACCGGGTGCCGAAAGGCCTGTCGCTGTACCAGGCGCTGGTCACGCAGCAGTCGGACCTGCGCACGCGCTGCGGCAACGACATTCTGTGCTCGACGCCGCTGCCGAAGCAGAACAACGGCCTCGTGCGCGCGGCCAACGCCAACATTCCGGCGACCACGCCGGAAACGCTGTCGCTCTACGCGTACAACGACGGCGACGGCTCGACCGCGTACGACGTCGAGTATCCGATCCAGATCCACGGCTTCGATCCGAACTTCCACTTCGTCGGCATGACGTTCAATCCGGAGCCGTTCACCGACATGAAGGACAAGTTCTTCCTGCTGAACGGCCGCAGCTATCCGGACACGGTGACCGAAGGGGCGATGTCGACACCCGCGTCGGACAGCACGATGCATCCGTCGCAACCGCTGTCGACGCTGATCAACATTCCGGCCGGCGGCCGGGCGCTGTTGCGGATCTCGGATCTCGATGTCACCGAATACCAGACGCTGGCATCGCTCGGCATCCCGATGCACGTGGTCGCGATCAATGCCCGCCTGCTGCGCGACATGGCCGGCAACAACCTGGCCTACGACACGAACTCGATCACGCTCGGCGGCGGCGAGTCGCTCGACCTGATTCTCGACGCCAGCGACAAGACGAAATACCACTCGGGCCAGATTTTCTATCTGTACACGCCGAACCTCGATCACCTGTCGAACGATCAGGAAAACTTCGGCGGCCTGATGACCGAGGTCCACATCTGCCGCACGGTGGATCCGGTCACGAAGCATTGCACTCTTTGAAGACCGGGGCCTGCCCGTGTCATCGGGCGGGCCCGGCCGGGAAGTCCTGCCCTAGGAGAAAAGCCGTGGGACACATCACTCATCATGCGTGGACCGCGACGCTCGCCCGTCTCGGACGGCTCGCGCGCGTCGGCGTCGCGACGCTCGCCGCGTTGCTGTCGATGCACGCGCAAGCCGCGGCGCCGGGCATCACCGGCAAGGTATTCAACCTCACTGCCCAGGAGGCGCGCATCACCCAGCCCGATGGCACGAGCGTTTATTCATGGGGCTACGGCTGCGCGGCCACCAGCGCGACGCCGCTCGTCTTCTCGCCGTCGACGATTACCGGCGCGACCTGTCCGACGATGCAGATTCCCGGGCCGACGCTGATCGTCAGGCAGGGCGACATCATCACTGTGACGCTCACCAACAACCTGCCGGCGGCGGCCGGCAACACGTCGATGCTGTTTCCCGGCTTCGTCGTGTGCACGGGCACCTTGAGCCCGGACGGCAAGACCTGCAGCGGCACCTCCGGCGTTGCCGGGCTGCTGGCGCGGGAAGCGCAGCACGGCGCGACGGTCACCTACTCGTTCGTCGCGGCGACGCCGGGCACGCATACGTACTACAGCGGCACGCAGGGCGACCTGCAGATCGAGATGGGGCTGTACGGCGCGATCATCGTGCTGCCGAATACGGCGGTCAATACGGCGGGCTGCATGGCGCTGCCGGATTCGGGCAGGCCGTTCGGCCAGCACGATTTCCGCAACGCTGTGGCGGCATACGACAACAGCGCCGCCTGCTACGATCGTGAGTATCTTTTTCAGTTCTCCGAAATGGATCCGCGCATCCATCAGCAGGCGGAGCAGCAGGTCGCCGCGAATACGTCGTGCACCAAGCCGACCGGCTGCATGACCGTCGAGACCGAGCCTTATCACCCGGCGTATTTCATGGTCAACGGCCGCTCGATGCCGGACGACATGGATCCGAACTACGCGCCGCAGTACCCGCACCAGCCGTATAACGGCAACCCGCACATGCATCCGGGCGAACTGGTGCTGCTGCGGATCATCGGTACCGGCCGCTGGCAGCATCCGTTCCACGAGCACGGCAATCACGTGCGCGTGCTGGCGCGCGACGGCAACCTGTTGCTGAGCCCGGCCGACCCGAACCACCCGGCGAACCCGCGGCTGCCGGCGGGCCCGCTGCTGTTCACGACCACCACGACGCCCGGCGCCACGATCGACGGGATTTTCTACTGGACCGGCAAGGGCCTGAACTGGGACGTCTACGCGCACTACGCGGGCGACGGCTCAGTCTGCGTGCCGGACGCGAACGGCTACTACACGACGGCGTCGAATCCGCCGGCCCCCCGCGACGCGCCGAATTACTACGAGTGGTGCCAGGACCACGGCAAGGCGCTCGAGAAGGCGCCGTTCGGCAAGGTCGGCAGCGGCGGGCCGGTCACGTTGCCGGACTCGAACATCCTGACGAACGGCTTCTGGTATGGCGGCAGTCCGTATCTCGGGCCGGACGCGACCGTGCGTGCGACGGCGCCGACAGGCACCTCGCCGCCGAGCAACACGATCTTGAACCCGCCGGCGACGGAAGCAGGCTTCGCGTTCATGTGGCACTCGCATAACGAGCGCGAGATCACGACGAACAACATCTTCCCCGGCGGAATGATGATGATGATGCTCGTTGATCCTCCGGTATTTCCGATCGACGAATCCAATTAGGGGTGGGGAGAAAGGCGATGAGATCCACCAAGCTCACGGCGACGTTCCTTGATCTGTTCAAGGCGGGGGTCGCGGCATCCATCTTGCTGACGGCAGGCGAGGCATGTTTCGCGCAAGCGGTCGTCAATCTCACGGCGAAGGCGTCCACGGCGTTGATGCCGGACGGACAGTCCGTGCCGATGTGGGGCTACAGCTGCACGCCGGCCGGCGTCGCGGCGGCGCCAGCCGTGAATGCCACCTGCGCGGCCGCGAACACGACCGCCGGCGCGAACTGGTCGCCGGTGGTGATCACCGTGCCGGCGGGGCAACTGCAGATCAACCTGACGAACAACCTGCCGGCGCCCGTGCCGACCTCGCTCGTAATCGTCGGGCAGTTGGGCGGCGGTCTCGGCGACAAGCCGACGACCATGCCGAGCCCGGTCCATCCGACGCAGACCGCCACGACCTGGCCGATCGTCACCGCGACTTCGACCGCGCCGATGGCGTCGTTCGTGCCGCCCGCGCAAGGGCCGCGCGTCGAGTCGTTCGGGACCGAGGTGCCGGCGTCGACCGATCCGAAATCGCACACCACGCTCACGTGGCCGAACCTGAAGCCCGGCACCTATCTGCTGGAGTCGGGCACGCACCCGTCGATCCAGGGGCCGATGGGCCTGTACGGCGTGCTGGTCGTGAAGAGCCCGGCCGTTGCCAGCTCGACGTGCGCGTCGACGAAGCTGGCGTATCCGAATTCGGCGTCCTGCTATGACGCCGACGTGCCGCTCGTGATGAGCGAGATCGATCCGGTGCAGAACGCGGCGGTCGCCGCGGCCGTCGCGACCAAGGGCTTCAGCGAAACTGCCGCGTGGTCGGGTCAGCCCGGCGGGTGCGGCGACTCGAAGTCGATCACGTTCGGCACCTGCTATCCGCCGGTGGTGAACTACGATCCGCGCTATTACCTGATCAACGGCGTGGCCTTCGATCGCACCAACCCGAACGCGTCGGCGTTCCGGCCGAGCGTGAACGTGCCGCCGTCGACCGGGCAGGTGCTGGTGCGCCTGGTGAACGCCGGCCTGCGCATGCACGTCCCGGCCGTGGTCGGCGCGCAAACCGGCAATCCGTCGGTACCCGGGTTCGCGCTGGTCGCCGAGGACGGCAACGTGCTGCCCGGCACGCAGCGCATCCAGAACTCGGTGTTCATGGCTGCAGGCAAGACCTACGACGTGATGGTGAACGCGCCGGCCGCCGGAGCGATGCCCGTGTACGACCGCGAGCTGAGCCTGTCGACCAACAATCTGCGCGACGGCGGGATGCAGGCCTACATTGCGGTCAACAACGCGCAGCCGTCCGCGACCGCCGGTATCGGCGAAACGCCGACCGCCACGGGCGCGAACTACTACTTCGTGCCGGGCACGACACTCGCCGTGTCGGATCCGGCCAAGGGCGTGATCGCGAACGACTCCGGCGTCTACGGCGTGAAGGTCCAGACGCCGCCTGCCAGCGGCACGCTGAAGCTGAACACGGACGGTACCTTCACGTACCTGTCGAGCAGCGCGACGAACGACAGCTTCGTCTATCAGTCGACGAACGGCACGCCGCCGGTGACGGCGAAGGTGACGTTGACCGCCTGCACCACGAGCAACAAGTGCCTGTCGATTCCCACGGCGGGCAATGCGAGCTTCTCGAGCAACATCGCGTCGCAGGTTCAGATCGGCGCGCCCGGCGTGCTCGCCAGCGCGAGCGATCCGGCCGGGCTGCCGCTCACCGCGCAGATCGTCGCGTCGAGCGCGAAGAACGGCACCGTGACGCTGAATCCGGACGGCTCGTTTACCGCGATGCCGATGACGCCGCCGATGGCCGGCGCATCCGCGCAGACGATGTCGTTCCAGTACAAGGTCACCAATACGCAGAACCAGACCAGCGCGAACGCGGGGACCGTGACCGTGACCTTCAATCCCGGCAGCGGGCTCGTCGTGAACGTGATGGATGCGCCGAGCATGGCGCCGGATGCGGTCGCGCCGAACAAGATGGTCAAGCTCACCGACTATCGCTGGATCATCGAGGAAGACCGCACGATGCAGATCGATCCGGCCTGCCAGGTGAACTCGGCGACGTCGCGGCCGGCGAACTGCCCGCCGCTGCCGGTGCCGAGTCTCGGCACGAACTTCCATACGAGCTACATGCCGGTGGTGGCGGCCGGCTGTGTCGGCACCGTCGCGTGCGAATCCGGGCAGACCGTGTACGACCCGGTGTCCAACACGCACCTGCCGACCGTGTGCGACGTCGGCAACGGCGCGTGCCGCACCGGCACCAACGTTTCGCAGCAGACGCCGGTCGATCCGAAATACGTGGCGCTCGATCCGACCAAGCATTACTACATCTCGATCCTGCCGGGCGACGCGGGCAACACGTTCGTGAATGGCGGCGGCGTGCCGCCCGCCAACACCACGCGGCAATTCAGCATCGCGCTCGACTGCCCGTCGGGCCCGAGCGGCGCGGATTTCGCGCCGGGCACCGGCAAGTGCGGCCACAGCATGGGCGGCGCGCCGATTTCGCCTGCGCAGATCGCGGCCGCGAAGGCCGGGCAGACCGCGGCGGGCCAAGCCGGACAGCTCAACGTGCTGCTGACGGAAACCCCGTACCAGACCGCGAAGCTGTCGGTGTTCGTGTTCGAGGACGATGCGCCGCTGAACGGCGAAGTGGATGTCAGCGGCGGGACCGACGGTTTCGGCACCGCGCGCGAGCCGGGCCTCGGCGGCTTCGAGATCAAGCTCTGGGACGACGCCGGCGGCACCGGCGACCCGACCGGGCAGATGACCTACGACATGTTCAACATGCCGCTGTCGAATTCGCTGCAGGGCACCATCGACCCGCTCACCGGACTCAATGCGTGCCCGATCACGACGGCGACCGACGGCCTGGTCGGCATGATCCCGACCTGCCCGAAATTCGAATCGGACGGCAAGACGCTGTCGCCGCTGGTCGGCCAGGCGGTCATCGCCAACCTGATGCCGGGCCGCTACGGCGTGATCGCGACGCCGGCGGCCGACCGGATCGGTCGCGGCGAGGAATGGCTGCAGACCAACACGCTCGACGGCCAGAAGGCGCATGACGCGTTCATCAAGGTCGGCGGGCCCGCGTACTTCCAGGAGTTCGGGCCGGCCGGCTATCACGTGTCGATCGGCTTCGCGAATCCGAAGACGATCAACGCGCGGCGCACCAACGCGGCCAAGACGGGGCTGTGCGACACCGGCGCGTGCCCGAACACGCTCACGGGCCGCGTGACGAACCTGCACTACGGCCGTCCGCCGAACGAGAATCTGTACAGCAGCGGGTCGCACGATTCGCTGGCGTTCTCGCAATGTTACGTGAGCGTCGGCGATCCGGACGGCGAGGATTACGGCTTCACGAAGTGCGACAGCCAGGGCCGCTTCACGATCAGCGGGTTGCCGAGCGGCACGACGCGCATCACGGTCTTCGATCAGTGGAACGACCAGATCGTCGACGGGCTGGCGAAGGCCGTCCAGCTGCCTGCGGCCAACGGGAGCACGACGGTCGACGTCGGCGATCTCGCCGTGCTGCAGTGGCAGACGAACCTCTATACGCGGACCTTCATCGACCTGCACGGCGACGGCATCTCGCACCCGGACGATCCCGGCATCGCGCTGGCGTCGACCAACCTGCGGTTCCGCGACGGCAGCTTCTCGAGCTTCAACAACACGGACGGCAATGGCTACGCGCCGTTCAACGAAGTGTTCCCGTTGTTCAACTGGTACGTGGTGGACGACGACCAGACGCGCTACAAGTCGAGCGGCACGCACGTCGTGTACGACGCGGGCGGTCCGGTCGACAGCACCGGCGTGCCCGGCAGCGGCAACTCGACGATCGCCGGGAATTTCGCGAACACGGTCGAAACCTTGCCCGTGCCGCCGAACCTGCGGGTGCCGGGCGCGCGCTACTGCGCGGACGCGGATTGCACGTCGACCGGCAGCGGCTCGACGGGCCGGGTCGATCCGCCGTGGGTGAACTCGGAGGCATGGCAGGGTTTCTCCGGGCAGAACTCGTTCATCGAGTTCGGCAAGACGCCATTCGCGAAGGGCGAGAACGGCGGGATTCGCGGCGAGGTGATCTATGCGTCGACGCGGCCGTTCGACGATCCGACGCTGCTGATCCACACGAAGTGGACGCCCAACGTGCCGAACGTCACGGTGAACCTGTATCAGGAGGGCACGGCCACGGACGGCACGACCAACCTGACGCTGGTGGACACGACCAAGACGGCGAGCTGGGACGACTGGGCGCAGGGCTTCCGCGCGGACGGCGTGACGCCGAACATGAACTGCCCGGGCCAGGATCCGAACGACCCGTTCTACTTCACGCTGAAGAACAGCACCAACTGGCTCGATCCGCAACATCGGCAATTGCCGGCGAACGCGCAGTTCAAGTGCTACGACGGCATGCACGTATTCAACCAGATCCAGCCGGCGCCGTATGACGGGATGTACAAGTTCCCGAGCGTGACGGCGACGGACGCGAGCGGCAAGCCGGTCGCGTCGAACTGCACGATCTGCGTCGGCAAGAACCCCGTCGACGGCACGCCGATGCTGCCGGCCGGCAAGTACGTGGTCGAGATCATCGTGCCGCCGGGCTACGAACTGGTGAAGGAGGAGGACAAGAACATCCTGATCGGCGACAACTTCATCGCACCGGTGACGCAGCAGTTCGGCGGGATCGGCGCGATCTTCATCCTGCCCGACCAGGCCGCGGTGAACTCGACGTACAACAGGAACAACGCACAGAACATGACCACCGACCTCGGTTCGACGCCGCACGGCGAAGGCGACACCGGCAGCGTCGAGCGGTTCTGGCCGTGCGTCGGCGAACTGCGCATCGTGCCGGACTACATCAGCCTGTTCCCGGGATCGAAGGAAGTCGCGCCGTTCGCGGGTGCATCGCGGCATCTGTGCGATCGCAAGGAGGTGATGCTGACCGACGAGGAGTCGGTGCTGGCGAAGTTCTGGATCTTCAGCTCGACGCACGTTGCGGCGCACTACACGGGCTTCATGCTCGACGACTTCTCGTCGGAGTTCGACCCGTATTCGCCGCAGTTCGGCGAGAAGTTCGCGGTGCCGAACGTGCCGGTCTCGTTCAAGGATTTCTCCGGCAACGAAACCTCGCGCACTTATTCGGACCAGTGGGGCATCTACAACGGGCTGACCTTCTCGACCTGGGAAGTGAACCCGCCGAACCCGACCGGTTATGCGCCGACGATGATGGTCACGTGCATGAACGACCCGGGCCCGATCCCCGATCCGAATCATCCGGGCAAGATGATGACCGATCCGCTGTACAACCCGGCCTACAGCCAGTTCTGTTACGAGATTCCGTTCATGCCCGGACAGACGCAGTACATGGATACGCCGGTGGTGCCGGTGCAGGCGTTCGCCGACGGATACAACCAGCCCGACTGCGCGTATCCGGATGCGACGCCGGCAATCTCGAGCGTGACCGGCGATGCGATCGGCGCGGGCGCGGGCCCGTGGGTCAGTGCGCCCGGCAAGACGCTGACGATCAAGGCGCTGGGCGACCAGCAGGTGCCGAACCACGCGTACACGGGGCCGAGCCAGAGCACGGCGCCGTTCAACCAGAAGTTCATCACGCGCCACTACGGCTTCGGCGGCACGCAGGGCACCGGTACGGTCACGATCGCGGGCGTCAAGGCACCGGTCGTGTCGTGGAGCGACACGCAGATCGTCGTCACCGTGCCCGACCTGAGCATTCCGACGCTGCCGGGGCTGACGGCGCCGTCGACCTGCACGATCCAGCAGATGGGCGCGCCGGCGACGCAGTGCGGTGAGCTCGTGGTCACGGCCGGAAACGGCAAGCGCTCGATCGACGCGATCACGGTGACGGTCGGCGGCAAGACGCCGACCTACGTCGGCGGCGAGAACGGCGCGAGCAACGCGCTGCAGACCGCGATCGACAATGCGAGCGCGGGCGACATGATCGTCGTCGGCCCGGGCACGTACAACGAGATGCTGGTGATGTGGAAGCCGGTGCGGCTGCAAGGCGTCGGCGCCGGGTCGGTGACGGTCAACGCGAACACGCATCCGTCCGGCAAGCTCGATCCGTGGCGCAGGCTGATCTCGTGCCTGTTCGGTACGTCGCTGGACGGCGGGATGATTTCGGCCGCGTACGACCCGACGAAGCCGATCTCGCCGACCAACAACCCGTACGATCCGTCAGGCAGCTATCAGTGCTCGACGCAGATGCAGGGGCACGCGGATCCGATTCCGTTCGAGCCGACGGTCGGCTGGGACGGTACGCTGAACGGCAACCTGGGCGAGCTGCTGATGGAGCCGTCGCTGCTGGGCGCGTATGAAGGCGCGGGCATCACGGTGCTGGGCAAGGGCGTGAAGCCGAGCGCAAACTGCACCGCGAACGGTGTCTGCACGCTGCTGACGCGGCACGACTGCACGACGGATCCGAACAACCCGAACTACAGCAACTTCCTGTGCAACCCGTCGCGCATCGACGGGATCACGGTCACCAACAGCTCGCAGGGGGGCGGCGGGATCTTCCTGCACGGCTGGAACCATTACACGGAGGTCTCGAACAACCGGGTGACCGGCAATGCCGGCACGCTGTCGGGCGGCATCACGGTCGGCCAGGTGGAAGTGCCCGACGGCAACATCGCCGCGGACGGCGTGACGCAGCTGCCGTTCATGTACAACACGTTCGTCAACGTTCATCACAACGCGGTGACGGGGAACGCGTCGTACGGCGACGAGATCAACTCGACCACGCCGTCGTCGGCAGGTGGCGTGACGCTCTGCTCGGGCGCCGACTACTACAAGTTCAACTACAACTGGGTATGCGGCAACATCAGCAGCGGTGACGGCGGCGGCGTCGCGCACTTCGGGTTCAGCTACAACGGCGACCTGTCGCACAACGTGGTGCTGTTCAACCAGAGCAACAACCCGACGTTGCCGACGTACGGCGGTGGCATCATCGCGCAGGGCGTGCCGCCCGACGGCACGTTCTGCGAGAACAGCCTCGTCGACGTCGACTGCGCGCCGCAGCTGTCCGACGGCATCGGCCCGGATCTGGTGATCGACGGCAACCTGATCATGGGCAATACCGCGGAGAGCGGCAAGGGCGGTGGCCTGCGGCTGCAGAGCGTCAACGGCACGGACGTGCAGCGCAACCTCGGCAACCCGAACAAGTGGTACAAGGTGCGCGTGATCAACAACATCATCGCGGACAACGTGGCCGGCTGGTCGGGCGGTGGCGTGTCGCTGCAGGATGCGGTGCGCGTGGACTTCATCAACAACACGGTGATCGCGAACGATGCGACGGCGTCGGCGGGCGTGCTGTTCAATACGCCGGCCGCGTCGCAGTCGAACGTGCCGCCGCCGGGATGCACGAGCAGCCCGAACAGCGCGGACTCGACGTGCACGAGCTTCATCGAGGCCTCGACGCAGCAGCCGGCCGGGCTGGAGACGACATCCCATACGCAGAACCTGCTGGCAGCGTTCGTGCCGCCCGCGAATTTCAGGGGGAACGTCAGGTGTCCCGCGGATGAGCCGAACTGCACGAAGTTCTCGAACCCGGTGCTGACCAACAACCTGTTCTGGCAAAACCGCTCGTTCTACATCTCGGTGAGTTCGCAGCCGAACCCGAACATCCCCGGCGTGCAGAACGCGGTCACGTTGAACCCGGTCCTGAACCAGCAGGGGAAGTCGACAGGCTTCTGCGTGACGGGCGGCACGACCCCGCCGTTCTATTGGGACATCGGCGCGTGGGGCGACACCGGGCCTGCCAATCATCAATCCGGGCTGACGATGAATCCGCAGCATTCGATCATGACCAGCACGGCGGGCTACGCCACGACCAACATCGCGGCGGATCCGCAGACGGTGGGCCAGTACTGCAACGGGTCGCGGGTACCGCCGGAAGCCGGCGGGAACGGCTTCGCCGTGCCGCCCGGGATCGCCGACGCGGTGCTGCCGAATCCGCTGTTCGGGTTGATGCCGACGGCCACGCCCGATGAAGGCAACCAGTGGATCAACATGTCGTATGGGCCGCTGTCGCTGTTCAACGAGGCGCTCACGCCGGGCAGTGCGGGTTACAACGTGATGATGGGCAACTACTCGATCAAGGGCACATCGCCGGCGATCGGGGCGGCCACCGGGCGCGGCGCACCGAATCACGACATCTTCGGCACGCCGCGGCCGCAAGGCAACGGCTACGACATCGGCGCGGTCGAGTACGTGACGCCGGGCCTGCTGGGCGGCCTGCTCGGCGGCGGGCCGACCGATCCGCTGGCGTTGGGCGGGAACCAGCCGGCCGGCGTGGCGGGTTTGCTCGCCGGGCTGCCGGGCGCCGGTGGGATCCAGGGCCTGCTCAACGGCCTCCAGCCGCTGACGCAGATCCAGGCGCCGGCGTTGCGGCGGCCGCTGGCAGGCGCGCCGCGGCTCGCACCGGCGGCGCGGCCGCGGCCGGCCGGTGCGCTGACGCAGTCTCCGGCGCTCGCGCGGCCGCCGTCGAACGTGCTGCTGCAGGCCCCGACCCAGACGCCGCCGCGCAATCGCACGCAGACGCAGACCCGTACCCAACCGGGTACCGCACCGCGCCCGCCGGCGCCGATTCCGGCGCAGGCGGCACCCGCCACGCTCACCGGGGCGCTGCGGTGAAACGGGCCGCGTGGCGCACGGCAGCGGCGCTGCTGCTCGCGGGCGGCGCGTGCGTTGCCGTGGTGGTTCTGCCTCGGCCGGCCGCGGCCGGGCAGGACGCGCCGGCCGAGGCCGCGCACCGGCGCTCGCCGTACGTGCCGGTGAGCCTGCCGCGCGAGGCGAAGGCCTATTACCAGATGGGGAAGGGCATCGACGACCTGCACGTGCGCAGCACCGCGTCGGGCAACCTGATCCGCTTCAGCTACCGCGTGGTCGATCCGGACAAGGCGCGCCTGCTCGCCGACACGAAGTCGACCGTCTACCTGTACGGAGAAACGAGCCACGCGATGCTCGTGATTCCGGTCATGGACCAGATCGGCGCGCTGCGGCAGACCGGCCAGCTGATAGCCGGTCAGGAGTACTGGATGGTGTTTTCCAACAAGGGAGGGCCGATCAAGCGCGGCGAACGGGTCAGCGTCCTGATCGATTCGCTGCATATCGACGGGCTGGTGGTCGAGTAATCACATAAACGCGTGCCGTCGCGCATCGGCAACGGGCGGCCTGCATGCGGGGAGAGCAGTCATGAACCGGTTTCTTTTCAAGTCGATTTCGGCGGCGTGCGCCGCCGTCTTTCTGACTTTCGGTCAGGCCGCCTTCGCGGCCTCGGCGGCGGGGAATGCACAGGCGGCATCGGCCGCGCACATGGACGCGGCGCAGATCGCCGCGCGCAATGCCGCGGCGCGCGGCGGGTTGCAGGCGTGGCGGGCGGTGTCGACGCTCAGGATGACCGGCCAGCTCGATGCGGGCGGCAAGAAGAACGTGAAGCTGCCGTTCACGCTGACGCTGAAGCGTCCGCGCAAGAGCCGGCTCGAGATCCAGTTCGAGCAGCAGACCGCGCTGCAGGTGTACGACGGTTCGCAGGGCTGGCTCGTGCGGCCGTACCTGGGCCGCAACGACGTCGAGCCGTATACGCCGGCGCAGCTCAAGTCGGCCGCGTCGTCCGCCGAGCTCGACGGCCCGCTGATCGACTACGCGAACAAGGGCACCACGATCGAGACGCTCGGCACCGAGCAGGTGGAAGGGCACCGCGCGTACGTGTTGAAGCTGACGATGAAGGACGGCGCGACGCGGCGCCTGTGGGTCGACGCGTCGAGCTTCCTCGAACTGAAGATCGACGGCGAACCGCGTGTACTGGACGGCAAGACGCATAGCGTCGCCATCCTCTATCGCGATTACCGCAAGGAGAACGGGCTCGTCATGCCGCACACGCTCGAGACCGTCGTGAGCGGCGTCAGGCAGACGCACCGGATCACGATCGAGCACGTCGCGCTCAACGAGACGGCCGACGACGCGCTGTTCGGCAAGCCGCCGCTCACCGTCGCCCGGGTGGCGAGCCACCCGACGGACAGCCCGACGAGGTGACGGCCATGGGACGAATCGGATCGTGGTTGCTCGCCGGCTGCGCGATGGCGGCCCTGTGCGCGTGCGGGCAATTGCCGGGACAGGGCCTGACCGCGGACCAGGTCGTCGAGAAGAACATCGCGGCGCGAGGCGGCCCCGATGCATGGCGCAAGATCCAGACGATGGTCTGGTCGGGCCATGTGGACAGCCCGAACGCGCCCGTGCGCGACATGCCGTTCATTCTCGCGATGAAGCGGCCGAACAAGACGCGCTTCGAACTCACCGTGCTGAACCAGAAGGCCGTGCGCGTGTTCGACGGCCGCGAAGGCTGGAAGCAGGGCGCCAGCAGCGGGGCGAGCCTGCGGCCGTATACGCCGGGCGAGCTGACGTCCGCGCGCGACGAGCAGGTGATCGACGGGCCGCTGGTCGACCATGACGCGAAGGGCATCGGCGTGGCGCTGGACGGCGTCGAATCGCTCGGCGGTCACGACGCGTACCGCCTCGCGGTGAAGCTGCCGTCCGGCGCGATGCGCCACGTGTGGATCGACAGCCATACGTTCCTGGACGTGAAGGCCGACCGCGTGGTGCGCGGGCCCGCCGGCCCGATCACCGTGGAAGTGAACTACAGCAACTTCAAGCGCGTCGACGGCCTGCAGATCCCGATGAAGATCGAGAGCGGCACGGCCGCTGCAGCGACCAAGGACACGCTGTTCATCGACAAGGTGTCGCTGAATCCGCCGCTCGACGACGCGATCTTCGCGCGGCCGGCGTCGCCGGGCGGACGCCGTCCGGTGGCGATCGATGCGAACGCGTGGCCGATACTGCCCGGTGTCGGCGGGCCGACGGTACGGCCATGAACGGCATCCGGGGGCGGCTGCGCGCCCTCGCGGGGGCGTGCCGGCCTTCGTCGCGCAGGCGGCTGGCGCGGTGGATGCTGCTGGCCGCGCTCGGCGCGAGCGCAGGGCAGGCGATTGGCGAAGAGCCAGCGCCCGCCGTGCCGACCGCGGCCGCTGCACCATCTGCATCGGCCGAGCCGGCGGACGCGGACGCGGGCGAGGCGATCTACCGGCGCGGCATCCTCGGTTCGGGCGCGCCGCTCGAAGCGGTGCATCAGGACGGCGTGCGTCTGCGCGGCGCCGCTGCCGCCTGTATCAATTGCCACCGGCGCAGCGGCCTCGGCTCGAAGGAAGGCAACAATACGATCCCGCCGATCACGTGGCGCTACCTGGCGCATCCTCGCGCGCAAACCGGCGAGGATCTCGACATTCCGTACGTGCCCGGCATGCGCACCGATCGCGAACCGTACACGGAAGACCGGCTCGCGCGGGCCGTGCGCGAAGGGCTCGATTCGGAAGGCCGGCCGCTTGGCAGGCTGATGCCGCAGTACGCGCTCGACGATGCCGACATGGCAGCGTTGAGCCGCTATCTGAAACGCCTCGACCGGCGCAGGCTGCCGGGCGTGACCGACACGGTGCTGCATTTCGCGACGATCGTCACGCCGGACGCGGACCCGGTGAAGCGGGCGGGCATGCTCGACGTCCTGCAGCACTACTTCGCGGACAAGAACGCGTTTCCGTTCGGCGCGACGCCGCCGCTGCGCTCGACGCGAAAAATGATGTTCATGGTCAATCGGCGCTGGGAGCTTCATGTGTGGTCGCTCACCGGCCCGCCCGACACGTGGCATGAGCAGCTCAGGCAGTATTTCGCGCGACAGCCGGTGCTGGCCGTCGTGTCGGGGCTCGGCGGCAGGAACTGGGCGCCCGTTCACGACTTCTGTGAACAGCAGGCCGTGCCGTGCCTGTTTCCGAACGTCGAGGTGCCCGTCGAGACCGATCACGATTTCTACTCCGTGTACTTTTCGCGCGGCGTGCTGCTCGAGTCGGACCTGATCGCGAAGCGCATCCTGGATGAAGCCGCGGCGCGGCCGGTGAAGACGGTCAGGCAGGTCTATCGCGCGGGCGACAACGGCGAGCGGGGCGCCCAGGCGCTGGCCGCCGCGCTGAAGGCGCACGGCATCGCGGTGTCGAATCGCGCGCTTGCGCCTCACGAGGATGTCGCACATGCGTTGCACGGGATGCCGCGCGACGATGCGCTCGTGCTGTGGCTGCGGCCGCCCGACCTCGCGGCGCTCGAGCATGTGCCGCCCGCGTCGGACACGGTGTTCATGTCGGGGCTGCTCGGCGGGCTCGACAGCACGCCGCTGCCGACGCGCTGGCGCGGCGTGACGCGCGTCGCCTATCCGTTCGACCTGCCCGAGGGGCGGCGCGTGCGCGTCGACTACGCATTCGGCTGGTTCACGATCCGGCACATCCCGATGGTCGCGCCGCAGGTGCAGGCCGACACGTATCTCGCATGCGGCCTGCTCGCCGAAACGCTGAGTCACATGGTCGATGCGTTCGTGGGCGAGTATCTCGTCGAGCGCATCGAGGACATGCTCGAACGTCGCATCCTGACCGGCTACTACCCGCGCCTGACGCTCGCGCCCGGGCAGCGCTTCGCGTCGAAGGGCGGTTATATCGTGCGGTTCGCCGGGCCGGATCGCGCGAAGCTTGCCGCCGACGGAGGCTGGATCGTTCCCTGAGCGGCCGCGCGCGTCGAGATGGAGTAGGAATCAGACCGCGAATGGAGGAAGTCTCCCCATGCCGGGTCTCGCGGGCGCTTCGCACAATGAAGGCATCGCGCGACGTTCCGGCGCAGCGCGGGCCACACGGCGTGAGGAGGGAAACCGCCATGACAACGTTTCTTGTCGGGCATGACACGCGTCATCGCTGGGCGCATCGCGGCGGGATGATCGTGGTCGCGGCGCTCGCGCTGCTGCAGGCGTCCGTCGGGCACGCGCTGCCGATCTTCGCGCGCCAGACCGGGCAAAGTTGCGTCGCGTGTCACGCCGGCGGCCAGTTTCCCGAACTGACGCCGTACGGGCGCATGTTCAAGCTGAACGGTTATACGTTGGGCGAGCGCACGATTCCGCTCGCGGCGATGGCCGTCGCCGACATGAGCAAGACGCGAGCCAACAGCGACGCCAGCGGCAATCCGGTCACGCCGAAGAACGGCCTGCCGATCTTCGACTTCGCGAGCGTGTTCCTCGCCGGGAAGATCACCGACCATCTCGGCGGCTTCGCACAGTTCACCTATGCGAACTACGATCATCAGGATGCCAACGGAAAATGGAAAGGCTGGTGGGCATCGGACAACACCGACTTTCGCTTCGTCGACCGGATCATGTCTCCGGCCAACGATCTGATCCTCGGCCTGACGCTGCACAACAACCCGACCGTGCAGGATGTATTCAATACCGCGCCGGCCTGGAGCTATCCGTATATCGGCTCCGCGATCAGCCCGGTGGCCGGCGTTCCGGTCACGCCGATCATCGAGGGCGGTCTCGCGATGCAGGTCGTCGGCATGGGCGGGTACCTGTACTGGAACAAGACGGTCTATGCGGAGCTGACCGCCTACAGCACGGCCGACGGCATCTGGTCGTTCCTGAGCAAGGGCAACCACGCGGGCAACCCGGATCACCCGCAGGTCTATCTGCGCGGCTACAACCCGTATGCGCGCATCGCGCTGACGCGCGAATGGGGGCCGCACAGCCTGATGGTCGGCGCGTTCGGGCTGAGCGTGAACGTCTATCCGAACGACCCGAACAGTTTCCCGATCTTCGGCACGGGCGTGACGCGCTATCGCGACTACGGTTTCGACACGCAGTACCAGTACCTGCTGGAGCCGCATACGATCACCGCGCAAGCGCGCTACGTGCGCGAGAACATTCACGATCCCAACAACTTCGTCGTGAGCGACAACACGGCCGCGAACCTGAATTCGTTGCGGCTCAAGGCGTCGTACATCTACCAGGCCAAGTACGGCGTCAGCCTGTCGTTCTTCAATACGACGGGGACCGCGGACAGCGCCGCCTATGCGGCAAGCGCGAACTTCCATCCGAATACGCAGGGGTGGACGCCGGAAATATTCTGGATACCTGATCAGCACGTACGAATCGGTATCCAGTACACGCACTTCACCAAGTTCCTCGGCGCGACGACCAACTACGACGGCAACGGACGCAATGCAAGGGACAACGACACGCTGTTCATCTATCTATGGCTGGCTTCATTCTGAGACCCGGCGGGGCGACGGACATTGCGGCAGGGAGAGCGCTGACATGAACAAGGTGACCCATTTCGCTTGGCTTGCGCTGGTGCTGGCGGCATCGGGTTGTCACGACCTGGAGCGGTCGCGGGAAGTCGACAATCCGGCCGTGTCGGGCAAGACCATTGCATTGCAGGTGTGCTCGAACTGCCATGGGGCGAACGGCGTGTCGGTATCGCCGATGTTTCCGAAGCTCGCCGGGCAACGCAAGGAATACCTCATCGATCAGTTGACCGACTTCAAGCATCACGCGCGCGCCGATCCGAATGCGAAGCGCTACATGTGGGGTTTCACGCATCTGACCGATGCGCAGATCGAGCAGCTCGCCGATTATTTCTCGAGCCAGCCGGCGGTGCTCGGCGAGGTCGGCGATCGCTTGCTGCTCGACGCGGGCAAGGCGATCTTCGTGTCGGGACTGCCGGACAAGGGCGTGTCGGCCTGTGTCGGATGTCATGGCCAGCATGGCGAGGGCATGACCGGGTTCCCACGGCTCGCCGGCCAGCACGCGGACTACGTGATGAAGCAACTGAGGGTTTTCCGGGAAACCGATACGCGGCCACGCGGCGCGATCATGAAGTCCGTGTGCGCGAACATGACCGAACAGGACATGCGCGCGGTCGCGGCCTATGTCGAGGCCTTTCCGCCGGAAGCCGACGCACCGGCGAGCCCGGCGAGCCCGTCGGTCGAGCAATGAGCCGCCGGCGCCGAACCGGCGTCACATGCGGCAGGTGCCGCGGGGCGGGCAGACGAGCGGCGCCGGCGGCGATCGTTTAGGTGTCTCGTCTCCCCCGGGGCGGGGCGCCTCTTTTTATTTGCATCCGATGGTTCCATCCTGGTGACGCTCATGAAAGCCATTCAATCGTCCCGCGGCGGCATGATGTCCGTTGCCGCGTCGCTGTATCGGCTGCCTCGACGACTTCGCGCGCCGGCCGCGGTTCGCGCGTGCGGGCCGGGCGACGACCGTCCGTTCCTCGCGCGCCTGTCGGTCATCGACTGGCTGTTCGCCCTGGCACTCGTGGTCGGCGCGGGCTATGCGTTCGTGCATTACAACGAACACATGAATGACTACGACAAGGCGGTGATGATCGGCACCGTGCCGGCGCTCGTCGTGCTCGGCTGGCGCTGGAAGCCCGCGCGGCTGATGATGGCGTCGATCGCCGTGCTGTCGCTGCTGTCGATCCAGATCTACCAGGGCGATCTCGCGCGCGCCGATGCGGCGTTCTTCCTCAAG